>CAZNAW010000002.1:0-305358 GCA_964571165.1 uncultured Occallatibacter sp. | reverse complement strand
CGCAAGCGCAAGCAGATCACCACCATGGGCATGTTGCTGGACCCCATCGCCGACAAAATCATGGTCACCGCGGCGCTCATCGCCCTGGTGGCCTATAACCCCGACGTGGTCAAGGTCTGGATCGCCGTGGTCATCATCGGCAGAGAGTTTCTGGTCTCCGGCTTGCGTTCCATCGCGTCCTCAGAAGGCTTCACCATCGAGGCCAGCGACCTGGGCAAGCTGAAGACCGTCGTCCAGATCGTGTCTGTCGTTTCAGCAATTCTGGCGCATCACTGGCATGAGTGGCAATTTGGGGTACTCATCATTCCGGTGAAGTGGATCGCCGTGGCCGCCATCTACTTTACCGTGCTGGTTTCCATCATCTCGGCAGTCGACTACTTTGTGGGCTTCTGGAAGAAAATCGACCATGCCTCGAAAAACCGCCGCAAGTCCTTTGTGCTTTCCCGGCGCAAGAGCGCAAGCGCGCCGTAAGATCCATTCCAGCTTACGGATGGCCAGGTGCCCCAGGTCACGTTATTGAGACCTTGAAACCCACGAATCCCAGGAAAACAAAAGCCCCGGCATCCTTGCCGGGGCTTCTTGGTTATTGCTGTGAATGGCTTATGCCAGCGCCGGAACCGGCTCCGGAATGCGAACGACCGGAGTTGCAACGGGTATGGCTGCCGGAACCGGTGTCGCCGTGGCCGGCTGCGCGTGGGTTCCGCGGGTGAGCCGGTGGACGAAGTGGTAGGGCGGCCACGGGCCGGAGATCTGCATCTGGCACTCCCGCATCATGGCGTTGGTGGTGGCGAACTTGTTCTGGTACCGCTCCACAAACTTGCGGTCGATCAGGTGGGCGATGTCCAGCACCATTTTGCCGCTCTCGCTCAGGCGGCAGCTCACGTCCTCGTCCAGAGGCAGAAACAGCCGGTGCATCTGGAAGCTCACGGCGCGCGCGCGCGTCTGCCGCTCGCGTGTCCGGGCCGCATTCTCGCGCAGGTTGGTCAGATATTGCCGGCCCACGCCTTCGGCGGGCAGATGCCGCTCCAGCTCCCGGCCGCAGCCGTCGTCGACAAGGATCTTCAGGTGCATCTCAGTCTTGCCGCGCAGTTTATCGATGTTGCCCATGAACTGGCGCTGGTTTGAGCGGATTGACTTGCGCAGGCTCTCGTCGTCGTTGAAGATGGTTCCGAACCGGAAGGGCAGCACAGTGGAATGTTGGAAACATTCGGCGATGACTCGGGCATGGTCCACGCCGGATTTCTGGCTTAAAGGCTCTGACGGGTTGTGTTCGCTTACGATAATTGCGAGGTCGCTGGCAGGATAAAGAAAAACTTGGTTGCCGCTGACTCCGAGGACCGATTCCATCGGAACAGGTTTGCGATGACGGGCTATTTCAGGAAATGCTTGCTTTTCGCCGATGCAGTAGGCATACCATGCCATGACGAGATACTCCGTCTGCGTACGCCGGGAAGCGCCGCCGGTTGGTGAAGCTCTTTGAACTTGGGAACAAGTGCATAGCTTGCGCGAGGCCGGACCCTATTCGGAGGTGTGCTTGAACTATCCGAATACTAGCCCTATGAAAATACGACTGGCAATATCCCCCAACACAAACTTCGTAATTAGGGAGCAAAAACAGGCAAATTTGTATTTACGTAAGAAATAAGACGGTTGACGTCATGAAAACAGGTCCTCATAGGCCCAATGGTGGCGTTTTTTGCAAGCGGAACGCAAGCAGGCGCCAACGTCATTTCAATGGTTTCAGGCGAAGAACAGGCATTTTCATGGACGCGAGGCCGCAACGGAGAGGGCGCGTCTCAGCGCCTCTGGGAGGCTAGGGAATGATGTGCCGTATTTGAAGGTAGAGGAACACATTGACCGCGATGGACAGCCCCAGAAGCGTTAATCCCATGAGGGCAAACATCTTCACTTTGTTGCCCACAGCCTTCAAATCTTCCATGAGTTCCTGCTGTTCCAGCGTATTGCGATCCGTGGCTTCGCGGACCATCTCCAGTTGATCCTCCACCCGTTTCAGGGAACCATTCTGCTCCACGGCCTGGTCGCGCAGTGCGCGATACTGCATCCGGAGCTCGGCCAGGCCGTCATGGATGGGCATCAAATCGACGGGCGGGGGAGGTGGGGGTGCTTGCGGGCCCAGAACATTGGAGACTGCGGCGCCGATATTTCCGTCCAGCAGGGGCAAAACGCGCTGGACGAATGGCAGTGCCGAGCGCAGTGCACTCACGGCGCGCTGAAGGGTTGAGGGTTGCTCGTGCGCAGAAGCCGATGAGTAGGCCAGCGCGCGTCCCAAACTCGGGACAGTCGTCTGACGATACGGATCGCTTTGGATCGGCATCCGTGGGGGCGCGGCTCCAGTTCCGATCGGTAGCGGCGATCCGGATGCACGGGAAGGCGGTTCGCTTGGACGCGGTATTTGGGGGCCCGGATCGTTCAAATGAATACCCTCTGAATCGCTCATGGGCTTCCTTCTCCCTTCACTATATAAGGGATTTCAGTTCCTCGCGGGTTCTCCCAGCCCGTTGCCGGTAGAATGCGCATGCGCCGGGAAGAAATCGCCTGAGCCGGTCGCGTATCCTCATAGCCATATCCACGTAATTCTGGAGAGGCGCGTGAAACCAGTCCTTGCCCGAACCCTGCGAAGCCTGCAACGCAATATCCTGGCCGGCATCATCACCATCGGACCGCTGTTCGTTACCTACCTCATCTTCAGCTTTCTTCTTGGTGCGCTGGCCAAGGCCGGATTGCCCGTGGTTCAGTTTTTTGCCGTCATTTTTCCCAGAGCCTGGTTTAGCCAGCCGTGGTTGCAGTCCATACTGGCCATCGTGCTCACTCTGTTGATGCTCTACGTGGTGGGCCGCGTCACTTCGCTGGTAATAGGCCGCCAGGCCTTCAGCCTCTTCGAAGCCGTGCTGGAGCGTTTGCCTGTTGTCGCCAAGGTCTACACCTCGGTGCGCCAACTCGTGGATTCCATGATGGGTAAGAAGGAGACCAGCCAGCGGGTGGTGCTGATTGACTTTCCCATCGACGGGCAAAAAAGCATCGGGTTTCTCACCCGTGTCCTCACCGACTCCACCTCCGGCGCAGTACTGGCTGCGGTCCTGGTGCCCAACGCCATCAACCCGACCTCGGCTTTCCTGCAGGTGCTGCCTCTTGACCGGGTCACCGAGACCGACCTAACCACGGAGCAGGCCATGAGCATGCTTCTCACCGGCGGAGCCGTGGGACCTGAGACAATCCGGTTCTCCCGGTCCTCAGCACCGGTGGCCGAGACCGAATCGCCGGCCGCTGGTTCATAAGACGTCCAGGCGCAAGGCTCGGCCCGCACATTGCGGCGTCGGTCAGGCGGGCTCTTCGTCGCCTATTTCCTCTCCTGCGTGCTCGCTCTCCGCGGTAACTTTGCGCAGGCTCACGTGGTCGACCTGCGCCCAAATCAAGCCCACCGGCACAATGCTCAAAAAGGTGACGAGCAGCAGTGTGGCAGCACAGGCGGTGGAAGCCTCGGGCGCCGCACCAAAGAAGCTGGCCATCGCCGCGGCCACAAATCCAATCTGCGTGAACCAGCCCAGGATGGGCAATTGGAACACGCTCGCCCCTCCGCTGACGGCAAGCAGCAGGATGCACTTGGGCAGGCTCATACCGGCCAGTTCTGGACTGGCGGTAAAGGCCCGCATCGTTTCTAGGTAAGCCAGCGTGATCAGTGCCCACATGCCCAGCGAGAGCCCCAAGGCAATGCCGAAGTCGGAGAACGACCGCATCGTATCCAGGCCGGTGCGGAAGGCGCGGATCTTGTGTCCTACAGCATGGCCAAGTTTCTTTGAGACCACTCCAAAGGTTCCCTCAAGGAACGAGGCTACGACTCCACCCACCAACCGCACCGCAACCAGAAAAAGACCAGCCAGAACCGTAATGGCAAGTCCACCGTAGCCTGCCTTCTTGACGATCTCGGGATGGGGCAACGTCCCCGCCGGTGCCAGCAGAATGACTGAAGAAATAATCAGCGCCATCGCACCGAAGTCGAAGAGCCGCTCCACGATATAAACGGCGATCTGCGTGCTCAGGGGTAGGCCGGTCCTTTTCGAGACCAGGTAGGGACGTACCGGATCCGCGACCCGACCGATCAGTGCCACGGCGGTAAAACCGATCACCTGTGTCCCCAGCAGCGAGAACAGAGGTACCTGCTTGTTATGCCTCAGCAGGAGCGCCCAGCGCACCGAGCGAAAGAGGTAGCCCACATAAATGCAGCCGGTCGCAAGGGCAATCTTGCGCCAGTCGGCCAGCGCCAGTTGAGCGCGGAAGACGCCAAAGTCGAAATGAATCCGGTTGCGTCCCCACGCAAGAAGCGCTACCAGCGCTACCAGCGCCACCAAACCCAGGATCAACTGATTCTTTTTCAAATGTTCTCCGTCCCGCTACAAGGGATTCTGCATCTCCGTAAATTGTATAGACCGTGGCGGGCAGACAGTCCCCGACTCCTCTCCAGACTCTCCGCAGGGTGCTGGAAGCAAGTTAAATGTTCAAGAAACTGCGCGAAAGATAGACCGCAAGGCTCCGGTCCGCGGTCGTACTTTCTCAGGTTCTCTGGCGGCGAACGAGGCATGACTGCCCGGCAATAACCGTCACTCTGCTTCCCGGCGCTATCCTACAATCTGGAATTGGAACGACGATGACCCACAAAGAACGGCTCTTGACTGCCTTGCGGCGCGGCAAACCGGACCGTCTGCCCGTAACCACGCATCACCTGATGCGGTATTTCCTTGACAAGTATTTTGGCGGCGCATCAAGTCAGGCTTTTTTTGAGCAGTTCGATATGGATGCCATCACCTGGCCGGTCTGCCATAAGCCTAACGTTGCTCTCGGGGATTTCTTCGATCCGCTCCAGGGAGAGCCCGGCTTTCTTGAGGCGCACCGGGTTTGGTCTGACCGTTGGCAAACCTATGCCGAAAACATCTCCACCGACGGCTCCCAGGCCATGCGTTACCGGTTTGTAACGCCCAAGGGCGCATTGACAATGGCCACTCAGTCCAATGAGCAGACGACCTGGGTGGTGGAGTATCCGGTCAAGGAAAAAAGAGATATCGATCTGATCGGCGAGTTCGCAACCCAACCGCTCTGCGACGTGGATGCCGTAAACCGGGTTGCCGAGGATTATGGTGAGCGAGGACTGGTACGCAGTCACATTCTTTGTTTTGATGTCTTCGGTCAGCCGGGAACCTGGCAGGATGCCTGCTGTCTCTACGGTACGGAACAGCTCATTCTAGCCACCTATGACGACCCGGCCTGGGTGCATGAGTTTCTGCGCATTCTTTTTCGCCGCAAGCAGACTTACATCCAATCGATGGCCGGAGCCAAACTCGACCTGGTGGAACTGGGAGGCGGTTCCGCATCGTCAACCGTCATCTCTCCCAAGATATTCGACCAGTTCGTGGCTCCTTATGACTCTGAACTTATCGCGCTCGCCCACGGTGCAGGACAACGGATCGCTTACCACACGTGCGGGGGTATGATGCCGCTCCTTGAAAGGATCGCCGCCATGCAGCCTGATGCCATGGAAACTCTCACGCCTCCGGGCATGGGCGGGGACATGAACCTGGCGAAGGCAAAGCAGCGGATTGGCGAAAAGGTATGTATGATTGGGGGCTTTGATCAGTTCCATTACCTGAGCGGGTGTACTCCGGAAGAGACCCGGGCCGCCGTTCGGGCCTGCTTCGAGGCCGCCGGTGAAGGCGGCGGGTATATTCTTTGCCCCTCGGATCATTTCTTCGACGCCGATTTGAAGCTGATCGAAGCATTCGCCGACGAAGCTCACCGCTGCATCTACGCCGACTGAAAGCGACTGCGGTATGGACGGAGGTCTCCAGTGAACAGCAGAGAACGAGTTACGCGAGCCATCCATTTCCAGAAGCCGGACCGGCCTCCGATCTCCCATGCCATTCTGCCCTCCGCGCAGTATCGCCATGGCGAAGCATTGAAGGCGATTACTGATGCGGTTCCAGAGGATTTCGGTTGGAGTCTGCTGCCTGACCTGCCGCCCGATAAGCTGCCGCCCGTGTACAAACTCGGCAAGAACCGCGATGAGTTCGGTACGGTCTGGCACGTCTCGGAGCAAGGCCGCTGCGGCATTCCGATCGAGTTTCCCATTGCCGAGAACTGGGAGAATTACCAGGATTTCCGGTGGCCGGTCTTCGGCGCCGGCGTTCCAGAATTTCGTCTTTATAGCGGCCATATGGCCGGAACCGGCGAGAATTATTATGCCCGTGGCGGCTGGATCACCTTCTTTGAGCAGATGCAGCAGTTGCATGGTTTCAATGCCACCATGATGGATCTGGCCGAGGATCGCAAAGAAATCTACCGCTTGCGGGACGATCTGCTCCAGTTCAACATGGACTGGCTGGACCGCTGGCTGGCCAATCCATACCAGGGTCTGCATTTCGCCGACGACTGGGGATCGCAAAGCAGCATGTTGATCTCACCGGCAAAATGGCGGTCGTTTTTCAAGCCGGCTTACGCCGCGATGTTTTCCAAGGTCAAGGCCGCCGGATTGGACGTCTGGTTTCACAGCGACGGAAACATCCTCCGTATACTTCCCGACCTGCTGGAACTGGGCGTGGACGTGCTTAACTGTCAGACATCGGTCATCGGGATCGAGAAGCTGAAACCCTACGCCGGCAAGGTCTGCTTCAGGACCGATATTGACCGTCAGCACGTGTTGCCGTACGTCTCGCCGTCTGAAGTAAAGCGGCACATACACAATCTCTTTGAAACCATCGGCACACCCGAGGGCGGTATTGTCGCTTGTGGCGAGGTCATTGAAGACGTGCCGCTCGAGAACATCGCAGCCATGTACGAAGCGTTCCTGGAATTCCGGTACTAGAGCTCGTTGCACAAATCGGGCCTTGAAAGAGCGAGGCGCGAGGGAACATGTTGGCGCTTCGGCAACCCACCTCGACGTCAGAAAGTGCACTGCAGGATGTCCGGATAACTACTGTTTCAGAGTACGCACGTAAGCAATCACGGCGTCTACGTCTTGCGGCGGCAGACGATGACGGAACCCGGCGTCATCGACTTCGACAGGAGGCATCGTACTGCTACCCTGAGTGATGAGCTGTCTCAACGCATCGTCCGACTTGCCCTGCACCTCTGCTGAACTGAGCCTTGGAATTGTGACTTTGAAATATTTGTCCGCATTGGCATCTCCCTTGCCGTCCATCCCATGACATCTGCCGCACGTCAGATCGAAAGCAGCCTTTCCTGAGGTGGCACGGTTCTGGCTCAGATAGGAGACTAATAAGACATCGTGAGTGTGGCCGTTCGGGATAATATGCAACAATTGTCCATCCCTCCCGGGCATCCATACTTCTGAGAGGATGTGGCCGCCGCCCGTTGTGTCAAATACAAGAGAGCCGCCCTGAAGAAAATCGCCCCGCCCGCTGATCTGGGTGATGATGGTCCCCATAGCGGTCCCGCTGTTGGACGATTGCACATCGACTCGATTGTTGCTCACTGAGAAGGTATACCTACCTTCTGGAAGTACCTTCGCGCCAACGACGAATTTATATGGAATTTCCATCTGCATGGTCGGTCGCTGCCCGAGCGCCGCGCCAACTGCGAAGAATGGAACGAGAACCAAGGCTAGAAGACTTGTCGCCATCACACGTCGAGTTTTCACTTGCCGCATACCGGATACCCTCCTGTTGTTCACTGTGAGTAACGGTGGGGATACCATTCACCCGGTACAGCCGGGTGAATCTCATTAGTTCAGCAGCCTCGATGATTATCACAGCCATATGTGACCGTTAACACAATTAAATGTGAGATATATCACGAATGGTAGGAATGACCAACGATTTACGGAGGGTTCCTATGCGTCTGTTGTCCAATACGGGATTGCGCTTCAACTCTGGTCGCGCTCTTGCACGCGAGCGCAGCGCCTTCGCGCTGACCAAGCCTCTACGATGAAGCAGTAGGTCTGGTTCCCAATATTCGGATAGAGCAGGTCAGTTTTGCGAAGCTATAAAGTGCGAGGCCGCCTGTTTCGCTTCGGCCTCACGCGCCTTTACGCGGCGGTTGAACTCGTGAATGACGCGCGCCACGTAGGCCCGCGTCTCATGGTAAGGCGGAATGCCGTGGTATCTGTCTACCGCCTCCGGCCCAGCGTTGTAGGCCGCCAGCGCCAGGGCTAGTTGGTCGTGGTAGCGGACGAGCAGCGCATCCAGGTAAGCCGTCCCTCCGCGCACATTCTGTTTCGGCTCAAAGCTGTCTTCCACGCCCAGTTCGGTGGCTGTTCCAGGCATCAACTGCATCAGGCCGCGGGCGCCGGCGCGGCTCACGGCGCGGGCATTGCCGCCGCTCTCTGCCTTCACCACGCTGGCCAGCAGGTCCACATCCAGGTTGTGCTCACTCCCGGCCTTGGCCAGCATCTCGTGCAGATCCGCCGGGCTGAGGCTGGCGTCCGGATTGGCCGCAGGTCCAAACGGGGTCGAAGCGATGGGCTGCCTTTCCGCCGAGGCTGGCGGCGGGGGTGGGTCAGGAACCGTCTCAAATGCAGCAATCTCTTCCGGCGCAAACTCGATATAGCTATCCTCGTCATTGCTCAGGTAGAGCCGGACGTGGCCCTCGATCCGGGCATGATGATTGCATTGCATCTCAAACCCGTTGCGCAGGGTCGCGCGCTCCGTGGCCCGGGACGCTGGAGCCAGGGCCGCCATAGCGACCCAGGAAACCACCGCGATGTAGGAACTCCTGCGCATGTTCAATCGTGCCACCTGGGTACTTTGACCGGAACGTGTTTGGCCACGGCAGCTTCCAGCACCACGGCAACGCCGTCCTCGTCGTTGGGCGGAGTCTGTTTCCATCCGCGCATTTTCGCCATGATGCGCAGTTCAGCGGCCGCATTGCCCATTATGACGCCCTGGCCCGCCCACTCCAGCATATCCACATCGTTCCAATTGTCGCCGATGGCCATGGTTTCCTTGCGGTCCACGCCCAGCCGCGTCGCCAGCCGTTCCAGCGCCCAGCCCTTTGACACGCCGGGTGGCAGCAGGTCCAGAATGGCCAAATCGCGCCCCGGATACTCAGTCCGGATGCACTCGCAACTTCTGCTCCATTCGCTGGCCTTGAGCGCCTTCTCGGCCTGTCTCATTTTGCTTAGTCCGCCAGTGACCATGCCCTGAATCGGATTCTCGCCGTCGGTCAGCGCCAGTTCCAACGGCTTGACCACCTCAATGGCGTTCCGATTGGCTTCGACCCAAAGGGCGATCCGCCCGTGTGCCTGTTGCAAATCCTCCAGAACCAGTTCGCCACGCCCCGGTCTGTCAAAGGTGAAAACCATGGCCCCGAATTGCCGCAGCAGCCCGCAAAGCCCGCGCGCCACCCGCGCCGCCAGTTGGCAGCGGTCGATCGACTCGCCGCCCAGGGTGCGGGTCACTGCACCATTTGACGTGATAAGGGGCGTATCCGCTCGCAGCCCCATGCCTTCGAGCAGGGGCGCGGTGTAGGCCGTCCGCCGTCCGGTGGCAATGGCCACCGTGATTCCGGCCTCTTGTGCTGCCCTGAGCGCCTGCGCATTGCGTGGACTCACTTCCCGCGCAAATGTGGGCAGCAGTGTTCCGTCCATGTCGATTGCCACCAGGCGAACGGGGAGATGCATGTCCACAGTGTACCGGGCGGGTATGAAGGTTGGGTCCTCGGCAGTCTGAGAAAGGCGGGAAGCCGGCTTGTGCGGAACAGGCCGGTCCGATCCGATAGTCTTTTGTTTATGGAACGCATTTGCAGCCACTGCCATGCCGTGCTCGCGCCAGAAACCATCGCTGACTGGTGCCCCGCGTGCGGCGGAGCACTGATTGAGCGGTCAGGCTTGCCTGCTCTCGACAAACCCGGCAGCCCACCCCCTGAGGTCGATCATCGCGGCATCGTTCTGCCCCGCCGTCATGCGCTGGGAGGAATCATCACGCCGCAGTAAGTATCATTCATACCGCAACGCCTCCGCCGGCAACACCCGCGCCGCCGCCGATGACGGATACAGCGTAGCCAGCAGCGAGATCCCAATGGATACCGCGGCCACAATCACCCCATCCAGCGGCCGAGGCGCAAACGGCAACGTGTCGATCGAATACACCTCGGCGGAAAGATGGATGAAGTGGTAATGCCCGCCGGCCCATGCGGCCAGATATCCCAGTAGAAGACCGATGGCCGTGCCGACCAGGCTGATCAGGAACCCCTGCAACAGGAAGATGCGCCGCACCTGTCCTGGCTCGACGCCAAAGCTCATCATCACGGCGATGTCGCGCGTCTTCTCCATCACCATCATGGTGAGCGCGATGAGAATATTCAGCGCGGCAACAATGACGATGAGGGCAATCACAATGAATGTAACCACCTGCTCCAGCTTCAGTGCGCGAAAGAGCTCGCGGTTCTGCTCCATCCAGTTGGTGGTCATGTAACCCTCTCCGGCCGCATCTTCGATGGCTCTGCCGATGGCCGGAGCGCGGTCCAGATCGTCCACCTTGAAGCTGATCACTGACAGCAGGTCCGGCTCGCTGAAGAGCCGCTGCGCGTCGGCCAGGCGCAGAAACCCCATCTGCGCGTCGTACTGGTAAAAACCGGAGTGGAAGATGCCTGCCAGGCGAAAGTGCACATATTTGGGAACAATGCCGAACGGAGTCATCTCTCCCTGCGGGCTGATGATCATCACCGAATCGCCAACGGATGCGCCCACTGACTCCGCGAGATCTTTGCCCAGCACGATCGGGGGCAGCTCGGCATTCAGCGCGGAAGTCTGCTCCGGTTGCGGTTCCAGTGCGCGCACTGAGCCCGGCGTGGCCGTGGTCAACAGATCGCTCACGCTTTGTTCCTGAGCCGGAAGAATTCCTTCGATCAGCGCGCCTCCATCGCGGGCTCCGCGCGCAACCAGCACCTGCTCGTAGAGCCCTGGCGCAGCCCCGGTGACGTGTGGCAGAGCGCGCAGCCGGTTGAACAGCGGCTGCCAGTTTCGGATGCCGTCGCCCTTCACGCGCATCAGTTCCACATGCGCGCTCGATCCTAGCAGCCGGTCCTGTAAATCGCGCCGCATGCCGTTAGTGATGGCCAGAGCGATCACCAGCGCGGCCACTCCCGCGGCTACCCCTGCGATGGAGATGATCGTGACCACCCCCACCACGGCCTGCCGCCGCTTGGCCTTCAGATACCGCATTGCCAGAAAAAGCTCGAATCGCATCAAATTCGCCTTGCTTGCGCGCGCCTACTTTGCCAGAGCGGAAAATACCGTCTTAGCCACGCCCACGTTGTCGTGCCGGTCATACACGCGCACGGTAATCAGGTGCTCGCCTGTCTTGCCGTCCAGGGCCGCTGCCGGAAGAACGATCTCATAGTGCTCGCGCCTTGAGTCTGACAGGCCGCCAACCGGCGTGATGAATTGCCAATCTCCCGCGTCCAGCGAGTACTCGGCATGAGCGATGGGCGAGAAGGCGTCTTCGGCGTCAAAAGTCACGTGCGGCGCAGTTTCCATGCTTGCCTTCAGTCCGCTGACCACCGGCGGCGTGGTGTCCACTTCAAATCGCTCGCTCTCCTTTGAGCCGGTCAGCGCGTCGCCGGGCGTGTGCGACGGTGCGTCGGAGGCTACCACCTTGATCTGATAGCCGCCGTCGGGAATCAGTGTTGCGTCGAAGCTGTAGGCCTTTTCGGTGATCCCATCCTTCAGCAACCGCCAAACCTTTTCGCCGTCCCCGCGAAGATAGAGGGCAAAGGTCAGGTCGTCGCCGTCGTCGTCATGGGCCGCCCAGCGCGCTGTGATGGCGGTCCGGTCTTTCACGGCCTGCAACGGTGCGCCGGGGCCTCCATCGAAAGGCATTGCGCTGCCCGGGTTCGACGACGGAAACGTAATGCTGACCGTCTGTGGCTGATTGCCGGGCTGGTTCAGCGCATTCACGCGCGCGCCCGGCACAACCACCAATTCGTCCACCACCGGCGCCGAATTCACGGGCAGATAATTCACGCCCACGCTGCCTATGATTCCACCTGTGTGCAGCACCGCCTTCCACTCAAAAAAGCGCCCTGCCGGCGAAACCGCTGCGCCGTCTTTCAGCGGCTGCCAATCGGACCATCCCCAGTCGTTCCGGCCGCGCACAGGCTGTTCCACGTTGCCCGTGCGGGTCCAAAGTTCATAGCCGGTCGAACCGGGCTCAACTTCCATGCGGCCAAACCGGGCCAGAGCGCCGGCATCCAGCACATCGCTCGCGTACTCATGCTTTTCAGCGGCGCCCAGCAGAACCAGCTTGCCTGTGTTCCCCGTTCCGATGAGAATGCCTTTCTCCACAACGGCCAGGCTCAACCCCTGCTGCGCCTCCAGATGGGCCACATCGGCGTAGCTGCCATCGTCCGCAATCCTGAACACCCGCCCTCGGTTTCCACTCAGCGCCAGCAACCCGTCAGGGCGCGCGGCCAGCGCATAGACGATCTCGTCCTTGCCGGACCACAGCTTACGTGGAGCCTGGCCTTCCGTCAGCGCATAAATCTCGGTTCCTTCAGGCAGGGCGGTGCTGGTGTTGGCCGCCTGCAGCGATCCCGGCTGGACGATGGTGATGCTCACCATGCCCACTCCCTGCACCGGCAGCGGCGGCAGCGGATTGTGGCTCTTGTCGCCCACGCTGGCAGCGTAGATGGTTCCGTTCGCGCCCACGGCAACCGCTGTGATCTCGCGTCTTGGAGCCTCGAACAGCACGTAGCCCTTGCCCTGTGGACTGATCCGGTACACCAACCCCGACCCATCCGACCCGGCGATCAGGTTGCCCTTGGCGTCCCAGGCCAGCGAGCGGATGTGTTGCTCGTCGCTCTTGAAGAATTCCTCCGGCTTGTTGCCCGGCTTTGCAGGGTCGACGCGGTACACCGCTCCCGGTCCGCCTGTCGCAATGTAAAGCCGCCCGCTGGAGTCGAAGGTCAAGTCCCAGATGTAGTGCGATTTCGATTCCGTTTTATCGGGGTCTGTTTTGGCGTTGGGCGTCGTTCCATCCGGTTTCGCCTCGGCAGCCTTCGCGTCGTCCAGTTTCCCGGCGTCGAAGACTACCGTTGCGCTGCTCTCATCCTGCTTCGTCGTCGCATCACGATTCAGCCGGTAGACTTTGCCGCTGGGCAGCGTGGCCGCGTAGAGTGCGCCATCCGGCCCCAGCCGCACACCCTGCACGCTCAGATCTCTGGTCTCGAAAAGCGTAAAGGGCTTCCCATCCTTGCCCAAGCGCAGCACCCCGGCAGGCGAAGCGGTTCCTACATAGGCCGTTCCGTTCTTGTCCACGGCAACTGACCACACGAAGGTCGAGGGCGTGGTCAGCACTTCAGTCAAGGCCGGTCCCTCGCGCAGATGGCCGTCGCTGGCCAGCGCAATCCCTTGCGGCGTGCCTTTCTCAAACTCCTCGATGCGCGACTGTGTCCACAGGTGAGTGCTCTGAGCCAGGGAAGGCTGCGAGGCGGCAATGACGGCTGCAACGGCCATCGCAAGGGCGGCAAGATTCCCAGCGGACCCAATGCGGCGAGTGATGGTGGTTGTAACAAACATGCTGCCGTTGAGTCTACTAAAGTTGGCGGCCGGCCGGGCAGGGTGCAGCCAGGACCGCGGTGCTGCACGCCATCGAAAGGTGCGTGCACACTCTGCCGGTTCGCCTGGGTCAATCGGCGTTGGAGTCATCGCCCGCCCCGAAACTGAATGATCTTGCGCCGGTCGCGCTTCGAAGGCCGGTGTTCCGGCAACGGTGCGAATTCCTGCATCGCCTTGCGCTCTGCGACCAATTTCAGCCGCGCCGCCTTGCTGGCATCCGTCTCGCGATAGAGGGTTTGCGCAACGGCCGCCGGCCCGCGCAGCTCGCTCAGCGCCAGCACCTCGATCTGAAATTCGCCGCCCTCGTTCCTCACGGTCAGCAGGTCACCCGCGCGAACTTCCCGCGCCGGCTTGGCCTGGATGCCGTTCGAGTGAATACGGCCCAGATCGCAAGCCTTTGAAGCCAGCGCGCGCGTCTTGAAGAAGCGTGCAGCCCAGAGCCATTTGTCGATGCGGACGTTGTTCATTCCTTCATTTTCACCCATCTGCGATCCCTCGTCGCCCTGAAAAGCAGGTAAAGAAAGCACTGAGCGCATGAGCAGCGTGGTCAGGCTATGCTCGCGGTCAGGGGACGAACCGGCCGAGGTTCGCAAGCGAAAGCGCCTCCGGCCGCGTCCAGTGAGTGCAATTGCCGACAAAAATCCGTTTTCAGGTCGAACGAAAATGAATTCGCGCGTATTCCGTCTCATCTTCGCAGGTGTTCTTTTCTGTGCTCTTCCGGTCCTCGGCCAGGTCCAGCATCCACGCCATTCCCGCTATCCCAGCGCGCCCTCAAACGACCCGCAGTTGCAGATCCCCACTGACCAGGCGCAATCCTGCTTCACGCCGGAGAGCAGCCTCAGCGGCTACGACCAATTCGAGCAGTTCGACACCTTTCCTCAGCCCGCCAGCAAGGGCTATCTATGCATCAACATTCCGCCGGGCAGGACGTTTGTTATCGATCATCTCTTCGCCGAGGCCGATTACGACCAGACGCTGCCGGATAGTGCCGAATGGTATCTGAATACGATGGTTGGGAGATATGAGCAGATGACCGGTTTCGCCGCCAGCAAGATCGGCTCCGCAACCCCCAATCCCCATTACGTACTCTCGCAGCATGTTCATCTGGCCGTGACGGGAGGAACGCGCGTTACGCTGATCATGCACAGCTACTATGTCAACGCCAATAGCGCCATCACTGAAACGCCGGGAACCGCCAGCCTGTCGCTGATCGGACACTGGGAATAGTGAGCTGATTGTCATTCGCCATCTTGCAATGAAAAGGCCGGGACATGTGTCCCGGCCTGCCTGTTTCTACCCGTCTTTGAATTGACCGGCTTCTAATTCGTCAACACAGCCCGGTAGCGTACCTTGTTCTTTTTTACCTTCTCGATGGCTTCGTTGGCCTTGGCCATGGGGAAGGCCTCGGTTTGCGCCCTTACACCATGGCGGGCCGCCACGTCCAGCATCTCCCGGATCCGGAAGGGGCTGCCGATAGGGCTGCCGCTGATGGAGCGCAACCCGGAGATCAGCGGGAAGGCTTGAATCGCCACTGGCGACGGCGGAACACCCACAAAACACAGCGTCCCGGTGGGCCGCAGGGCCGCCATATAGGTTCCCCAATCCTGGTCGGCGTTGATGGTGCTCAAAATGAAATCCAGTGATCCAGCCACTTCCTTCAGAGCCTTGGATTCGCGGCTGTGAACGAAGTGATGTGCGCCTAATGCGCGAGCCTCTTCTTCTTTCGCGGTGGAAGTGGAGAACGCCGTGACTTCCGCGCCAAAGACCCGCGCAAACTGGATGGCGATGTGTCCCAGTCCGCCGATGCCGATGATGCCGACCCGCGAAGAGGGGTTGACGCCATGGATGCGCAACGGATTGTAGACCGTGATGCCGCCGCAAAGCAGGGGCGCGGCGTTTTCGCTCTTGATGGCCTCTGGAATCGGAATCACAAAGCGGGCATTGGCGCGGACGCGGTCCGCATAGCCGCCGTTGCGATGAACGCAGGTGCCTTCTGTCGCGGGGCAAAGGTTCTCAAGCCCACGGGTGCACCACTCGCATTCGCCGCAGGAGTTCGATTGCCAGCCGAGACCCACCCGCTGGCCCACTGTGAGCGAGCGCACCTGGTCACCAACCGCCGCAACGGCGCCGACAATCTCATGGCCGGGAATGAACGGATACTGGCTGATGCCCCAGTCGTTCGAGATCAGGTGAAGATCGCTGTGGCAGATACCGCAGTGGGTGATGGCGATCTCCACCTCCTGCGGACCCAGTTTGCCTGGATCGTAGTGAAAAGGCAGCAATTCGGCTCCCGCCGCATGAGCTGCAAGTCCTTGAATGTGGGCCATGGCAGTTCCAATGTCCTCATTGGGGTTGTAAAAGAGGCCGGCTGATTTCAAACAAGGCGCCGGCCCCAGAAAAGGCAGAATCGGTTCTGAACCAAGTCTAGTTTAAACCGCCGCCCGGTTCCACACGAAGATTCAGAATCTGGAAGCCGCTCAAGATGCCTCCGGCAGGCGCCTCGCCAGCCACTTCCGCCGATTCCCCATTCAGGTTCACATCCTGTGTGGTGCGCACCGGCTCAAGGGCATTGGCCATGGAGAGTGGCAGGCTGGAAAGCGTCTGGCCGGCCATCCAGGCCTGGGATTCAGGCACCAGCAGAGTCACATACACGTGGTCAGCAGGGTGCAGCCGGCGCGCTTGCGCCAACGCCGTCTTCAGGTCGATGGGGTGGCTGGAGATCCGTGGCGGGTCCAGAGCGCGATCCAGAGTACCGGAATCTGAAACCAGAAGTCGCAAACTGCCCGTGCCCAGTCTTGCTGGCAGAGTAAAGGGGATGCGGACATTGCGCGCAGGCTGCTGCCAGGGACGGATGGTTGCTTCAACCATCACGGTATCGCCGGCGTGGACGATATCGTTTGAAACCAGCCGCGCCGTCACCAGTTCCACTTGTACGCGACGAGGAATAGCCTCGATGTCGAGATCGATTCCGCGCACAGAGCCCTGTCGGGCTCCATTCGAGTAGAGCCGCCCAAAGCGCTCGCTAGTCAGCAGTGCGGTCATCAAAGACGAGGGAAATGGATCGCCTGCCGAGGCCCACACATCAAGCGGGGACGGCGGGTATCCGTCCAAAAGAACCTCTCCGGTCAGGTGGTAGCTGGTTTCCAAAGTGCTTTCGTTGGTCTCGAGCAGCCCTTCATACAGTGAAACCATCACGGCCTGCGGGGTGAGCGACGGCAGGTCCAGCACTTCGATGCTGAGCTTGCGTTCCCCTCGTGGCTCGTGGATGGCGATGTGCACCGGGATCATCCGCGCCTTTACTCCGAGGACCCCGCGAATGGCGGAGTCGCGATCCTCGGTAAAGACGCCGATCGGGTCGCCGGTATTGACGATCTTGAAAGCGTTCATCGGGGAGGCCAGGGTGGCCACCACCTCGGTCGTAGTCATGGGCAGTGAAACCGGCCCGGCCTGCAGGATGGGATGGCCGCAGGCCAGCAGTTGCTTCGGATCGATGTAAGTGACCGTGCAGGTGGCGGCGATTTCCAGGTCGCCGCGCACCAGTTGGGCGCTCACCGCCGAGCCCGGCACTATGCTGGCCATTGCCGCGGCTGACATGGCCGCGTCCTGCCCGGGGGCCGGCGCGGACGATCCGCCCACCCCTCCGGCCGCAACCATCTCCAACCCGGTTCCCGTCATCTGCTGTTGCCATAGGCGAATCGCTTCCGGCCGGAAACCGCTCATGATCAGCGGCGTCTCCATCGCCTGGAAAGTCATCCCGTCCGCTGCTTGGGTGGTTTCGGCGCTGGTCGCCTGGCTCGAAGAGGGAACCGGGTTCCCGCCGGCGTGGGCCATCTGGGTGGTGTCTATGGGCAGATCACGCACCTCCAGCATCTGTTCGATAGGTGTGATCCCGGCAATGGGGTCCTTGCTGAACTGGCCAATGCGGTAGGAAAGCGAACCCACCAGCTTGTCGCCGATATACACCGGGCTGCCGCTCATGCCGGCCACCACCCCTGTGTACTCCGGCTTGGCCCCGTGCAACTGGGCAAGGATCATATCGTGACCGGGGCCGCGGGCGCCGCGCAGCACGCCCAGAATCTCCACTTCCATCGCTTCGGGCTTGCTCCCGGTGAACACCGTCCACGCGGTGCCGGTCATGCCGCGGCGCACCTGGCTGAGAGGGAAGAATCCTCCGCTGGAGGGTGGCGCACCGGGGTCTCCGCGGACAGATCCCTGTCCGGGGAGTGTTGTGGGATTGGCGGCAACGGACGTGCCTTGTGCTTGCAGCCGACCGGGGAAAAGAAACATGGCCGATGCCACGCCCAGCGTGAGGCCCAGCGCAGCCATGTAAAACCGGGTTTCCTTCAGGCGAGTTTCCACGTCTATAAGAGTACAGCCAGCCGTGTGGCCTTGCAGCCTCCAGCTATAGGCCGCTGGCTCTGGCTGAATGCTACTCAAGATAGCCGGTTAAGGTGGAAATTGGAACTTCTGGGGTGGAAACCGGAGCGGCGTTGAAAGCTGGAGGCTGATAGCACGAGGCAGAAGACTGTATTTCGTCCCGGGGTTTCCCGTATGCTGTCGAGTACAGAGGTCGTCATGTCCATGTCGCGCACGTATTCGTCGCGCCGGTGCGTCTTCGCTTCCCGGCGTTTTGCGCTTGCAGGTTTGCTGGTTCTTGTTTTGGCCATCGCGGCCGCGCCGCTCAGCCGGGCCCAGACCGCGCCTCAACCCCAGTCCCAGCCCCAACAGCCCCAGCCGGCCCAACCACCCGACCAGGCCTCGCCGGACGCGGGTGGACCAGCCGGTGACTCCGGTGTGATTGCCCTACCCAAGAAAAAGGATGCGCCGGAAGATGCGCCGCCGCCAGCCCCGGTCGCGCCCAAAGTCAAGACTCCCGAGGGGATGAGCAACTTCTCTTTGCGCGTTGACGTTCCCGAGGTCACCGTGGATGTGGGTGTGCTGCTGGAAAAGACCCACCAGTTCGTGCCCGGCCTCAAGCCGTCCAATTTCCGTGTCTATGAAGATGGCGTGGAGCAGAAAGTCACCGGTTTCAAGCGCGTCGAGGCTCCCATTACGGCACTCATGATCTGCGAGTTCGCGGCAAACGGCGGCTGGTGGATCAAGGCAAGTGACATGAAGAACACGGCCTGGGCCTTTGTGCAGCAGTTACGCCCACAGGACTATGTGGCCATGATGACCTTCGACATGCACACGCATATCATCAGCGACTTCACGCAAGACAAGCGCCAGCTCGTTGAGAGCCTCAACTCGCTCATGTTCCCCGGCTTCAGTGAGACCAACGTCTTTGATGCGCTCTACGAGGGGATTGACCGGCTCGACCGCATCGAGGGCCGTAAATACATTATTCTTATCGCCTCCGGGCGCGATTCGTTTTCCAAGCTTACCCTGGACAAAATCCTGAAGAAGGTGAAGGCCACGCAAGATATAACCATCTTCACTGTCTCCACCGGCGGCGCGCTTCGTGCCATGACCGAAGGACGCGGCGGTATGAGAAACCAGATGCGCGACATGGATAATCTGCAGGCCGACAACGAGATGAGGACGTTTGCCAGCATGACCGGTGGCGCCAGTTACTTCCCGCGGTTTGCCGGAGAGTTGCCAGATATTTTCTCTGAGATCAACCAGAACATCCGTTCCAAATACGAACTGCTTTACCACCCCACCAACGCCAAGCAGGACGGCACGTATCGCAAGTTGCGCGTGGCGCTGGTCGACGACGAGGGCCAGCCGTTGCGCATGCAGGACGAGAAGCACAAGCCGCTCAAATATGACATCATTGCCCGCGATGGCTACCGGGCGAAACCGCAAGTAGAGTAACGAAGGGCGACAAGATTCCACAGGCGGCGGCTGCGCGAGAGCGGCCGCCTGTCAACGGTGTGGCCGCCGCCGGCATCCCCCGGCGCACGGCTCCTCTTTGCCAAGGTTGAAGCACAAATCTCCGTCAGCCGGAGAGGGGCAGTTGTAGATGGATCGCAAAGGCCGCGGTCTACTTGAACTGGTTGACGAAGTCCATAACGTAGTAGCCGATGACGACGAGCGTCATCACTCCCGCCAGCCCCGTTACCACACGCCGGAACGGCTGTATCCTATGGATCTTTGCCATGATGGCGGCCTGTTCGCTCTTCACGTGGTCGAATGCATCGTCCAGGACGAGCTGATCGTCTTCGTCGCGGGTCAGGCTATCGTAATAGATTTTGAGCCCGATCAACAGCAGGATTAAAGCGCCCCACACCAACCACATAATCGGAACGAATCCCGTCATACCCCACCTCCGAAAAGCTGTCTGGTCCCAGATACCGGCGGGTCCGTGAAGGAATCGCGGCCTCGTGAGTAGTAGGGCCGTACGGTTGATCATCATAGCGCCGAACAGGTATGGCTGTGGTGACAAATGTCACAGTGCCTCATTTGTGGATAAACCGTTTATTCAGTTCCATCCGCTTCCGGATCGGCGGGTTCTCAAGCCGGTCCGGGCTGGCAGCCGAGCATGCGACTTTCCCTGCCTCGGTTGCATCTTATGAGATGAAGCCGGGAATGGGGCTTGTGTCCCAGGCTCCGGAGCAGTAGAGTTGCGATAACGGCAAGCATTTCAGCAGTCGGGAGAAACCATGGCCACAACAACCGTTGCACCCGCACAGGAAACCGAAAAGAAGGCGCCTCTCAACCTGACCCCACAGGCCATTGCCAAAGTTCGCGAGATTATGGCCACCCAGGATCCACTTCCCGCCGGGCTGCGCATCGGCGTGGTGGGCGGCGGTTGCTCCGGCTTCCAGTACTCCATGGCCTTCGAGAACCAGAGCGGCATGATGGATAAAGTCTTCAGCTTCGGGGACTTGAAGGTTTTTGTGGACGCCACCTCGCTGATGTACCTGAATGGCTGCACCGTCGACTACGTCGAGACATTGGAGGCGGCTGGTTTCAAGTTCGACAATCCTCAGGTAAAGAGCACCTGTGGCTGCGGTTCCTCGTTTAGCGTATAACCGCCTGTCGTCCACCCCGCATTTCAGTTTGGTTCGTTCATGCAAAGGCCCATCCCGTTTAGGGGTGGGCCTTCTGTGTCTGGAGCGCTGTGCGGCAATGCCAGAGTAAACACTCCTTGCGGAAGGTATACGAGGTCGCCCGTCTCAAGGAAAGACCGCCGGGCACACGTGCTCTCGGAGTACATCTGCTCTGGTTCCGCTGTGGCGGGGAATTATTGCTGAGACGTTGGAGTGGGAGCAGGCGTCGAAACCGAGGTCGGAGCAGAGGTCGAAGCAGGCGCTGTTCCGCCCACAGGGGTTGAGGTGCTGCTGGCCGGCTGGCCGATGGTTCCGAGATTTCCTCCCTGCATCATCTGGTCGGCAAGCGGGCTATAGGTAAACTCCCACTCGTTATAGTGATTCTTCTTCTTGTACAGCAGGATGGACTGTTTCGGGCTGTTGGGAGAAAACCCGACAATGCCGGCCCCGCCGAAGGTCTGCCCGGTCGAGCCGCTGCTCCCGGCGTTCAGGCCTGTGCCGCCCGTTCCTCCGAAGTTGCTGTTGGAACCGCTGTCCGTCGAGGAGCCAAAGGTAGAGGAGCCAAGGGCGCTACTGGAAGTCGAGGAGCCGGTCAACCCGTTTCCGCCGCTCGGACCAATGCCCGCAACCGCCTCGCCGCCGATCGGCACCCCGAAGAAGCCCAGTGCCATCGGGGCCTTGTTTTCGCCGAACATAATGGGCTTCCACTCCTCTTTGCCGGTAGTCGGATCGATGTATTTCTTGCGCAGGAAGCGGATCTGGTTGGTGTTGACCAGCGCGTCGAGGTTAGGCGGATAAGCGTTGAACTTTTTGTAGTAGAGCTTGATGGCGCGTCTGAATTGCTTGCCGCGGTGCATGGTTTCAATCTCGCGATCGCGCTGGATTTCCTTCTTGATGCTCGGCGCGGCAACGGCCAGAGAAAGCATCAGAATTGCCAGCAGGAAGATGACCGCGACCAGCATGTAGCCTTCTTCAGAGGGCCGGGGATGACGGATTGGGATGGATATCCTCATCGCAGGAAGCAGTTTCAGTTCGCCGACAACGGCAGGGTTTGGGTGTTCTTATAGCTCAGGTCGGTCACTTGGGCGCTGCCCGGCAGAATGGCCTCTACCTTATATCGATGGTCGACAATCTCGCCCGTTCTGGCCACAAAGATGTCGTCCCCATGGACGAAGAAAGCCTTGAGCGATTTGTCCGGAGCCTGGGCATAGCCGAAGTACTTCAGATCGATGGCTGGCGGCTTGGGTGGTCCGGCCGGAGCAGCCGGAGTCGAAGCCGCCACTGTGGATGGTTGGTTGGGCCGTACCGGTCCCGCGGGGGTTTCGATCAGCACGGGTGTGGAATCGGCGGAGAAGATGTTTCGGCCGGTGCCGGCATATTCCACATCCTCGCTTTGTGCCAGCTTGTCGAGGTGGAGCGAGGGGTCGAGGCCGGCGTTGCTCAGCTTTTGCGCATCTTTTCCTGTGTTGGTGGGGATAGCGGCCACCGCAGGCGTTCCCGCCGCGGGAAGGATATTGATGGCGGTCGGTGCAGGTTGTGCCGGTGTGGAACCGCCTCCGAACGAGCCGTAGAGTTCCCAGCCCCCGATCGCGGCGATCAACACAAACAGCGCGATGACCAAGCGGACCTGGCGCTTGTTTTCAGTACCAAGACGAAGGGCCATGCTACTCGCCCTCCTTACCGGCGGCGGTTGGTTCCGTAGCTGTCTTACCCGGCTCCGGAGTGGCCGGCAATCCACTGGCAGCCGCATCAGCCGGCCGCAGCCAGGTGGAGACGCGCAGTCGCAGGCTCACCATACCCCCCTGCTGTCCGGTCAGAGCCATGGTCCGGATGACAAAGAAGTTCTGGTCGCGCTCCAGGCTGTTAAGGAAGCGCATGATCTGGGGATAGCTGCCGGTGATGCCGGCATCCAACGAAATCTCAGTCAAATCGGACCCCGCGGGCCCTTGCGTGTACTGGAGCCTGGAGAGCCGCACCTCTGACTTTACCTGCAACTCACCCACGCGGGTTGCGATCGTCGAGTAGTTGGGCGGAATCCGCTTGCTGTAGAAGGCCTTGATTTGCGCGCGCGATTCTTCCACACGCTTGTCCAGGCCGCGCAGGGGAGCGGTTTCCATGTCCAGCGCCTTCAACTCAACCTGCTTGCCGGCCAGTGCGTCGGTCGAGCGCCCGTTGGTGGCGGCCCAGTCCAGGCCAAGCCGGATCGACAGGCCGATGACCAGCACAAGCATTAACGCGAACCCGGCGTAGTGCCAGGTGAGCGGGGAGGTTAGGCGTTCGCGCCACGGAACTGCGGACTTGCGGTCGCTCATTGCGGGCCTCCGGGTCTTGCGCGAAGCGAGGGGCTGGGTTTGGTCCGGTCGGCCGCGGGTTCGGGCGGGCCGGTATAGGGCACACGTGGCCGGTGGGTAGCGGCAACCGGCATTTCAACCGCGCCGGGCGCAGTCTTGCTGCTTGAATCTTCAGCCGTGGCCGCTGATTTCTTGCCCGCTCTTTGCTCTCCCTCCGTGGCCGCGTTGTAGTCGGCAAGCAAATCGAGGTTCACCCGGTTCGACGCGCTTACCGGCTCCGGACGCTCGCCGGGTTTCCCCGTCGTCTCCACGGCGTTTTCACCAACGATGCGCGGCAGCAGAAAGCGCTTGGAGTGCTCCAGGTTCCGAACCATTTCCACTGCGCGGTCGCGCGGGCCAATCACGCGCAAATGCAGCGTGATGTGACCGTCCTTGGCGCGGATGGGTTCGAGGGTGGAGACCTGAACGCCTCCGGGCAGCACAGTCTCCAGGTCTTCCATGGCCAGTGTCCAACTGAAAGACTTCTCATCGAAAAGCTTGTTGAGTGCTTCGGCCTGGGCCAGCAATTGGACATTGGCTGGCTGGCGCATCATCTCCTGGTATCCCTGCCGTTCCTGGGTGATTTGAGCAATCTGGCCGTCGAGCGAGTGGTCCCGGGCGCGGGCTTCCTCGGCCTTCTGGTGCAGGGCGCGCAGACCCAGAACCAGGCCGATGGCGATGGCGGCCAGCACGGCCATGGCGATGCGCAGGTGCTTGATCGCAGGTCCCAGGTCGGCGAATGGGCGGGTCGCGAGATTGAGTGTGATGCGCATCCGTTTACCTTGTCCCAGCCAGCGCGCCGGTCACACCGGCAATGCTTGCGGATCGGAGCGCCGTGGCTAATCCGGTATCCGGTGCCGGCGTCAGATCGACCACGGTCAGTTCAGGGTCGCCGACGTAGCGGGCAAACTCCTCAGCGCTGTCGATGCCGGCCCCATGGTTGCCTGAGAAGTGCAACCGGCCGGGCCAGGCGCCCAGTTTGTCCTCAAAATAAGCGCAGGCCACGGCGATGCCGCGTTGCACCTCTTGCAGGCGCAGTGCGGGGTCGGAAGGCAGGTCAAGAGTGCGATAGAGCAGCAAGTCCTGCCCGTTGATGATGGAGGTGGTGAGAGCAAGGCCGCTCAGGTTGGCTTCCAGCACGGCCTCCATGGAATCGATGGCCTCCAAAGCTGCCAGGCTTGAGGACAGCACCGCGCCTGGCTCATAGCCGGCGGTGCGCACAGCGGCTTCATATTCCGCGAGGATGGGTCCGGGCAGGATCGCGGCCAGCACCTTGCATTCGGTCTTGTCCTCCGCCAGTACCTGGTAGCTAAGGCCGGCATGTTCCACGTCGAACGGGACCATCTTGCGCAGACGGAAGCGCAGTACCGGATAAGCCTCAGACGCCTTCCCCGGCAGGGAATCGAAGTCCAGCATAAAGACGCGAATCACCGTGTCGGGCAGCACAAGCGTGACGGCCCGCGTGCGCGGAGAAACCTGGCCGAGCGTAGAGCGAATCGCCGCTGCCACGGCCTCGGCGGCATGAAGGTTTGGTTCGTCGATGCTGGGAACAAGCGCTCCGGCCGGGAGCGGCTGGAATGCGTAGACTGGTGGCTGCCCCTGCCCCGGCAGCGCCGCGGCCAGCACTCCCTCGGGCGCAAGCTCTACCGCTGCCGGTGGACGCCCGCCAGGTTTGGAACCGATTTTGGCTTTGTGCAGAATCGAACTCACTATCGTGACGCCTCGATGAACGTGACCTTGTTGATCTCCTTGAGCGTTGTCAGCCCGCGGCGGACGCGATCGAGCGCCGATTCGCGCAAAAAGCTCATGCCCTCTTTGCGGGCCAGTTTGCGCACCTCTGAAGTGGGTTTCTTTTCCAGAATCAACTCCCGAATGGGGTCGGTCAAGTCCAGCAGTTCGTGGATGGCCGTTCGCCCGCGGTAGCCGGTGCCGCCGCACTCCATGCAGCCCGCACCCTCGCGGAAGCCGAAGTCCCGCCACTCGTCCGGGTCCAGGCCGAAGGTCGTCAGAGCATCATCGTCATAGTGAACCGTGTGCGCGCAATGTTCGCAGACAGTGCGCACCAGGCGCTGCGCCAGAATGCAGTTGAGCGCGGAGACAAAGTTGTAAACCTCCACGCCCATATTTACAAAGCGGCCCAGCACGTCCACCACGTTGTTGGCGTGGACGGTTGTAAACACCAGATGTCCAGTGAGCGCGGAGTTGATGGCGATCTGCGCCGTTTCATTGTCGCGAATCTCGCCCACCAGAATCTTGTCCGGGTCGTGGCGCAGAATCGAACGCAATCCGCGCGCAAACGTCAGCCCCTTCTTCTCGTTCACTGGAATTTGCGTGATGCCGCGAATCTGATACTCCACCGGGTCTTCGATGGTGATGATCTTGTCTTCGTCGCTCTTGATCTCGTTCAACGCCGCATACAGCGTGGTGGTCTTGCCGGAGCCGGTGGGTCCGGTCACCAGCACCATCCCATACGGTTCGCGGATGTAGCGGCGGAAGCGCTTGAGGTCTTCGTCGGCAAACCCAACCACATCCAGAGTCAGGTGGCGGAATTTCTCGCTCATTGACTCCTTGTCCAGCACGCGCAGCACGGCATTTTCGCCGTGCACTGTAGGCATGATGGAGACGCGGAAGTCAATCAGCCGTCCCTTGTAGCGGACCCGGAAGCGTCCGTCCTGAGGCACGCGGCGCTCGGCAATATCCAGCTCGCTCATGATCTTGATGCGGCTCAGAATCGTTGAGTGGTGCTCGCGGGCGATGGGCGCCATGGCCGCCTGTAGCACGCCGTCGATGCGGTACTTCACCACCACGGAGTCGTCATTGGTTTCGATGTGAATATCAGAGGCGCGGCGTTCGAGAGCGGTGAAGATGGTGGTGTCCACCAGCCGGATAATCGGGCTGATGTCTTCCTCGCTGGTCAGCTTCTCGATGGAGATGTTCTCGTCGGTCGAGTCTTCGCCGGTGAGCACATCGAAGGTCAGCCCTTCGCTGGCCTCATCGAGCACGCGCTGCGACTGCTCCGTTTTCTTCAGCAGGTCGGTGATCTGCGAGAGTGTGGCAACCCGCGCGATAATGCGATGGCCAAGCAGCCCGGCGATCTCATCCAGCACCATCAGCCGCGAGGGGTCACTAACCGCGATCACCAGCGCATCCTGCTGTTGCTCGATGGGCACAAAGTTGTAGCGGAACATCAGTTCCACCGGCACGGTGCGCAGCAGTTCGTGCTGGATCTTGAAGTTTTTCAGGTCCACAAACTCGGCGTGATAACGCTGCGACAGCGCTTCAGCCTGCGCACGTTCATCCTGCCCATTGGGAATCGGAAGTGTAAGTACGTCGGCCATGGATTACCCCGGACCCCCGCCTGCCTGTCCCAGTGAAAAGATGGGCAGGTAAAGCGAGATGAGAATGAAGACCACGACTATGCCCATGATGATGAGAATGGCCGGTTCGATGAGCGCCAGCGAGGCGGTGAGCGCGGTAGCTACGTCCTCCTCGAAGAACTCGGCTACCGAGTTGAGCATCTGCGGCAAGGCGCCGGTTTGTTCGCCCACCGTAATCATCTCCGCGGCCAGATCGGGAAAGATATTGGTCTGTGTCAGTGCCTCGGCCAGGCTCTTGCCCTCGCGAACAGTCGAGATCGACGACAGCACCGCCCTCGACACCCGCCGCGACGAAATTGACTTGGCCGCAGTCTCCAGTGACGGAACCAGCGGCAATCCGCCGGTGAGCAGCGTTGAGAGCGTGCGTGCAAACAGCGCCACCTGGTACTTGAGCCAGATCTTGCCGAAGATGGGCAGCTTGATGCGAAAGCCGTCGATAAAATCCTTGCCCCGTTCGGTCATGGCGGCACGATAGGCGGCGGCAGCCGTGGCCAACGCAATCAGGGCGATCCACAGAAGGTTGTGATTCAGCCACTTGCCGAAGTTCAGCAGTCCGACGGTGATCGACGGCAGCTTGGAGCCCATCTGGTCATAGAGCATGGCAAACTGCGGCACAACCACTGCGAACATGAAGAACATCAGCCCGAACACAAGCGTCAGCAGCACGGTCGGATAGATGAGCGACGCGACGAGCTTCTTGCGGAAGGTGAGGGAGATGCGCTGGAAGCTGACGTAGCGCTCCAGCACCTCCTGCAGGTTGCCGGAACGCTCGCCGGCCAGCAGCGTGGTGGTGTACATCACCGGAAACCCGCTCTGCGCCTCGAAGGCGGCCGAAAGCGACTCGCCGGTCTTCACGCGGTTTGAAACATCGTCCAACTGGCTGGAAAAGTGGGCATTCTTCTGGTTCTTGGCCAGCATCTCCAGCGAGCCCAGAATCGGCAACCCGGCGCGAACCAGCGTAAGAAACTGCTGGTTGAAAATCAGAAACGGCTCCAGCTTGACCTTGCCGCGCTTGAACCTGCCAAACCCCGACCGCGCGCGGACGCTGAACACGTGGTAGCCGGCATGGGCAAAGCGGGCACGCAACTCCTCGGCGGTGGCCGCCGTCTGCACCTGCTCCTGCACG
This sequence comes from uncultured Occallatibacter sp., assembly GCA_964571165.1. GTDB lineage: Bacteria > Acidobacteriota > Terriglobia > Terriglobales > Acidobacteriaceae > Telmatobacter. The sequence goes on along the minus strand of CAZNAW010000002.1, from coordinate 277,948 downwards.
TGGCCGCGCTCATCGGCCAATTTGATAACGAACTCAGCCATGCCTTCGCTCGCCAGCCCACCCGGACCGGCCTTTCCAAGGGGTTTTTCTCAGTTCAAGGGTACCAGCTTCAGCCGCCTGGTTTCGTAACGGATAGACGCGAAAGGAACAGCCAACGCTCAAAACAGGCACGCCTTCAAGGGCGCGGCTTTAGCCGCCGATGGGCCGGGTGCCCCTCAACGCAGTTTCATCGCGGCAAGGGTGGGAGAGCGCGGACCTCCATGTGTCCGCGTCCGGTGTAGAATTCTCCTGCCATGGCGAAAGGGCTTGTTCGCTACCAAAAGTGCGAAGTATTCCACTTTCTTACGTTGAGTTGCCGGGTGGCCAAGGGAACCATCACGGGCTGGAGCTGCGACCCCACGGCCAGCGGCTTCCAGACGGTGACCGACTACGCGCTCGGGTTGGGCAACCAGCAGGTGACGGAGGTGGGGGTCAACGGCAGCAGCCTGGCCTGGCAGCACACCAATGTGTGGACCCCGGGGGGTCAATTGATTGCCACTTTCAATGCGGCGGAGTCCGGTACGGCGGCGCTGCACTTCTATTTCGACGACCCGCTGGGGACGCGGCGGGTGCAGACGAATGCAATCGGGGTGATCGAGCAGCAATGCACCAGCCTGCCCTTCGGCGACCAGGAAAGCTGCATCCCGATGCCCACCGAACAGCTGTTTACCGGCAAAGAACGGGACGCCGAATCAGGCAACGACTACTTCGGGGCCAGGTACTACGCCAGCAGCATGGGACGGTTCATGAGCCCGGACCCGTTGGGAAATCAAGTTGCCGATTTTTCAAATCCGCAGACATGGAATATGTATTCGTATGCTCTCAACAACCCACTGCGGTATGTCGATCCAACCGGCACCGATTGGTGTGCATGGGACGATGGGACTCACGATCCTGATCCAAAAGGGCCGGATGGGGGCGGAGGCGACGTCGTCAGCAATAAAGAAGATTGCGAAAAGGCGGGAGGAACGTGGATCCCTACTGTGGACCAATCGGTCACTGTGAATGGGGATACTGGAGAGTCATCCTACACTTCTGACATTTGGGTTACGCCAACCATTCAACCGCAGCAGCAATCCTATTGGGGTTGCGTGAGGAGTGGTTTGCAGGATTTTAGTTTGCAAAGTGGCCTCCAGAACATCAGCGGAGGAAAGCTCGGAAATGGGTGGCTCGCCGGAGCATTTTTAGGCAATTCCGTTCAGTCTGTGGGCGACACAATTTCTGCTGTTGCCAACGGAAAGCCGGGATCGGCAGCAAATATTGCTGCTGCAGAAGGTACAAGTTGGGCAGCGGCGCCGGCTGCTACCGCAGTAGCCTCAAAGGTGCCGAATGTTGCGGTTTCCGTTGGAGTTCAAGTAGCAGCAACGGTGCAAACGCCCACTGCTACCACCACGGTGTCTCTCAGCGCGCAAGCAGCGGCTGATCTGCCTCTCGGAACAGCGGCTCAAGCGGGCGCAGGCGTGCTCAGCAAAACACTTGGAGCGCTTGGTACTTTCAAGCTGCCCTATGACCTCAGTGTCGCGTCATTTTCCGCAGTTGTATGCGGGATCGGGAGGTAGCAGGCATGAGGGAGGCCCAGGATGCTTGAAGGAACACTTTTGTATGCGAGCCAGGTTGCGAAAGGGGCCGTAGCAGTCTGGTTCGTTTCCTGGGCCTTCCGGCGTAAATATGAACTCGACCAGAAGCTGGACTGGAAAGAGCAGATTATCCGGTGGGTAGTTGTTGTAATAGCCTTCGGGCTGACACTTCTCGGCGGTCTCAAACTCTCCGCAGTAAGGGTCATCGCGTGGATTTTAGGAACCGCGTTTCTGGCTTGGCCAAATCTGGCTCATCATTCGATGAATGTGGTTGAGCATTTCTATCCGTCCAAGCAATCTCCCCGGGAAGCCGGTGGCCCGGATCCCGGGGGAGCGAAGTGATTTCTCCCGCAAATGATGGTGCCCCCGGGTGCCTCGCATTTGGGTATCCGGGGATATCGATACGATGCAAGCGACGACATCAATTCGTGTGTCGGATACATCTATGACGCCGCTCCTCTCTTGTGTTTTCAGCGCAGCGTCTGTCCATCCGTCGAATTTTACCGGCAAAGAACGCGACGCCGAATCCGGTAATGACTACTTCGGGGCCAGGTACTACGCATCTACGATGGGGAGATTTCTTTCGCCGGATTGGTCGGCCAAAGTCGAACCCGTACCGTACGCGAAGTTGGACAACCCGCAGTCGTTGAACCTCTATGCATATGTGCAGAACAGTCCGCTCGACCGCATGGACGCCGACGGGCATTTCGGCCAGGGTGGAAAACCACGAACTCCGAGCCGTCCCTCCTTCCATCATGTCTCTGCCGTACCTGTATCCTGATTGCATTCGAGTTCGCGACTCAGAATAAAGGGGTACAAGCTGGTGCACGCAATGGATTGGACGATGCAGGGAAAGCGATTCGGCTCAGGATTCGGTGCAAAGTTACTTCCCACCGTGCGCAAGCACTGGCGTCTGGTGGGCGGAAGCGTGCTGCTTCTCGCAGCCCTCGCCCTGACCGCAACGTTCTCCCCCGGCTCCCGCGCCAACCACCCCGCAGCCGTCGTCGTTCCCTATCCCCACGAGCTAGCCCAGATCAGCTTTGCCGTGGCCGGCGACGTCATTCCGCACGAGCCGGTCCGCGCCGCTGCCGCCGCGGCCGGGGACGGCACCCAGGGCTGGGCCGCGCTCTTCTCTGATGTAAGCGACATCTTTGAGAAGGCCGACTTTGGTTTCGTCAACCTTGAAACCCCCGTTGCCCCGGCTCACTCCCACGGTTCCAAGCCCTTTCTGTTCGACGCGCCCGTTGCGCTTCTCGATGGGTTGAAGGCCAACGGCATCAGGATCGTCTCCTTTGCCAACAACCACGTTATGGATCAGGGCTGGGCCGGATTCGCCGAAACCCGCGAGCATCTGCGCGACGAGGGGCTTCTCTTTGCCGGTTCCGGTGACACCGCGCAGCAAGCATGGCAGCCGGTCATCACCGAGGCCAACGGCATCAAGGTCGGCTGGCTGGGCATGACGCGTTGGCTCAACGGCAATCGCAATCCCGACAAAGACGACCAGCCGCGCGTGAACTTCTTTCCCTATCCCGGCGAGTCCGGCGGCGCTCCGGGCATGGATGAAGCCGGTGTGCTTGAGGCGATCAAGCAAGCGCGAGCCAGGTGCGACCTGCTGGTGGTTTCCATTCACTGGGGCATCGAATACGCTCCCGCGCCCCGGCCCGAGGACGTCGATACGGCGCACAAAATGCTCGACGCCGGAGCCTCGGTAGTCGTGGGCCACCACCCCCACGTCCTTCAGCCTGTGGAGACATACCAAACCCCGGACGGCCGCAACACGGTCATCTTCTATTTGCTAGGAAATTTCCTGTCCAACCAGTCCCGCACCTACGTCGATGGTCTGATGCCCGACAAGGACGGCGACCCTCGCGACTCCATGATTGGGCTCTTCTCTGCCGTCCGCAAGGACTACGGCCCGGTCGGTGTGCGCGTCGAGTTGGGCCACGTGGGCATTCTCCCCGTCTGGGGCGAGAACAACCGCAACGAACTAGCCGCCGGCCGCACCAAAACCACCATCATTCGCCCCATTCTCATTGACCGCGAGATGCCCCGCCTGCAAGTCCGCCTCGATGAACTGAACAAGCTGAGCGTAGCCAATGAGGCGTCGGGGACCCCAACAGGGCTCAACGCCGGCCAGAAGAAGGAATTCATTGAAGTGACCAACCGCATTAAGCTCTTGAGCGACCGTCGCGCCCAGATTCTTGCCCGCACCGGCGACGAATATGTAACCGACCCGCCCAGGCTCCCGGCAAAGCCGTAAAGCCGCGCCCTTTCCAAACAAGAACTTCGCCGCGGCGAATTAATACCCGCTAGCCACCAGCCAGGCCTCGGTCAATTCCAGTTCGGGCTTCTTCTGGGCCAGTATCTGCGCGTGCGCCAGCTTCACCAGCACATCCGCCTCCACATTCATGGGCGCGCCGGGCGCAAGCGTGTGCAGATTCGTCCGCCAATAGGTCAGCGGCAGAATCGCAACGGTAATCGCCTCGCCGTCGAAATCCGCAATGGTCAGGCTGATCCCTTCGATGGCCACTGAGCCCTTGGGCACCATCCACGGCCGCACATGCTCCGGCACGCGAACCTTGAGCGTCCAGTCCGTGGTCTCCTTGTTGAAGTGTGGGCTCGATTCCGGGATCACCGGGTCGAGCGCCGTCATCGTGCCCGTGCCGTCCACGTGGCCTTGCACAATGTGCCCGCCCAGCGGACTCCCCGCTGCGGTTGGCAGTTCCAGATTGACCTTGGCGCCAGGAGCCAGCGCGCCCAGCGAGGTGCAGTCCAGGGTCTCCTGCGCCAGATCGGCGTGAAACAGCGTTGGGTCCACGTCGAGCGCGGTGAGGCACACGCCGGAAACGCCCAGCGAATCGCCCTCCCGCAGCCGCCCGGCCAAGCCCGGAGCCTCGATCGTGATCCGCCGCACCCCGCCAGTTTCCTTCAGGCCAACCAGCGTGCCCGTCTGTTCAATGATGCCGGTAAACATGGTTCCATTCTAAGGGAACAGGGAACAGGGAACAGGGAACAGGGAACAGGGAACAGGGAACAGGGAATAGGGAATAGTCATCGCCGGGGCATGTGAACACCGCCAGGAAGGGCGTCACGCCAGAACCGCTGGGGTGATAAAGTTTGGGGCCGGGTACCCCTCGCCTTTGAGACATGGGAAAGCACGACTGCCAGCAACCCTGAGAGAGCCTAACTACTCCCTGTTCCCTATTCTCTATTCCCTGTCTTCCACGGGTCCTTGAGCAGCGAGCAAAGCCCTAAATCGTTCCCGTACCGCTCGACTTCGACCTCGGCCATGCGGATGACATTGGCCATGCCGCGAAAGGCAGGTACAGCGTCCGATCCCATGATCTGCGGGGAGACGAACAGATGGATGCGGTCCACCAGCCCTCCGGCCAGCAGAGCCGTGTTCAGGCGTGTGCCGGTTTCGGTCAGCAGCGTAAGAATGCCCTCCTCGCCCAGCTTGTCCAGCACCTCCAAGAGCGGGACGCGCCCAGCCTCGGCGGGCAGCACTTCCACGCGCACGCCGCGGTTGGTCAGTTCCCGCGCGCGTGCCTCATCCTTTGACACCGTGAAAACAACCAGGTCGTTCTGCGCCGTAGCCACCATCTTGGAGTCCAGCGGCATGCGCAGTGCCGAATCCAGCACCACGCGCTGCAAGGGCCGGCGGCGGCGCAGGCCGCTGCGGTCGGTGAGCATGGGGTCGTCGGCCAGAACGGTATCCACACCGGTCATCGCCGCGTCCGCCTGCCAGCGCAACGGCTGAACAGCCAGCCGCGCGGCCTCGCTGGTGATCCAGTACGGCTCGCGGAGCAGGTGTTGCCCGGCGGGTGGCGCGATGCGGCCGTCGAGGGTCATGGCCACTTTCATCAGCACCAGCGGGCGGTGGTGTTGGCTCCAGTGGGCAAAGCCCTCGTTCAGGCGGCGCGCCTCAGCTTCGCAGGGACCAAGAACGACTTCAAGTCCCGCCCCACGCAAGTGGTCTAGGCCGTGACCGGCAACGGTTGGATTGGGGTCGATGGTGGCGGCTACCACCCGGCGCAGGCCTGCCGAGATGAGGGCTTCCGTGCAAGGGCCGGTGCGTCCGGTGTGATTGCAAGGCTCCAGGGTGACGTATGCCGTGCCACCGCGCAGGCGGTCGCCGGCGTGCTGACTGGCGATCTTGAGTGCAACCACTTCGGCGTGGTCCACCAGGTCGTACTCGTGCCAGCCTTCGCCGACCACCTGGCCGGCGCGGTCCAGAATCACGCAGCCCACGGCCGGGTTGGGCGAGCTGACTGCGATGCCGCGGCGGGCCAGTTCCAAAGCCCGCTGCATCCAATAACGGTCCCGATTTGAATTTGCGTCCAAGCCGTTCATTTTATTCCAGCAACGAGTCCACAAATTCTGCCGGTGAGAATTCCAGCAGATCGGTCATCTGTTCGCCCACGCCCACAAAGCGCACTGGCAGATTAAGTTCACGGGCAATGGCCACGGCGATGCCGCCTTTTGCGGTGCCGTCCAGTTTAGTCAGAACAATACCAGTGACGCCAGCCGCCTGTGTAAATTGGCGGGCCTGCTGAAGGCCGTTCTGGCCGGTGGTGGCGTCCATCACCAGCAGCACCTCGTGTGGAGCGCCGGGGATGAGGCGTTGGGCCGTGCGCCGCATCTTGTCCAATTCATTCATCAGCCCCGTCTTGGTGTGGAGGCGTCCTGCGGTGTCCACAATCAACTCGTGGATGGCGCGTGCTTTGGCTGCGGTGGCCGCGTCGTAAAGGACGGCCGCGGGGTCGCCGCCCTGGCGGGTCTTGATCATTTCCACGCCGCTGCGCTGGGCCCACACTTCCAGTTGCTCGATGGCGGCGGCGCGAAAGGTGTCCGCGGCGCACAGCAGGACGGTGCGGTTCTGGGCGCGGTGCCACGCGGCCAATTTCCCCGCCGAGGTGGTCTTTCCGGTGCCGTTTACGCCCACCAGGAAGGTGACCTTGGGGGGGATTTCGGGGGTGGGCACGGGCTGTTGCGGAGCCTCTAAAATGGCGCGCAACTGGGCTTTCAGCAGGGTGCGCAATTCGTCGCCGCCCTCTATGGCCTGGCGGCGGGCGCGGTCGCGTAAAGCGGCCAGAATCTCGTTTGTGGTCTGAACGCCGATGTCGCTGGTCAGGAGAGCGGTTTCAAGGCCCTCCAGGCTGGATTCATCCACGGTATGAGTGAGGGCGACCAGGCCCTCAATCTTGGAAGAAAGGGACTCGCGCGTACGCGAGACGGCCTGCTTCATGCGGTCGAAAAAGCCCGGTTTGGGGGCCTCTGTCTCGCCGGGTTGGAGGGTCGCTTCCTGCTTCGGCGCAGGAGCGGTTTCCTTGTCTTTCTTGCCGCCAAAAAGGCTGATCATGGAGTGGTCCAGACTTGAGTTTAGAACAGTGATCACAGATCAGGAGTCAGTTGCCCGTTGGCGGTGCTCACAGATAACCGGCGAAACGGCCCTGCCGGTGCGCGCTTCTGCCAAACCACAGCCTATCGTCCGCGGTCGTCTACGGAATGGGAATGAAGCGACTCCGAAGGGAGTCCCTGGGATTAGGAGGGGTTTTTGAGACTGTGCTTCTGGCTGGAACGGTCAGCCTCTTCACCGTTCCAGCCAAAATGGGTCGCCTGTTTGGGGCTACTTCTTGAAGACACTTGCCAGATTGGCGCCGGCTTCGGCGTCTTCGATGACCGGCACGGTGGTAAGTGCCAGAAGGTCAGCCCACTTTGCTGCTCCCCGATGGAGCGCAACCGGGTTGTCGGTCTCGAAGAGAGCGAATCCGCCGCTGCAGTCGCAACTATGCCAGCGGCCGAGAAGCGTGACGCCCGCCTCGGGCGCTCCCACGCCGGCGAGGAAATCGGTGGCCGCCGCTTTCACTGATCCGGGTAACAGGGCCCACGTTGTCATGAATTTCATTGCTTTCGTCCTCCAGGTTGGATTTTGTTTGGGGAAATTTTCTCGGTGATTGCCGAGGGGGCGATTATAGGACAATTCCGTGTTCAGGCGTCAGGGATCGGTAAGGACGACGCTGCAAGTTAGAAAATGCTTGAGTTTTGCAATGGATTTGGGGAAGAATCGCAGAACGGCACTCAAGAGAAGCTGCTGGCGGAAAGTGGGGATCGGACAAAAAGGAGGGGGTCGATGAGCAAAGTGCGCGTGCTGGTGGGGACGAAGAAAGGGGCATTTGTCCTGAGTGCGGATGGGACGCGTAAGGATTGGGAGGTTAGCGGGCCGTTTTTTGCGGGCTGGGAAATTTACCACGTGAAGGGGTCACCGGCGGACCCGCAGCGGCTATGGGCATCGCAGTCGAGCGGGTGGTCCGGGCAGGTGATGCAGCGGTCAGACGACGGCGGGGCGACATGGGCGCCGGTGGGGAACAAGTTTGTTTATGACGGGGTGCCGGGGACGCACCAGTGGTACGACGGAACGCCGCATCCGTGGGAGTTCAAGCGGGTTTGGCATTTGGAGCCCTCGCTGACAGATCCGGACACCGTCTACGCCGGTGTCGAGGACGCGGCGCTCTTCAAATCCACAGATGGTGGCGCGAACTGGGAGGAACTGGCCGGTCTGCGCGGGCATGGGGCGGAGCGCGATACGTATGCCCCGCACTGGCAGCCCGGCGCCGGCGGCATGTGCCTGCATACCATCATCCTTGACCCGAGCAACAAGCAGCGGATGTATATCGCCATTTCGGCGGCGGGAGCATTCCGGACCGACGACGGGGGCCGGAACTGGAAACCGATCAACAAGGGGCTGGTCTCGAACTTCATGCCCAATCCCACGGCCGAGGTGGGGCATTGCGTCCATCATGTGGCCATGCACAAGGCGCGACCTGAGGTGCTGTTCATGCAGAAGCACTGGGACGTGATGCGGAGCGACGACGCGGGCGAAAGCTGGCAGGAGGTAAGCGGCAACCTGCCTACCGATTTCGGGTTCGCCATCGATGTTCATGCGCATGAGCCGGACACGATTTATGTGGCTCCGATCAAGAGCGACTCGGAGCATTTTCCGCTGAACGGGGCGCTGAGGATTTACCGGAGCCGGACAGGCGGCAACCAGTGGGAGGCGCTGACCAGAGGCCTGCCGCAGAAGGATTGCTATGTAAATGTGCTGCGGGACGCGATGGCGGTGGATCAACTGGATGCGTGCGGGGTGTACTTCGGCACGACAGGCGGGCAGGTGTACGCGTCGGCGGATGCGGGGGAGAATTGGGCGCCGATTGTGCATGATTTGCCTGCGGTGCTCAGTGTCGAAGTGCAGACGCTGGCATGAGCGGCCAGGGCACGGCTGCGCCGGCGATTCGCGTGATTCTTCCGCAGCATTTGCGGGCGCTGGCGGGCCTGGGGTCGAACCCCTTTGCGGGAACGGGCGCGGAGGTTGCGCTGAAAGTTCAAGCGCCGGTGACGGTGCGGCGGGTGCTGGACGCGCTCGAAGCCAGGTATCCCATGCTCAAGGGGACCATTCGCGAGTATGGAACGGGGCAGCGCAGGGCGTTCTTGCGATTTTTCGCCTGCGAGACAGATTGGTCCCATGCGTCGCTGGATGCGGAGCTACCGGGAGTCATCACGGAGGGAAAAGAGCCGCTGCTAATTGTTGCGGCGATTGCTGGAGGCTAGGGCTTGATAGCGGTTCACACCGCTCTCTTTGATTTTAAGAATTGAGGGGGTGGTTTCATGCCGGGGTCAAAACCCAACCTGCCATCCGGACTTACGGAATCCCGCCCATCCTTTCATCACTCGTCTTTGCCGGGCCGGAGCATCAGGGCTTTGATAGCCTCGCGGGGGTCTTTGCCTTCGTTCAGGATGAGTTCCATCTGCTCGGTGATGGGCATTTCCACGTGATAGCGGCGCGCGAGGCCGAGGGCGGCGCGGGTGGTGAAGACGCCTTCGGCCACCTTCCCGCCGAGCGACGTTAGGATTTCGGGCAATTGGCGGCCTTTGCCCAGGGCTTCGCCTACGGTGCGGTTGCGGGAGAGCGAGCCGGTGCAGGTGAGCACGAGGTCGCCGACGCCGCTGAGGCCGGCGAGGGTTTCGCGGCGTCCGCCGCAGGCTACGGCCAGGCGGGTGATTTCAGCAATGCCACGCGTGATGAGGGCGGCGGCGGAGTTGTGGCCGAGGCCCACTCCGGCGGCGATGCCGGCGGCGATGGCAATCACGTTCTTGAGCGCGCCGCCAAGTTCCACGCCGATGAGGTCGGTGCTGGTATAGAGCCGCAGGGATTCCGAGGAGAACTCCTGCTGGATGTGGGCAGCAATTTCGGGGTCGTCAAACGCTACGGTGACGGCGGTAGGTTGGGCCTGGGCCACTTCAAGCGCGAAGCTGGGGCCGCTGAGGGCGCCAATGGGCAAATCGAGCCCAATCTCGGAAAGACTGGCGGCAATGACCTCCGTCATGCGCAGGAAGGTGTGGTTTTCCACGCCCTTGGTGGCGCTGACGATGATCTGGCCCGGTTGGAAATGAGGGCGGATACGGGCAAAAGTCGAGCGGAGAAATTCAGAAGGGACAACGGAGACGACGATCTCCGCCTGAGCGACGGCGGCTGTTTCGGCGGTGATGGCGATTTGAGGCGCGATGGGGAAGCCAGGGAGAAAGAGGATGTTTTCTCCGGCATTGGCAATCTGCTCGGCTTCCTGCGGGCTGTGCGACCAGAGGGCGATCTGGTGTCCGCCGCGGCGGTGGAGCGAGAAGGCGATGGCGGTTCCCCAGGCGCCTGCACCTAGGACGAGAATGCGGCTCATGCGGTTCCTGCCTTTCGTGAGGACGATCCGAAACGGGATTCGTGGCCGTTGAGCAGGCGGCGAATGTTCTGGTGGTGCTTGATGATGACGAGGAAGGCCACGGCGAACTGGACTTCGATAAAGAAAGCGGGGCGGTCGCCGTGAACCAGGAACCAGGCGAAGATCGGAAAGCTGGCCGCGCCGAGGATGGAGGCCAGTGAGACGTAGCGGGTGATGAGAAGCACGAGGAGGAAGACGCCGATGGCGGCCAGGGCGGATGTGGGGGCCGCGACCAGGAAGACGCCGAAGCCGGTGGCTACTCCCTTTCCACCGCGGAAGCCGAGCCATACGGGGAACATGTGACCGAGCACAGCGCATAAGGCGGCCAGAGCCTGCATATTGCGTTCCGGCGCGGAGGGAGCCAGGAGAATGCCGAACAGTCCGCCCAGGTAGACGGCGGCGGAGCCTTTGAGCATGTCGATGAGGAAGGTGGCTGCGCCCAGGCCCTTGCCGCCGGAGCGGAGGACGTTGGTTGCGCCAATGTTGCCGCTGCCCACTGAGCGGATGTCCTGATGGCGAAAAATGCGGACCAGCAGGTATCCGCTGGGGATGGACCCGAGCAGATAAGCGGCGAACCCGATAAGCAGGCTTGCGAGGAGCATGACGACTGAGAGTTTAACAGGTGAGGGGTATGCGGTTGGGGATCGCGCGCTGTACGGAGCCGCGGAGTTAGTCCGAGACCATGAGTTCGCCCGGCAGGATGGGACGGGTGCGCAGGAGCTTGCCGCGGTATGCCAGGAATCCCATGAACAGGAGCACGGCCACAAAAGCGGCGAGCTTGATCCAGTTGCCGGTTTCGACGGAAATTTGGGTGTGGGGCAGAGTCTTCCAGAGGATGAGGAGAACGGTTTGCGCGGCAGTGGCGGCCCACACTGAGCCGTAGAAGTAGCGGCGCTCCGTGCCTTCTCCCTTGGTGGATGGACCTACGCGGGGTAACTTGCCAAGTGCGCCCAGGAAGAGAATGACGGCGCAAAGCGGGAAATAGCCGTAGCTGTAAATCTGCTTGAGATACCAGACGCCGGTAAGGGCGGCGATCAAGAGGCCGGCAAGATTCAGCAGGGTAAAGTTAAGCGCGGCATTCCAGGCAAAGGTGTAGCAGACGCGGCGGTAAAGGGGGTTGGGCTTGTCCTCGTCGAACCGGAGGATGTAAGGGCGTGGCTCGACGCCAGGCATCTGTCCACGCAGGCCGGCAATGCCGGTTCCGGCAAGCACCACGGCCATCCACGCCCAATTGCCCCAGTGAAAGCCGCGGGCGAAGAGCGAGAAGGTCAGCGGGCCCGGCGTGAGAAAGAAGACCCAGATCCAGATGGGCCAGTGGGCCAGACGGTAGAGAGGGACGTTGTGATCGCGGATCTTCCGCTCTCGGGCATATTCCACTTTTCCGCGATATTGCATTTGGCCTGAGTTTCGCAGGGTGGGCGGCGAGGCGTCAATCCGAGATCAGGGATCAGAGGTCGCGGATGGCGTTGCGGGCTGAGCGGACTTCGGCGGCAAGTACCTGCAAGACCTTGAGAGAGAGGGGCGGGTCGTGTTGCATGAGGGAGTTGAAGTTGTCGCGGGTAAGGAAGCTGAGCTGAGCGCCGTTGTGGGCCGTGGCGGTCAGCGTATAGGGCATATCGGCCACAAGGCCGGGCAGACCGAGCAGCGAGCCGGGAGCTACCTGGCAGGCGTGGACTGCCACGCCGCCCGGGGAAGTCATGGTCAGGGTAACCTCGCCCTTGTTGAGGATGTAGAGGCCAACCGGGGGATCTCCCTGGCTGAAGAGAACGTGATCAACACCACACGATATGGTGATGGAATGCTTCTCAAGCGCCTGGATCAGGTCCGGATCGGCGACGAAGGCGGATGGGTCAAGCTTCACTTGCGGTCTCCAAGCAATTTTTGACGGGCAATGGGCAGGTCGGGGATGCCCATTGCGTTATGGTTGCATCGATGGAGACCACAGCATGTGATGGGGATCACCTATTGACGGTTAAGGCGGTAAGTTGAATCGCACACGGGAGTTAGGTTCGCGTGTGTTGCCGAAGGCCGCTCACCCGGACTCCGGCGCCTTGAGCAGAGAACCGGAAACGGCTCGCGGAAGCTAGCCGAAAGCATGCAGATCCAACGGTTGCGGGGCCGGTGTATACTTGCGCTCTCCCCCGAATCCCCATGCGGGAACTTCCCTTGAAAGGGGGCATGCGATGCCCAGTTACCTATTGCAAGTGTCGTACAGCGCCGAAGCATTGGCGGCCATGATCAAGCATCCACAGAACCGCGCGGAAGCGGTACTCAAACCGATCGAAAAGCTCGGAGGCAGCATCGGCGGGTTCTGGCTTTCGTTCGGAGACTATGACGTTGTGGCGATGATCGAGATGCCTGACAACGTGAGCGCCGCGGCCTTCGCTCTGGCCGTTTCAGCCGGCGGAGCCTGCAAGAGCGTGAAGACCACTCCGCTGCTCAGCGTCGAAGAGGGTTCGGCGGCGATGCAGAAGGCAGGAACCTCAGGCTACAAACCCGCAACCGCCAGGTAGCCTTCGGTCGCGGCTGACTCCGGCAAAGAAAACCTCAACATTGCGTTCGCGCCCGGCGGCAAGGGCCGGGCGGTCGCTGGGTGCCCAATCTTTGACTTCCCACCCGGCACCCGGCCCGATTAACCGTATTTCTGAGCTACTGCAGTGGAATATTGCTGGTTTTTCTCGAGCCGATCCCACTCAACTTTAAGTGTCCATCTACGGGAATATGTGGTCACTTGAGATGCGCCTACCCCATTGCAAAGTCACTCCGATGTGCTTTAATTGCAGGCGGTAGAACCGAAATATGGCCATAAGCGATGTCATCAACGAACTGACCAGCCGAACCGCGAGAGTCTGGAGCCCTCCTTCCTGGTGGAACCTGCTTATTGCTTTGCCATGGGTGATCGGCTTGGTCTTCCTCCTCTTCTCCTCCGCATCAGATCAGGCGATTGCCGGTCGCGAACGGACCACCTACGGAATCATCCGTACACACGAGCCCGAAAACCACAATCGTTTCGGCTATGAATTCTCCGTGAGTGGAAAGCTCTTTACCGGTTGGCAAATTCCGATGACGGATTTCAAAATCGGACAGAAGGTTCTGTGTACTACGACCCTCTCGATCCCACCAAAAGTTCGCTCGACAGCTTCGTCGGATCCACGGACCGAATTCTTGGGCCCGCTTTATTCTGCGCCGTCGGCACCATAGCGGTCGTGGTGATCATTTTCGTGAGACGACGTGCTTACGCGCAAGGTCGGCGGAGCCTTAGTCAGTAACACTTCAATACGCCCTGCGACCTGTTCCTGGTTCCTGCATTACAGCGCCAAGATCATCAACGGTCGACTCCGGACGCTTACGGTAAAAAAGCACTCGATAATCCTGATAGCAAACAAGCCCCTTCGTCGTCCCAACATCCTGCATCCCATGTTTCAAAATCGAGGAGCACCCGGCTTCTGGTACGACCATCTTGAGGGGGCTTACATCAGCCGTCTGCGAATCAGGTCCAGCGCTTGCTGGGTGGCGAACTCTCTCACGCGTTCGCGGTCGCCGCTGAATTTCTTTTCGATGGATTCGGTGTTATGGCCGTCGCTGAGGGCGATGTAGACCAAACCTACCGGCTTGGTGCCGCTGGCGCCGGTGGGGCCGGCGATGCCGGTTACGCCTATGCCCAGGGTGGCTCCGGTGCGTTGCCGAATGCCTTGGGCGAGCGCTTCGGCCACTTGCCGGGACACGGCGCCGTGCTGGGCGATCAGCTCGGGGGGAACGTTGGCGAAAGTGGTCTTTAGCTCGTCGGAGTAGACCACGGCGCCGCCGAGAAAAGAGCGGGAGCTGCCGGGGACGCTGGTAATGCGCTGGGCAATCATGCCGCCGGTGCAGCTTTCGGCCACGGCCAGGGTTTCCTGGCGAAGTCCGAGATAGTAGAGGACGATCTGTTCGAGCGATTCGCCTTCAGAGGAGTAGAGCCAGTCTTCGAGCACTTCTTCCATGCGGCCGGCCAACTCGTCCACGCGCTGCATCGCGGTTGCGGCATTTGACTTGGAGCAGAGCAGGGTGAGCTGGATGTCGCCGGCGTGGGCCAGGATGGTGGTTTCCACGTCGGTGTATGCGGTGTAGATGGGGGCCAGAAGCTTGTCGGCCTGCGACTCCGGAATCATGGCGGCGCGGAGGGTGCGCTTGGCAATGTGGCGCCTGGGCAGGGCGGCGCGCAGGCGGGGCAGGCACTCGGCGTCAAAGAGTGGGCGGCACTCGTTGGGAGGGCCGGGAACAAGCAGGATGAGCTTGCGATAGCCCTCGAACTTGGTGTCGAGCCACTGGCCGGGAGCGCTGCCGTTGACGTTGGGCAGCAGGGTTGCGCCCTCAAGCACGTCGGCCTGTTTGAGGTTGTTTGGCGGCATGGAAATGTGCCATGTGGCGGCGCGGGCCTGAATCGCGACGACCTGGGCGTCGTCGCGGCGGAGGGTCAGCGAAAGAGCTTCTGCCACGGCCTCGCGGGTCAGGTCGTCCTCAGTGGGGCCGAGGCCGCCCATGATGGCCAGGATGTCCGTGCGGCCGAGAGCGGTGCGGATGGCGCTGACGAGGTCCTTGCTACGGTCGCCGACGATGGTTTTGAAGGCCACGGAGACGCCGATCTCGTTGAATTTTTCAGTGAGATAGAGGGAATTGGTGTCCTGGCGGTAAGGGGTGAGCATCTCGGAGCCAACGGCGATGATTTCGGATTTCATAAGATAAGAGCAGGGATCAGAGATCAGTTATCAGCCGCTAAAACAGGCTCAGTCCTTCAACTCCCAAGTCCACATCATAAACGGCCTCGTTGGTGGCGAGGATCGTGGTGCCGAGCGGAGAAAAGGCGAGGCCGACGAGGTTGGTTCCGGAGAGGACGAGGGCTGCGCCGCCATCGGGAGTAACCCGGACCACCCCGCGCTGGCCGTGAAGGCAGGCGGCGAGGTAGACGTTGCAATCCTTGTCGAGGGCAAGACCCTGGGGACGGCCGAGGCCGCGATACCAGGCGCGGGTCTCGCCATGGGTGTCGATGGCCCAGATGGCGTCGTTGGAGGAGAGCGTGGGGCCGGTGACGAAGAGGGTGCCTTCCGTGTTCACGGCGAGGTGATAGGCCGAGACGCTGGGCTCGAGCGTGGCGTAGACGAAGATGCGGCGCTGCGGATCGATCTTGAAGATGGTTCCACTGCGGTCGCCGACGAAGAGATTGCCCTCGGCGTCAAACGCGGCGCCGGTAGCCACGCCCATGCCCTCGGCGTAAACGGTGGACTCGCCGGCGGCGTCGATGCGGTAAACATTGCCCTCTGCGCGTGACGTGACAAAGAGATCGCCCTCGGGATTGAAGGCCAGTCCGGTGGCGTTGAGGATTCCGGTCACGAAGGGGGTTCCACGGCCGTCCGGGCTCACTCGAACAACTGACACGGGCGTCTGCTTGCCGCGCGGGCCGGAGATGGTGGCATAGATCATGCCCGAGCGGCTGACAGCGGGACTCGTGACCGGATGCAGGCCTTCGCTGAGTTGGCGGGCCACGCGGAGGGGTGCGGTGCCGCTGGTGCCGGCGGGTCTGCGGACTTCAACCAACCCGGTCGACGCCTGTTCCGGGACGCGGAAGGCCAGCCTTGTGGGACGGCTCATGACCACGTGGGCGGGTTGGCCGTCGACCAGCACGGCGGGCGGGCCGAAGCTGAGAGGCCCGAGATGCGCGCCGATCAGCTCCACTTCTCCCAGTGGCAGCGCGGCGGCGGGAACTACGTCATCGATGCGCGGCTCGGGGAGGGTTTCAGCGTCGGATTGGGGGCGGATGCGAGGCATGTCAGCAGACCCTTTAGATCCAGATGCGTAAGAGCGATGCTACACCCAAAGCATACAGCCCTGCCGCCACATCATCGAAGACGATGCCCCAGCCCTCGGGAAGGTTTTCAAGCTGGCGGGCCGGAAAAGGTTTGGTGATGTCGAAGAGACGAAAGAGGATAAGGGCGATGAGCGCATGACGCCAGTCGGCGGGGCTGAAGAGAAGAGCAATCCATTGCCCGGCAACCTCGTCGATGACCACGAATTGCGGGTCTTTGCGACCGGATTCACGAGCCACGACGGTCGAGGCGAAGACTCCGAAGCCAATTGAGGCAACAACACCGCAAGCCAGAACAAGCGGGAGAGTTCGCGGCGACGGATGGACGCTCCATGCGTATGCGGCCCAAAGGAGGACGGCGGCCACCGAGCCCCAGGTGCCGGGGCCGGGCTTGCCGAAGCCCGCTCCAAAGAAGGTGGCCACGGTCCAGGCCCACTTAGTTTTTTTCTCGTTTTGGACAGGAGCAGCGGCGGGTTGTCGGTCAGTCGTCATGGGAGTCTTTGTCGTGGCCGCCGCTCAGGCCGCCGAGGTCTTCCAGAACTTCAGGGTCGAGAACGGGGGAACTGATTTTGTACACGCCCATGGCCCACTTGCCCAGATCGATCTTGCGGCAGCGGTCGCTGCAGAAAGGGAAGTCCTCGTCTTTGAAGCGAACCAGCATGCCACAGGTGGGGCAATGAAGAAGCTTGGCGGATTTTTTCTTTGCGGGCATTGATCTATTCCACTTTACAACGGGCCGGAGAGCACGCGGGCCACCACGTCGTATTC
The DNA here is from genome assembly GCA_964571165.1 of uncultured Occallatibacter sp. GTDB lineage: Bacteria > Acidobacteriota > Terriglobia > Terriglobales > Acidobacteriaceae > Telmatobacter. Next base: position 260,957 of record CAZNAW010000002.1, on the reverse strand, counting down.
GTGGCCTTCAGTGATTTGCGCCTTGTAAAAGCGGCCAGGTTCGAGGGCGGCCATCCCTTCGGCCCCAGCTTCGCCAAAGTCGTTGATGTAGACTTTGCCGTCGATTTCCGGGGCATGAAACTGGGTGCGGCCCTCCCAAAGGAGCAGTGTCTCATCGCTTTCCCCTTCGGCCAGGAGGACCAACTCGCGGCCCACCCACTGCTGCTTGGCGCGTTTGCTGATCGACTGCTGAAGCTTCATGAGGCGGCGCTTGCGGGCCTCGATGGTGCGCTTGGGCACCTTGGCGTCAAGCGCGTAAGCGCCCGAGCCTTCTTCGTCGGAGTAGCTGAAGACGCCGAGCCAGTCGAACCGGGCCTCTGTAATAAATTCCTCCAAGAGTTCAAGGTCGCGGAGCGACTCGCCGGGGAAGCCCACGATGAAGCTGGTGCGGAGAGCGATTCCGGGAACGGCGGCGCGGACTTTTTCCAGGGTCTTCAAGAAGATGTCGGCGCCGGCGCCGCGCTTCATGCGCTTCAGAACAGATGGGGATGCGTGCTGCAGCGGCACGTCGAGATATTTGCAGATGTTGTCGTGTTTGGCGATGGTGTCCAGCAGCTTGCCGGTGATGCGGTTGGGATAGGCGTAGAGGAAGCGCAGCCAACGCAGGCCTTCGATCTCCGCAAGGGCATCGAGGAGCGTGGCGAGGCCGTCCTTGAGGCCCAGGTCTTCGCCGTAGCAGGTGGTGTCCTGGCCGATGAGGGTGATCTCCTGAACGCCGCGGGCGACGAGTTGCCGGGCCTCGGCCACCACCGACTCGAAGCGCCGGGAACGGAACTTGCCGCGCAGGTTGGGAATGACGCAGAAGGTGCATGGGTGGTCGCAACCCTCGGCAATTTTGATGTAGGCCGAGGATTTGGGGGTGGTGAGGAAGCGTGGGGTGGTTTCGTCGTAGAGATACGAGGGTAGCAGATGAGTCGCGCCTTGCCAGTCGTCGCGGCTAAAGCGACCTTGCTGCTCGCGGAGTTGTCCTTCGGGCCTTGAAGCTTTGGATTCGTGCTTATGCGTGCCAGCTTGGGATTCCTTGCCGGGGCGGGTTTCGGCAGCTTTACCGGTGAGGATGTTGAAGGGCGAAACGGACGCTGCGGCGGGGGCGGCGAGACCGGCGGCTTCGAGGATGGATTCGAGTTCGCCGGTCCCGACCACGGCGTCCACTTCCGGAATGCTCTTGCGAATTTCGTCGCGGTAGCGCTCCACCAGGCACCCGGCGACGATGAGCTTTTTGGCCGAGCCGGAGGTCTTGTGCCGCGCCATTTCCAGAATGGTGTCGACCGATTCCTGTTTGGCGGTATCAATAAAGCTGCAAGTATTGACGATGAGGATTTCGGCTTCTTCGGGACGGGCGGTCAGCCGCGCGCCCGCGCGGTCCAGCAGGCCCATCATCACCTCGGAATCGACGAGGTTCTTCGGGCAGCCTAACGAAATAAACCCCACGGAAGGGGCCGTGGGCGGGGATGATTTGGTCACATTCCTATTGTAGCGGGGATGGAAATAGAGCGCTGGATTGGGGCTCGTGGTTTTTAGCCCATGCGCTAGAACGACAAAGAACAGGTTCTTTAACTCCGCTGCATGTCTCTCTCAGAATGACAGCTGCAAGTAGACGGGCAATCCGGAATGGTTCTCTGCACCAAATGCGCCGATAATGCGGGACGAATTGTCGCAATCGGATGCCGATGCTTCGCATCTTTGCAGCAAGCACGACGGGGACGCGACGAGAAGAACTGCCAGCACCCATTTCCCATGTTGTTTCATTGCACCGAATTGTACCCCGCAACAGTTGACGATAGCAGGGCGTTGTGCCCGATGTGGTATTCGGGGATTACTGCCGTGATCCCTTCCGGATTGGCCAACACCCGGATAGCCGCGAACGCGGGAACCAATCCCTGATCTCTGGTCCCTGATTCCTCACCCTGCCGGGTGGTAAAATCGATCAGTGCCGGGTCCTACGCGACGTAATCCCGCCAACCCCGCCAGGTCCGGAAGGAAGCAACGGTAACGGGCTAGTACGGGCGCAGTAGGTCACCCGGTACTTTTTTGGGTGCCGTGGGCACCTTCTTACTAAAAGCCGCGGGCGCTTTTTGAAAAGAGCTGCAAGGAGAAATGCATTGACCCTCACCGTTCGTCCCGTGGTGGGCCGGCGCGCCAAGATTACGGCGCTTGGCACCTACGTTCCCCCTCAAGTACTGACCAATCACGACCTTGAAAAAATGGTGGATACCAACGATCAGTGGATCATGGAGCGTACCGGTATCCGCGAGCGGCATGTGCTGGCCAAGGGGCTGGGCGTGAGCGATATGTGTACTGAGGCGGCGAAAAAGTGTCTGGCGGCGCGGGGAATTGAACCCAGCGATGTGGAAGTCATCATCGTGGGCACGGTGACGCCGGACATGATGTTTCCCTCGACGGCGTGTCTGGTGCAGAACAAGATCGGTGCCGTGGGAGCATGGGGATTCGACGTTTCGGCGGGCTGCTCGGGGTTCATGTTCGCCTTGCAGGCGGGCGTGAAGCTGGTGGAGAGCGGAGCGCAGAAGATGGTTTTGGTGTGCGGAGCGGACGCCAATACACGCATGACCGATTACACTGACCGGACCACGTGCGTGCTGTTTGGCGATGGCGGCGGGGCGGTGCTGCTGGAGCCGGCCGAAGAAGGCGAGATCGGGTTTATCGACTACATAAACGAGATTGACGGGTCGGGAGGCGTTGCGCTGAATTTGCCCGGCGGCGGCAGCCTCAATCCATCCACACACGAAACCGTCGACAAGAAGATGCACTATATCCACCAGGACGGGCCGGCAGTATATAAGTTTGCCGTGCGCAAGATGGCCGAGGCTACGGCGAAGTTGCTTGAGCGCAACGGCGTCACCGGCGCGGACCTGGGTTGCTTTATTCCCCACCAGGCCAACAAGCGGATCATCACGTCAACGGCGGACCGGCTGGGGATGGACCCGGAGCGGGTAATTATCAATATTGAAAAGTATGGGAATACGTCGGCCGGAACCATTCCGCTGGCCATGGAGACAGCCATTGAAGAGGGCAAGCTGAAGAAGGGCGACCTGGTGTTGCTGGCCGCTGTGGGAGCGGGATTCACAGTGGGTACAACGCTGCTGCGGTGGGAGATCTGAAAGGCGACAAGTGAGCCGGTTAGCGCGGCCGGGGTTGGCTAAGTCGACTAACTCTTATTTACTTTGTGTTGAGATTCCCGCGAGATTCATCCTCATGCGCATCCGTGCGACCTATTACCCGCACTGTCCCCTGAGCTGCTTGACTTAGACCACGAGTTCAGGGACGGCGACAGTATATTCGGGAAGGACGCCGAGTTCAGCCGCCGTGCGAAAGAACCCGCGCATGCCCTCGAGACACTCTTCGTCAAGGACGTAGTGGATGTTGCCAGAGAGATAGGAGCGGATGGTCTCTTCTGAGATGGGGAGTTTCAGGGACCACTCGGCTGCGAGCGCATCGATGTTCTGCAGGCCATGGTCGCGAGATTGGATAAGGTCCTGTACAACACTTTCGTCCAAAAGGCCGCTCGCCGCGGTTCCCCAGACGGCGGAAACGAAGGGAAGGCCGGTCAGGGTGCGCCACTCGTCGGCGAGGTCGTGGTAGACCAATTCCTCCTGAGTGCGCTCGAACCGGTTGGCTTTCTCTTCGAGGGCAAGCAGCGCGGGGTCGCCGATGAGGATGGCGGCGTCGGCGCGGTCCAGCATGGCGTCCAGGTCTGCCGCCAGGGGCAGGAACGGGACGGCCGGATTGCCCCATTTGTTGAACAGGATGCGCGCGTAGGCCAGGGTGGTGCGGCTGGCGGTGTCGGCGGCCACGCTGCGTAGGTCGGTGAGCGGTTGGCGGGCGCGGCGGACCAGCAGCAGGGAGCGCACGCGTCCTTTTGAAGCGATGGTGCAGCCGGGAAGGATTTGCAAACCGGGTGAGGTGGCGAGAGCGGCAATGGGAACAAGTCCGATGTCGGCTTCGCCGGAGGCCAGTCGTGCGGCACATTCCGAGGGAGACATTCGATCGATTTGATAGCGCAGGGCGAGCGGGGCGCTGAGGGGCGGGTGTTCGAAGTCCCACATCAGAGGCGCGGGATTGAGGAAGCTGATGGCGGCAACTCGCTGGCGGGATTGCGATATCGTGCTCACAGCTTTTAGACTACCAACCCCGTGCGAAGGATTCGCGCGGCGTACTCGCTTCGTATTCGCGGGGTCAACACCGGCAGCTTGACATGGCGCTCCGGCGGGGCTAACGTGAGCGAAATCCACATATGGCAATTTTGTTTCCTGAGAGGAAAGCCGTAGTGTGCAATTTTCATACAGGAGCGGGTCCGCGATGACGGCAGTGCCTCAAGAGGCGGGTTTGGCGCAGGCGTCCACGCTGGATGAGGGGCGGCTGGCATGGCTTGCGCTGGCGCTCTCGCCGGGGCTGGGGCCGAAACGGATTCTGGACGCGATGCGGGAAGTCGAAGAGCCGAGCCGGATCTTCACGCTGCCGTTGACGGCGTTGGAGGGGCTTAAATTCCCGGCTGAGGCGGCACAGTTCATCTTTGACGGGAAGGCGCGCCGTGTGGCCGAGGAGGAGTGGGCGCGAGTAGCGGCGCAGGGCGCGACGGTGGTAACGTTTGGCTGCCCAGAGTATCCCGAGCGGCTGAAGGAAATCTACGATCCGCCGCCGGTGCTGTGGGTGAGGGGTGATGTAGGTCAGCTTTCGCGCCCGGCGATTGCCGTGGTGGGCACACGGCATCCCAGCCCTTATGGGTCTGGCGTGGCGGAGATGCTGTCGCGGGATCTGGCGGTGCGCCGGTTGCTGATTGTCAGCGGGATGGCGCGGGGGATCGACTCCTGCGCGCACCGGGGGGCTCTGGCGGCGCGTATGCCCACGGTAGCGGTGTGGGGTACGGGAATCGACGTGATCTATCCCAAGGAGAACAAGAAGCTGGCCGAGGAGATTCTGGCTGCCGGCGGCGCGATCGTGAGTGAGCTGCCCATGGGGACCTTTCCGGCTCCGCAGAATTTTCCACGGCGCAACCGGATATTGAGCGGGCTGAGTGTGGCTGTGCTGGTGGTCGAGGCGGCGGAGAACTCGGGGACGCGGGTTACGGCACGATGCGCAGCAGAGCAGAACCGCGACCTGTTTGCAGTGCCGGGGAATGTGACCAGCAAGGGATCGTGGACGCCGAACACATTGATTAAACAGGGAGCTAAGCTCACAGCCACCTGGGAGGATGTGTGGGAAGATCTGCCGTCAGCCGTACGGCTGGAGTTGGAGGCGGAAGCGCCGGTTGAATCCAAATCGGAGGCCGTGGCATCGTTACTACCTGATCCGGCATTGCGGCCCCAGGAGGCCATGGTGCTGGAGGTTCTGCGGACCGACGATAGCTTGCAGATCGACGAAATTCTGGAGCTGCTGGAGACGCAACTGACGTCTTCCGAGGTGTTTACAGCGCTTTTCGAGCTGGAGATCACGGGCCGGGTTAGGGGTTTGCCGGGAAAAAATTACGTGCGAACGCTGTGAAAGGATAGGGAATAAGGATCAGTTGGCGCACGGGGTAGGGAGGGCCAACGCAATCCCATTCTTGTCGAGTCGTGGCGTTCGCGGCAAAGGATGAGGCACACGCACAGAAGGCCTGTAAGAACAAGACAAGTGCTTTATGAGGCACCCCATGGTCAGCTTCAGCGCGGTGTTAGTTGTGTTGGAATTTTTTACTCTCGTCGGTCTGCCTATCGCACTCACCTGGGGTTGGTTGCGGTGGTGGAAGCGGGCGAAGACGCGAGATCTGTTCTCGAATATGTCCCTGACCGGCTTCGCCCTCGCCACTGCATCAGCCGTGCTGGGGGCGTTGATGTGGGTCTACGCAAAGGCAATTGGCGGATTCTCATATTACGATCCGGCATTGCTTAGAATTTATCGGTATGGAGCGCTGATATCTCTTTGTGGGATTGGGTTCGCAATTGTCGGACTTTGGAGACGAAATGTGCTGAGATGGCACGCTCCAGTTTGCGCTGCGGGCACTCTTCTGTACTGGATCATGCTTGGGTCAACTGAGTAATCAGGTGAGCGATTCAGAAGAGGTTCTTCACGTTGCGACGTCCGTCCACGATTCTCACGATTTCCACTTCATCGATGCCGTCGTCGTTGCTATCGGGGTGGGTCTCGTAGAGGATTAGGTACGGCCCCCTCGATGAGTATGCGTGTCGAAGGGCGAATGTCAGGACGTCTCACACCCGTCCGCGGGTATTCGACCAGCGATTCAGCCTTCGCCTGCACGGCATCGAAGACGCGCTCCGCGGCGGATGGGTTGTCGAGGCCGATATAGGTGTAAATCTCGATCAGGTCTTTGCGGGCTTGCGGTGTCCAGACAAGATCAACTGGCACGGGCTTCGTCCTCCGCGGCAATTGCCAGCCGCTGCCGCGCTTCTCGCTGCGCATTATCAAAGTCCACAGGCGTAGTGGCGCCGCTGGTCTTGCCCTGGTCCCAGAGCTGGCGCAAGCGTCTCAGGTCTTCCTGGCGTAGCTCGCGTTTGAACTGCCAGTCACGGATCGCCTCGCGAACGATCTCGCTGGTGGTTGCATATTCACCCGTTTCCACGGCTGCCTTGAGGGCGCCAATCTGCTCGCCTGTCAGGGCGATGCTGACTTTTTGAACATCCGGCATGACGGCGCCTCCGCTCTTTTGGAGCAATATTTGCTACTTTCTGTCGAAGTATAGCAAATTTATCCCTGTCCCACCATGCAACGCGCACAATCTGGGGGCGTTGGGAAGATTGTTTCGGCCGCGAAAGGACATTTGCGTACCTGAAACTGGGACGGCAGGAGAAGAAAAAACGGTCGCAGGTAGAATTGGAGCGGTGTTCCGTGGTAGGGTGCAACATTTGCAGGTGATTTTTCCCGGTTGGGAAAAATGGTCGTGTTGGAAGCTGAAATTCGGTCTGTCTGGAAAACCAAAACGGAAATCTCAAAAATGAGTCAAACAGGCCTGACAAGGTAGAGTGAGATTAGGTTCAAGGATGGCAATGAGCAAATCACTGGTAATCGTCGAGTCTCCCGCCAAGGCGAAGACGATCGAAAAATATCTGGGCAAAGGCTTCGATGTGCGCGCATCGGTCGGGCACATCATGGACCTGCCCAAACGAGACATTGGCGTGGAACTCAAGAAGCGGACATTTGTGCCGGAGCTGATCGTGTCGCCCGGCAAAGAGAAGGTTGTTGACCAGCTGAAGAAGCTTGGGGCCAAAGCCGACGAGATTTATCTGGCGCCCGATCCGGACCGCGAGGGCGAGGCTATTGCGTACCACCTGGCGCTGCAATTGGGAACGACCGCCAAGGAGCGGAAAAAGATTCGCCGGGTGACGTTCAACGAGATCACCAAGAAGGCGGTGCAGGAGGCTTTCAAGCACGCACGGAGCGTGGATCAAAACCTGGTGGATGCGCAGCAGACGCGCAGGGTGCTTGACCGGTTGGTGGGCTATCAGATTTCGCCGTTACTTTGGGATAAAGTCCGGCGCGGATTGTCGGCCGGCAGAGTGCAGACAGTGGCAGTGCGGCTCATCGTGGAGCGGGAGCGGGAAATTGGGGCGTTCAATCCGGTGGAGTACTGGACGCTGGACGCGCTGTTGCACCCGGAGCAACAAACAGATCAGAGCTTCAAGGCGCGGCTCGTTGGCATTGATGGCGAACGCATCTCGGTAGAGACGGTAAGCGGGCCCGCGTTTGGCGGCGAGACGGAGATCAACGCGGCGCTGGCAGCTTTGGAAAAGGCTTCATGGACTGTTGCTTCGGTCGTAAAGAAGGAGCGGAGGCAAAGCCCGCCGCCGCCGTTTACCACCAGCCAGTTGCAGCAGGACTCCGCGCGCAAGCTGGGGTTCAATGTGCGGCGCACCATGGGCGTGGCACAGCGGCTCTATGAGGGCGTCGACGTGGGCGCGGAGGGTACCACCGGCCTCATCACGTACATGCGTACTGACTCGCCGCGCGTTGCTCCCGAGGCGATTGCCGGAGCGCGGGAGTGGATCGGCAAGCAGTTGGGTGCGCAGTATCTGCCCGAGACGCCCAATATGTACAAGGGCAAGAAAGACGCGCAAGACGCGCATGAGGCGATCCGGCCAACCGATGCTTCGCGGACGCCGGAGTCGATTGCGCGCTATCTGAGCGACGAACAGATGAAGCTGTATACGCTGATATGGCGGCGGTTTGTGGCTTCGCAGATGGTCCCGGCGCAGTTGGCTGTGACCCAGGTGAATATTGCCGCGGCAAGCAGCCTGGACAAACGTACGTATGACTTTCGCGTCAGCGGAACGACGGTGATCTTCGACGGCTTTCAGAGGCTTTACGAGGCCTCAAAGGAGAAGAAGGACGAAGACGACGAATCGCTGGCCAACAGGCTACCGAACCTGGACAATGTGAATCGGCTGGACCTGGAAAGGCTGGAGCATGAACAGCACTTTACCGAGCCGCCTCCGCGGTATAACGAGGCCTCGTTGGTGAAGGAGTTGGAAGAGCGGGGCATCGGGCGGCCTTCAACCTATGCGTCCATTATCAGCACGATCCAGGACCGCGAGTACGTGGTGAAGCATGGCGGTTCGCGGGGAAGGTTCTATCCAACCGAGATCGGCGTAGTGGTGTGCGACCTGCTGGTGAAGAACTTCCCTTACATCTTCGATACCAAGTACACGGCCAAGCTGGAAGAAGAGCTGGACGACATCGAAGAGGGCAAGGAGAAATGGACTGACCTGCTGAACGGCTTCTACGGGCACTTTGAGGAAGAACTCAAAGACGCCGACAAGAAGATGGAAGACATCAAGCGGATGGAGATCGTTACTGACGAGAAGTGCGACCTGTGCGGATCGCCGCTGGTGCTGAAGTGGGGTAAATTCGGAACGTTCTTTGCGTGCTCGGCCTACGACAAGAAAGATCCGTCGAGTTGTACGTTTACCAAGGAGAACACGGCCGCCAAGCCGGACATGAATACGCCCGAGGCGCAGGAGGCCGGGGAAACCGAGGAGTACTGCGAGAACTGTGGGCGGGTGATGGTGCTGCGGCGCGGGCCGTTTGGCATGTTCATGGCCTGTCCGGGATATAACGAGGACCCTCCCTGCAAGACCATCCGTAAGCTCAGTCAGAAACAGCAGCAGAAGCCGCCCCAACCGACGGGCGAAGATTGCCCGCTGTGCGGAAAACCGTTGGTGCTGCGCCAGGGCACTTATGGGGAATTTGTTTCCTGCTCCGGGTATCCCAAGTGCAAGTATGTGAAGCAGAACCTGATTGAGGGGATGAAGTGTCCCAAGTGCGGCACCGGAGACCTGGCCGAGCGCAAGGCGCGCCGTGGAAACATCTTCTGGGGCTGCACGAATTATCCCAAGTGTGACTTCACGTCGAATTTCAAGCCGGTGGCGAAGAAGTGCCCGATGTGCAAGAGCCCCTACCTGGTGGAGAAAACGCTCAAGTCTGGAATTTACCTTGAGTGCCCGAACAAGAAAAAGGCTGCCGAAGAAGAGGTTGCGCCCAGGAAGCGTGGCAAGAAGGCAGCCGCGCCGGCGGAAGGCGCGGTGGTGTGCACCTACTCCAAGCGGATTGGAAATGCGCCGCCTCCGCCGACGGTGGAAACGCATGGGCCGGTGGTGGAGAAAAAGGGCAGTAAGAAGGAATTGCAGCCGGCGTAACCAACCATAAGCATTGAACCAATGAAAGCCATATCTTGGCAGCCGGTGGGGTAGAAGCGCTTCCGAAGCCGGCAAAGCCAACCACAACTAAGCCGGAAAGCCGAATCAGCGGCGCGGTCAGGCTCCATCCAGTAGTATGGGGCAGCGGAGAAACGCGGAGAAACTTTGATGGAACGAATGCTTGCTACGCCTGCCGATGCTGAAATCATTCTTAAGCTCTATGAATTGCGCACTGAAGCGGAAATGCGCAAGGCCCGCGCGTGGATGACGGGCGAGTTCTGGCCGGCGACGGCCGAAGAGTTTTTTGCCGTGGCGTCGAACCCCGCCGATCCGCACAATGCCTGGCTGCGGCAGGTGTTCACCTACTGGGAGATGGCTGCGGCGATGGTGCTGCACGGGGCGGTTTCAGCCGAATTGTTTGTCGACTGCAACGCAGAGGGATTTTTTCTGCTGGCCAAGCTTTCTCCCATCCTGGAAGAGATACGGGAGAAGAATCCCGGGTTTCTGGTCAAGACGTCGGAGTTGATCAACCGGTTTTCAGCGGCGGCGCAGCGCTATGAGGCGGTGCTGAAGAATGTTGAAGCGCGGCGGAACAGCCTTCCGGCGAAACAGGAAGCGCACGGGCAGTATTTTTATCCTCCGAAGCCCTGAAAGAAATTCTCTTGTGGAAATGCGTCCGGAGAGCGCATGATGAAAATCGATCGCGATTCTTCCATTCCCCTGGAGGTGCCTCGTGAAGCGTATTCTCTGTCTCCCCATAGCCTTTTTCGTCCTGACCGCGGTTGCGGCCGGCGCAGCCGGCTCGACCAGGATCAATGGCTGGATCTCCGACTCGATGTGCGGCGCCAAGCATGCCGGATCGGGCGCGGACTGCGTCAAGAAGTGCATTGAGGGCGGATTGGCGCCGGTGTTTGTAGACGAGGCCAAAAAAACGGTCTGGACAATCGACAACCCCGATGCGGTAAAAGGCTTTTACGGCGACCATGTGACAGTGATGGCAACGGCCGATGCTGACAAGAAGAGCGTCCACATCGACTCGATTGCTGACGTGAAGTAGGACGCAAAGTGGGTGCCTTCCGGGCTTCCGGCTCTTGAATTGGCTCGCCATGCCGGGCAATCTCTGCTAGTGTCTTATCCGTTATCCTCTTCGTCCTCGATCTGAGGCCGCCGGAGGGATGAGAATACGGATTGAAGCGGGATTGACCATGGCGCGAGCAATCTGGAACGGCAAAGTGATTGCCGAAAGTGAGATGACGGAGACAGTCGAGGGAAACATCTACTTTCCTGAGAGCAGCCTCAAGCGCGAATATTTTCGCCCCAGTACCACCACCTCGACCTGCCCGTGGAAAGGGCAGGCACGTTACATGAACCTGCTGATCGACGGGCAGGATAACCCGGACGCGGCCTGGTACTATCCTGATCCAAAGCTGGCAGCGCGGAAGATCAAGGGGTATGTGGCCTTCTGGCGCGGGGTGGAAGTGGAGAAGTAGAGCGCTGCTACAGCGGTTCTCCAATTGCTATACCCTGGAGCACAACCCCTGAGTGGCTTTTTCCTCAAGAAAAAGTCACTTTGCACAGAGCTGGAGAGGGCATGTGAATTGGAGAACCGCTCTAAAAGGTGACAGCGTACGACAGCACGTCAGAGCGCGCTCCGGCGGCAAGGTTGGGGAAGACGAAGTATTCGTTCAGGCTTGTCTCGCGTAGAAATCCGCATTTTTCCAATACGTGGGCTGAGGCGCGATGATCCACGTGGCAGAAGGCCTCAAGCCGCTGGACTCCTGTCTGGCGGGCGACTTCCACCATTGCCAGTAGCGCCTCCGTTGCAAAACCCTGTCCCCAGGCATCCTGAGCGAAGGCATAGCCGGTGACTGCGCGGGTTGACGTCTGGAAGGCCAGGCCAGTGCTGCCCAGCAGCGGTTCCGCGCGCCCGTCGCGCGCGAAGAGCAGCCAGGGGCCGGCGGGCCATCGCTGCCATTCTGAGTCGCTCCAGGCCAGAAAGTCCTGCGTATCCGCCACGGTGCGGTGGGTGGGCCAACTGAGGTACCGTGTGACCGCGGGATCGGCTGCGTAGCGGCGAAAGATGTCCTCAACGTCGGTGGGCATCGGCTTGCAAAGCCGCAGGCGAGCGGTTTCAATGATTTCCGGCGCTTTCATAACAGAGCCTCAGTAGTTCTGTAACTGAACTCAATATGCCTGCAACTGATCCAGCGGCAAACGGACGCGAAAGCAGGTAGAGCCGGGCTCGGAGCGGACGCTGAGATGGCCGCGGTGCTTGCGGACGATGCGCATGGCGTAGTCCAGACCAAGGCCGAGACCCTGGCCCGGCGGCTTGGTGGTGAAAAAGGGCTCGAAGATGCGGTCCTGCAGCTCGGGCGGGATGCCGGGACCGGTATCCCAAATCTCCACCAGCAGCATCTCGCCTTCCAGGCGGCAGGTGAGTTTGAGATTGCCCTCATTGCCGAGGGCGTCAAGCGCGTTTTCAATGAGGGCCGTCCATACCTGATTCAGTTCGCTGCCATAGGCGCTGATGTGGGGCAAATCGGCCTGATAATCGCGCTCGACCTCGACGTGGGTCATGCGCGACTGGAGCATCTGCACGGTGGCGTCGAGGCCGGCCGGGACATCGACTTCGAGAATCGGAGCGCGGTCCATGTAGGAGTAGGTCTTGACGGCGCTGATGAGGTCGAAGATGCGGGCCGTGGAGTTGACGAGCGTCTCAACCGACCGCGAGCTGCGCAGGTAGCGGGCGAAGAACTGGAGGGAGACGCAGGTCTCATTGGCGCCAATCAGCGCGCTCAGTTCATCCAGGTCGGCGACCGTGACAAACTGCTCCGCTAGCTCGGCCGCCACCTCCCAGGGATCTTCGCAGCCACGCGCGGCCAGCCAGGTTCGCAGAGCGTCTTCGCGGAAGATGAGGGCAGTCGCGTGCAGCGCGCCGGGCTGGGTGGCTCGGGTCAGGATCTTCTGCTCCCACGCTTCGATGCCATCAATCTGCTCTTCGTTGAGGCAGAGGTTGACGAGCTTGAATCGATTCTGGCGGTTGGCGCGTAGCTCAGTCACCAGGCTGGAAGCGGCGCGCTGGGCGGCGGAGGCGGGATTGTTGAGCTCGTGGGCCAGATTGCCGGCCAGCTTGCCCAGCGCGGTGAGCTTCTCGGCTTGCTGCTCGATGCGGGTTACCTCCCGCACGCGGTCCAGCAGCGTGGAGACGACCCGCTGACCCATCGAGGGGATGGCCTGGAGCATCTCAGGAAAAAGCGCCTTGGGAATGAGCAGAGCCCAGACGTCGGAGATGGCAAAGCCCTGGCCGCCGAAGGTCTTCATGCGGGAGAATGGCAGCAGCCCGGTCATCTGGCCGGCGCGGCCGATGAACAGGGCCATGGGTCCACCGCTCTTGCGGCGGACATGAATCTCGCCCTTGAGGATGAGAATCATGCGATCGGCGGAAACGCCTTCCTCGAAAAGGATGGCGCCGGCATTGGCAACGTACTCCTGGCCGTGGCGGGCAAGCCAGAGGCGGTCTTCAAAGGTCAGGCCGTGCAGGGGGCCGACGCGATCCAGGGCGGCCGCAATCTCTTCAACGGGCGTGGGACAGGCAGGCGGGGTAATGGCTGGGGAAAGCATCCGGGAACCTCCGGGGCGCAGATTCAGGATATCCGATGAAGCTGCTGGAACAGCCACGGGCTGGCATGAGGAGATTCGGTGCGGGATCAATACGGTTCCGTTTGAAGCTTCGCGTCGATTCGGCCCTGGAAATGCCCGTCGATCGCGGAGGCCCGGCTATGATGAAGACATATAAGACAGGAGAACCAGTTTGAGTTGGTCGATTCGTAGGCGCCTGGGCGCCGTCCCCGTACTGGTGTGGATGGTGCTGATTGCGCTGGCCCTCCGGGTAGCAGTCATTCCGTTCGACACGATCGAGAATTTGATGGATGCCGACCACATCCACGCCTGGGAACAGGGGAACGTGGCAGAGGCGTTGGTGGCGGGGCACGGCTTCGGCAGCCCGTTTGTCTCTTCTCAGCCCTCGGCGATCATGACGCCGGTGTATCCGCTGATTGTAGCCGTAATCTTCCATTTCTTTGGCGTTCACACCGCGCAGTCAATATTTGCCGTTCATGCGTTCGACTGCTTCATCAACTCGCTTGCCTGCATCCCGGTGGTGTTGCTGGCCCGGCGCAGCTTTGGCCAGCGGGTGGCCATGTGGGCGGGCTGGGGATGGGCCTTTTTCCCCTATGGAATCTACTTTTCGGCGGCGTGGGCCTGGTCAACGCACCTGCTGCTGCTGTGCCTGTGCTGGCTGCTTTACCTGGCCCAGCACCTGGAGCGCTCTCCGCGGCTTGGGCTGTGGGCCGGCTTTGGCCTGTTGGCGGGATTTGCGGGCCTTTGTGAGCCGTCGGTCCTCGTGCTCATTCCCTTTCTGTTGGCGCTGGCTGCCTTGAGGCTGGCGTGCGCGGGCAAGCGCTGGCTGTTGCCGGGGGTGGTGGCCTCGCTGACGCTTGCTGCCACCATCTCGCCCTGGCTGATTCGCGATGCCGTGGTCTTTCATCGCTTTATCCCGATGCGCGACAGCATGGGCCTGGAGCTGTGGATGGGCAACAACGGCTACTCGCTGCGCTGGACGAGCGATACGATGCACCCCCTGCACGATGCCGGGGAACTGGCCGCATACAACCAGGGCGAACTGGCCTACATGGACCACAAAGCGGCCCAGGCTAAGGCTTATATCCATGACCATCCCCGCTGGTACGCATGGATGTGTGCGCGGCGCGCGCTCTATCTGTGGACCGGTTATTGGAGCTTCGATCCGGCTTATCTGGCGCTGGAGCCGGCCGACCCGGAAAATGTGCCCTTTGCCACTTGCCTGACGCTGCTCGGCCTTCTCGGACTGTTCTTGGCCTGGCGACAGAGTCCGTTCGAAGCGATTCGCTACGGCGGAGTGCTATTCCTGTTTCCTGTGATGTACTACTTCACCCATCCGGAGCCGTATCATATGCGGCCGCTCGATCCGCTGCTGGTGATTCTGGGCTGCTACGCGATTCTCAAGTTGCGCGGGCAGGTTGAGGAAAGTGCTATCCGGGTGACGGATGCGGACGCAGGGACGAGGGGCGCACATTCTGGCAGCAGTTGCGGCGCGTCATGAGATATGGCATGGTATATCTCAGGAGGTGCGACGATGGCACAGGTTGAAAAGGCGCGTGTTTTTATGAGTGGGCGGAGCCAGGCAGTCCGCATTCCAGCCGAGTACCGGTTTACCTCAAAAGAGGTTTACATTCGCCGGGATGCGCAGAGCGGGGACGTGATTCTGTCCCAGGCGCCGGGAGACTGGGATGAGGTTTATGCCGCATTGGACAAGGCCGGGTTTCCGGACGACTTTCTCGCTGACCGTAGCCAGGGGCCGGTCCAGGAGCGCGACGAGCTATGAGCCGGCTCTACATGCTTGACACCAATACGGTCAGCTACATTCTCAAAGGCAAGTCTCCCGCAGCGCGAGCCAGACTGGCGGGGCTGGGAGCGGATGAGGCCGCCTGCATCTCCATCATTACGGAGTTTGAACTTGAGTTTGGCCTGGCCAAGAACCCAAATGCTGAGAACCTTCGCCACGTGCTGCGCTGGTTTCTGGCGCGGATGCAAGTTCTTCCGTTGGGCTCGGCAGAGGCTCGCGCGTACGGGCAACTGCGTGTGAAGCAGGAAGCGGCGGGGCGACCGCTGGAGAGCATGGACATGTTGATTGCGGCTCACGCAATCGCTGCCGGAGCAATTCTTGTGACTGGAGACAAGGTTTTCAGTTACGTGTCCGGGCTTGTGGGGAGAGAAAACTGGGCGACTGACTTGGTGTGAGGCGAGCCCTCAGAAGCGGCCGTCAGCGGTGTAGATTTCTTCCAAAAGAGAACGAACGCCGACGAGAATTTCCAATGCGGCTTCCTCGTCTTTTACCGGTGATTCATGCAGGACTTTGTTGGTCTTCTCTTTGAGGTCCCAGGCGCACTCGGCCCCAGTCTTCGAAAGGATTTTCCATTTCTTGGCATCTTTTAGGAGCGAACCCAGCATGTTTTCCTCCCCGTCTCCCTGTCGGCCGAGCCTTTCCTTCACGGCTTGCTCAAGGGCGGCCCTTGACATAGCGACTGATGCATTCTGAAATCCGTGAATGTAGGCCCTGCTCGCCTCCGATATGTAGAGATTGGTCTGCGCTGATGGTGTGTCTTTAGCGGTCAATGTGGAGAGCTGCAATGTACGGCGGATGAGACCGGAGATATTCTCAAGTTGTATGAATGAGTAATGCTCGTCAAGCCATCTCTCTACGATTTCCCTGTGCTGCTCAACGAAGGAGTCTGGTACGCCTTCATCGTTTAGTACGAGTTTTTCCTGGCACAGTATGATTAGATGGGTTACATCAATCTTGAAACTTTGTGTGCGACGCGCTTCTTCGCGCTCCTCCGGCGGCAGAAACTCCTCGTAGTACTCAAGCTCAAGCTCCTTTGCGTATCGCATGAGCTCTTTTGAAAGCAATAGTTCCATATATCCCACCTGTGTGAACTAATGCCGGAGGTATATCACAAGAAAAGGGCCTCCAGCTATTAATGAATAGCTGGAGGCCCTTTTCTTGCACTTTACCTGTTTTTGGCCACTTCTTCCACGGTAACCGGGTCGAGGAAGGGCATGCTGGCACGGAGTTTCTTGCCCACTTCTTCCACCTGAAGCTTGGCCTCGGCGTCGCGGAAGGCCTGGAACTCCTTGCGGCCGGAGTTCTGGTCCGCCAGGAACCGCTTGGCAAAGGTCCCGTCCTGGATTTCGGTAAGAATGGCCTTCATGGCCTTGCGGCTCTCTTCGTTGATGACGCGGGGGCCGCTGACGTAGTCGCCCCACTCGGCGGTGTCGGAGATGGAGTAGCGCATGTACGCCAGGCCGCCGCGATAGATCAGATCCACAATCAGCTTCAGCTCGTGCAGGCACTCGAAGTAGGCGCTCTCGGGCTGGTAGCCGGCATCGACCAGGGTCTGGAAGCCCGCCTTGATCAGGGCGCTGACGCCGCCGCAGAGCACAGCCTGCTCGCCAAAGAGGTCGGTCTCGGTTTCTTCCTTGAATGTGGTTTCCAGCACTCCGGCGCGGGTGCAGCCGATGCCCTTCAAATAGCTGAGAGTCAGGGCGTGGGCATTGCCGGTGGCGTCCTGGTGGACGGCGATGAGGCCGGGTGTGCCGCCGCCTTCAATGAAGACCTCGCGTACCCGATGGCCGGGAGCCTTGGGAGCGGCCAGGCCCACGTCGATGTCCTTGGCCGGCACGATGGTCTTGAAGTGGATGTTGAAGCCGTGAGCGAAGAGGAGCAGTTTGCCGGGTCTAAGGTGGGGGCCGATCTCATCGGCGTAAAGCTTGGCCTGGGTCTGGTCGGGGGTGAGGATCATGACCACGTCGGCCCAGCCGGTGGCTGCTGCGGGAGTGGTGACTTCCAGGCCGGCCTTCTGTGCCTTGGCGATGGACTTGGAGGTGGGCGGCAGGCCAACTTTTACGTGAACGCCGGAGTCTTTGAGGTTGAGAGCGTGGGCGTGGCCCTGGGAGCCGTAGCCGATGATGGCGACTTTCTTTGCCTGGATGAGGGAAAGGTCGGCATCGTGATCGTAGTAAGTCTTGGCCATGATTTTTCTCGGTTTCCTTTGGTTGGTTGATATTCAGTGGAGGGGCTCTTGAGTTGCCTGGCCCGAAAGCTGGAAAAGCCAAGCCTCGGGTGCTAAGTCCCCAATCGATCCGCGTGGTTCAACGGCGCGGATTCTGCCGGGGTTCAAACCCTGGCCTGCCATCCGCGCCCATTCCAAACAGCGAGACGCGCTGCTATTCGGGCTCGCTGGCGGCGCTTTCTTCCAAGGTCTCCGCGGGCTGGCCGTCCGGCTCGGAAGGGTCGTCGGGACCGGCGCCCATGGCCTTGAGTACGCTGCTGATGTGATGGCCGCGGCGCATGGTCATTTTACCGCTGCGACAGATTTCGAGTATCCGTTCCTCATTTTCGCTGAGCATCTGGATGAGGCCTTCGATCTTGCTTTCGACGCCGGTAATTTCAATCATCAGCGACTCCGGCGCGAGGTCGACGATGCGGGCGCGAAAGACCTCGACCAACTCGAAGATGTAAGAGCGCTCGCGGGGTGTGGCAGCCACTTTGATGAGGGCCAGTTCGCGTGTGACGGCCGGCGCTCCGGCAATGTCGTCCACATCGACCACATTCTCCAGTTTAAACAGGCTGGCGCGGATGCGGTGGCCAGACTCGGCAGAGGCCTCGGCAACCATGGTCATGCGCGACAGGCCGGCGCGCTCGCTGCGGCCGACGGTGAGCGAGATGATGTTGATGTTGAGGCGGCGGAAGAGCGAGGCCACGCGCGTCAGCACGCCGGGCCGGTCTTCTACGTATGCGACAAATGTGTGCAGCATGGCCTTCCTTTACCAGGGAACGGGGAACAGCGAACACGGAACAGTAGTCAGTTCCATTGAACCCTATCCTTATCCTTCATCCCCTCCAGTATTCTGTGAGTCATCTTTTTCAACGCAGTGCAAGAAACCTTCAGCGTAATAAACAGTTCGGAACTTCCTGATCGTTATCCCCTGATCCATGTCTTTCTATTTGTCTTCCGGCGACTCCAGCAGCGGGTCGTTGTTGGGGCGGCGGATCATCTCGTGCAGTGCATTGCCTACCGGAATCATGGGGTAGACCGACTCTTCCTTCTCGACCTTGAAGTTGAGCAAAAACGTGCCGGGCGCCGAGCGCGCCTGCTCCACGGCTGAGGCCAACTCGGCGCGCGTGCGCACGGTAAGACCCTGAATGCCGTGGGCGTCGGCCAGCTTGACAAAGTCCGGGCTGATCAGCGGAGTGGCTTCGTAATTGCGCTCATAAAAGAACTCCTGCCACTGGCGGACCATGCCGAGGTAACCGTTGTTGATGATGGCGATGTTGATCTTGATGCCTTCCTGGGCGATGGTGGAAAGCTCGGCCGCAGTCATCTGAAAGCCGCCGTCCCCGGCCACGACCCAGACTTCCTTGTCGGGGCAGGCGAACTTGGCGCCGATGGCCGCGGGGAGCGCGAAGCCCATGGTCCCCAGGCCGCCGGAGGTGATAAGGGTGCGCGGCTTTTCGTGGTGATAGTACTGTGCCTCCCACATCTGGTGCTGGCCCACGTCAGTAACCACGATGGCATCGCCGCCGGTGATGCGCCAGATGTCGTGGATGACGTGAGCGGCGTAGAGGTGGCCGGAGTCTGGCAGGTTCTTGATGTCGCGCACGGCACATGCGCCCTTGCTGGCATCGATTTTCTTCAGCCAGGCGGAGCCGTCGCGGCCTGGGATGCGGGGCAGCAACTGCTCAAGAACCTCGCGCAGATCGCTGATGAGAGCAATATCGACCTTGATGTTCTTGTTGATTTCGGCGGGGTCCACTTCAATGTGGATCTTTTTCGCCTTGGTGGCGTAGGTGGCCAGGCTGCCCGTGACGCGGTCGTCGAAGCGCATGCCGCAGGCGATCAGCAGGTCGGCTTCCTGGATGGCGTGGTTGACCCACGCCTCGCCGTGCATGCCCATCATGCCCAGGTTGAGCGGGTGGGACGCCGGAAATGCGCCCAAACCGAGGAGGGTGAGGGCGACGGGAATCTGCGCACGCTCTGCCAGTGTGCAGATCTGCTCCATCGCGCCGGATTCGATGATGCCGTGGCCGGCCAGGATAACGGGACGCTTCGAACTGCGGATCAGCTCGGCAGCCTGCTCCAGACTAGAGTCCTCAATCTTCCGCATGGGGTGCGGGCGATGGGGGCGTGGCTTGGCGGCTTCAAAGTCGAAGATGGCCGTGCCCTGCTGCGCGTCCTTGGTAATATCCACCAGTACCGGGCCGGGACGGGCCGATTTGGCGATCTGGAAGGCGTAGCGAATCGCCGGGGCAATATCCTCGGTGCGGTTGATGAGGAAGTTGTGCTTGGTCACGGGCAGGGTGATGCCGGTGATGTCCACTTCCTGAAACGCGTCTGTGCCCAGCACCTTGCTGGAGACATTGCCCGTGATGCAGACGATGGGAATGGAGTCCAGCATGGCGGTGGCAATGCCGGTCACTAGATTGGTGGCGCCGGGGCCGCTGGTGGCAATGGCCACGCCGACCTTGCCCGAGGCGCGCGCGTAGCCATCGGCCATGTGCGCGGCGCCCTGTTCATGGCGCACCAGGGTGTGGTGGATAGGAAACTTGCGCAGCGCGTCGTAGACCGGCAGGATGGCCCCGCCGGGATAGCCGAAGACGTCCGTGACGCCTTCGCCTACCAGCGTAGCCCACACAATCTCAGCGCCGGTGAGGCGTGTGGGAGTGGTGAGGTGGTCATTGCAGGCTTGCGTGGTTGCGTTGGTTCCCATGTGAGACTCCTTTTTAGCTGTTAGCTTCTGGCTGCTAGCGTATTTTCGAGTGCTGCGAGCTTGGTTCTGTTTTCCCTTGGCTATCGGCCCTTGCGAAAGGCTATTCGCTGGAAGCTGTTCTTACGTTGTTGCGCCCTCGGATGCTGAGCTCACACGATCCACGTACTTGCGAAAGACGCCCTTCGGATAGCGAAGTGCGGGCGGTGTGAAGCCTTTCAGCCTCGCCGCAATTTCTTTCTCGCTGACTTCAAGCGTCAGCTTGCGGTTGGGAATGTCGAAGTGGATGATGTCGCCCTCGCGGACAGCTGCGATGGGTCCTCCCACAAATGCTTCGGGGGCCACGTGTCCTGCGGTAAAGCCGCGCGTCGCGCCACTGAAGCGGCCGTCGGTCAACAGGGCTACGGTCGGACTCAGTTCAGGATTGCCGCTGACCGCTGCCGTCACCTGCAACATCTCGCGCATTCCAGGGCCGCCCTTGGGGCCCTCATAACGGATAACCAGCACGTCATTGGGCTTGATCTTGCCTGTCTGCACGGCTTCAAAGCAATCTTCTTCGCAGTTGAAGACGCGCGCCGGGCCGCGATGTTCGTAGCGGTTGGCGGCGGCAACCTTCATCACACAGCCCTCGGGGGCAAGGTTGCCCTTGAGAATGACGAGTCCGCCGACGGGCTTGATTGGCTTCGAAAAGGTATGGATGATCACCTGTCCCGGCGTCTCCTCGGCCAGCGCGGCTTCTTCGGCCAGCGTCTTGCCGCTGATGGTCAGCGTGGAGCCGTCGGCGTAGCCGGCGTCGATAAGGCGCTTGGCCAGCAGGCGCGTCCCGCCCGCCGCCTGAAAGTCCGAGGCCATATACTTGCCCGCCGGAACCAGATCGCAGATGAAGGGCGTTCGCTTGCTGATCGCATCAAAATCGTCAATGGAAAGTGGGATGCCCATTTCGCGGGCGATGGCCAGAAGGTGGAGAACCGCGTTGGTCGAGCCGCCGCTCGCGGCCACGCTGGCGATGGTATTCTCGATAGACTTCCGCGTGATGAGTTGGGATGGGCGCCGATTGGCGCGCACCGCATCCATCAGGATGCGCCCGGCTTCGCGCGTGGCGGCGTACTTGTCCGCCGATGTGGCGGGAACGCCGGAAAGCTGGATAGGCGAGATGCCCAGCATTTCGCCGCTCATGGCCATGGTGTTGGCGGTGAACTGGCCGCCGCACGCGCCCGCACCAGGGCAGGCGTTGGCTTCCAGAGCCTCCAATCCGGCGTCGTCGATGCGGCCTGCGGCGTAAGAGCCGATGCCTTCAAAAACATTCTGGATGGTGATGTCCACGCCGTTCAGTTTTCCGGGCGCGATGGAGCCGCCGTAGAGCATGATGCCGGGAATGTCTAGCCGGCAAAGGGCCATGATGATGCCAGGCATGTTCTTGTCGCAGCCGCCAATGCCCACCAGCCCGTCAAACAGATTGCCGCGGGCGACTAACTCAATGGAGTCCGCGATAACTTCGCGGCTGACCAGCGAGGCCTTCATGCCATGGGTGCCCATGGTGATGCCGTCGGAGATGGTGATGGTATTGAATTCCATCGGAGTTCCGCCCGCCTCGCGAATGCCTTCCTTCAGCGCTTCGGCCACTTCGCGCAGGTGCATGTTGCAGGTGCCGATCTCGGTCCAGGTGTTGGCGATGCCGATGAGGGGCTTGTGCAGGTCTTCTTTGCTGAAGCCGGAGCCGCGCAGATAAGAACGCGCGGCGGCGCGGTCAGGGCCTTCGGTCAACGGGATGCTATGGCGCTTGCCTTCGACTGTCATTTCCTGGTGAGAACCTTATCGAGCTTCTAGCTCCTAGCTTGCGACTGCTAGCTTGTTGGTGCTGCGGTTATCGTCTGTCTTTCTCGCCATTGGTCCGGCATCGAAAACGGAAACCTCTCACAATACGGTCATCCTGAGCGAAGCGCAGCGAAGTCGGAGGACCTGCCGTTGCTTCTCGCCCATTTTTTAGCTCTTCGCCTTCAGCCAGCCAACTTCATCGTGCTTCGCTTCGAATGCGTCGAGTGCTGCCTCATGGCGCAAGGTGAGGCCGATATCGTCGAGGCCCTCAAGCAGGCAGAACTTGCGGAATGGATCTACCTCGAAGGTCGCCTTGAAGCCCTGGCTGTCGGTCACGGTCTGCGCTTCGAGCGAGACAGTGAGTTGATAGTTCGGAATGGTCTTCGCATTGTGGAGCAACTGGGCCACTTGTTCTTCGCTCAGACGCACCAGAACAATGCCGTTCTTTCCCGCGTTAGAGAAGAAGATGTCGGCGAATGTGGGTGCGATCACCGCGCGGAAACCGTAGTCGCTGAGCGCCCATGCCGCGTGCTCGCGGCTGGAGCCGCAGGCAAAGTTCTTGCCCGCAATCAGGATCTGCGCGCCCTTGTAGCGCGGGTCGTTTAGTTCAAATTCCGGGTTCGGGTCGCCCGTAGGCGTCCTGCGCCAGTCAAAGAAGAGAAACTCTCCGTAGCCGGTGCGCTCGATGCGCTTCAAAAACTGCTTGGGAATGATCTGGTCCGTATCGACGTTGCTGCGGTCGAGCGGTGCGGCCAGCGCTGTAAGTGTGCGAAAGGATTGCATCAGGCTTTTCCCCCTTGAAGTGCGGGCTCGCGTACCGCCCAGTTGCGAATGTCGACGAAGTGGCCTGCAATGGCGGCTGCGGCGGCCATCTCCGGGCTCACAAGGTGAGTGCGTCCGCCGCGGCCCTGGCGGCCCTCGAAGTTACGGTTGCTGGTGGAGGCGCAGCGCTCGCCCGGAGAAAGTGTGTCGGGATTCATGCCCAGGCACATGGAGCAGCCAGGCTCGCGCCAGTCGAAGCCGGCTTCGCGAAAGACGCGGTCAAGGCCTTCAGCCTCAGCTTGCGCCTTCACCGCCTGCGAGCCGGGAACCACCATCGCGCTGACATGGGTTGATACCTTGTAGCCGGAGGCAATCCGCGCGGCGGCGCGGAGATCCTCGATGCGGGAGTTGGTGCAGGAGCCGATGAAGACGCGGTCGATCGTCACGTCTTCAAGCGGTGTCCCCGCCTTCAGGCCCATGTATTCGAGCGCGCGTTCCAGGCCTTTGCGCTCCTGCTCATTGGGCGCGGCAGCGGGGTCGGGCACGGCGGATGTGATGGGCGCGACCATGCCGGGGCTGGTGCCCCAACTGACGTAAGGAACAAGAGTTGCGGCGTCGATGACCAACTCGCGGTCGAACTTTGCGCCGGGGTCGGTGGGCAGCTTGCTCCACTCGCGAACGGCCTCGTCCCACGCAGCGCCTTGCGGCGAGAAGCGACGGCCCTTGAGATAGGCGAAGGTCTTCTCATCGGGTGCGATCATGCCCGCGCGGGCGCCTGCTTCAATGCTCATGTTGCAGACGGTCATGCGCCCTTCCATCGAGAGAGCGCGGATGGCGGAGCCTGCGTATTCGACCACGCATCCAGTTGCGCCGTCTGTCCCAATCTGCCCGATGATGGCCAGGATCATGTCCTTGGCCGTCACGCCCTTGGGCACATCGCCCTCAACGGCGATGCGGAAGGTTTTGGGTTTCGATTGTGGCAGGGTCTGCGTGGCCAGCACGTGCTCCACTTCGCTGGTGCCGATTCCAAATGCCAGGGCTCCGAAGGCGCCGTGCGTGCTGGTGTGCGAGTCGCCGCAGACGATGGTCATGCCCGGCTTGGTAATGCCCAGCTCTGGCCCGATCACGTGAACGATGCCTTGCTCGCGGCTGTCCACGTCGTAAAGCTCGATGCCGAAGTCGGCGCAGTTCTTGCGCAGCGTGGCGATCTGTTTGGCCGCGATCTGGTCCAGGATGTTCAGTCGGCCTTCAAGCGTGGTGGGCACGTTGTGGTCCACGGTGGCGATGGAGCGGTCGGGGCGGCGCACCTTGCGGCCGGCCAGCCGCAGGCCTTCGAATGCTTGCGGCGAAGTGACCTCGTGGAGCAATTGCAGGTCGATGTAAAGCACAGTGGGCTCGCCCTTGGGCTCGACCACCACATGCTGCTGCCAGACCTTTTCGAATAGCGTTTTCGGTTCGGAACTCATTGATCACCTATGTTTCAAATCGCTGTTTCTTGTTGCCTGATCCAAAGATTTGTCATCCTGAGCGAAGCGCAGCGAAGTCGAAGGACCTGCGCTTCCGCTTTTTCCTGCCCACAAATGTTGGGTGCCCCGCCCTTGCCGCGGCGCCGCGGCAAGGGCGGGAAACCAAAACCCTACGCGTTCACCAGCAATGTCTTCACCGTCTCACGCACCTTGGTGCCCATCTCCTTGGTCGAAAGCACCGGGAAGCCCTGTGCATTTCCGCGCGCCAGGTCCGGCGTGCGGAAGCCCTGTTCCAGCACCTTGCGCACTGAGGTTTCAATGGCCGCTGCCTCTGCTTCAAGCCCTGCGGAGTGGCGCAGAATCAACGCTCCGCTGAGAATGGCGCCCAGCGGATTGGCCAGGCCTTTGCCTGCAATGTCGGGCGCCGAGCCGTGAACCGGTTCGTAGAGATTGACCTTGCCGCCGATCGTGGCGGAGGACAACATGCCGAGAGAGCCGGTGATGACCGCGGACTCGTCTGTCAGAATGTCGCCGAAGAGATTCTCCGTCACCACCACATCGAAGTCGCGGGGCCGGTTCATCAGGTGCATTGACATGGCGTCGACATACTGGTGCTCGACTGTGACGCCGGGAAATTCGGCGGCGACTTCGTTCACCGTGGCGCGCCAGAGTTGCGAGACTTCAAGCACGTTGGCCTTGTCGACGCTGGTGACTTTGTTGCGGCGCCTGGTTGCCAACTGGAAGGCGATGCGGGCAACGCGAGCGACTTCGTTCTTGGTGTAGCGCATGGTGTTCCAGGCTTCACGGGCTTCGCGATTCCACTCCCGGGGCTGGCCGAAGTAAAGGCCGCCCAGCAGTTCCCGCACAAACAGAATGTCGGTGCCGTCAATGATCTCGGGGCGCAGAGGGCTGTTGGCCGCTAGTTCCTTGAACGCGAAGGCGGGGCGCAGATTGGCGAATCCGCCCAGCGCAGCGCGAATTTGCAACAGGCCCGCTTCAGGGCGCTTATCCGGAGGAAGCGAGTTGAACTCATTGCCGCCTACGGCGCCTAGCAGCACGGCATCAGAGTTCAGCGCGGCGGCCAGTGTGTCGGCGGGCAGGGGCGAGCCGTCTTGCACAATGGCTACGCCGCCGATGCGTTTGAAATCAAGTTCGAGCGTGTGGCCGCCGATTTGCGCCACTTCCTTGAGAACCGCGACTGCTTCGTTGGTGACTTCGGGGCCGATGCCGTCGCCGGCGGTGACTAGAATCTTCAGCTTCATTCGAGATCTTTCCAGAGAGTTAGAGATCTGTTGTCAGTTGTCCATGTCAGGGAGCCGGATCAATCTTCAATCGAGTTCAGAGACGGTTTCGCGGCGCGTCTCACGAATCTGGTCGGGCACAATGCCGATCAGATCCTGGTCGTAAATGTTCTTTTTGCGGTCGGCGAGGGCGACAAAGCGGTAGTAGGTTTGTTGCAGCTCCTCGCGGGTTAAGGTGAAGCCGAGCTGCTCCAATCTGTGTCGGAGAGCGGCGCGGCCAGAGTGCTTGCCGAGGACGAGATGGGTCTTGGCCACGCCCACCAGCGCGGGTGTCATGATCTCGTAGCACAGCGGGTTGGCCAACATGCCGTGTTGGTGAATCCCGGACTCGTGGGCGAAGGCATTGTCACCCACCACGGCCTTGTTGGGCGAGGGGCGGAAGGTGATGATCTGGCCCAGAACCTGGCTGGTGGGGTAGAGGTTTTCCAACTTGATGCTGGTGGAGACGCCGTAGTGGTCGCCGCGGACATAGAGGGCGGCGGCAAGCTCTTCAAGAGAAGCGTTGCCGGCGCGCTCGCCGATGCCGTTGATCGTGCACTCCACCTGGCGCGCGCCGCTGGAGATGGCGGCGAGGGAGTTGGCCACGGCCAGGCCCAGGTCGTCGTGACAGTGGGAGGACAGGATGATGCCCTGTTCGTCAATCGCCGGGATACGGGTGCGGACTTCAAGGAACATCTGCCCGTACTCTTCGGGGGTCGAGTAGCCGACCGTGTCCGGCATGTTGATGGTAGTCGCTCCGGCCTGCACGGCTACGCGGACCATCTCGACGAGGAAATTGCGATCGGAGCGGGTGGCGTCTTCAGGGGAGAACTCGACATCGTCGCACAGCGAGCGCGCCAGGCGGACCGATTCGCCGGTGAGATCGAGCGCCTGCTGCCGGTTGATCTTCAGCTTGTATTCGAGATGCAGATCGCTCGAAGCCAGAAAGACGTGGATCCGTGCGCTGTCGGCGAACTGGATGGCGCGGGCGGCCATTTCGATGTCTTCGGTTTTCGCGCGAGCCAATGACGCGATGCGCGGCTTGCGCACGGCCTGGGTGATAGTGGCGATGGCTGCGAAGTCGCCCTCCGACGCCATGGCAAAGCCGGCCTCGATAATGTCCACACCCAAATCCTCCAGGGCATGGGCCATGGTGAGCTTTTCCTGCGTCGTCATGCTGCAGCCGGGAGATTGCTCGCCGTCGCGCAGGGTGGTGTCGAAGAAGGCCACGTGATTTGGTTGGTCTGAATTCATGGTTTCGCCTGCCAGAGGAAGCATTTTCGGATGATGCCAGTGTCTCGCATCAGGGTGCTATAAGGCAAAGTTATTCTTTTTGGGGAAGCGATAAATTGTGCTTATAGGGTAGAGTGGAAAGGCAGGGAATAGAGAACAGGGAACAGAGAACAGGGAATTGGGAACAGGGAATTGGGAACAGGGAATAGGGAACAGAAAATCTGGGTGCCCCGGAGCCTGCCCTAAGTGATCTATGGGCCTGCGGCTCGCCCGACGGGATAGAGATCGTTTGTGCGCGGATTTTCGAGAGAGCAACGCGGAACGTGCCGGGTACCCAGGTCCAGATTTAGAGACCTGGGCAGGCACGAACGCTGGCAGACCCACGCGGGCTTAACCATTCCCTGCTCCCTATTCCCTACTCCCTATTCCCTACTCCCTATTCCCTGTTCTCTACTTCCTGCCTTTAGGAGCTTTTCCATGGAACTGAGTCAACTGGAGACGTTTTTGGCGGTGGCGGAGGAGCGGAGCTTCTCGCGGGCGGCGGTGCGGCTGCACCGCACGCAGCCGGCGGTGAGCCAGGTGATTCGCAAGCTGGAGGCGTCGGTAGGGGAAACGCTGTTTGACCGGGCGGCGCGGGATGGGTCGCTGACCGCGGCCGGGGTGCTTTTGCGCGATTATGCGCTGCGGTTGCTGGCGCTGCGACGGGAGGCCGGCAGTGCGCTGGATGAGCTGAAAAGCCTGGAGCGGGGGCGGCTGCAACTGGCGGCGAATGAGTACACATGCATGTATCTGTTGCAGGCGATCGACACGTTTCGCAGAGAGTTTCCGCATGTGAACGTCACGGTGCACCGCATGTTGGCCTCGCGGATTCCTGAAGAGCTTGTGCTGCGCACATTCGAGATCGGGGTCATTTCGTTTCGGCCGGATCCGGTGCAGTTCCGCACCATCGCTGTGTATGCTGACAGCCTGGCGTTCATTGTGAGCCCCAGCCATCCGCTGGCCGGGGCTGAGCGGGTCTCCATCAATGAGTTGGGCGAGGAAAACTTTATCGCGCACAACGTGGCATCGCCGCTGCGGCGGAAGGTGATTGAGGCCTTCCAGCGCTACCGGACCCCCTTGAACATGCCCATCGAGCTGCCCACCATCGAGGCCATCAAGCGTTTTGTCGCCATGGGCAACGGCGTCGCGCTGGTTCCCCACCTCACGGTGGCGCGGGAGCTGGAGACGGGGGATCTGGTGCGGGTCCCGGTGGATGAGTTGGAGATGCGGCGGGTGCTGCGGCTGGTGCACCGGCGCCAGGCGACGTTGTCCTATGCGGCAAGGGCATTTCTGCGCACGGTCAGAACCCTGGCCAGGCAGCAGGGACCGCCATTTTATTACCAGGTGGAGCGGGCGGGCTGAGCGTGTGAATTCAAGGGCCTGCGGAGGGCCCGGTGCCCCTTTGACTGCTGGTGCGTCTATAGCCTCAGAACTCTTCTGGTGAGATGGCTGGCGCGGTGGTTTGCCCGATGACGCAGCAGGGGTATTCCGGCACGGACCGGCCCGGCCAGTTACAATGCTGAGAGCGGGGCCCGGCTCGATCCGAGGCGCCGGAATTGACAAGTTCGTTGCCAGCCGGATGGTTGCGCAGTCGTGAGGTTCAGGACCGAATGAAGAAGATCGCCTTAATTGCATTTCTGTTGGCCGCAGGCGTGGCCGCAGTCAGCGCTCAGGAGAGCCGCCAGGATGTCAGCATCAGCGGAATTGGGCTTATTGAGCCGTTCATCGCCTCATCGACCGACGTACAGGTCCACTCGACCCCAGCCTATGGAGCGCTGGCCAGCTACCGTTTCATGCTGACGCCCTCGAGTGCCCTCGAGGCCAACTATGGGGTGACCTACCAGAACGACATCACCTACCACGCACCCAATATTGCGGCAAGCGGCATCGCCATCCTGACCCGGACGCAGGAAGCATCGGGCGCCTACGTGCGCACATTCAACTTCCGCAAATACAATCCGTTCCTTGAGGCAGGCGCGGCCGGACTCGTCTTCCTGCCCATCGTCAATAGCGGCACGCAGATTCTGGGTGCAAAGCAACAGACCGCGATCAGCGCTCTGTACGGAGCCGGCATCGCGTACGAGATCAGCCCCAGCTTCGACATTCGCGCGGAGTACCGCAGTTACGTCACCAAGGTGCCGACGTTTGGCCAGACCTCTACGGGCGGGGGCTACAACTTTGTCACCAACAAGTGGTACAACATCTTCGTTCCCACGCTTGGCGTGGCGTATCACTTCTAAGAACCAAAGCGCATCAAGGCTTAAAAGGGGACAGGCTTCAGCCTGTCCCCTTTTGTGTCTGCCGTTCTTGCAGGAATCCTTTGAATCAATAGTTTATCGGCCAGGTCAGTCTTCCTTGCCGGCTTCCGTGTAGCGGCCCAGCTCCTTGACCATGACGCAATGGGGACCCAGCGCCTGGATCGCGCGCGAGCCCTCCTGGGCGGAGTGAATCTGGCAATCCACATAAAAGATGTATTCCCAGGGCTTGCCGTGCACTGGCCGCGACTCGATTTTGGTCAGGTTGGTGCCGAGTTTGGAGAGTTCCGTCAGCGCGGCAACGAGCGATCCGGGGCGATTTTCCACCGAAAACGCCAGGCTCATTTTGTTCGAATTGGGGTCGGTAGCGGCGTCCCTGGTGCGGCGGACGAGGAAGAAGCGGGTAAAGTTTTCCGGGTTGTCCTCGATGCCTGCCTGAAGGATCTGCGCGCCGTAGTAGTGCGCGGCTGCTTCGCTGGCGATGGCCGCGGCATGGCGGTCGCGCAGCTCCACCAGTTGCTTCACGCTGCCCGCGGTGTCGTAAAAGGCGAAGGCCTCGATCTTCGGATGGCTGGCAAGGAAACGCCGGCACTGCGCAAGAGCTACCGGATGGGAGAAGACGCGGTCGATATCGCTGATCTGGGCGCCGGAGATGGCAATGAAGTTGTGGCGGATGCGCAGCAGTGTCTCCCGCTCGACCATGACATCGTGGGCAAGCAGGAGGTCGAAGTGCTCAGAAACCGAGCCTGCCAGGCTGTTTTCGATGGGAATGACCGCGGCATCGACAGATCCCTTGGCGAGCGCGGCAAAGACCTCGGCGGAAAGAGAAAACGGCACAATCGCCGCATCGGAGACGAGTTTCATCGCCGCTTCGTGGCTGAATGAGCCGGGTTCGCCCTGGATGGCGATCTTCATTCCCGTAACCGTTTCTCCTGCGGGTGATTGAGGGGCGGATGCGAAAGGGAAGTCATCCGCGGAGTGCTTTCTGGCACCATACCACAGCTCGATCGGAGTTTTGTCAGGGATTGTTTCGTCAGGCATAAAAATCAGATCCTCAGCCAGAGATCGGCTGCGACAAAGGCAAGAAAAACCATGGCGATGACCCCATTCATGGTGAAAAACGCAGCGTTGAGGTGGCGCAGGTCGCGGGGGGAAACAAGGGAGTGCTCATAGGCCAGCAGAAGGGCTACGGCGGCGATGCCGACCCACCCCAGTGCGTGAAATTGAAACAGAAAGGCGAACCAGGCAAGCAAGCCCAGCATGGCCAGGTGCATCGCGCGAGCTGCTCTGAAAGCGCCGGGAATGCCCACGGCCTGGGGCAGGCTGTGGAGGCCCGCGGCGCGATCATGCTCGAAGTCCTGGCAGGCGTAGAGCACATCGAAGCCTCCGACCCACAGGGTTACGGCTGCGGTGAGGACCACGATGCGGGGGTCGAGGTTGCCGCAGACTGCAATCCATGCCGCCGAGGGAGCTAGGCCCAGCGCGAAGCCCAGCACCAGGTGAGACCAGCGCGTGACGCGCTTCATATAGCTGTAGCCCAGCAGCACCACCAGAACCAGGGGCGAGAGGTAGAGGCTGAGCCGGTTCAGCTCGGCCGCGGCCAGAACAAAGAGCAGCGCCGTGAAGATGCTGAAACCGAGTACGAACTCGCGCGACAGCAGCCCGGCGGGAATGGCGCGGGTGCGTGTACGGGGATTGGCGGCATCCAGTTCAGCGTCGGCCCAGCGGTTGAAGGCCATGGCGCAGGAGCGGGCAGCCACCATGGCGACGAGAATCCACGCCAGGGTGCGCAGGGTGGGCAGTCCATGGGCCGCGAGAAGGACCGCCGTGAAGGCAAAGGGGAGCGCGAAGATGGAGTGCTCCCACTTGATCATCTCCAATGTCGTGCGCGTCTTGGCCCACAGGCCTGGCATGGATGGCTCCATGGACCAGTGTACTTGAGGGGCGCCGGCAGATTGTGCGAACCCGCATGGAGCTAGACGCGTTCTTCGGCTTCTTCCACCGTGGCGGCCATGGGAATGACCGTGTCCACTCTGGTCATCTTGAACAGTTCCAGAACGCGCGTGCTGACTCCGGCGGCAATGAGCCGGCCGCCTCTGTTCTGGCAGTGGGTGTAGTAGTTGATCACTGCTCCCATCCCTGCGGAATCCATGTAGGGCACGCCGGCGAGATCGAGAATGGTGACGGCCGGGAGTGGGTCAATGCTGCGCAGTTGCGCTTGCAAATCAAAGAGATTGCGCAGGGTCAGTGGGCCGGTGAGGCTGAGAATCAATGTGCCTGGAGCTTTACCTGGATGGTGTTCGATGGATAGGGGGTCGTCGATGGCCATAGTGGGATAAGTGTAAGGAATAAAAAGGGTCTGTGTCGTTACAAATGTGTGAATGTCGCTTGGCGGCCGGGCGATCGCATCAGGGACGGCTCGGTCTCGGCCGGCAATTCAAGGCCATGGCCGCCCCTCCGTCCGAAATTGGGTTTATGTTGTTGAGAGATGTCCTGTGGGAGGAGATCGACATGAAAAGATCGGCCATCAACCGCTACATTGCCGACGCTGCGGATTTTTTTAGGGAGAACCACTTTGTCTTGCCGCCGTATGCGGATTGGACGCCGGAAGAATGGCAACAGCGCGGCAGTGACGCGAATGAGCTTCGCAGCGAACGGCTGGGGTGGGACGTTACGGACTTCAACGGGGGGCATTTCGAAACCATGGGCCTCACGCTGTTTACCCTTCGCAATGGGATGCCGGTTGGCGGCAAAACCGCCAAAGTCTACGCCGAAAAAATTATGTTCGTTCGCCAGGACCAGGTCACGCCCTTCCACTACCATGCCCGCAAGACCGAGGACATCATCAACCGGGGCGGCAAGGGGACGGGCCGGTTGGCCGTGCAACTCTACAATTCCACTGAAGACAGAGGGCTTGCGCAGAGCCCGGTTATGGTCTCCTGCGACGGAATTCAGCGCCGGGTCGAAGCCGGAGGCACGGTGATTCTGGGGCCAGGCGAGTCCATCACGCTTACACCGTATCTCTACCACACGTTCCACGCTATCAATGGCCATGGACTGATCGGCGAGGTTTCCTCAGTTAACGACGACGATGCCGACAACTACTTCCTTGAGCCGCTGCCCCGCTATCCTGAGATCGTTGAGGATGAGCCTCCATTCCGCGTGCTTTGCACCGAATATCGCCTGGCGTAACCTTCGCGGTGGAGGCCGGAATCGCGCCGCCGCTGCTGCGCATGGGTGCGCCGATTTTCGACTCGGCTTTTCAGGCCATTCAATTGGCTATGATGTTTCTGTATGCAAAAGACACTTGACGTAAAGCTGGCCGCTCTGAAAAAAGACCCGGCGAGCCGGGTATTCATTTTGGCCGATGCCAAGGATGCCGACATGGCTCTGGGCATTTCCGCAACGGGACGGAATCGCGACGGAAGCCTCCGATCGGTTGCCGAGTACCGGGATCAGATGCGCCAGATCGTCTCCCAGGGCCTGGTGGACATCATGCTCATGTCGGCCAGCACCTCTGAGATACTCACCATTCAGGAACGCATCTTCGACTCTTCTGCGGTGACTCCGGCCGTTCGCGCCAACGATACGACGGATATTCATGTGGTTCGCGGGTCATGTTATCCAGAAGCCCCTTCGCAACCGTTTTGCTCGGCCACGCTCGACCACATCCAGGCGGGCAAGTGCCCGTGTTCTGAGGAAGAACGCCAAAGGGGAGCGAACCTCGGACTCTATTCGGTCACCTTCAACAACAACCCGGAGCGCGATCTCAAAGTTCTTGAGGCGTACAAGGCATTCCGCCTTGAGGCGGAAAAGAGGCATTTCAGCCATTTTCTTGAGGTATTTCATCCCAATGTACCGGCCCATGTGCATGGCATCGAGCCGGAAAAGATTCCATACTTCGTCAACGACCATATCGTGCGGCTTCTGGCCGGAGTGCCCTCGGTCGCGCGGCCTCGTTTCCTGAAGATTCCTTATCCGGGCCCAAAGGCTCTTGAAGAGCTGTGCGCGTACGATTCTTCCGTCGTGGTGGGCATATTGGGCGGGTCGGCAGGCACCACGCACGATGCATTCCTTCTTGTTCACGAGGCAAAGCGTCATGGAGCGCGGGTTGCGTTGTTCGGCAGAAAAATCAACGCGGCCGAGGATCAGCCATCGTTTGTTCAATACCTGCGCCTGGTGGCCGACGATCAGATCCTGCCTGCCGAAGCGGTAAAGGCATATCATGGGGCGCTGGAATCGTTGCGAATCCCTCCGCACCGTGAACTGGTTAAGGATCTGGAGCTGACTTCAACGTTCGCAAATTACGGCGGCAGTTAGGGCTTTGCGCTTTCCCGCCCTTGCCGCACCAAGTCGCCGCAGGGACACGCGTCAAGGATGGAGCGCCGGGCATTACGATGCATCGATGGCTGTCTTGAGGCGATCGATGAACAGAAAGCATGTATGAACAAGCGGTATGACGTTCTTGGAGTCGGAATTGCGGCGGTCGACGATCTGATCTATGTTTCGGAATATCCGCCGGTGGATTGCAAGATACCGGTTCATGGCAGCACGCGCCAGGGCGGCGGACCCGCTTGCACGGCGATGGCCGCAACCGGTTCACTGGGAGGCCGCGCCGCTTACGCAGCGCGCTTTGGAGAGAACGAGCTGTCGAGGTATATCGCATCCGCGCTCGAGCGCCACGGAGTGGATATCTCGCATATCGTGCATGACCCCCAAGGCGGCCCGTACCACAGCATCATCGTGGTCGATGGCCGGGGACGTCGCAATGTGTTCTACGACCCCGCGCTCTACAGGGTATTAAGCCCAGACGATCTGCCGGACTCGCTGATTCAGTCTGCGACCCTGGTTCTGCTCGACCATCTCACCGAGCCATCTCTAACCCCGGTGGCGGAGAAGGCTCGCCGGTTGGGAGTGCCTGTGCTGGGGGATATTGAAGGCCAATCGGAATCGGCCATTCATCTGGCCGCGCTGACTGACTACCTGATCGTACCGAGAGCTTTCGCCGTCTGGGCCAGCGGCGCCCCGGAGCCGAGCGATGCCTGCGCGTCCCTTGCGCGTGCTCAGCGAATCGCGACGGTTGTGACGGATGGTGCGGAAGGTTGCTATTTCAGCACCGCGGCGGACCCGGCGGTGCGGCATTTCCCGGCTTTCAAGGTCGACGCGTTCGATACCAATGGGTGCGGGGATACATTTCACGGAGCCTTCGCCCTGGCAGTCGCGCGGAATCTGTCGGTCGAGGAAGCCATTGCGTTTGCTTCGGCTGCCGCCGCGCTGAAAGCCATGGCTGCTGGAGGGCAGCGCCGGGGGTGGGACGCACTGCCCACCTTCGATGCGGTGCTCAATTTTCTTCGTTCGCAACTCCCCGAGCCTCAAAGATCGCCACTGCTTCAGAAGCTGAGCGCCTTCAGGGATTGAAGATAAGCCGGCAGGCATTTCTGAAAAGATCGGTAGAACCAGGGCTTGTTCCCCCGTTGGATTGCCGTGATCACGGCAATAGGAACAAGCCCTGGGGGCGAGGAGCGCAAAAATATTCGCTGCCTGGTAGGGCCGCGCGACCTATTTCTGGCCCTCAGACGGCTGGTTGGTCACTTGCAGGTAATTCTTGACGCTGAAGACGCCGGGTACGCTGTTGGCGCGTATGAAGGCGACTTCCTTATCGGCCAGCGAGTCCACGTTGCCATAGAGCTCGACGTTGCCGTTCTGCACCGAGATGCGGATGGGCTTGCCGGGGTCGATGGCGTACTTGTTCAGCGATGGGTAGCCGTAGACAGCCCTTGCCACAGCCAGACGGGTCTGGTCGTCCATCATCGAGGCGGGATCGACCTCAATCTCGCTCACCACATCTTTAACGCCGGGATATGTGCTCACCAGAGCCAGCGCGGAGTCCTTGTCTACATCAGTGCGGGCATGGCCGCCGAGGGTGACCACGCCGTTCTGTACGCTCAGCGTGATGGCGTTGAAGGTGTTGCCGTAGCCGACGCGGTCATAGGCCAGCTTCTCACCAAGCTTAGCCTGCAACTCGCTGTCGGCGACGCTGGGGCCGGCTACCTCAATGTCGTTGCGGACGGCGGTCACGCCCTTGGCTTTGTGGATGCGCTTGTAGGCGTCAACCTTGTACTCGTAGAGGTCCACGGTTCCTGAAAGCGTAGCCGTGCCGTTCGAGTCCACGGTCACCTTTACATTTTGAAACTGCTTCTTGTTCAGCCGGGTCGCGGCGTCGCTGGTGGCAGAGCTGTCTTGCTGGGCCTGGGCGCCCAGGCCGCGAGGCGCCGCGAAAGATCCCTGGGGAAGTCCCAGAAGGGCTCCGGCGAGGGTGGCAGCGAGCAGAGCGGTCCGGGTTGTACAAATCGTCCTTTTCATGGTTGAAAACCTCCTCGTTCAAAGAAAACGGGTCATGCGGCAGCCGCGGCGAATTGCGTGGATCTCCAGGTCGCAAACGCTTGACCGTGGACACCCCGCGAGCATCGCCCAGCGGCCTGCCGTTCGCCTGTTTAGACACAAATTTGGTGGAAAGGTTGCAGATATAAAAGAGGATGGCCACAACAGGAGCCGGGCGCAGGGAGCCGGCTGTGCAGGGTAGTTTCCCAGGCCTCAAGAGTGAACCATGAGGGCCTGGGAAACCGTTCTCAGGTTGATGGCAGAGACTATACGCCAATGACGGCGCAGAGTTCCTTCACGGCTTCGGCGCTCTGTTTCAGGGCTGCGTCTTCTTCCGCGGTCAGCTTGATTTCGATGATTTTTTCCAGGCCGGCGGCGCCCAGCTTGCACGGAACGCCGATGTAGTAGCCCTCGATGCCATATTCGCCCTGAAGATACGCGGCACAAGGAAGGATTTTCTTCTTGTCCTTGAGAATGGCCTCGACCATCTCAACTGTGGCGGCCGAGGGCGCGTAGTAGGCGCTGCCCGTCTTGAGGTGCTTGACGATCTCCGCGCCGCCGT
This sequence comes from uncultured Occallatibacter sp., assembly GCA_964571165.1. Taxonomy (GTDB): domain Bacteria; phylum Acidobacteriota; class Terriglobia; order Terriglobales; family Acidobacteriaceae; genus Telmatobacter. The sequence continues at coordinate 225,116 of CAZNAW010000002.1, read as the reverse complement.
CGCGCGTGCGCTGGACTAGCGCTTCCAGGCGGCCGGGGGCAATGAGCTCGGTGATGGGAATGCCGGCGACCGTGGAGTAGCGTGGCAGCGGGACCATGGTGTCGCCGTGGCCGCCAAGCACAAAGGCTGTAACATTCTCGACACTCACATTCAGCTCAGCGGCAATAAAGCTCCTGAAGCGGGCCGAATCCAGAATGCCGGCCATGCCGATCACCCGCTCGCGGTTGAAACCTGCCAGGCGATAGGCGGCCTGGGCCATGGCGTCCAGAGGATTGGAGACGACGATGAGGATCGATTCGGGAGAATGCGCGACTACTTTCTGGACCACGTCGGAGAGGATCTTGAAGTTGGTGTGCAGCAGGTCGTCGCGGCTCATGCCCGGTTTGCGCGGAAGGCCCGCGGTGATAACCACGATGTCGGAGTTGGCAGTCGCCGCGTAGTCGTTGGAGCCGGTGACGCTGACGTCGCGCTTCTCGATTGGCATGGCCTCGAGCAGATCCAGCGCCTTGCCTTGGGGGATGCCTTCGACGACATCGATCAGGACCACATCAGCCAGTTCCTTGGCCGCAATCCAGTGCGCGGCCGTTGCGCCCACGTTGCCCGCGCCCACAATACTTACCTTTTTGCGCATTTCATTCTCTCCTTGGAATCGAATCCCCGCGTGTTTTGTGGCTGGTTCGCCAGCGTGTCAACCACTGATCTCTCTCTACATGTTTCCGATAATCCGCGTGGCAAACTCGCTCGTTCCTACTTTCGTTGCGCCCGCAGTCTGGCGTTCGAAGTCGTAGGTGACGAACTTCTGCAGAATCGTCCTTTCCAGCGACTGCTCGATGAGTTTTGCCGCTTGCTTCCAGCCGATAAAGTCCAACAGCATCACGCCCGACAGAATTACCGAGCCGGGATTGATCATGTCCTTGTCGGCATACTTGGGTGCGGTGCCGTGCGTGGCTTCAAACACCGCGTAGCCGTCGCCGATGTTGGCGCCGGGAGCGATGCCCAGTCCGCCCACCTGGGCCGCCGCGGCGTCGGAGATGTAGTCGCCGTTGAGGTTGGTGGTGGCCAGCACGCTGTAGTCAGCGGGCCGGATGATGATCTGCTGAAAGATGGAGTCCGCGATACGGTCGTTGATCAGCACCTTCGACTTCCAGGCGCTGTTCCCGTGGGTTTTGCCAATGGAGTCGAGGACGCCTTTGATCTCTGCGTAAAGCGCGTCTCGAAAGCTCTCGTTGCCGAACTCCAGGCCGGGTTCAATGAGCGCAGCGTTTTCTTCAATGGAAATACCTGGATTGGCCTCGACGTTGCCCAGTATCCAGCTTTCGCGCTCGGTCACGACTTGATCGCGGAATTCCTGCACCGCGACCTCGTAGCCCCACTCGCGGAAGGCGCCCTCGGTAAACTTCTGGATGTTGCCTTTGTGCACCAGAGTGACGGTCTTGCGGCCCTGCGCAAGCGCGGCGCGGATGGCGTACCGGACCAGCCGTTTGGTGCCGAAGATGGAGATGGGCTTGATGCCCACGCCGGAATCTTCGCGAACTTTCTTCTTGCCGCCCTTGAGCAGGTCGCTGTTTACGAAATCGATCAGCCGGGCGGCATCGGTGCTGCCTTCTTTGAACTCGATGCCGGCGTAGACGTCCTCCGTGTTTTCGCGATAGATCACGATGTCCAGCTTCTCGGGATGCTTCACCGGGCTGGGCACGCCCTGGTAATACTTGACCGGGCGCACGCAGGCGTAGAGGTCGAGAAGCTGGCGCAGGGCCACGTTGAGCGAGCGGATGCCGCCGCCGATGGGCGTGGTGAGCGGTCCCTTGATGGAGACGCGCAGGTCGCGGGCTGCGGCCACTGAGTCGTCGGGCAGCCATGTCGAGAACTGGCGGAATGCCTTTTCGCCGGCGAAAATCTCAAACCATTTGATTGAGCGCTGGCCGCCGTAGGCTTTTTCGACCGCGGCATCGAATACGCGCTGCGAGGCCTTCCAGATGTCGCGCCCGGTGCCGTCGCCCTCAATGAAAGGAATGATGGGATTGCTGGGGACTTTGAATTGCCCATTGGTATATTCGATTGGCTGGCCGTCTTTGGGAAGTTCCCGGCCGTTGTAGGTGGTTTGCATAGCTTTCAGGGGCCCTCGTCCTTGCGTGGTCAAGGATGAGGCTACCACCTGCAAATTGGGGGTGGCAATGGCGGGCGGGACTGTTGCTAATTGTCTTTGGCGTCTTTGAAGGTGCCGCCTTTAAAGCGTGGAATGCCGAAATGGCCGCGCAGACGGAGGAGATCTACAGGACTGAGATTGCCGGCCAGAGTTACCAGTGTCAGACCTTTGGGGCTTTCGACCAGCACCACGGCGCCGCGCACGTTTACTCCGTCCAGAACGAACCACAGGTCGGTGGTTTCGTTGTGAAGCGGGGTTTTGGCGTTGGGCGCGCTATCGGTGGTCAGCAGGTGCTTCCACCCACGCAGGTGGTAGGCCTCGCGGATGGCGTCTACGGGCGCCTCGTCAGGAATGCCGGCGGGGCCAAAACGGAGCACGTGCACGCTGACGCCGTCGATCTTGGCGATGGCCTGTTTGGTCTCGGCTTCCGCGTCGGGCATGAGGCTGGCGGCGACGCCCAGCATGTCCCGGTCCAGCGTAAAGCTGGATTTGACTGCGGCCTCCGCGCTCAATTGCGCTAGCGCGGGCGGAGTCCACTCCAAGACCACCGGGCCTGATGCCGGAGCAGCCGCAACTGGCGCTGCGGTGCTTTGCTGATCCACAGGCGCTTGAGCCAGCGCCGGCCAGCAGCCAATTCCGGCGCTCAAAATACCGATTTCTGCCAAATAGATGACCTTCATGCCTTCTTAAACGCTGCGAGCGGCAAAAAGTCACCCTGGAGACGATTCGGAGGCCGTGAGGTGGGGCTGGCGGTGGCCCGGTCGAATCGTGTGAAAGTGGGATGAAATTGACGGGGATTGTGTACCCGCGAACCTGGATGCGATAAACTCACACGGGAACTGTATAAAAACCACGAGCGTCAATGTCACGGAGGGTACATAGAAATTGGGAAAAAGCATGGTCCCGAAGAAGCTTTTCTTTACCAAGGGTGTAGGCAAACATAAGGAGCGTTTGACCTCCTTTGAGCTGGCCCTTCGGGATGCGGGAATCGCCTCGCAGAATCTGGTGCGCGTCTCTTCGATCTTTCCGCCGCGGTGCAAGGTGATCCCGCGTAAGGAGGGCCTCACCTATCTGAATCACGGTGAGGTGGTTTTCTCGGTAATTGCGGAGAACTCCACACGCGAACCGCACCGGCTGATCGTAGCGAGCATCGGGGTGGCCATCCCCGCCGATCGCGACACATATGGCTACCTGAGCGAGCACCACAGCTTTGGCGAGACAGAGGAGCAGGCTGGCGAGTACGCCGAGGAACTGGCAGCGGAGATGCTGGCCACGACCCTCGATGTGGACTTCGATCCGGATACGAGCTGGGACGAAAAGAAAGAAATCTATCGCATCTCGAACAAGATAGTGCGCACCAGCAACATCACGCAGTCGGCGGTTGGTGACAAGCGCGGACTGTGGACCACCACGATTGCAGCCGCGGTGCTGATTCTGGACGAGTAACGAGGGCATCAGGCGGATGAGCTGAGGCCAATCCCGCGCCGTGGGGTTGGCCTTGCTGCATCCGGCAAGAGAATGGTGTAGAAGGGTGGCCGGCGAATCATGGGGAGTACAACCAAATACAACGTGGGACTGGTGCAGATGCGCATGGGCCCTGACCCGGAGGAGAACTTCGCGTCGGCGGTGCAGCATATCGAAGAGGCCGCGAGGCTGGGCGCGAACATTGTCTGCCTGCCGGAGCTTTTCCGCGCGCAGTACTTTTGCCAGCGCGAGGATCTTCACCTGTTTGACCTGGCCGAACCCATTCCGGGGCCTTCGACCACGAAGCTGGCCGAGGTGGCGCGCAAAGCCCGGGTTGCAATTGTAGCTTCACTTTTTGAGCGCCGCGCGGCGGGACTTTATCACAATACGGCGGTAACGCTGAATGCCGATGGGGCCATCGCCGGCGTATACCGCAAGATGCACATCCCGGACGATCCGCTGTACTACGAGAAGTACTATTTTGCGCCGGGAGATCTGGGGTTTCAGGCCGCGGACACGGCATTTGGCCGTGTGGGCACGCTGGTTTGCTGGGACCAGTGGTATCCGGAGGGCGCGCGGCTCACCGCTTTGCAGGGTGCGGAGGTGCTCTTTTATCCGACGGCAATCGGATGGCATCCAGCAGAGAAGGATGAGTTCGGCACAGCGCAGTATGAAGCGTGGCAGACCATCCAGCGGGCGCACGCCATCGCCAACGGCGTATACGTGGCTGGCGTGAACCGGGTCGGCATCGAGCACGGCGACGTTTTAGGAAATCGTGCTACGGGGCCGGGCCTGGAGTTCTGGGGTGGGAGCTTTCTGGCCGATCCATTCGGACGCGTGATTGCCAAGGCTTCGCACGATGCGGAAGAGATTCTGATTGGCGAAATCGACCTCGGGCTGATCGAAGAGACGCGTCGCAACTGGCCGTTTTTGCGCGACCGGCGCATCGACGCGTATGGGCCAATCACCAAGCGGTTTCTCGATCCCGTGAACACCTGGCCGGCGGACGGAGATTCGAAATAGCATGACTGATTCCGCGGGATCTGGAGAATTTGCGTCCACAGCAACGCCGCGAGAACTGGGCTACCGCATCCCCGCCGAGTGGGATCGGCACGAGGCTACGTGGCTGGCGTGGCCGCACAATCCCGAAGACTGGCCAGGCAAGTTCCAGGCGATTCCGTGGGTCTATGCGGAGATTGTGCGGCTCCTCTCGTCGCGGGAGCGCGTGCATATTCTGGTCGACGACCTGAAGTCTGAAGGGCGCGCGCGCGGAATCCTGGAGCGGGCCGGGGCGAACCTGGATTGGGTGAGTTTTCATGCGTGGCCGACCAATCGGGTGTGGACGCGGGACTCGGGGCCCATCTTTGTGCGCAACCGTGAAGCCCGGGTGGCTGTGACGAACTGGCACTTCAACGCATGGGCCAAGTATGCGGATTGGCAACTCGACGACCAGGTGCCGGGACGCGTGGCGGCGCTGCTGGGGTTGCCGGCCTGGCAACCGGCGATCGAGTTCGAGAAAGGCACGAAGCGCCGCCTGGTGCTCGAAGGCGGGTCGATCGACACCAACGGCGAGGGGATTCTGCTGACCACGGAGGAATGTCTGCTGAGCAAGGTGCAGGAGCGCAACCCGGGGGTGAGCCGGGAAAAGCTGGAGCGGGCCTTTCACGATTTTCTTGGAATCGACCAGGTGATCTGGCTGGGGCGCGGCGTGGCCGGCGACGATACGCACGGGCATGTGGACGATATTTCCAGGTTTGTCGGGCCCGCGACGATTGTGACCGCTGTCGAGCCGGATGCGAATGACCCTAACCATGAGCCGCTGGCGGAGAATCTTGAACGTCTGAAGGCGGCGCGGACTCCCGCTGGAAAACAGTTCACGCTGGTGGAGTTGCCGCTGCCGCGGCCGGTGGTTTTCAGTGGGCAGCGGCTTCCGGCCAGTTATGCGAACTTCTACATCGCGAACGGCCTGGTGCTGGCGCCGACTTTCAACGATCCCAACGACCGTGTGGCACTGAACATTCTGGCCGAAGTCTTTCCGGAGCGCGAGGTGATTGGGATTCATTCTGTGGACCTGGCGTGGGGCCTGGGAACGCTGCACTGCATGACGCAGCAGCAGCCGGCTGCACACCCCACGGACGAGGACCTGTCCGTGGGATCCCCGGCGGCGGGGTTGGTATGATCACCGATCTTGAGGCGATGCAGGCCGCGCTGGCCGAGGCCCGCATCGCCGGGGAAGCCGGCGAGGTGCCGATTGGCGCGGTGATAACGCGCGAGGGGGCGCCTGAACAGGGAATTGTCGCGCGGGGTCAGAATCGTGTCTTGCGCGACGTGGACCCCACAGCCCACGCCGAGATCGTAGCCCTGCGCGCGGCGGCTGCGGCGCTGGGCAATTACCGGCTGAATGGCTGCACGCTGTACGTCACGCTGGAACCGTGCGCCATGTGCGCCGGAGCCATGATTCATGCGCGGCTTGACCGGTTGGTGTTCGCGGCCGTCGATCCCAAGGCGGGAGCGGCGGGATCGGTGCTTGCGGTGCTCAATCATCCGCAGCTCAACCACCAGATGCAGGTGGAGCAGGGAATCCTAGCTGAGGAATCGGCGGAGTTGCTGCGGAGCTTCTTTCGCGAGCGGAGATTTTCTTAGCTTCTGGTCAGCGCCCTGATTCTTTCCGCTTGCGCCGGCCATTTTTCGGCTAACTGGGCATAAGTTCCGCTGCGATAATCCGCAAAGTCGAAGCCGGGCGTGACCGTGCAGCCCAGCAGGGCCACTTTCCCGTCGCCCACCAGTCGCGTCCCTTGCCACACTCCGGCTGGCACGGCGAGTTGGACATGCTGGCCACCCGCCAAATCCGGTCCAAGAGTAAGAACAGCGGAGCGCCCATCGGGGTGGAGTTGCAGCATTTCGACGGGGTCGCCGAGATAGAAGTGGAAGATCTCGTCGGAGTCGAGCCGGTGCATCTCGGAGAAGGTTCCGGGCTCCAGAAGATAGTAAATAGCAGTGCCCGCGGAGCGCGCGCCGCGCGCAAGTCCAACGGTGAAGGCTGAGGTGTAAGTGCGGCGGTAGAAGCCGCCCTCCACCGGATGCGGCTGGAGATTCAGTAGGGTCTTGATTTCGCTGGCGGTCATTGTCACCGATGTTACCAGTCTCAAGGAAGTAAAATAATGGAATGAAGGTGCAGGTTTATACGGCTGCGTGGTGCCGGGATTGCCGCGCGGCCAAGCAATTTCTTGAGTCGCACGGTATCGAATACAGCGAAATCAATGTGGACGCCGATCCGGCGGCTTCGGCCGAGGTCCTGCGCCACGTGGGCAAGCGGGCGATTCCGCAACTGGTGATCGACGGGGAGTGGTTTCAGCCGTACAAGCCGGGGCGCGGGCTGCTTCTGGATGAATTGCATCAGCGTTTGGGGATTCCTCGCGAGTAAGTACGTTTCCCTCGTACAATCAAGGGTTGACGCAGGGCGCGGCAAACCGCTCTGGTAAGGAGATCCCCCTTTGATCGAACGCTACACACTCCCCGGCATGGGCCGGATCTGGACGGACGAGAGCAAATACCGCTGCTGGCTGAAGGTGGAGTCGGCGGCGAGCGCGGTGCTGGCCGAGGACGGGGTGATTCCCGTGGCGGCGGCTCAGGCGATTGCCGCCAAGGCGAAGTTTTCTGTAGCCCGCATTCAGGAAATCGAGGCCGAGGTGAAGCACGACGTGATCGCCTTCACGACCGCGGTGGCCGAGAGCCTGAACGCGCAGGGCCTTGGGGCCGAGTCGCGCTGGCTGCACTATGGGCTCACCTCGAACGACGTAGTGGATACCGCGCAGGCGCTTCAGGTTGTCGAGGCTTCTGTATTGATCCGCGCCGGGTTGGAAGCGCTGCTGGTGGTGCTCAAGCGCCGCGCACTGGAGTTCAAGCACACGCCCACCATTGGGCGTACGCACGGAATTCATGCGGAGCCGACCACCTTCGGGCTCAAGTTGCTCAACTGGTACGCGGAGATAGAGCGTAATATCGCCAGATTCGACGCGGCGGCCGAAGATATGCGGGTCGGCAAGCTCTCGGGTGCCGTGGGTACTTTTGGTCACCTCAAACCCCAGCACGAGGAAAGAATTTGCGCGCGGCTGGGCCTCAAGCCCGCTGCGGTGGCTACGCAGGTCATCCAACGGGACCGTCATGCGGCGTACATCACCACGCTGGCGATTATCGGCAGCACGCTGGACAAAATCGCCGTCGAGGTGCGCCACCTGCAGCGCACTGAGGTGCGCGAGGCGCAGGAGTTCTTCAGCGAGAAGCAGAAGGGCTCGTCGGCCATGCCGCACAAGAAGAATCCGATTACCAGCGAGCAGATCAGCGGCCTTGCGCGGGTGCTGCGTGGCAATGCGCAGGCGGCCTTGGAAGACATTGCCCTGTGGCACGAGCGGGACATCTCCCATTCCTCTGTCGAGCGGGTGATTTTTCCGGATTCGACCATTCTGGTGGACTATCTGCTTGCCAAAACCACGAATCTGATCGACCGGCTGCTGGTCTATCCGGAGCGGATGAAAAAGAATCTTGAGTCCACGGGCGGGCTGATCTTCTCGGGGCAGTTGCTGCTGGATTTGGCCGAGGCAGGAATGTTGCGCGAAGACGCCTACCGGCTGGTGCAGGGCCATGCAATGCGGGCGTGGAAAGAGGATCTGGTGTTTCGCGATGAGGTTGAGCGGGATACGGCGATCACCACGCTGCTGGGCCCGCAGAAGCTGGAGCGCGCCTTCGACTATTCGCGGCAGTTGGAGAACGTCGACGCTATCTTCAATCGGGTGCTGGGCGAGTAGAGCGTATGAGCCAGACGTTAGAGGATGAGCCCCCGCGCGTCCTGGATGTCATCAGGCAAGCGGTTGAGCTGGATGAGCAGAATGACGCTGCCTTCGCAACGCAAATCCTTAGGGATTTGGTGGCGGAGTTTCCAAGGGTTGCGATTGCGCATGGCTACCTTGGCTGGATCCTGTCGCGCGGCGGGCGGCATCGGGAGGCGATCGAATGTTGCCGAGCGGCCGTTCAATTGGCGCCAACGTCGGAAAGGGTGTCTGTGTTGCTTTTTCGGGTGCTTTGGAGCGCTGGAGAAAGTGAGTTGGCGTTCGATGAAATGAGGCGTTTTGTGGCAATAGCGGACTCAGAGGAGTACGCCAGGATCATTCAGGAGTTGCAGCAGATGGGCAATTAGGACCGAAAGAAGAGCCAGTTTTTGCGAAGGAGTTCGCACCTTGGAAGCCGCAAATTTAACCGTCGCAATCACCGGCGCATCGGGTGCCGTCTTTGGCCGGGAACTGCTGCGCGCGCTTGAGGCGGATGAGCGCGTGGCCCGCGTTCACTTTGTGGCCTCGGAAAACTCGCTGCGCGTGATGGCTGAAGAACTGGGCGTAAGTGGACGCAGCGACCTGCTGGAGAAGCTGCTCGGGCGCGCGCCGGCAAAGACGGTGCAGCACGCGGACGCGGACATCGGCGCGGCCATCGCCAGCGGAAGCCACCCCTCGAATGGAATGATCATTCTCCCGTGCTCAATGGGCACGCTGGCGGCCATCGCCCATGGGCTGGCCGATTCGCTGATTGCGCGCGCCGCCGATGTGACGCTCAAGGAGCGCCGTCCGCTGTTGCTGTGCGTGCGCGAGACGCCGTTCAATCGCATTCATTTGCGGAACATGGTGCTAGCGGCTGATGCGGGCGCGGTGATTTTCCCGGTAATTCCGGCGTTTTATAATCGGCCGGTCGATTCGACGGAAATGGCCCGGCAGTTTGTCTACCGCGTGCTGGCGCACATCGGCCTGCCGCAGCCCGGAGCGTATGTATGGAAGGCGGAGGAGTAACGCGTCACAGCGCGATGCCGCATTGAAAGTACCGAACCATCGAAAAAGCGCCCGCCGCAACAGACCACGATCAACCTGGAAAACCCGACCCACGGGTAGAAGCATGAACAAATCACAGAACCAAGCAACTATTGTGGCATCAGCCGATGAACCCGAAACCTGGCTTCTTACCCACAATCGGCGGCGAGTGTGTTCATTGGACCGTAAAGACCGCGTCAAGACTATAAGTGGAGCCGTCTGGATTGTTCACCGTGATGCGAACCGGTCCTGAGGACACGGCCGGCGCGGTAACCGTCAATGTCTCGGGGTCGACGTAAGTGGTTGAGGCTTGTTCTGTTCCGAATGAGACAGTAGCGCCATTAAGAAAGCCACTGCCGCGCAAGGTCACCTGTGTTCCTTGCGATCCCGTTGCGGGATTCACCGACGCCAGGCTGAGCGGAACCTGAGAAAGCTGAGCAATCGTAATGCCTGAATTCGAGATCAAGAACATCTTGGTCCCCGTTTCGTCCAGAGCCATCGCCCCCGTGTCTTTGGGAATGCCGTCGGATATGGGGAGACGCCGCACCATGCGTCCTGTGTGCACATCGAATATCGCAACAGCCGCGTTCTGCGGCATATACAGCAAACTTCCCGAAGCATTCAACTTCTCTCCTGAGGGAGATAAGCCCAAACTCTGATTGTCTGAATCAGCGTAGGGTTCAAACGCCATAATCGAAGTCTGCGATAGCTGAGTGTTCAATATCCCGACTAGTCCTTGGTATGGATTGTTTGAGGCAAAGGCATTCCCATCCGCATCTACAGCTACATCGGTGGATTGAGTCCAAATACCATAGGTCAAGGTATTGGCGTTGAGATCGAGCATTGCAGCATCTCCAGCAGACGCACCATTTGGCGCGAGGAAAATCTTGCTGCCGTCCGGCGTTGATACCGATGCTGTCAGACCCAATTGCAGATCAGTGCCGTTTGACTGGCATCCGGCCACGCCGGTGCAATCAAGGCTGCCGGTGTCGAGATTGACGAGATGTGAGAGGCCTGCGCTCAACGAGCTAGGACATTTCAAATTCAAGAGCATTCTATGGGGTTCGGCCGGCGACATAGTAAGCGGCACATTACAAGCGGTGTCCTGGGAAGACACCACAGTGAATGTTGCAATTACCTTAAGCGCGACTGGGTCGATGACGGACACCGTGACATCGGCGGAGTTTATGACACCCAGGAGCACGCCGTCCGGGGTCAGCGCAAGAGCGGTCGGCTCATTTCCGACTTGTACGGGAGAAAGAAATGTGTTTGAGCCGAGGTCGAAGATTTCGACGCGATTGTTGTTTTGGTTGGTAATGTAGAGTCGCTGACGCGCCTGGTCATAGACGATATCGTCAAGAGCGCCTTGGATTGGATAGAGTTGGACAGACGTAAGGTATTGGAAGCCGCCGGAGACCGTGGTTGAGCCATCAGGCGTCGTTACGGTAACGTCGGCATTGCCGGGCGCGCCTGCCGGCGTGGTCAAAGTGAGCACCTCCCTTGGGAGAAGCATGTCACTCGATGGTTTGGCCAAGCTGACATTCGTCGCGGGATTTCCCCCAACCGTCACCTGCACGTTTGAACCATCGAATCCGTAGCCGACAACCTTGATTGAATCGCCGCCGGAGGGTGACCCTGCATTCGTATCGACTTGCAGTACCGTCGGTCCGTAGCTGACGGCATCGGGCCTCACGTTGAAGTAGCCATCTGAACGAGTGAAAGTCATGTTAACCGGGCCGGTCACTGTTCCGGCTGGCACCGTGACATCGAGGACGCTGGTCGACTGTACGGATACGTTCGTTCCCGCCAGCGTCTGTGGCGAGGCCGGCGATGGGCCAAAATACACGCTGTAATTGGCCGCCGAAGAAAAATCTGAACCCTGCAATTGCACTGCTGTGGGTGCCTTGAGGCTAACAAGCGTCGTTGACATCAATTCTTCGGAAGGAAGTGGAAGACTCAACCATCCCGGCGAACTGGCGTCCAGATACCCCATTCCCAGGAAGGAGCCACCAAAGATCATATTGGTCTCGTCGATCGCGAAGGGAGTCTGCCCAGAGAAAATTCCCGGGAGCGTTATACCGAACCCGAGATTGGGCACTGAGCCCACATATGAAAAGGTATTGGTGTCGATCACGGTTACGGCGCCGAGTCCGGCTCCATCGTAGAGCTCAGATTCGTACGCTGGCTCCGTATAAAAGATGTACAAACGGCTGCCGTCAAGGCTATACAACACCCCCCATCCCGAATCCCCCAAACCCAGCGTGTCCAAAATCGGCATAGAAGCAAGCACATTGCCTTGATCGTCGTAGAAGACAGTTGGAGAAATGTTTGAGCCAAGGATGACGAATTGCGAACCATCAGGGCTTATGGCCGATGTGCCCCATGTGCAGCCCGAGTTTAGCGGGCCTGATAAGTTGCCACTGCCCGCGTCGTAAAGATACCCGCTGATGCCGCAGAAGAGGACCTTGGAATGATTAGCACTGCGGTTGATTGAAAATCCGTTCCCGAACAGGCTACCCGAGCCGAGTCCTGTGAAGACATTCGTTGTTGGATTCCATAAATAAGTTGGCGGGCCACCGGCCGAGTTATTCGAATTTCCAATGTTGACTAGAACGTTCCCATTGGAGAGCGTGGCAACCTGTGAAGCGGTGGTTTGCATGGCTTCGCCGGCGGCTTGTCCTGGCCCACTGATTTGGGGAATGTTTGTTTGTTGAACCACCTGAAGAAGATTCGGATCGATTGTTGTGATGTAAGTGAAATAGGGACTGACGACATAGACGGCACTCCCGTCAACGGCCTCATCGATGCCTGTTGGGTCCTGAACGGGAATCGTTGCCACGCGATGTCCATCGACGGATGACAGGACGGCGACCTGGTTTAAAGCCTCAACACTTACAAACAGGAGCTTTCTCGCCTCGTCATACACTACCCCAGTTGGACTTTGATCGGTTCGCGCAAATGTGCTCCTTGTTGGTGTTGTATTGGACGAGGGAACCAGTACGGTAAGTGGTACGACGACAACATAGCTGTTGTTCGCACTATCGGTAGCCGTCACGACAATCGGATAATTCTGCACAGGTTGCGCCACGGCTTCTGTTTCTAAGGTGAAACTCCCCGGGTTGGTCGGAGTTACGAATCCTTGCACTGCATTTTCGCCGATTCCGCCGTCAGATGGCAGGGGGCCGAGCTGAACTGCGAGAGACGGGGATGTCCCGGGATTGGCAGTGACCGAAACTTGAACCGTTGCATACGAGGAGGGCGTCATTGTGATGGCAGTCGGGGACATCTGAATTGTGAAAGGCGCCGCCGCTGTCACCGCTAACGAGAAGGTAACTGAATGGCTAATGGAACCGCTTGTGCCGGTCACCGTGATCGTGCTGGTACCGACAGCTGCCGCCTGCGAGGCTGCCAACTGAAATGCACTGCTTTGCGATGACCCGGTTATGACAACGGAGGAGATGGTTCCGGGCGTCATTGTCACGTCGGCAGGAAGGCCTGAGACGGTCAGGCTAATTGTGCCAGTAAATCCGTTCGTCGGTTCCGCCGTAATACTTTGCGATTGGTACGCCCCCTGCTGCTGGAGGCTTACGCTTGCCTGTTTAACTGCAATGGAGAAATCCGGCGACGGCGGCGGGGGTGGGGTTGGATTGGTCCCACCCGACGAACCCCCTCCGCACGAGACGAGCAAGACAGTAACCTGGAGCACCACTGCTGTCAAAAGGAAGGAAGCCATGCTGCGACAACGCTGCAGGGTAATTAGAAATCGCATAAGAAGTCTCTTGAGAATTGGCAGCATACTGCCACCCACTCCATAGCAATGTCAAGTTTCATTTGACTTTATCCATAGCTTGGGTCGATACTGTCCTCAATGCGGAACTCAAGGGAATGCGGAATTGCGGTCATGGCCATGTGCATGTGTATGGCTTGCGGACCCGTCCGTGTGGCTCTTGAGACGCGAATGCGCTAGACGCAACCGATTCTCGAAACCAGGCGGCCCGGGTCCGGAAAAGGATTCGGGCCGTTTCTCATTTTTGGACGCGTCCCGGAAGCCGTCCCAGGTCGCATTGACCAGCCAGGCATAACGAACACAAGGAAAAGGAGACCATCATGTCCGAAACCAACCAGCGCCAGTTTGCCACCCTTGCCGTACACGCCGGCCAATCGCCCGATCCGGCGACTGGTGCGCGGGCCGTGCCGATTTATCAGACGACATCCTACGAATTCCAGGACGCCGGCCATGCCGGACGGCTGTTTGGTTTGCAAGAGTCCGGCAACATCTACACCCGCATCATGAACCCCACCACCGATGTGTTTGAAAAGCGGGTGGCGGCGCTGGAAGGCGGAGCGGCGGGCCTGGCCACGGCCTCGGGACAGGCGGCAGAGACGCTGACTTTGACCACAATTGCGTCGGCGGGAGAGGAGATTATCTCCACCACGTCGCTGTATGGCGGCACTTACAACCTGTTTCACTACACATTTCCGCGGCTCGGCATCACGGTGCGGTTTGTCGATGCGGACGACTTTGACGGGCTGCGCGCGCTCATCAATGACAAGACACGGGCCGTCTACACTGAGACGCTGGGCAACCCCAAGCTGGATGTTGCGGACATTGAACAGTTGGCCGCCATTGCCCACGAGCACGGGCTGCCGCTGGTGATTGACAACACTTCGGCCTCGCCGGCGCTGGTGCGGCCCATCGAGTGGGGCGCGGACATCGTGCTCAATTCAGCAACTAAATTTCTGGGCGGCCATGGCACCACGATTGGCGGAGTGATTGTGGACGCAGGCAAGTTCGACTGGGCGGCCTCTGGGCGATTCAAGAACTTCACTGAGCCGGACCCTTCGTACCACGGTCTTTCCTACACTCAGGCTTTCGGACCGCTGGCGTTCATTCTCAAGGCGCGTGTGCAGGGGCTGCGCGACACGGGCGCGGCGCTGTCGCCGCTCAGCGCTTTCCTGCTGCTGCAAGGGATCGAGACGCTGCACCTGCGCTTGGAGCGGCACTCAGAGAATGCGCTGGCTGTAGCGCGGCATCTTGAGCAGCATCCGGGTGTGGAGTGGGTCAACTATCCAGGGCTGGAGTCGAGCTCCTATCATAAGCGGGCGTTGAAGTATCTGCCCAACGGCCGGGGAGCGCTGGTTACATTCGGCATCAAGGGCGGATATGAGGCCGGGAAGAAGCTGATCGACGCGCTGGAGCTGTTCTCGCTGGTGGCAAACATTGGCGATGCCAAGTCGCTGGTCATCCATCCAGCCTCGACGACGCACCAGCAGCTTTCCGTCGAGGAGCAGGCTGCCACTGGCGTGACTCCGGAGTTGGTGCGGCTTTCGGTGGGAATCGAGGATATCCGCGACATTCTTGCCGATTTGGACCAGGCGATCAAAGTGGCAAACGGGGCGGCCATCGGGCAGGCGTTTGCGGGCCCGACAACAACCGCGACTCTTGCTGCACAATGAGTATTATGACGGATGCACGCATTGGTGCCGGGCCTGACGGGCCTGACGTACTGAGGGCCGGGCCCCACATCCCGGCCCCCACGTACGAGGGCGACTTTGTGCTCGACGAGCATCTGTTGCTGGAGTGCGGGCGCACGCTGGCTGGCGTCACGCTGCACTATGCGGTGTACGGGCGGCTCAATGCGACTCGGGACAATGCGGTGCTGGTATGCCACGCGCTCTCCGGATCTGCGCTGGTGGGCGAGTGGTGGCCGGAGCTGTTCGCGCCGGGGGCACTTATGTCCCTTGACCACGACTTCGTCATTTGCATCAACATGCTTGGCTCCTGCTATGGCTCGACGGGACCGGGCTCGGTGGACCCCGAAACCGGAGAGGTGTACGGGCCTGACTTTCCCCTGGTATCCATCCGGGACAATGTGCAGGCGCAGGCGCGGCTGTTGGATTCGCTGGGCATCCGGCGGCTGCGGCTGGTGCTGGGCGGCTCGATTGGGGGCATGCAGGCCTTGGAATGGGCGATTCTCAATCCCGAACGGGTGGAGCGGGCGGCGATTATTGCCGTGGCGCCGGTTTCGGCGATGGGGCTGGCGCTGAACCACTTGCAGAGGAAGGCCATCGAGCAGGACCCGGATTGGGCGGGCGGGCACTATCTGCCGCAACGCCCTCCGCGGCGAGGGCTGGCGCTGGCCCGGCAGATCGCCATGCTCAGCTACAAGTCCGCGGGCCTCTTCGACGAGCGGTTTGGGCGCAACCCCAACCGGAACGGGGAAGATCCCCGAGGATTGGATGACCAGGGTGGCGGGCTCATCGGCGGGCGGTTTGACATCGCCGGTTATCTGGATTATCAGGGACAGCGGTTTATCGATCGTTTCGACGCCAATAGTTACCTGGCCATCCTGCGCACCATGGACACCTGGGATCCGCTGCACGGGTTTTCCTCGCCGGCTGATGCCTTCGGCTGCATCCGGGCCCGGCTCAGTTTTGTCGGGATCAGCTCAGATTGGCTGTTTCCACCGGAGACGGTGCGCGACTTTGCCTATACCGTTCAAGCCGCCGGGGTCCGCGCCGACTACCGGGAGATGGACAGTGCCCATGGTCATGACGCATTTCTGGCCGAACAGACCGAACTGGTGCGGATGTTCCAGTGAGGCGCCTCGCGCCTGAAGCCGTTTCAGCCCCGATGCGCATCCCAGGAGAGGTTTTCCCCGGCGCGGTGTCTAATCCTGTATGCGACGTGGGGCGAAGGTTCGCGTAGGCCATCCGACCCCTTGGGCCGGGTCCCTGACCGGGATCCGGAACTGGGCGCCGGACCGGGTGCTGCGACGCCGATGGGGACATTTGCAGAGGGGCCTTGCCTGGGGCTAGCTTTTTTCCCGCACAACGTCTCTTGTCAGGGAGGCCGAGGGTTTCTATAATCCTTCCATCACCGCAGTGGAAGCCGTGGTATCGTTTACCTGTCCCCCGGTACTCAACCGCCCCAAAAGAACGGTTGCCCCATTCCGTGAGCGTGTGCTTGAATATTGATCTCCATTTCGGCAGTTTCCAGGAGCACTGAATGAAGAAGTTAGTCTTTTTATCTGTGATGGCATTGGCGAGCATCAGCCTCGTTTATGCGCCCACGCTGCGAGCACAGGATTCGATCACCATCAAGGATCCGGCCGAGTTCAATGCCTATCAAAATGCGATCACACAAACCGATCCCAAGGCAAAAGCTGCGTCCTTGGAAACCTTCTTGCAGACTTATCCGCAGAGTGTGGTAAAAAAGGCGGTTCTGGATTTGCTGGTGGATACCTACCAGAGCCTGAACGACCTCGACAATACCCTCAGCGCGGACACCCGCGAACTGCAGGTCGATCCGGCCAACCTGAAGGCTCTTTTCATCTCCGTCTACATCAAGAAGGGGCAGTGCGGCAAAACCCAGGATGCCCAGACCTGCGATGATGCCGCGGCGCTGGCCCAGAGGGGCCTCGCGGTTTCCAAGCCCGCCGGCACCTCTGACGACGACTGGAAAAAGTTGACCGCCGCGGCTTATCCGCTTTTTAACTCGGCCAAGGCTTTGGATGACGCCATCTCAAAGAAGGACTTCAAGGCTGCCCAGGCCGACTACACGGCAGAGTTGATGCTGTATTCTGACGACCAATCGAAGGTTGCAGGATTGGCTGACACCTATCAACTCGCTGAAGCCTATGCTCAGCCAGGCACCGCCCAGGATCTGGTGAAGGCAACCTGGTTCTATTGCCGCGCCTGGGACTTCGCCCCGGCCAATTTCAAGGGTCCCATTGAGAACAAGGTCGAGTATTGGTACAAGAAGTACCACGGCAAGCTGGACGGCCTGGACGCCATCAAGGCCCAGGCGATGGCCACAACGTTTCCTCCCGCAAGCTTTGCCATCGCGCCCGCGCCGACTCCGGCCGAGCAGATTCACGACCTGCTGGCCAGCACTCCCGATCTGAAGACGCTTGCCCTTGCCGACAAGGAGACCATTCTGGCCCTTGGCTCCAAGGATGATGCAGACAGGCTCTGGGCGATCATGAAGGATCAGTCGACGCCGGTTCCGGGCATTGTGATTGAAGCCAGCGCCTCGGTCATCAAGGTTGCCGTAACCGATGATGCGAAGATGGCCAAGGTCCCGGATTTCATCGTCAATCTGAAGACGCCTCTGGCCGATAAGGACGTTCCGGCGGCAGGCACCGAATTCGGGCTCCAGTCCAAGGGGCAGGCAGAGTTGGACGGCACTTACGACACCTACACGCAGGTTCCGGCCACGGCCACTGCGGCGCAGGCCGCACAGATCGACCTTCGCGACGGATTCATCCAGCCTGAGAAGAAGAAGCCCGTCCCGGCGCACAAGCCGGCGGCTGGACACAAGGCGGCGACGCACTAATCCGTTTATCGAACGCGTATCGTTACGTTCCTGGGATCATGAAGGGCAGCCCGCGATGGGCTGCCCTTTTTGTTTCCGTGCTCAGGTTCTGTTTTGCCCAATGGTAGTCTATGGGCAGCATGGAACCGTTGAGAATTCCTCGCATCCTTCTGGCCGTGGCGGCGATCGTCGTTGTATGCGCTCCAATCAAGCCCCAGGCAGCTCCGGATGTATCCGCGGACCAGCCGAGGGTCAAGGAGATCCGCGCGGTGGAACGGCCCATGCCGTTTCCCCCTGATGCCGCTGGCCACGCGAATTCGATCGAGTTCCGAACTGCGGACAAGATGACTGAGAAGGATCAGAACCTGGTGGCCGACGCGGAGTCTTCCATCAGCGAGCACGCAGGACATATGGACCTGGAATTCAACCAGGGCAAATGGGGTTACCAGCAGGTCGTCTGCCCGGCGCTGCCGAATCATCTCTTTCTGCGGTTCACGCGCAACAACGGCGTGGGAGACGTGAGCGTGTTCTCCGCATCCATTCCAAGGGACGGCGAAGGCCGCGTACGCATCATTCCCATTCTCCTGCGCGGCTATTCGCTGTTCTCACCGGCGCCGATCAATGCGCTGACCATCTCGGCCTTCAATCACATCCGGGCGGAAGAACATCCTGACACGGCCCCCGATTGGCTCGGGACCGGATTATGCTATGCCGCGCTGGCGGGGGGACATCCCCAGGCTGCGTTTTTGGCAGGTGTCCCTGAGAACCCGAAGTTTGCCACGGCC
The DNA here is from genome assembly GCA_964571165.1 of uncultured Occallatibacter sp. GTDB lineage: Bacteria > Acidobacteriota > Terriglobia > Terriglobales > Acidobacteriaceae > Telmatobacter. Next base: position 206,552 of record CAZNAW010000002.1, on the reverse strand, counting down.
ATGCCGGCAGTTCTGGAGATTCCAAACCGCGGCGGAGCCGTCATCCGGTTTACCGATGTGGCGGCGTCTCCGCGCCCTATGGAGTGGACAATGACCTTCAACGGCAAGGGCAGATTGCTGAAGGCCACGCATTCCCCTGCGAGTCTGATTCCGATCAAGGATGAGGGGCCGCAAGCTGTGGACTTGAAGGGCAAGCCGATTCCGCCAACGTACTCCATCCCGTCGGCAGCGCCTGTTCCATAGGGGACTACTCTCCGAGCATGATGCGCTGAATGGCGGAGGCTCGGCCGGTGAGCGGGTCGCAGGTGACGAGGGCCGCGCACATTTTTGGGTTTCCCTTGGCGGCTTCGAACTTGCCCGGCATGCCGGTCAGAAACTTGTGCAGCACCAGGTCCTTTTCGACACCGATCACGCTGTCGTAGGGTCCGCTCATGCCCACATCGGTCTGGTAGGCGGTTCCACCCGGCAGAATGCGCTGGTCGGCCGTGGGAATGTGGGTATGAGTGCCCAGAACCGCGGTCACGCGCCCATCCAGATACCAGCCCATGGCAACCTTCTCGCTGGTAGCCTCGGCGTGAAAGTCTACAACGATTACCTTGGCCTCGATGCCGGCCAGCAGATCGTTGACGGCCTGGAAAGGTCCGTTGGTCGTGTTCATGAAGACGCAACCCTGCAGGTCAATCACTGCGTAGGCCACGCCGCTCGCTGTGGTGCCCTCAAAGACGCCGTATCCAGGAAGACCCGGCTGGAAATTTGCTGGACGCAGAACGCGGCGAGGGCGCTCCTGGCTGTCGGACGGCGCCGAGTTCAAATAGTCGATCAGCTCACGCTTATCCCAGATGTGGTTGCCGGTGGTCAGAACGTCCGCGCCGAGATCGAAGAGATCTTCGGCAATCTGGGGGGTGACGCCAAAGCCGCCTGCGGCGTTCTCGGCATTGATGATGACCAGATCGACGTCGTGAGCCTGGCGCACATGGCCGATGTGCTCGCGGACGATTCTGCGTCCCGCGCTGCCGAAAATGTCGCCGACAAAAAGAATGTTCACAGTGCAGTTGGCTCCTGGGTGGATCAAGCGAGGGAACAGGAACTAGGGAACAGGGAACAGAAAAACTCGTTCCCGCCAGTGTAATGCCTGACTCTTGCCTGAATAGTCGTCCGTTCCTATTCCCTATTCCCTATTCCCTATTCCTTGTTTCCTGGTCCCTGCTCTTTCCTCATCAACGGAAACAGAATCACGTCGCGAATCGACTTCGAGCCGGTCAGAAGCATGACGAGCCGGTCGATGCCCATGCCTTCGCCGCCGGTTGGCGGCAGGCCGTAGGCCAGGGCGCGTACGTAGTCCTCGTCCATCTGGTGGGCCTCGTCGTCGCCGCGGTCGCGCTCCACAAGCTGCTGGGCAAATCGCTTGTGCTGTTCGACCGGATCGTTCAATTCGCTGAAGGCGTTGCCCAACTCAAAGCCGCCCGCAAAGAACTCGAAGCGCTCCACGTGGGCCGGATCGTCCGGCTTGGCTTTGGAGAGCGGCGACACCTCAACCGGGTAGTCGTAGATGATGGTCGGCTGGATAAGGAAAGGCTCTACCACCGCCTCAAAGAGGTTGTAGACAGACTTGCCCACGGGCGCTCCCTTTCCCTCGGCTGTTCCCTTCATGGAGTCGTAGTAAACCGCGGTGATGGCCCCATGCATGGTCTTCAGTTCGGCGATCCGTTCCGGGCTTAGGCGCGTGGTTTCCCCGGCAGCTTTCTCCAGCGAACTCATGGCGGCGTGCAGCCGCGCCTGCAACACCTCCGCGGACTCGAAGGCAACCATCGCCGGTTTGGCTCCAGCTTCCTCAGGCCAGAATTCGCGAATCGCTTCGCGCATGGAGAGCCGCGTCCACTTACCCAAATCAATCTCAACGCCATTGAAGTTCGTGATCGTGGTTCCGTTCACCTCGCGCGCGACAAATTCAACCAGTTCCTCGGTGATCTGCATCAGGTCGTGGTAGTTGGCGTAGGCCTGATAGAACTCAAGCATTGTGAACTCGGGATTGTGCTGCGTGCTTACGCCCTCGTTGCGGAAGTTGCGGTTGAGCTCGTAAACGCGGTCCAGACCGCCTACCACCAGCCGCTTGAGATAAAGCTCCGGCGCAATGCGCAGAAAGAGATCCTGATCCAGCGCGTTGTGGTGGGTCTTGAAAGGCCGTGCCGCCGCGCCGCCCGCGATCTGCTGCATCATGGGCGTTTCCACTTCCATGTAGCCGCGCTCGTCAAAGAACCGGCGCACGGCCTTCAGCGTCTTGGCGCGCTTCACGAAGACTTCGCGGCTCTCCAAGTTGGTGAACAGGTCAACGTAGCGCTGGCGGTAGCGCAACTCGACATCGGCCAGGCCGTGAAACTTCTCGGGCAGCGCGAGCATAGCCTTGGAGAGGAACGTCACGCGCTCAACGTGGACCGTCAGTTCGCCAGTGCGGGTGCGAAAAAGGTAGCCCGTCACGCCGATGTGGTCGCCCAGGTCGAGCAGTTTGTAGAGCGCAAAGCCCTGCTCGCCCACTGCGTCGAGGCGGACGTAGATCTGTAGCCGCTCTCCATTTTGCTGTAGGGTGGCAAAGCCCGCCTTGCCCTGTCCGCGGATGGCCAGGATGCGCCCGGCAACGGCTACCGTCACGCGGTTGGCTTCCAGTTCCTCGGCCTGGGTTTCTCCCCACGTGGCGCGCACTGCGGGAATGGTATGCGAGGCGGGGAACTGGTTGGGATAGGTCGCCTGCCCCAGCTTCTTGATTTCGTCCAGTTTTGCCTTGCGCAGGTCAAATAAGCTGCGCTCAAACTCTGATTCGAACACGTTGTTTCCTTCTTGTGAACGCTCTGAGGTCCAACCGTAAGTATAGCGTTTGCGCAGGCAGACCATTGGAGGCGGGCCGCTGAAAGAGCGTATGCTTTGGACGCGTTTAGCATTGTGGCCGCGTTCGTGTTGGAGCGGTCAGGAGAAACCGGATGAAATCAAGACTCGTTATGTTTCTGCTATGTGTGTCTCTGGTCTCCGCGGTTGAGGCGCGGGCCACCGTTTTGCCGGATGCCTGCGGCAAGGACGAGATCAAGTTCAACGTCACCACCCAAAAGGGACAGCCGGTTCCCGCTGCTCCGGATTCCGGCAAGGCGCAAATCGTCTTGATTGAAACTCTGGAGCGCATTGGCAACGTGCAGTTTTTCGGCGGCAAAATCGCCCGCTTCGGCGTGGATGGCGCTTGGGTGGGCGCCGACAGGGGCGACTCCTACTTCGTTGTAGCGGTGGACCCAGGCGTACATCATCTGTGTGCGAATTGGCAGACCATCGGTCCGGATAAGAAGAATGTCGGCGTTGCTTCCTTTACCGCCGATCCCGGCAAAACCTACTACTACCAGGTCAAGATCACGCAGAAGGGTTACGTCGAAGCGCCTGCGACGGGTCTGGGGGTGACCAGCGGCGGTGGCGGCGTCAGCACCGAGGAATCATTCGATCTCACGGCGCTGAGTGAAGATGAGGGCCGTTACCGGGTCAAAAGCTCGGCACTCAGCACCTCCACGCCGAAGAAGTGACGCCTGCGCAGTCGCGTTAAAGGGCCCTCGCCGTGTATAACCACGAGGGATGCCCTTTAACCGCCCCATTCCGGACTCCAGACCGCCCGACAAGTCTTCAAGCGGGCTTGCTACCCTGGTGCAAGCTGAAAAACTGATGCAGATTGCGATCCTGCTGCCCTCGTCGGCCTTTATTGGCTGGCTGGCTGGTGCCTGGGCAGACACCCGGCTGCACCAGTCGTGGATCGGTATTGCCGGAATCGTCGTTGGGGGCGTCTCCGGGCTGGTTTACGTGATCCGGCTGGCGATGACCACCATGAGCGGAACCGGATCTGGGGCCAATAACGGAAACCAGAACGGAAAGGGAAACTCCGAACCTCAGCCATGACACAAGAAACCCACCCCCTTGGCGGCCTCACCGATGATGCACTCGAATCCCTGCTCAAGCGTGCCATTCGTGACACGCTGATTCTGGGACTGATTCCCACGCTGGTGCTGCTGTTTGCCTCCGGCTGGCGCAACGCGGCCATGCTGGCCGTGGGAGCCGCGATCTCGGCTGCAAGCATCCTGGAGTGGCGCCGGTTGATCCGGTTCATCAATGCCAGGTTGGACAGGCAGAAGACCCCCAGGAGCGGGGTGGTGGTGGCCCTATCCTTTGTGCTCAGGCTCACCGTCTTTGCCGCGGCTATTTATGTTAGCCTGAAATGTTTCCATGGTTCGGTGGTGGCGCTTTTGTGTGGTCTGGGTTTGGCGTTTGTGACCCTGGCTTGGGAAGCGTTGCGGCTGCTCAAGGACTGAGCGGATTTTTCTAGCGCAATTCGAGCCGGAAACAGAAAGATTCAAGTCTCGATGCCGGAAACTCTTGCACTGACGCGCCTGTTGAACTACCTGTTTGGGGGGGCCGTGGCCGCGCTTTTGCACGCCGTTGGCGTTCACCCAGCCAATCCCGCCGCGCCCATCAATGACGCGTTTGCGCTCGAATTGATGGTGGCCACGGGCCTTATCGTCTTTTTCCTCATTGTGCGGCTTACTCTGTCGGTGGAGAAGCCCAACCCGGCGCAGCAAATTGCCGAGATGATCCACGAGTTCACCGGCAACCAGGCGGAGCAGGTCATCGGCCACGGTTACGAGCGGTTCCAGGCGTTCGCCACCTGTATTCTTCTATTCGTCCTGGCCAACAATCTGTTGGGGTTGATTCCCGGCATTGAGACGCCCACCAAGTCGCCGGCCGTGCCGCTGGGCATCGCGGTGCTCACGTTCATCTACTACCAATTCAACGGCTTCCGCGCCAATGGAGCCGGATATGTGAAGCAGTTTTTAGGGCCGGTGTGGTGGATTTCGCCGCTTTTGTTTCCTATTGAGATCATCTCCCACTGCGCCCGCGTCATGTCGCTCACCATTCGTCTTTACGCCAACATGTTTGCCAGCGATCTGGTGACACTGGTCTTCTTTTCGCTGATTCCGGTGGCCATTCCCTCCCTCTTTCTGGGATTGCACTTCTTCGTATCGCTCATTCAGGCGTATATCTTCATGCTCCTGGCGATGATTTATCTGTCTCAGGCGGTTTCTCACGAGCACTAAAGTTCTAGCGCCACGACCCTCGTCCAAACGAGGAAGGAATTTCGCCGGAGAGCGCTTCCGCTCCGGGCAAACGGAAGGCCGCCAGCGTGAGGGGGTCAGCACGGTGAACCTCAACCACCCACTGGCGGCCAATTTCAAGGGAAGCTGGAGAATAATGCGGAAACTTCAGTATGTGTTCATGGCTCTGGCGGTTCTGTGCTGCGCAGTTCCAGCCTTCGCGGATGGTGGTTCGACCGCCATCAATCTGGTGCCGATCGGCGCCGGCATCGGTATGGCTCTGGCCGCGGGTCTCTGCGGACTGGGTCAGGGTAAGGCAACCGCTTCGGCCACCGAAGCTTTGGCCCGCAACCCCGGCGCTCGCGCTGGAATCATGACCCTCTTGGTTCTGGGTCTGGCCTTCATCGAGTCCCTCACCCTGTTCACCCTGGTGATCGTCTTTGCCGTGGTGGCCAACGCCAAGTAACTCCCGTTCCTCAACACAAGATAGGCCCCACCTGCTCAGGTGGGGCCTATTTGCATCTACGGCACTCGTTCTCTCTTACGGCTGGCTTGCACACCGTTTCCCCGTCCGTCCCGGAGCATCTGAATGGCCCTCCGGTAGTCGATCCCCAAGGGGACCGGGAGATATTGGGTCATCTCCTCCGTGGTGTCAGAGCTTTTGTTCTTGAAGAGAATTCTGAGGTTCATGGCCATCTGAAAGCGTACGATCCGCCACTGGTTCGCGCCCACGTCGGCCTGATCGAGCACGATCCATCCCCCCTTGTCCAGCTTGCCCAGGACGCCCCATCCATAGTTTGTGTCCTGTTGTAGATGGCCTTCCAGCCTCGTCACGCGCTCCTGTGCGGCATCGATGCGAATCTCCCCAGTCATGGCCGTCAGCGCCTGTGTTTCCAGGTCCGGCGGGCTAAATTGCGGGTTAGGCCGAAAGGTGAATTTCTCCACTGGCCCGGCCGGCCCCGCTGTCGCGCCCGCGTACTCGTAGAGAAATGCCTTGGGCAGCATGCGCAACAGCTTCAGAACGATTCCAAAGTCCTGGTCCTCGCCCTGCTTGCGGTGCTTCTGGAGATTGGGATTACTCATCAGCGCATCCAGGCGCGCCTGTTCCTTCTGCTCGTCGGCCTGGCTCAGCGGCTTGTCGAATACAGAAACCATGCGGGCCACGTCGCCGTCCCTGGTTTCAACAATCTCCTTGGTTGTGGTCAGGCGCGGGCTGGACTTGCGCAGGCGGTAACGCATCGGGTGGTTCTGGTCCCGCGCGTCCCGCAATTCAGTGGCCAGCGCCCTGCCCACCAGCGCCTGTGCCTGAGCGGGTGCCAGCGCAGGAGGTATGCCTGGGGCAGGCTGTCCATGGCAAAGAAGCGTGGACAGAACGGCAAATGGAATGGCCCACAGCAGAAAGAAGAGGAGCAGCAAAAGTCTGCGCACACACATTAGTTTAGCGGGCATTGTCCATCCGTGCATCAACGCTCGATTTCATGAACGGTTGGACGCCGGGACGCCGCACATGTTATCGGATTGAAACACCCGATTGAAGCAACATGCCCGGGTTGCGTATAGTTCGGTCAGGGCCTTGATGGGGCTCATGGAAGGAAAGAGACATGGCAGTGGAGAATGCACCCGCGCGTATCGGCAAGAGCGTCGTGATTTGCGGCGAAGTAAAGGGCAGTGAAGATCTGATTGTGGATGGGCGCGTGGAGGGGACGGTGACCCTTACAGAGAGCCGCCTGACCATCGGGCCCAATGCAAGCGTACAAGCCGATCTCATCGCCAGAGACGTGTTGATCCTGGGCCAGGTTCGGGGCAACGTGGTGGCCAGCGGACGGGTCGAGTTACGGGCCGGGTGCAGCGTGGAAGGCGATATTCGCGCGTTGCGGCTGGCGGTGGAGGACAATGCGATCTTCCGCGGCAAAGTGGATCTGACGCAGGCCGTTGCCAAAGCGCCCGAAGGCGCCACCGCAACTCATGCTGGCGGTATTTTCTGATTGCGAGCGGTGTTTCGGTCCACCAGAAAATTGTCTGTTTGACCGCAAGGGGATTTCCGGTTAATGAGCCGTTGGTTTGAAAAGAAGCAGGACAGTGGGCCCACCGCTCCCACCGCAGGTTTTGCCGGGCCGAAAGTGCCTCGGCACTCCGGCGGTTGGGCTGCGCTGCGCAAGCGGATTGAGTCCGAGCCCAGCCTGCGGGTTATCGATACCGGGTACACTTCGCCTTCGAACATCAACTATCTCACCGGGCTGGGTCACAGTGTTTTTCTGGCCGATCTGGTGCACGATGCGTGCACCGGAAACTGGCAGAGCGGCACGGATGACGAGGGCAACCCCGTTTGGAACATCAACGGCTTTCTTGAGCAGGCATTGAAATTTTCCGGACGCTCCTTTGACGTAGTGCTATTGTGGACGGCGCTCGACTATCTGCCCGAGCCGTTTGTGGCGCCGGTGGTTGCGCATCTTTATGCGGCCATGAATCCCGGCGGGCAGGTGTTGGCCTTCTTCCATACCCGGACGCAAGGCGAGGAAACGGTGCACTGCCGCTTTCACCTGACTCCTGGCGACAATGTAGAAATGCAGTTGGCACAGCAGTTTCCCATCCAACGCGCATTTACCAACCGCAGTATCGAACGCTTGTTTTCCGGCTGGTCGGGCCACAGGCAGTTTCTGGCAAAGGACAGCGTCTCTGAGGTCATTATGACGCGCTAAAGCACTTCGCCTTCTGTTGTAAGCCGGAGCCGTGGCAGCCAAGTGGCAAGTTTCCCAAGAAATTACCACCCCGCACACCGCAACAGGGGTTATATCGGAAGCAGAAATGCCATAGAGCGTTGCCGGGCCGGACACCGGAAAAGGAGGGATCATGAGCTTATTGAATGGAGCGCGCATTACTTGGCTGGGTCATGCCACCGTGCTGGTGGAGACCGCCAAAGGAACAAAGATCCTGATCGACCCGTTTATCGCGCAGAATCCCAAGTACCCGAAGAACTATACGCTGCCGCGGAAGATAGATTACATTCTGCTTACCCACGGGCATGGGGATCATATCTCCGATGCGGTGCCGGTCGCCGCCAGGCACGGATCCACTGTGGTGGCAATCTATGAACTGGCGTCCTATGTGGCGGGCAAGGGAGTGGAGCATACCATCGGGATGAACCTCGGCGGAACCGTGCAACTGGACGATGTGGCGGCCACGATGGTGGAGGCCAAACACTCTTCCGGAGCACAGGATGAACATGGAACTCATTATGTGGGAGTGGCGACAGGCTATGTCTTGACCATTACCAATGGCCCGGTGCTTTACCATGCCGGAGATACAGCTGTCTTTGGGGATATGAGACAGATTCGCGAGCTATACCGGCCTGAGGTGGCGATGCTTCCGATTGGAGGGCATTTCACCATGGGGCCGAAGGAAGCCGCATGGGCTACGCGTCTGCTGGAGCCGAAAATAGTCCTTCCGCTGCACTTTGGTACATTTCCGCCGCTGAAAGGCACACCTGAGGAACTAGCTGCGCTGGTAGATGGCAGCGTGAGGGTAGTGCAGTGGGCGCCGGGGGAGACTATCTAGCCGCCTTCTTGCTCTGCCATGGGGATGGAAGATGGGCTGGCTTTTGTCCAGCCCATGCCCCCGTGGCTTTACTTACTTTGAAGATGCTGCTTTCTTCTGTTCTGCCCAGCGCCGCTTGACGGCCTCGGCAATGCGTTTCCGTCCTTCAGGGGTGAGATTTCTCTTCTTCTTGACGGGTTTCTTGGCGGCGGGGGCTGCCGCAGCCTTCTTGGGCGCCGGAGCGGCTCCACCGCCCAGCAGAGAACGCGCCTGTTGCAATTGCGCGATCTCGCGATCTATCTGTGCCAGAATTTCTGAAACTCCCACAGTTCCTCCTATCAGGTACTCATAAGTGATTCAATCCCCGCTGCGTCTAAGTCGACGAATTCAAACGGGCCAACCACTTGTCCTGTAAAATACAATACGCAACTGTAGACTCTTTTACAAACAAAAAATGCGAAATGTTACCGAGGATGAAACCATTCGATTGAAAAGTCCTCTACATAGGAAAGCGTTCAACGATGTTTGAGGGCCGAAGATAGCTATCCGGCAGACGGTAGCCGACATTGGAATAGCTACTGCGCCGAAGACGCCATCGAGAGGAGAAGTGCTTTAAGGCATTTTCCAGGTCATGGCGGAATCGCGGAGTATGTGCGGGGGCTGATTTTTCTAAGGAAAAAATGAACTTCGGGAGATGCCTTAGCGCGGATTTCTGGGCGGGAGCTGGTTTGGTCCGGGATCAGGCGGGTTAGCCGGAATGCTGGACAGCGCGTGGCCGCCGAGTCGCATGGTGGCGGGGGATTCGGCGGCGCGATAGTTACGCAGGTCGCGCAGTATCTCCTGTTTCTCGCGGGCATACTGACCGGCCAGCCGGGTAAGGGCATAGGTGATGATGTCGCTATGGTGCAGGTCGGGCACAGAAGGATCGCGGCGCATATTGAGCCACAATCGGTGAACCAACTGCACGTCGTCCGGGCTTAGTGTGGGAGCGTGCGGTCCGATGTAAAAGACCTTGACCGCTCCGCCGGGATCCACGACATAGAAGTTGAACTGCCGTTTGGGCTCGGGCAGCGCTTCCCAGGCCTGCCCCATGTGGAAGGCCTGATCCTCGGCGCTCATCTTGGTAGATAGTCCTGAGATGACGGAATCTATCTCCAGCGAGTTGGCGCCCTGCACCAGCGCGGCAAAGACGTCTCCGGCGGGAACCACGAGCAGTGATACTTTCTTGCCAAAGCTCTCGGCGACGGAGATAGCCTTGGTGAAGATCATTTGTTCGTGTTCACTGAAGCTCGTTTGCTCGGCGCTGAGATACTCCGGTCCGCCGACGCCCATCATGCGAACGCTGATAACCACGACGTCCTGATCGTCGGTTCTGGTCCGGGACAACGCCCACTTGAGGGCAAAGGGATTGGATGCATCGCGCATGGTAACCATCACGCCGCCAGGCCGGATGGCCACCGACTCGCGACTAATGGTGTCCTGGTGCTCCAGTTGAAAGAAATCCTTCATCTGCCGGGCGGTGATGGCATGTTTACGGATGTTCTCGCGCTCGGAGATGGTGAAGATGATGAAGAAGACCGCGGCAAACATAATGCCGCTCACCGTGGCTACCGATTTGGTGAAAAGATTAACTAGAGCGGTGGAGAGCAGCACCAGAAAGACCGAGATGAGTCCGACCGGGATCTCGGTCTTTCCTATGCGGATATTGGGAGGAACCTTCCATCCGCGCTCGCCATGATACTTCCAGCGCAGCACCAGCATGGCCAGACTGTTGAAGGTGAAGGACCAGATGACGCCGAAGGCGTAGGCCTCGCCCAGCGTGATGACGTTGCCCCTGCTGGCGATGATGGTAAACATCTGCAGGATAAAGACCAGGTTGACGATGCGATGGCTGGTGCCGTACTTGGTGTGCGGCTTGCGGAACCAGTCGGTGAGTACGCCGTCTTCGGCCACGCGCATAAGCACGCCGGTCGAGCCGATCATCGAGGTGTTGATGGCGCCAGAGAGAATCAGAAAGCCGACCAGAACCACGAAGATGCGGAAGGCGATACGCCAGAACATGGGGCCCACCATGTACATGGCCAGGCCCGCGATCAGGTTGTCCTGGTAGATGTGCGTGCGCTCCCATGCGGGGATGAGCATGGATGCCAGCAGCGTAGCCCCGCCGGTGAAGATCAGGCTATAGATGGCAATAACAATTGCCGCCCGCTTCAAGTTCTTGAGCTTGGGGTGCTCGATCTCGCGATTGACCTGAGCCAGGCTCTCCTCGCCGCTCATAGCCAGAACGGAGTGGCCGAAGGCCATGAGGATACCGAAGAGACCGAAGATCGGCAGCCCTCTTCCCTGCAGGAAGCCGAGGGCGTCACTACTGAATTTGAGGTTGGCGGGGGTGGGCGGAGGAGGAAGGTGAACGCCCCGCACGAAGACCGAGTAAGTGCCCCAGAGCAACAGGACCACCACCATGACGGTGGTGATCTGCATGACGCGCATTGCCTTCCCGCTGGATTCCTCAATGCCCTTGATATTCTGCCACCAGTAGTAAGTGGTGACCGCGGCCGCGAAGAGGGCCGCCGTATAGTTCATATTGAACTGGAAGGGATTGTTCTGCGCGTCCATCAGAGCCGGAGGGAGCCAGTGGCTTTGGGCTGCAACCATCATCAGCTCGTTCATTAAGCCGGTAATATATTGCCCGGCGGATACGCCGGAGATGGGTCCTGTAAGAACGTAATCGAACATCAGGGCGGAGACGCTGAGCTTGGCAAAGCCGCCACCCAGGGCCTCCTTCACCACGCGGTAGACGCCACCGCGGGTAAACATCGAACAGCTTTCGACGTAGACCGCGCGCACCGCGAAGCTGAACAGCATGATGCCGAGAATGAACCAAGGAGCAGCCGCGCCCACCGCCTGCTCGGCGATGCCCCCGGCATAGAAGGCCGATGAGCCTAGATCGTTGAGAACAATAGCCGCAGCCCGCCAGAAAGAGATGAAGGTGAGCATCACGGAGGATGCCACGATAAGCCGGACGCGGTTGGAGGGTGGGGCTACGGTCGTTCGGATTGATGCCATCACGGTTGGGTCGGCGCGACCGCCGGCTTTCTGGAATTCGGGGAGCCCATATGATCACCCGCCCTGCGGTGAGTTTAGGTCCGAATCAACGGCGCGTCAATGCAAATGGAAAGGCGCCGCTGGCGAGGGCCGGTATAAGTCACTTCTCATCTTTGCCGAACAGCTCTTTTCCATCCTCAAAGAAGCTGATGAGGACGACCACGGTCGATCCCGCCAGACCGATAAAAAACATCCACTCAAGCAGCCGCATTGCAAAGATGACCAGTACCATACCGATAATTGTAGCGTGTCTTACAGCAAGCGGGCAGAGGCTCGCGCGCCGAATCGGGTAGAACAGAGCAGGCCAGGAAGAAAACCAACCTCGATTTCAACCGCAGCGGCGGCGAATGCCATATTGCGCTTTCTTCTAATGAAGATGTCGCCGGCGTTCGGGTTCGCCTCTGCGCCTCAGGCGAGATGCTATAAACTCGGGGCTATATGCAGCGCCAATCCTTGAACTTGGGAGCCTGGAAGTTGTGGGCCGCGGCAGTTCTGTCTGCCGCCTTGCTTGAGTTGCCGTTTCCGTTCGCGGGGCCGCTTCCCGCGTGGCGAACAGTCTTCGCCTGGTTTGCCCTGGTCCCGCTCCTGGCTGCGGTGCTTTCGCTGGCGGGGCAGGTGCGTGGGCTGCGCTGGGCCTTCCTGCTTTCCTATGTCTGTGGCTTCCTTTGGTATGTGGGGAACTGCTACTGGATTTACGACACCATGCTGATCCATGGCGAATTGCCCCCCGTCACGTCCGCGCTGCTGCTGGTGGGATTCAGCCTGGTCCTTGGGCTCTACTTTGGACTCTTCGGCCTGGGTGTGGCGCTGGTCCGCAGGGCCACCGGCAGCTCGCGGCTGGCGTTGGCCGCGGCGCCTGTTCTGTGGGCGGGGCTGGAACTGGCCGCCTCGCGCATCACCAGCGTTCCCTGGGACCAGCTTGGTTATTCGCAGGTGGATAACGGTCTGGTAAATCAACTGGCGCCCTGGACCGGTGTGTATGGGATCAGCTTTCTTCTCGTTGGCGTGAATGCGCTGATCACGGGAGGAATCGTCCTGGACCGCTGCCCCCAAAAACGCTTCTCGGGAAGACGGCTTTGGGGCATTGCCGGGGCGTTTCTGCTCATGGTTGGAGCGGCCGGGATGTTCTTTGTGCCGCCCAGGCCCGCGGCTACGGCAACCGCCGTGTTGGTGCAGCCGAATCTCGATGTGGCCGGCGTAGGTTACTGGACCAGACCGGGCGAATGGGAGGGCCACATTGCCGAATTCATCAAGCTGGCCGGCGAGCAGTGCAAGACCTATATCGCCGGAATTCCGCAGACCGGTGCGCCCACCGGCGAGATCATCTGCCCGCCTTATCCCACGCATCCTGACCTCGTGGCATGGCCCGAGTCGCCTGCGCCCTATTTTGAGAGCGATGCCCGCTTTCGGCAGGCCATGAAACAGGTGGCGCAATCGGCCCAGTCGCCATTGGTGGTGGGCGGCGTGGGCATGGACTTCTCCGCCGAGGAGCAGGATTGGCATGAATATAACTCCGCCCTGATCGCCGGCGAAGACGGCGCGCTTGTGGGCCGCTATGACAAGATCCACCTGGTTCCGTATGGCGAGTTCATTCCCTTCAAGAGTCTGTTCTCTTTTGCTCATAAACTCACTGGGAAGGTTTCAGAACTGTCGCGCGGGAAGGAGCGCAAGGTTTTTCTCTTGAATGGCCATCGCTACGGAGTCTTCATCTGCTATGAGTCCGTGTTTGCCGACGAGGTGCGGGAGTTTGCGCAGTTGGGAGCCGAGGTGCTGGTAAATATCAGCGACGACGGCTGGTACGGCGACACCAGCGCGCCCTGGCAGCACCTGAACATGGCGCGGATGCGGGCCATCGAGAACCGGCGCTGGATTCTCCGCGACACCAACAACGGTGTAACCGCGGCCATTGACCCCTATGGCCGCGTGCGGCAGAGCATTCCCCGGCATCAGACCGACGCGCTCCCGGCCGGTTACGGATTCCGCAACGACGTGACCTTCTATACGGCTCACGGCGACGTGTTCGGGTGGGCTTGTGCCATACTGGGTTTGGGGATCGTTGGCTGGGCAGGTAGAAAAAGTCTGACCGTGCCGGCAACCTCAAAGATCAAAACAAAGTCAGGTCATTAGAGCAAAGCATGTCGTTGAACGATCTCGAATTCGCCTATGCTCCCGTGCGCGACCAAGTCCGCGACCTGCGGGAGTATCTTTGACCCGGCCCGCATCCGCAGGGAATTAGCCGAGATAGAAGATAAGCTGGCCGATCCGGCCATGTGGAACAACCCCGATGTCAGCAAGCCGCTGATGCGTGACCGCAAACGCCTTGAAAATCTGGTGGCCGACGATGAGGAATTGGTGCGTCGCTCCGGCGATATCGAGGCATACTTCGAACTGGCGCGCGAGGGCGAGGATGTCCTGGCTGACCTGGAACGCGATATCAAAGCCCTGACCGCCTTCAACGAGGCGCTGGAAGCGCGCACTATGCTCAATGGCGAGGCCGATCCACTGAATGCCATCGTCACCGTGCACCCCGGGGCCGGTGGAACCGAAAGCCAGGATTGGGCCGAGATGCTCATGCGCATGTATCTGCGCTGGGCTGAGCAGCAGGGCTTCAAAACCGAGATCAACGACTACCAGGACGGCGAAGAGGCGGGCATCAAGTCCGCCACATTCACCATCATCGGCGAGTACGCCTTTGGCCAACTGGCTGGCGAGAGCGGCGTGCACCGCCTGGTGCGCATCTCGCCGTTCGACTCCGCCAAGCGTCGCCACACTTCGTTTGCCTCGGTCTACGTGTCGCCTGAAATTGACGATTCCATCCACGTGGATTTGAAGCTGGAAGATTTGCGCATTGATACGTATCGTTCTGGCGGCAAAGGCGGGCAGCACGTAAACACAACCGACTCCGCCGTGCGCATGACGCACCTGCCCACAGGCATCGTGGTGCAATGCCAGAACGAGCGCTCCCAGCACAAGAACCGCGACAAGGCGATGAAGATGCTGCGTTCGCGGCTCTATGAGTATGAACTCGAAAAGAAGCGCGCGGTCAGCAGGAAGGTAGAAGATTCGAAGCTTGAAATCAACTTCGGCTCGCAGATCCGGTCTTATGTCCTGCAGCCTTATCGCATCGCAAAGGATCACCGCACCAAGGTGGAAGTGGGCGATGTGGACAAGGTGCTCGATGGCTACCTTGAGCCGTTCCTGCGCGGGTATCTGCTGGCCAAGCGCCGTGGAACGGCCGTGGTTGCCGAGGCGGATGACGATCTCGACGTATGACAAACTGCGGATCGGGCGCGGTTTCAATCGAAAAATGCCAGCTTTGCAGATCATTTCTCGCGTTCTGGTAGCGTGAATCCAAGGCAGCGAATTGCCGGGAAGCGTCGCCCGAAGGTACCCCCCCTCCCCCCCTCCCCCCTCGAAAATGTGATTGAATCTGCATAACATGAATATAATCAATGAGTTACATTTGATAAGCTTCAAAATATCCATCTACAAGTGCTTTACAATCAGCAACTTGCAGATCGAATAGACGCCAAATTCTGCCGTTTGTTCCGGCGGTCGGGTGTGAAACCGCGAACCCTTGGCGATCGACCTGTTCCTGGGCATGTTCTACAGTTACAGTCAGCATGAACGATCCCGCCGTCATTGACGAGATGCTGCGCACAGCGCAAACCATTGCCGTCGTGGGCATGAGCGACAAACCCAGCCGAGCCAGCCATAACATTGGGCGCTATCTGGCCGCCAACGGTTATCGGGTGATCCCGGTAAATCCGACGCTGCGCGAGGTGCTTGGACTCAAGTGCTGCAACGATCTGGATGCGGCGCAGGCCGAGGCGCGCGCTGAGACCGGCGCGGGGATCGACCTGGTGGATGTATTTCGGGCCTCGGAGCACGTTCCGGCGATTGTCGATGATGTGATCCGCTTGCGGATTCCGTATCTCTGGTTGCAGGAGAATGTGGTCCACGAGGAGGCTGTGGCGCGGGCGCGCGCGGCTGGAGTCAAGTGCGTCCAGAATGACTGCATCTTCCGCCGGCACGCCCGCATCTTCGCGTAAGTCGGCGATGCGCGGGATATACTTTCTCGGGATCGGGAACCGGAATGGTGCCGCCAATGAAAAGTAAAAATCTGTCCTCTTCGTGCACTGCAAGTTCGATATGTGTTTGCGTCCGTGCCGCTGTATGCTCGCTGGTGCTGGCCTTGGTGTGTGCCGCGCCGTTCTGTGCCGCCGAGGACGAGAACGCGCACCCCACGCTGGCCATCGGCTCTGCCGCGCCCGACTTCTCATTGCCCGGCATCGACGGAAAGATGCATACGCTGGCTGAGTACAACGCAGCCAGGGTGCTGGTCATTGTCTTTACCTGCGACCACTGCCCCACCGCGCAGCTTTATGAAACACGGCTCAAAAAGCTGGTGGACGATTACAAGGCCCGGAGCGTCCAGTTCGTGATGATTCAGCCCAACGACCCGGACGCCGTGCGCCTGGATGAACTGGCCTGGACCGACGTGGGCGACAGCCTGGAAGACATGAAGATTCGCGCCGAGTACCGGCACTTCAACTTCCCCTATCTGTACGACGGCGCCACGCAGGCCACGGCCAATGCTTACGGTCCCAAAGCCACGCCGCATGTGTTCATCTTCGATTCACAGCGCAAGCTCCGCTTCGAGGGCCGCGTTGACAACAGCCAGCGCGAGTCGCTGGTCAAGACGCAGGACACGCGCAACGCCATTGACGCTCTTCTGGCCGGCAAGCCCGTGCCGGTAGACCATACCGGCGTCTTTGGCTGTTCCACCAAGTGGAAGTCGAAGATTGCGAGCGGAGCGGCGTATCTGAAAAAGATTGAAGCCGAGCCGGTTACGCTCGAAGATGCCGGCAAGGACGAACTGAAGAAACTGCGCGCCAACCCCACCGGCAAGCTGTTGCTGGTCAACTTCTGGGCCACCTGGTGCGGCTCTTGCGTGGTCGAGTTTCCTGACCTCGAAACCACGTTCCGCATGTTCCGCAACCGCGACTTCGACATGGTGACGGTGGCCGCCAACCTGCCCGACGAGAAGCCGGGAGTCATCAAGTTTCTTCAGAAGCAGCACGCTAGCGGCCGCAACCTGATCTTCGCGTCTGACGATACCTATGGGATGCAAGCGGCCTTCGATCCCAGGTGGGATTCGGGCGTTCCATACATCGTGCTGCTCGCGCCCGACGGCACGGTCCTCATCCACCAGACCGGCGACCTCGACGTGCTGGCCCTGCGGCGCGCAATCCTGGCCAATCTCCCGGACGCCGATTATCTGGGCCACCGGGCGTATTGGGCCGGCAAATAGGGCGGCAAAGTAGATAATCGGTAGAGATGGGCGAAGTACCTCGTGCTGGCAGACAATGCGACTCTCCGCGACCATCCAACGCCCAACTGCGTCGAAATGAGAGACAGTCTTTCCCAACTATGCGTCTTTCCCGTTTTATCTTCGTAGTGTTCCTTTCGCTTGCCGCGCGCCTGCCTGCGCTGGCCGCATCGAGCACGGCAGATGCGCCGCACGTGCATGTTGAGCTTCTTGTGCCGGGAAACAACCTCTATCCCAGCGACAAACTGAACGATGCCGGCCTCTATTTCAAGTTGGAGCCGGGTTGGCACATTTACTGGAAGAATCCCGGCGATGCGGGCTTGGCGCCGCACATCTCCTGGACGCTGCCTGCCGGAATCACTGCCGGACCGATGCAGTTTCCCGCGCCCAGGCGCTTGCCCCTCGGTCCCTTGATGGATTTTGGCTATGAGAACGAGGTGTTGTTCCCGCTCAAGCTCCATGTGGCGGAAAGCGCCAAGGTCGGCCCCGTCACGCTGCACGCCAAGGTCGATTGGCTGGTGTGCCAGGCAAGTTGCATCCCCGGCAAGGCGGAGCTGGAGGTGCAAAGGAACGTCTACAACGGAATGTATGAGATTCCCTACGTTCCTCCCCCGTCCTTTAGGCGCTTTCTCGATCAAATTCCCAAACCGTTTCCAGCCAACCGCAAGGCCACTTTTCAGCCCACGCCGGAAGGCTTCCGCCTCTCCGTCGAAACCGGCCAGCGCGAGCTTACCGCTGCGTTTTTTCCCGCCGACGAGAACATTCTCGACAATCCCGCTCCGCAAAAACTCACGCTCACATCCGACGGCCTGATTCTCGACCTCAAGAAGGACGCGAATCTCGCCGCCAATCCCGCTCAATTAAGAGGCGTTCTGGAGCTTTCCGGCGGGCGGGCGTATGAGCTCTCGGCGCTGCCGCCCGGAGTTACGGCCCAGGTGCCTGCCCCCGCGTCCTCCGCGCCCATTGCAACTCCTTCCAAAAGTCTGTCCGTGCCTGTGCAAAGTTCGCCGCCCTCCAGCCCGGAACCCATCGCAGCGGCTCCGCTCTCCTGGGCGCTGCTGGCACGCGCCTCCGGTCTGGCCTTTCTTGGCGGGCTGCTATTGAATCTGATGCCCTGCGTCTTCCCGGTTATCTTTCTCAAGGGCCTTGCGTTGGTCAACTCGGGAAGCGAGGACCGGCGCAAACTCCGGGCGCATGGATTCGTCTACACCGCCGGCATTCTGGTCTGTTTCTGGGTGCTGGTTGCTGTGCTCCTGGGTCTGCGCGCTGCCGGATCCACGCTGGGCTGGGGATTCCAGTTCCAGTCGCCGGTATTTTTATCGCTGATGGCCGGATTGTTGTTTTTCCTGGGTCTGTCGCTGGCCGGGCAGTTTGAGATTGGCCTTACGCTCACGAGCGCGGGTGGCTCGCTGGCCGCCAAACAAGGCTACACGGGCAGCTTCTTCACCGGAGTGCTGGCGGTGGTGGTGGCCACGCCCTGCACTGCGCCGTTTATGGGAACGGCTATCGGCTACGCGCTCACTCAGACCGCCGTGGTCACCTTCGCGGTGTTTACGGCTCTGGCGCTGGGGTTGGCCGCGCCCTATCTGGCGCTGTCGCTCCATCCGGCTTGGACGCGCCTGCTGCCAAAGCCCGGCGCTTGGATGGAAGTACTGCGCCAGGCCGTCTCGGTGCCCATCTTCGTCACCGTCATCTGGCTGGCTTGGGTGCTGGCGCGGGCCTACGGCGCAAACATTCTGCTTGCGCTGCTGGCGAACTTTCTGCTGCTGGCGATTGCCGGCTGGTTCCTGGGCCGCTGGCCGGCCAGACGCTGGGCCACGGCGGTTGCGGCGCTGATTCTTTTGGGCGCGCTAGGGCTGACTGTCTTCATCCAGACGGTGGTTACAGAAACTGCGCAACCGGCAAGCCAGCCGGGAACGGCAGATTTGAATTCAGCCGCACCCAGTGCCTGGGAACCTTGGTCGGCCGAAGCGGTCAACCGCTACCAGGCGCAGGGTCGCCCCGTCTTTGTGGACTTTACCGCAAGCTGGTGCCTCACCTGCCAGGTGAACGAGCGTGTGGCGCTCGGCCGGCCCTCTGTGAAGGAGGCTTTCCAGGCCGGCAACGTAGCCCTCCTGCGCGCCGATTGGACCCGCCACGATGAAGCCATCACCCAGGCTTTGACGGCTTTGGGTCGCAGTGGCGTGCCGGCCTACGCACTCTACGCTCCAGGGGAAAAGAGCCCGCAGCTCCTGCCTGAAGTGCTGACTCCCGGCGTAGTCACGGATGCGCTGGGAAAGCTGCCGCGGGTGACTGCGGTTCAGACACCATAACGAAGGGTGTGCTTCGCCATTTGCGGTTTCCCCGGCTTCAGGATTGAGACCTGGCGCACCCTCGGTAGCGTCCAATGGGAAGTAACACTGCGAAAGTGGGCAAGTTGATCGTCTGAATTCCCCTCAGGAGGTTGACCCATGGGCTTTCTCTCCCGTTTCTCAGCATGCGCGGTTGTTGCGGCCGCGCTGCTGGCCCTTTCCGCCGGTGCGCAGTCCGTCCGCATAGGCGCACCTGCCCCCGACTTTACTGCCACGGATTCCCGCGGCCAAACCGAATCCCTGACGCAGTATCGCGGCAAGTATGTGGTGCTGGAGTGGCACAACCAGGGCTGTCCCTTTACCCGGAAACATTATGTCTCCGGCAACATGCAGGCTTTGCAGAAGGAGTGGACCGCAAAGGGTGTGGTGTGGTTCACGGTCATCTCTTCGGCGCGTGGTCAACAGGGCTATGTAACATTCAGCGAGGAGAATGCTTATCTGGCGCAGATGCACGCCGCCCCAACTGCGGTGCTGATTGACCCGGAGGGCAAGCTTGGCCGTCTTTACAACGCCAAGACCACCCCGCAGATGATCGTTATCGATCCTGCCGGCAATGTGATTTATGACGGGGCCATCGACGACAGGCCTACGCCCGATCTTGAGGATGTGCGCGGAGCGCGGAACTACGTCTCCGACGCGCTGACCGAGGCAATGGCGGGCAAGCCTGTTGCTATGCCGTATACGCGACCCTACGGCTGCTCGGTCAAGTATTCGTATTGAATACCGGCGGCGGGGACGGGCGTAAATGCGCCCATCCCCGCTGAACTGAAACACCTACCCGGGGAAGGCAGTTTTCGCGGCTTCTTCGATCTCGGCCTGGGTCGGCTTGGAAATCGACTGGCCGATGGACCATCTGTGGCCGAAGGGGTCGCGCAACTGTCCGTAGCGGTCGCCCCAGAACTGGTCGGCCAGTGGCATGCTCACCTCGGCACCCGCGGCCACGGCCCGCGCCCAGACCGCGTTGGCATCCGCAACCTGCAAGTGGAAGGTTACGGGGCTGCCGCCCAGCGCCTCGGGGGTCTGGGATTTGCCGCCCATGGATGCGGAGAAGTCATCGCTCATCATCAGGACGCCGCCGTTGATACTCAAGCTGGCATGCATGACTTTGTTGCTGTTTGGGGCCACGTGGCGGCCCAGTTCCACCGCGCCAAAGGCTGCCTTGTAGAAGTCGATGGCCGCCGCGGCATCGCTAACCACGATGTAGGGAATGAAAGTTGGGTTGTCGCTCATGATTGTCCTCCGGGGAATAGTTGAAGGGAAACGGGGCGGAAAATGCTTTTGGGATCCGCGCGACGCGAGTCTAGCACGTTTTCTTGAAGATTGGGTGACTTGATTGAGAGGATTCCCGCACGCGAAAAACGGTCAGGCTCCGGGGTGCTTGGCTGCCCTGATTCGCCGGATCTCTTCCATGCGCTGCGCCAGCAGTTTTTCTCGCCCTTCCTGCGTGGGCTGGTAGTAGCTCCGTCCCTTGAGTGAGTCCGGCAGGCAGTCCATGTCGGCTACCCGGCCTTCCTCATCGTGGGCGTAGAGGTAGCCCTTGCCGTAGTCCAGTTCCTTCATCAGCCGGGTGGGTGCGTTGCGCAGGTGCAGCGGAACCGGCTCCTGGCGGGTGTGCTCAATCTCCTGCTGCACGGCGCCATAGGCGGTGTAAACGGAGTTCGACTTGGGTGCCAGCGATAGATAGACAACCGCCTCGGCCAGCGCAAGGTCGCCTTCGGGTGAGCCAAGAAACTCCATGGCCTGCTTGGCTGAGAGGCAGAGATTCAAGGCTTCCGGCGCGGCCAGGCCGATGTCTTCAACGGCCATGCGCACAACGCGGCGCGCCAGGTAGAGCGGGTCCTCGCCGGCCGCGAACATGCGCGCCAGCCAGTAGAGCGCGGCGTCGGGGTCGCTGTTGCGCACGCTCTTGTGCAAGGCCGAGATGAGGTTGTAGTGTTCCTCGCCGGACTTGTCGTACATAAGCACGCGCTGCTGCACGGCCACGCCGGCCAGCGCGCGGTCAATGTGCCTGGCCCCTTCCATGGCCAGTTGTGCGGCCACTTCCAGCGTGTTGTAGGCATTGCGGCAGTCCCCGCTGGAGTAGCTGGCGATCAATTCCAACGCATCGTCATCGGCGGTCAGCTCCTGCGCGCCGAGCCCGCGTTCGCGGTCTTCGAGGGCACGGCGAAGCAGAGCGGTGATGCGTTCTTCGCTGAGCGGATCGAGGACATAGACGCGGCAGCGGGAGAGCAGCGCGGAGATGATCTCGAATGAAGGATTCTCAGTGGTTGCACCGATCAACCGGATGGTGCCGCGTTCGACATAGGGCAGAAATGCGTCCTGCTGCGCTTTGTTGAAGCGGTGAATCTCATCGACAAACAGAATGGTCCGCGAGTGCATCTGTGAGGCCTGCGCGGCCGTGGCCATCA
Source organism: uncultured Occallatibacter sp. (assembly GCA_964571165.1). Taxonomy (GTDB): domain Bacteria; phylum Acidobacteriota; class Terriglobia; order Terriglobales; family Acidobacteriaceae; genus Telmatobacter. The sequence goes on along the minus strand of CAZNAW010000002.1, from coordinate 184,711 downwards.
CCTGCTTGATCTCCTTGATGCCGCTCATGACGGCGGAGAACTCGATGAAGTTGGCGCGGGTGGTTTCGGCAATGATCTTGGCCAGTGTGGTTTTGCCGGAACCGGGCGGACCCCACAGGATCATGGAGCCGGAATTCGTCGAGTCGGGACCGTCGCGTTCGATTTGGACGCGCAGCGGCTTGCCGGGGCCCAGCAGGTGTTCCTGGCCGCTGTATTCCTCAAGGTTGCGCGGACGCATGCGCTCGGCCAGGGGCGCGGTGCGCAGCGTGCCTTTAGGGCCTTCCGGTTCGCCGTCAAAAAGGCTCATCGCAGTCCCCCGATCAAGGAGTGCGGATGCCCCGTCCTTCGCGCATTTTGCGAAGGCTGGGTTGTAATCGTCTCCTGGCCCGCCCGTTGCCTTGACGCTTCGTAGAGCAGAATGCTGGCCGCCACTGCAGCGTTCAGGCTTTCCACCGGGCCGGGGCAGGGAATCGTAACTGAGCCGTCGGCCTGCGCGGCCAACTCCTCGGGGACGCCGTTGCCCTCATTGCCGATAAGGAAGGCCACGGGGCTGGCCAGGTGAGCGCGTCCCGCCGGCTGGGTTTCGCGGAGCGCGGTGGCAAGAATCTTGACGCGTACCTCTCGCAGACGCGTGAAACACTCATCCGCCGTGGCCGATAGAATCGGAACCCGAAAAACGCTGCCTGCGGAGGCGCGGACAGCCTTGGGGTTCCACGCACTGACAGTTCCGGGCAAACTCACGACTCCTGTGGCGCCAAAGGCTTCCGCTGAGCGCAGAATTGTGCCCAGGTTGCCGGGGTCCTGCAAGCCGGCCAGCACAACCACCAGCGGCCCGGCCTTGTTTTCGCCATCGACTCCGCCTTCAAGCATGTCCCGCCAGATCCAGCGGGGCGGTTCAACCAGAGCTGCTATCGGCTGAGGGGTCTCGGTTGCCAGGGCTGAGGTCAGCAGCTCCCTCGGCATCAGCAGCACCTCGGTTTCCGGCGCGAGATCCAGTTCGTCGAGCAAGTGCTCCGATCCCTGCGCCGCAAACACGCAGCGGATGCGCAGTCGGGCGCTCAAGGCCTCGCCCAGCAGGTTAGGACCTTCGATGCCGGCCAGGCAGCCCTCGTGGCCGGGGTGTGCCAGCGCGCGGCGCAGTTCTTTCAGGCGGGCATTCTGCTTACTCTGTACAATGCGAAGAGGCATGGGTGCGAACCGTTTTTTCGCTGAGCCGATTCTAAGCCGTTTTCATGGTGCATGAGCGAACCAGGCGACGGTGCAACTTGCACCACGGCTGGTGCTGTGATAGCTTCCGTCTTTATGACGTCTTCATTTTGAGCGGTTCTCCAGTACACGTGCCCTTGCCGGCGCTGTGCAAGGCGGCTTGTTCTCCGGGAAAAAGCCATTCAACGGTCGTGGTCCCGGGGTATAGCGATTGGAGAACCCCTAAAGGGAATTGAGGTAGAGCTTCTTGTCCGCGGAGATCTTGCGCGTCCATCCCGATGAACCCCAACCGGACCGGATCGACTATATTGTCTCCTGCCTGCGCAAGGGCGATGTCATTGCGCTGCCCACCGATACGTTTTACGGGTTGGCTGTGGACCCGGTGAACCTGCATGCCGTGGAGCGAATTTATCAGATCAAGACCCGGCAGAAGCACAAGCCGCTGTCTCTGCTCATTGCTTCAGTTGCCCAGGCGTACGAGTTGGCTCGGGATACCGATCCGTTGTTGGACAAACTGGCAGAGCGGTTCTGGCCGGGTCCGCTCACGATCATTGTGCGCGCGGGCACCAAGCTGCCGCTGCGCTCCACGGCGAATACCGGCAATGTCGCGCTGCGCGTGCCGGACGCGGCCATTCCGCGGGCGGTTGTCCAGCATTTCGGGCTGCCCATCACGGCAACCTCGGCCAATTTGCAGGGAGCGCAAGAGTGTACGCACGCGGCGTGTGTGCGCGACCAGATCGGCGACCGCATTCCGCTGATCATTGACGGCGGTCCCACCGGGCATTCGCAGCCGACCACCATCGTCGATCTCTCGCTGGGCCCCGGCCGCTGGGAGATTCTGCGCGAAGGTGCGATTCCCACGCATGAAATCGTCATGACCTTGCAGCGGTAAGGTAAGAAGGTGCGGATGAAGCGCCAGAAAAAACAGAAACCGCGTGGGCCAAAACGCCGCAACTGGGTTCTGTGTGTGGTGCTTTTGCTGTTTCTGGCGCTGACGGTGGGAGTTTTGGGCTGGTGTCGCTGGGTTTATGTGCAGATTGAAAACTACGCCACACAAGACCAGGCTGCCCCGTCCGATGCCATCGGGGTGTTTGGCGCGGCGGAGTATGACGGACGGCCCTCGCCCGTCTATCGCGCCCGGCTGGACCATGCCCTCGCGCTGTATAGCCGCGGTATCGCGCCGCTCATCATCACCTTGGGCGGGGCGGGCGGCGACGAGTATTCCGAAGGCGCGGTGGGCCGCGAATACCTGATGGGCATGGGCGTTCCCGAGACAGCCATCATTGCTGAAACCCAAAGCCGGAACACGGAAGACTCAGCCCGCCGCATTGCGGTCATTGCCCGCGTCAACGGGTTGCGAAGGCTGGTGATTGTGAGCGACGGAACACATCTTTTTAGGATTCACGAGATCTGCGCAGCGGACGGTCTGAACGTGCTCACTTCGCCCCGGCCGAGGGTCCCGGTCGAGGGCGGGTCGCGGGATTTCGAACGCATCGCCCACGAGATTCTCAGCTATACGCTTTGGCGCTTGCACCTGCACTAAAGCCGGCGCGTCGGCGAGTTCGTGCCGCTTCGATCCTTGTCAGGCATTGGGGAGGATCACCAGCAGCGCGAGCGCGAAGGCCGCTGCGCTGGCGCTGGAGAGAAAGTTCACTGCGTCGTTGTTGAGCCAGCCGCGGCGTTCCAGGGTTGCACCCAGCAGACTGTCGAAGAGCAGGCCGAAGACGCCGCCGCCGCAACTGATCCAGAACATGGCAAAGTGATCGCGCAGAGCCAGAGTTCCCGCTGCAGCCACAATCCCCGCCGCAATCACGCCGGCCATTGTGCCCACCGGACTGATAGCGCCGTCCGTGCCCGTGTCGACAGAGCGGAAGGTTGTGATCATTCGCGGCCGGCCGCCGAGCACCTGGCCTACTTCGGACGAAACGGTATCTGCCGCAGCCTCAGCCAGCGCCGCGAGCCCGACGGCAAACAGCGGCACGGGCGCCAGGGATATGCGCGCGAACCGGGAAGAATCCCTGAGCCAGGACTGCACAATCTCGCTGGACGCAAGGGCCGCAACCCCCAGATTGGCAGCCACCTGGGATGCGCCTCGGCCGTCATGTTTTTCAGCCGTGCCGAGCTTCTCCTTGTGTGTGCGGCCCAGGCGGGTTGCAATGTAGGCGAGCAGCGAGACCGCCAGCACCGGCACAAGGGCCGTGCGCCAGGGCCGATAGGGAAATGTCACTGTGGAAAACATGAGGCTGGCAGTGATCACAAAACCGGTCGCGGCCGCAGCCGGCGTGGCGGCGCGCAGGCCGACGACCACGAGGCCGAGCAGCAGGCTGAGGCCCACCGTCCAGATGGCCACCATAGGCGATTGCGCGGCCCACAGCGGGGTCTGAAGCACCACGCCGACGGCCGCAAAAGGCAGGATGACGAGCAGTACAACCTTCGATTGCCAGGCTAACTTCATAGGAACCACGCTTCATCGTAGCCGTCTGGTAGCAAACTGGGGAAGGTGTGGCGTGGATTCCCAGGGATGTAACGCAGCCGCGCTGGGACAAGGCCGTTGGCTGAGGCTGTCCCGGCAGGGCGATCCGACCGGGCGCGAACGGTCTGGAAGACCGATAGGGATGGGGGCGATTGCGGAGCTTGCCTGCGCCGATACCATTCCCCGCTCCGGGACCGTCTAATCACCAGTTGCCTGATTTACAATCACGAAGTAAGCAGGAAAGAACTGAATGAGGCTTTTTCCCATGAATTCAGGCCAGGCGCGTGCGCGGTTGGTTCAGGCGGGCGCGGTCCTTGTGGCTGTCGCCCTGATTGCCGGTTGCGGCAGCGCATACCGCCCGGTGGTTACGCCCGTTGGTGCCACCGGGCCGGCCGCACAGGTCACGTCCTATGCGGTGGTGGTTTCGGCTCCTTCGCCCACAACGCCCGGCATTGCCACCATCATCGATTACTCTGGCGATTCCGTGTTGGCCATCGCGCCCATCGGTCCCGGCCCGATTTCCTTTACCATGGACGGACTCGGCGCCGATGGCTACACGATCAATAGTGACCACACCGTGAGCAACTTTCCTGTTGCCCCGACTCTGCAGGCCAAGCAGGTGCTTTATACCACGCTGCCTGCCACGGCGGAGCCCGTGAACATGCTCTCACCCACGAGCGGGTTGTGGGTCGCGGATCTCAATGGGAACCTTGCAGACGTGTTCACCGGGGGTGCTGGCAGCGTGCAGGCATTCAAGCTTTCCGTTCCGGTGGCGCCTACGCCGGTAACCATTCTGGGCCCGAGTACAGTGGCTGAACGCGCCTACGCCATCAGCCAGAACATCGCCAATCCCACCGGCGTGGAGTGCAACACATCGCCCACGACGCAGCCCATCGGTGTAGCGGATGCGATCGAAGTGGCCAGCGACACGGTTTCGGCCAGCATTCCGGTGGGCAAGTGTCCCGTCTACGGTGCGCTAACCACGGATAACAGGCGATTCTTCGTGCTGAACCGGGGAGACGACACCGTTACGGTGATCAACGGCCAGACCAACACGCTGGATAACCAATGTCCTCCGCCGACGGGTTGCGTGAACCAGAGTGGTCAAACGTATTTCTCTCATCCTGCTCTGCCACTTTCGCTCACTGCCGTAAGCGCGTTGAACGCGATAAATCCCGGTTCCGGCACTCCCCCCAACGGAACCACCGGCATGGGCACCATCGCCGGTCCGGTATATGCCGAGTACAACGCCGCCACCAGCCAACTGGTTGTGGCCAACTACGATGGTGGAACCATCAGCGTTATTGATGTGAGCCTCGACGAGTACGGCAACGATAGCGCAACCTTCGGTACCACCTACACCATTCCCGTGGGCAACAATCCCGCCAGCGTGACCGTACTCTACGACGGCAGCCGCGCATATACCGCCAACCAGGCTGACCAGACCGTGTCCATCGTGACCCTGAGCAGTCACACGGTGGAAAAGACCTTGCCCATCATTGGGCACCCGCGCACCGTTATCTCGGTTGAGAATTCGCTGTATGGCAAGGTCTATGTGGCTTCGCCTGACAGCCCTTACCTGACCATCATCAGCACCGGTGGTACCAATCCGGATGTTGTGGACACAACAATCCTGGTTGAGGGCAACATCGTGGATGTGCGTGTAAAGAACGAGAATGGTACGGCCGGCAACAGCAATGTCGTCAGCCGTGTGCCGGGTTACGGCGAGCCCTGTAATCTTCCGCCGACGGCACAAAATCCGACCCCCGCGCCCACCGGCCAACAGACACCGTTGCAAGCCTGCCAGGCTTTGCCTTAGCGCACACCGGAATTCATTTCCGCTGAGAGACAGCCAAGGGGCCATTCCTGTCATGGGAAATGGCCCCTTGGCTTTTTTGTGGTTGCAACTCCAGGGGCTCAAACGGATTCGCTCCACGCGTGTTCGAACAAGCGCCCAGTCCGGCCGAGAGCATATCGCCGCCGATCCGAAAAACATCCTGCATTGTTCAAAGTTTTACTGTGTGATTCGCAGCACAGACCGGTTTTGCCCGGACCCCCGAATATGAACGGAACACATTTTTCATGGGCATGGCTGAGCTATGTTGTGAATCAGCCAGGAGTTCCGGGCTGAGTTCATTTCGAGGTGGTGCTGATGCAATCGAGCAGGAAGGCCGTTCGTCTGACGCGGCGGCAGTTTGTCGCTGCCGGCGCCATGGGAGGCGCGGCTGTAGCCATCGGCTGCGCGGCTAGCAAGCAGGGAAACTGGGATTTTCTGAGCGATGCCCAGGCCCGGACACTGGCGTCGATCTGCGATCAGATTATTCCCGCGGATGACTTCCCCAGCGCCTCGCAAGCGGGAGTGCTGACGTACATCGATCGTCAACTGGTCCGGCACTACCGGCGTCATCAGGACGTTTACCGGGACGGGCTTGAACAGGCTCACGCGCTGAGCATGAAGCGTTTCAACCAGGAACTGGCTGCGCTCGCCCCGCAGCAGCAGCTTGAGGTTGTGGCTGCAATCGAGCAGCAGAACCCCGTGTTCTTTGCCATGGTGCGCAGCCACACCTTCGAGGGTTACTACGGCTCGCCGCGTCATGGCGGCAATCGCGACGCCGTGAGCTGGCGGATGCTGGGTCTGACTGAGCCTCCCGTGCGCGGCCGCGCACAGTACGACCTGAGAAAGGGATCGCCTTCATGAAGCGGGTAAACGCTGTTGTTGTCGGAGCTGGAGCCGCGGGCGGCATCGTAGCCAAAGAGCTGTCGACCGCGGGCCTGAGCGTTGTTTTGCTTGAGCGGGGCAAATGGTACACAGCAAATGATTGTCGCAAGGATGACTTGCGCAATCAGCGCACCAGCGTGTTGGGCAATGCGTTTGGCCCTGAGGACGAGGGCAATCCCCGCGTTTGGGTCGATGCCAAAGGCGTGGCGCACACGGTGCTGGCGAGCTGGGGTGGCTACCAGAACAACGCTGCCTGCGTAGGTGGCGGAACGCTCAGCTACGGAGCGCAGGCCTGGCGCTATATGCCCCAGGACTTCAGGATGCGTTCCACGTATGGCGCGCCGCAGGGGAGTTCGCTGGAAGACTGGCCCATCTCTTATGACGACCTGGAGCCGTTCTACGACAAGGCCGAATATGAGATCGGCATCTCAGGGGACTATTCGGGCACGCCTTTTCATGGTCCGCGCCGGCGCGGACTGCCCATGCCGCCGCTACCTCCCGGCCGCGAGTTTGCCATCATGGAGCCGGCTGCGAAGCGGTTGGGATTGCATCCGTTTCACATCCCCATGGCGCGAAACAGCGTTCCCTACAACGGGCGCGGCCCGTGCATGCGCTGCCGTTGGTGCGTCGGATTTGCCTGTGAGGTAGATGCGAAAAATGGTTCACAGAACACGGTGATTCCCGTTGCCCTCAATACGGGAAACTGCGAGTTGCGCACCGAGTGCATGGCCAAGGAGATTCTCTCTGACGACCGGGGCCGGGCGCGCGGCGTCTCCTACTTTGACGAAAAGGGGCATTTGCAGGAACAGCTTGCCGACATTGTCGTGGTTTCCGGCTGCGCCATTGAGTCGGCCCGTCTGCTCTTGAATTCGAAGAGCCGTCTGTTTCCTCAAGGGCTCGGCAATCGCTACGATCAGGTCGGCCGTAATTTGCAAGGCCATAACTACACCGGCGCCGTCGGCTACTTCGACTTCGACACCTACGACGATGTGGGTCCGGGCGCAACCATTGCTATCAGCGATTACAACCATGGCACACCCGGATTGTGCGGCGGCGGCATGCTGGCCAACGAGTTCATTCGCTTGCCGATTCACATGGTCGACCGGCTGCCCGCGAACGCGCCGCGCTGGGGACTCGGCCATAAGAAGGCGATGCGCGAGTGGCACAAGCGGTCCATTGTCATCGTGGGGCCAACCCAGCAGATTCCCAGCGCAGACGCCAGGGTGACGCTCGATCCAACCGTGCGAGACAAGTGGGGTTTGCCGGTGGCGCGGATCTCGGGGAACGTCCATCCCCACACCTTCGACATTGGAGAAGTGCAGGCCAAACGCGCTGAAGCATGGCTCAAGGAGGCCGGAGCCATTGAAACCGTCGTAACGGCGGGAAGGCCCGAGGTTGTTTCGGCCGGCCAGCACGAGGCCGGCACCTGCCGCATGGGCAACGATCCGCAAGGCTCGGTTGTGAACCGGTACTGCCAGGTTCACGACGTGGACAATGTCTTCGTGATCGATTCGAGCGTGCATGTGACCAACGGGGGCTTTAATCCGGTGCTGACCATCATGGCCGTCGCCTATTTTGCCTCCAATGCATTGGTCCACAACTGGAAGGGTACGGGATTCCGGTCATGAAGCGATGGTTGAAATTGGCGGCGATGGCCGTCCTGTTAGTAGCTCTGTTTGCGGTTGTCGGCACCTATGGCGCTTCGTATTACTACACATCGCAATACGGCCAGGGCTGCGCAAGCTGCCACGAGATGGCCGAATATGTGAGTGCGGTCCACAGCTCGTATCACCAGAAAGTGGGCTGCATGGATTGCCATGAGGCGAGTCTCTCCACCAAGCTGCGGCACATCCGCGTGCATCTCACCGGCAAGTGGCCTGAGGCCATCCGGCTGCGCGACGTGGACGTGGTCGAGATGACGGCGAAGTGCGAGACGTGCCACCGGCATGAATACGCCACCTGGCATGCGGGGCCGCACAGCGCCACCTACAGCCAGATCTTCACCAAACCGTCGCAGAACAGCGGGCAACGCCTGATGGACGATTGCCTGCGGTGCCACGGGATGCACTTCAATGGGGCGATTCGGGACCTAGTCCAGCCCCAGAACGCGCAGGGGCCGTGGCATCTGGTTCGGGCAGGGTTGGCCGATCAGCCGACAATTCCCTGCCAGGCTTGCCACTGGGTCCACAGGGAAGGCGAACTGGAAACGCGGCCTGCCGGGCGGATATCGGTTGCCGGTGCGCCCGTTCACGATTCGCTGGCATTCTTTGACCGCCGGGAACGCATGCACTATGCCGCGGCGTCGCTCGCCATTCCTAAGTTGCACGATGGCGCCCGCGCGGTAATCATGAGCCAGGACGCGCGGCAGGCGATCTGCTACCAGTGCCATGCGCCTCGCGAGCCGGAGCCGGGAACGGCTGCGGCGCTGAACCTCTGGGGTCCGCAGGTGGGCTCGGGCGACGATCGGACGCCGAAGGGCGTGCACGAGGGGCTGAGCTGCTTCTCCTGCCATAACGGCCACAATGAGAATGCGCGGGCATCGTGCAAGACCTGTCATCCGCAGATGTCTCATTGCGGAATCGACGTGGAGAAGATGGATACCACCTTCGCCAGCGCGTCAAGCTCGCACAACATCCATTGGGTCAAGTGCACGGATTGCCATGTGCACGGTGTGCCGAAGATGAAGCCGCCGGCGCCGGCCAAAGCGCAGGCGGTTTCCGTTCCCGGCATGAATGGATGACAGCGGCAAGCCGCTGAATTGCAATCTCGGATGCGGCGTCTTTCCGCTCTGCCGATGCAGTGCCTTATACAGTTGAGGCAGGGGAACACGCGGAAATGGCGACCGGTGCGGCAAAAATGCGCTTGGATCTTCTGCTGGTGGCGGAGGGCCACGCGGCCAGCCGCGAGCGGGCGCGCGCGTTGATTCTTGCCGGCCGGGTTCTGGTGCGGGAACAGAAGGTGGATAAACCGGGCACAATGGTTCCCGAGGATTCCCCCATCCGCCTGCTCGGTCAGGACCTGCCCTACGTGAGCCGGGGCGGTCTCAAGCTGGCGGGGGCGCTGGAGCACTGGCCGATCGCGGTAACGGGCCGTGGCTGCGTAGACGTCGGAACCTCCACAGGCGGATTTACTGATTGCCTCTTGCAGCGCGGAGCCGCGCATGTGACCGCCGTGGATACCGGCTTCGGGCAGATTGCCATGAAGCTGCGCAATGATCCGCGCGTACGCCTGCTCGAACGCACGAATGCTCGCTTTCTTGCTCCAGGAGCGCTGGAAGAAGGACGGGGAGAACCCGCGCTCACGCTGCTCACAATGGACGTATCGTTCATCTCGGCCACGTTGCTGCTGGGGCCGGTTCTGGCCTCGGCTCCGGAACTTGCGGAAGCGGTGATCCTGGTGAAGCCGCAATTTGAGGCTGGGCGCGGTCACGTGGGCAAGGGCGGAATCGTTCGCGATCCCGAGGCGCATCAACTGGCCATCGACAGAGTGGCCGATTGCGTTCGGTCGCTGGGCTGGCAGGTGGTGGAGACCATTCCATCGCCGATTACAGGCGTCGAGGGCAACCGCGAGTTTCTGCTGTATGCGCGGCGCGGAGGGACTTAGGCCAGATAGTGGCGTAATCTCCGGCTTGGCGACTACTCTCCAGCAATGTGCTTTAATGCATTATTCTGCATAGAACTCCCATGAACGATACGCGAACCTCTCAGCTAAAGCAGGAACTTCGGCGCGTCTCTCTGTTCGATCGGGCTTGTTGGTCTGCTTGTCGGCTCCATCCGTTACACTGAAACGCATGGTTCGCGTCGCTATCGTTTGCAAATCGCAGAAGGAAGAGTTGACCCGGCTGCTGCCGGAGTTGATCGGATTTCTGCGCGAGCGTGATTTTGAGCCGCTGCTGGACCTCGAGGGCGGGAAGTACTCCACAGCCGCGCCGGCCGTGGACCGTACGGAGATGCCCTTCTGGGCGCCCGGACTGGTGATTGTACTGGGCGGCGACGGGACGCTGCTGTCGGTTGCGCGCATATTTGCGGCCACCGGGACGCCCATCCTCAGCGTGAATCTTGGATTCCTCGGTTTCCTGACCGAGGTTCGCCTGGCTGACCTGTATTCGACGCTGGAGAGCTGGTGCAAGGATTGCCACGGCCTCGATGAACGATCGATGCTGCATGTCGCGCTGTGGCGCGAGAGCGCGCCGCACTCCACCTATGAGGCGCTGAACGACGCGGTGGTCTCAAAGGGCGATATTGCGCGGATGGGGGAGTTTGCAGTCGAACTGGACGGCAAGAACGTAGCCCAGTTCCGCGCCGACGGCGTAATCGTCTCCACGCCGACCGGTTCAACTGCCTACACGCTGGCCGCCAATGGTCCCATCTTGACGCCCGACGTGGACGCAATGGTGGTTACGCCGATCTGTCCGCATCTGCTCACGTTGCGGCCCATCGTCGTGCGCGGCGATGCTTCCCTCACGGTCCGTGTGGAGGGCATTCCGGGTCAGGCGCTTCTGACGGTTGACGGCCAGCTGGCCGTCGAGTTGCGGAAGGGCGACGAGGTGCGTTGCCAGCGGTCGCGCCACACTGTGAAGCTGGTGAGAATGAGCGAGGGCAGCTTCTTTGAGGCGTTGCGCAGCAAGCTGAGCTGGGGCGAACGGTAGAAACTTATCCGGGGCGGGGTGGGCAGTGGAATTGCCCGGCGGGTATCTATTGGGCCAGTTCGCTCAACAGTACCTTTGCTTTGGCGGCCAGTGTCTGGGCCCCTTCCACGTCGCCTGAGGCCAGTGCCTCCCGAGCCTGCTTCAGAAACTCCCTGATCTGTGCCGCGGTCTTTTGTTCCTGGTCGCTGAGCGTGCGGTGAATGCCGTTCAACCCGCGCTCGGTGGCTGCGATCGAGTCCGAAGTCTTCTGCCTCAGGTCAGAGGGAGCGCCTGAAGAAAGCTCGCCGATGGCGCTCACGCCGGAGCTTGGGTTGGCGGCTTGCTCGTTGTTCTTGTTGGCAGGTTTCTTGTGTTTCACCGGCGGTTTGGGCGCTTGCTGGGGCTTTGCGTTGGCGTTGGCATCGGGCGCGGCGGGCTGGCTGGGAACTGTCACCTCCGGGGGCGGCAGATTGGCAGGAGCCAGTGAAGGCTTGGGCAGTGGAGTGTCCTCAATGGGGGGCGCAAGAGGCTGAACCTGCGAATTATTTTTATGGGCGCACCCTGCCAGAGAGAGCAGCAGTAGGCACGTAACTATCCCGGCAGGCGTCTTCATCCCGCAGATCCCTTCTCGATTTCTTCGCTCGCCGGCTGGCGATGCCGGCGTCCCCAATCCGTGGCGGCGAGTGGAATTCGCAGCCGGAATTCCGTGCCACGGCCTACATTCGATTTTACTTCGACGCTGCCATGATGTAACTGCAGAATTCGGTACGTCATTGACAGGCCGATACCGCTTCCGCCGCTCTTGGTGGTGAAATAGAGGTCGAAGATTTTCTCCCGGATCTCTTCGGGAATGCCGGGGCCCTCATCGGCGATGCGCAGCACGGCGGATTTCGACCCTGGCGACGAAGTGGATGTCCTCTGGGCAACGCCGTGTCCCGAGGGTATGCGCACGGGCTCCCGGTCCTCTTCCAGAATCACTTCCAGCCTGCCGCCTCCGGGCATGGACTGGGCACCGTTCTGAATCACGTTGAGCGCGGCTTGTTTCAGCAGATCGGCATCGATATTGGCCATGAGCGGCGTCGCCGGCATCCGGCTGACCAGGGTCACGTTGTGCGTGGAAAGCTCTTCGGCTGCCAGGGCCAGCACTTCGCCAATGACTGAGCGCAGGTCCTGCTCATGGAGTTGCAACTCCACGGGGCGGGAAAAATCAACCAGCATCTGCACCACGCGGTCGAGACGGTGGATCTCGGCATCGATGACCTCGAGGTGACGGACCGCTGGAGCGCTGGCGTCGTCCAGCTTGGTCTTCAGCAGCTCGAGGTGCACGACGATGGCGTTGATGGGGTTCTTCACTTCATGGCCCACCCCGGACGTGAGTCTGCCGATGGCCGCCATGCGGCGCGAAAGCTCCAGTTCTGACTCGATCTCTTCGGCCGACTCCAGATCGTGCAGGGTGACGAGCGCGCCCAGGCCCTGGCGGGTTTCGTCGTCGTGAATAAAATCCAGCGACGCCTGGATACGCCTCCCGGTCTCAGTAAGAATCTCCTCCTGGACCAAAGTGATGCCGGCATCGAATGCCTCACGCAGGGTCTGGCCGAGCACCGTCGAGCGGTCAAAGATTTCGCGCGCATGCAGGCCCAGAATGCTGTCTTTTTCAACGGGTAAAAAGCGCCTGGCCGCCTCGGAAACCAGAACCGCGCGTCCGTCGCCGGTAAAAAGGAGGATACCGTCCTGCAGGTTGCCGAGGATCTGATCGAGGTTTTCCTTCAGTGCAGAGAAAACTTCTTCTACATTGCGCATGCGCTGGCCGATGCGCTCGATCTTGTTGGAGACGCGGGCCACCATATCCTGCACCGGAGCCTGCTCCTCCTCGCTCGTTTCTTCGCTGGCCGCGGTCCAGTAGTCGAGCTGCATGCTGATCTCTTCCATGGGGCGCAGGGCGCGGTCGCTCAGCACGAAGGCCGTTACCAGTGCCGTCAAAAGCGCAAAGCCCATCAGCGTGAGCGCCTCGGCCAGCCACGGCTCATAGACGGCGCGCAGCAGCGTGGTACGCACTCCTATGTGGACAGTGGCAAACAGTTCGCCATTTCGTTCCAGCGGCACCACCACGTCAAAGACCTTGGGCGGACCAAAGACCTCGGTCATCAACTCGACGGGATTGGCATCAAGAAGCTGGCTTAGGTTGGGGCGGACCGGCAGCGGCTTGTCTTCGTTGTCGGGATTGGTGCTCAGCAGCGTACTGGACCGGCTGTCGCCGATATTGATGTCGTAAACCGTGAGGGAGTAGCGGTTGACCGATACCACCACTGCCTGCAGAGCCGCATTGTCACGCACGGCGGCAGCGGCCAGATCGCGCAACTGGGCCGGATTGTTGGGGTCGACCTTGCGGTCCTTGAGTCCGGTCTCGAGGGCATTGCGCAGAGCGAACTGAATCTGGTTAGCCACCATCCGGTCGGTGTCGTAGGACTGCTGGACAGCCGAGTGCAGAAGCTGGCTCACGTAGACCAGCGAGAGTATCCCGGAGATGAGAAATACCAGGGTGGTGATGGCCAGAACGAGTTTGGTCTTCTGGGGCATGGCTCAGAGTATTTCTTGGTCTCACCCGCGAAGATGGAGGTTAGTCAATGGTTGCCCTTTCCAGCCGAATAAGCAACTCCACCATGCGTGCCCAGGGCGTCTAATCGAAAAATGTGCGGCCCTGGAGTCCCTCGCGGACGCGGTTGTATTCTTTGAGCTTGTTATGGAGGGTCTTGAGGCTCACGCCCAGAATCTCGGCGGCGCGCGTCTTGTTCTGCCCGGTGGCCTCAAGAGTGCGCAGAATCAGCAGGCGCTCGGCATCATTGACGGTCGATCCTATGCGCACTGCCACCACGCTGTCGTCGAAGGTTTGCGAGGCAGCAGACTGGGCATTGCCGAAGCCCGGCGGCAGATGTCCCGCGTCCAGCGGCGCGCCGTCCGGGCAGAGGATTACCGCCCGCTCGATGGTATTGCGCAGCTCGCGTGCGTTGCCCGGCCAGTCGTAGGCCATCATCCGGTCCAGCATGGAAGCGGCGACGCCTGACACCCTGCGGCCGTGCTTCTGGTTCATCTCGCCCAGCATGGCTTCGGCCATCGCGGGAAGATCTTCGAGATGCTTGCGCAGCGGTGGCATGTGAATGTTGAAAACGCTGAGCCGGTAGAAGAGATCGGCGCGCAGGTGGCCTTGGGCGACGGCCTGGGCTGGATCGTGGTTGGTTGCGGCCAGCACGCGCACGTCAACATCCTGCTCGGCGCGGGCTCCCAGGCGGCGGAGCTTGCGTTCCTCCAGCACGCGCAGCAGCTTGGCTTGCGTGGCTACGGGCATCTCGCCCAGTTCATCCAGTAGCAGGGTGCCTCCTGAGGCGAGTTCGAAGCAGCCCGCGCGGCGTTCGACAGCGCCGGTGAAGGCGCCCTTCTCGTGGCCGAAAAGCTCGCTTTCGATCAGCGTCTCGGGAATGGCCGCGCAGTTGACCGCGACGAAGGGGTGCGTTTTACGCGGACTCAATTCGTGCAGGGTGCGCGCCACCAGTTCCTTGCCGGTGCCGCTTTCGCCGGTAATGAGTACCGAAACATTGGAGGGCGCAATCTGCTCAATCAAGCCGAAGATCTCGCGCATGGGCGGCGAGTTTCCCACCAATGCACCAAGGACGCCGGTTTCGCGGAGGCGTCGCCGTGCCACTTCCAGTTCAATTTGAGTGTCGCGCTGCCTGGTGGCGTTGGCCAATATGGTACGCAGGCGGGTGGCGTCCACCGGCTTCTGCAGAAAATCATAGGCCCCCAGCTTCATGGCCTCGACGGCCAGTTGGATGGAGCCCATTGCGGTGAGCACCACCACGGCCAGATTGGCATTGAGGCCCGAGGCATCCTCGGCCAGCCGGGTGAGCAGGCCAATGCCGTCAAGGCGCGGCATCTTCAGGTCGGTAACCACGATGGCCGGATTCCACGCCAGCGCTTTCTCCCACCCCTCGATGCCATCGGAGGCGGTCTCCGTGCGGTATCCCCAGGCGGAGATCAACTCCGCAAGCCCCATAAGGGCGTGGGGTTCGTCTTCGACAATCAGGACTTTGACGGCATTTTGCATAGAGGCTGCGTGTTCAACCCGCAACTTACCTTTCTACCATGCAACAAAGGGGAATCACTGCATTTTCAGAAATAGGGTAGTCTTACCTGTTTTGTGCGGAGCCGTGGTTGTTTCCGGCCCGGCGGCGAATACCTTTCGTTTCACTCTGGCCCTGGGGTCGCGCTGCCCTGCGAGTATTGCCTTCGGCCAGCAGAGCTTCTGAATCGGTATTAGCCCGCTTTGTCGGTCAGCTCCGCCCAGCGGGCGTACAGTGCGTCGTTCTCGCTCTGCGCCGCGTCGAGCTCTTTCAGGGCCTCCTGGAGTGCTGTTGCGTTGGTGGCCACGTCCGGGTGCTCGACGCGGGCGCGGGCTGCGGCCAGGCTCGCGTCAGACACCTCGACGCGCTGCTCAATGGTGGCGAATTCGCGGGCTTCCAGGTAGGAGAGCTTCTTTTTGCTTCCCGAACCAGACTCGGATCCGGCTCCTGTCCGCTGTCCGGGTGCTGATCCGTCTGGCCGTCGCGCCTGCTTCCGTTTTTCGAGTCCGTCCTGCTCCATCTGGCTCTGTTCTTCGAGCCAATCTTCCCATTGCGCGTAGTCGGCAAACCGTTCGGTATGGCCACGGCCGTCCAGTCCCAACACGGTTGAGGCCACGCGGTTCAGCAGATAGCGGTCGTGGGTAACCAGCACAAGAGCACCGGGAAAGCTGAGAAGATTCTCTTCGAGGATTTCGAGGGTAGGGATGTCCAGATCGTTGGTTGGCTCATCGAGCAGCAGAACGTCGGCCGGTTCAAGCATCAGGCGCGCGATGAGCACGCGCGCTCTTTCGCCGCCGGAAAGGTTGCGGACCGGCTGATTCAGTTGCTCGCCGGTGAACAGGAAGCGGGCTGCCCAACTGGCCACGTGTACGGTGCGCCCCTGGTAGATGACTCCATCGCCTTCAGGAGCAAGGGCGCGGCGCAGGGTAAGCGTCTCGTCCAGTTCGCGCATCTGGCTGAAGTAGACGAGGCGCAGAGCCTCGGCCCGGCGAATGACTCCCTCGGCGGGTTCGATTTCGCCGCGGAGAAGGCGCAGGAAGGTGGTTTTGCCGCTGCCGTTCGGTCCTACGAGGCCGACTTTCATGCCTGCCGTAAGGATGAAGTCGAGTCCCGAAAACAGGATCCTCTGGCTCTCTTCGCTTTTTTGCAGGGATTCGAGCGGCATGGTTTCATCCGGCACGGCGCAGGCCACGTTGTCGAATTCGACCAGGCGTTTGGTCCTGCGCTGGCTGGCTTCAAAGTCGATGCCGGCCGTGTTTACTGTTGTGCGCGAGTCCATGGCGGCCAACTGGTCGATCATGGCGTTGGCGGTATCGATGCGGGCCTTGGACTTGGTGGCGCGGGCCTTGGGACCGCGCCGGAGCCATTCGATCTCGGTTCTGACCTGGTTGCGCAGGCTCTCCTGCTGGCGGCTTTGCGACTCCAGGTAGCCCTGCCTTTCTTCAAGAAATCTGCTGAAGTTGCCCTTTACGCGCAGAAGTCCGTCGGCAAACACCCGATTCAGCTCGATGATCTGGCTGGAAGTGCTTTCCAGGAAGTAACGATCGTGGCTGACGGTGACAGCGGCGAACGAGGATGTACGCAGCAGTTCTTCGAGCCACTCGATGCCGGCCAGGTCAAGGTGGTTGGTAGGCTCGTCCAGCAGCATGACTTCAGGCTCGATGACCATGGCTTCGGTGATAGCCAGACGCTTGCGCCAGCCGCCGGAGAGCGAGTCGGCCTGGGCGTTGAGGTCGGCAAGTCCGGCGCGTCCAGTCAGTTCGCGCAACCGCCCCTCGCGTTCGGATTCGTCGACGTGAGCAGCGGCCAGCGCTTGCTCCAGAACTTGGCGGATGGTGAGGCCGGGGGCAAAGCGCGAATCCTGGGGCACGTAGGCAGCGCGGGCCCGCTTGCGCACCGCGATTTCGCCGGAGTCGGGTTCAATTTGTTCGGCGAGGACGGCTAGCAGAGTGGACTTGCCCGCTCCATTGGGGCCGATGAGGCCGATTCGGTCGCCATCCTCGACGGTGAGCGAGATATTGCGAAACAGGGGAGTAGCGCCGAATTGTTTGCTTACGGATTGTGCATTGAGGATTGGAGGCATCTGTATTACTAGAGTACTGTGCTGCGCAACAGCATTCTCAATGGGCGACAGATTCTTGAATGGATGGAATCTCGTCAGGGCCGGTTTGGGTAGACACAGCACACGTCCGGCGATAAAATTTGGGCACAGATCTCCCGACCTCAAACGAGTGGATTGAGCACCTGGGAGCGTATAGCCGATTTCCAGCTTGCGTCAGCCACTGATGTTTTTGGCGAAGGAGGTAGAGTGACCACCATAACGCTGTATAAGGCCAACGGCGACCCAATAACGTATATGGATCCGACCAACGTGAACGTGGAGAACGGCACGTTGACCTTCTATTGGACAAAAGAGATATCGGGAAAGGCGCAGAAGATCATAACCAACCTGCCTTTTCTTATCCAGCACGATGTAATGGGCGAATGATGAGTAGAAATCAGGGCCCTCCCTATATTTCTGTGCACACTGGAGCAACCAATCCACCCAAGGCTTGTTAGTGCAATCCCGCCACGGCCTCAAGAACAAAAACGCGGCCTGGGGGAGGTACTCATAGCTTTTCTCTGTCCATGAAAATGCTCTAGTGTCCGAAGGTATATGTAACTTGAAACAGAGCCGCTGTCGATGCGGACTTGCGCTTTCGTTCTTTGGGAAGGAATGGGCCGTTCGTAGAACCGGAATGGACTAAACTTGAGCATTGGGCCTGAGCGCCTATACTTTTGTATGGACTGAGCAATCCATTTTAGGAGGGCGCCTGAATGTCGTCATCTGCCGTTGCCTACGCACGCCAAAATTACCCCCGTTTTCTCGATGAATTGAAGACCCTGTTGCGCATCCCCTCGGTCTCCACGCTGCCTGAGAACAAGGGCGACTGCCTGCACGCCGCCGAAGTGCTGGCTGCCGAACTGAAGCGCATCGGCATGGAAAACGTGCACCTGATTGAGACCAAGGCCAACCCCCTGGTCTATGCCGAATGGCTGCACGCGGCAGGCAAGCCCACCGTGCTTTGCTATGGTCACTACGATGTGCAGCCGGCCGAGCCGCTGGACGAGTGGATCACGCCGCCCTTCGAGCCCGCAGAGCGCGATGGCAATCTTTACGGCCGTGGCACAGCGGACGACAAGGGGCAGGTGTATGCCCACGTGAAGGCGTTCGAATCGCTCTTCGCCGCCAACAACGGAAAGCTGCCCTTGAATGTGCGGGTTCTGCTGGAAGGCGATGAAGAGGTCGGAGGGGAAGGCATTGCGGCGTATGTCGCCTCCAAGCCTCCCGAGCTCAAGGCGGACTTTGCCCTTGTCTCCGATACTGAGCTGTTTGCTCCCGGACTGCCCACCTTGTGCGTGGGCCTGCGCGGCATGATCTATACCGAGCTTGAGGTGCGTGGCGCCAAAACCGATCTGCATTCCGGCATGTACGGCGGCGCGGCTCCCAATCCCTTCTTTGCCCTGGCGCAGATTCTGGCCGGCCTGAAGGACGCGAACGGCCACATCCTCATTCCCGGCTTCTACGACGGCATCATTCCTCCCAGCCCCGAGGAACTGGCTGCCTGGAAGAGTCTGCCCTTCGACGAAGAAGAGTACCGCAAAAACGAAGTGGGCTCGAAGCAGTTGGTGGGCGAGGCTGGATATAGCGTTCTGGAGCGTACCTGGGCCCGTCCCACGCTGGACGTGCATGGCATGCCCGGCGGTTTCGTCGGCGCGGGCGCCAAGACGGTGATCCCCGCCAAGGCAGTGGCCAAGGTTTCCATGCGCCTGGTTCCGGGCATGACCCCATCCAAGGCTTATGAGCAGTACAAGGCCTATGTCGAGAAGATCGCGCCCGCCGGTGTGGACGTGAAAGTGCGGCTGCTGAGTGCTGGCGATCCCTGTCTGGTTCGGGTCGACAATCCCTTCGTCCAGGCCGCCACCCGCGCCCTGCATGAGGTTTGGGGCAAGGATACGGTCTTTATCCGCTCCGGCGGCTCCGTTCCCATCGTCGGCGACTTCGACCGCTATCTGGGTGTGCCCAGCGTGATGATGGGTTTCGGATTGCCCGACGACAACATTCACGCCCCCAACGAGAAGTTCCATCTGAAGAACTTCGAGTTGGGAATCCAGTCGGTGATTCGCTTCCTTGAGGAGGCCAGCAACTGAGTTCTGCGGGTGCCAGCCTGGATCCGGCCGCGGCGAGCGAAGCAGCGCTCACCGCGGCCGGTTTCGTCTTGGCTGGAGGTCGGTCTAGCCGCATGGGCCAGGACAAAGCTCTGCTTCCGTTTGCCGGAAAGCCGTTGGTGACCTGTGCCTTGGCGATTTTGCGCGAGGCCGGTCTGACAGCGATGATCGCTGGCCAGCGTTCGCCGCTTGCGGCTTTTGCGCCGGTGGTTGAAGATGCCGAGCCCGGCCGGGGGCCGTTGGGCGGCATCTGCGCCGCTCTGGCCTCGATGCTGGCGCAGCGCGCAGTTTTTCTGCCCGTAGATCTGCCTCTGCTGCCTGCATCCCTGATTGCCTGTCTTCTGGCTTACGCGCGAATCACAGGCAGGGCCGTGACCGTTCCCTCGGTGAACGGATTTGCTCAGACCTTTCCGGCGGTGGTGGACCGGGCAGCGTTGCCGGCACTGCGAAAGGAACTCGAAGCCGGGCATGGGGGGTGCTTTTCAGGGTTTCAGACCGCGGCTGCCAGCCTGGGTCAACCCGTCGCCGTTCTTGCTGTCGAAACGCTCGTCCAATCCGGGCAGGTGGCCCATCCAGACAGCTTGCCAGCGGCCCGCTGGTTCCTCAACGTCAATACACCGGCGGATCTTTGCTGGGCAGAGGCTCACGGCAGGGCCCTCCTCGCGTAATCTGGTCTCACGGCAATGTCCGACTCTTCCTCCAATCCGGAGCTTCCACAGGCGCTAATTCCCGAGTTTTCCGACATGGCGATCGAAGCCGCAGACGGGGCGCGGGAGCACGCCAATGAACCTGTCGCCGCGTCGTCCGGGCCCATCATCTCGTTCAGCCACGTCTCCATGTCGTTTGACGACCGGAAAGTTCTGGATAACGTGAGCTTCTCGGTGAATCGCGGACAGACCCTCTGCATCCTGGGCAGAAGTGGCGTCGGGAAATCGGTGGCCTTACGAATCCTGATGGGTTTTCTTAAGCCGCAAGTCGGCTCTATCCGTGTTGAGGGCGAGGAGATCAACGGCCTCAGTGAGGAGGGGATGCGGGCCATCCGCAAGCGCGTGACCATGGTCTTCCAGAACGGGGCGCTGTTTGACTCGCTGAGTGTGCGCGAGAACGTCGCGTTTCCGCTGCGGGAGCGTGGCGGCCTGGACGAGGACCAGGTGCAGCAGATCGTGGACCGGTTGATCGGGTTGGTGGGAGCTGAAGACGTGGTGGATGCGCTTCCGGCCAGTCTCTCCACCGGGCGCAAGCGAGCCGTGGCGATTGCCCGGGCTCTGGCGGCGCAGCCCGAAGTTGTGCTTTATGACGAGCCGACCACCATGGTCGATCCCATTATTGCCCGGCGCCTTGGCGACCTGATCCAACGTCTCAAGCGGCAGCTTGGATTCACCAGCATCGTGGTGACGCACGATATGCGGTTTGCCGAGCGGCTGGCCGACGTGGTGCTGTTCCTCCATCAGGGCCGCGCACAGTTTTTCGGGCCGCTGAAGGAATTTCTCGCGTCCTCTGACCCCTATATTCAGCAGTTTCTTACGCTCGACGCATATATCCTGCCTTCGTAATAAGGGATTCATCCTCCGGCAGCACGTAGACCTTAAGATTTTTCTTGCTATTGCCCGCAACTCCGGGCCATGCTTAGGGAGTCGGCTTCCCCGAGGCGCGACAGAGAATCTCTTGGGAAGACAACATGGGGAAGAGAGGATGCCAGGCCAGGAATGGTTTGGTATAGTTTTTTTGTACTCGTTGGTTTTTCATCCCCGCTGACGGTTGTTGAAGGGTTCTCGTTTAGTGTGTTTAGCTTTCATCCGATCGGCCGAATCCGCTCTCGGCCAAATGTGTTCGCCATCCGCCAAGGACGGCAAGCTCTATTCCTCACTTGTCCGAAATGGCAGATGGGTAGTGCAGAATGAGAGTTCTGCCGCGGCAAGATCACGCTGGGACGGCTCATCACGGGCAACGGTGCAGGTTGCATCATGCGCGGGCAACCCGAGACCGCAAATGGCACGCGACAAAAAAAGAGTGCACAACAAATCAGGTCCATCGCTCCGCTGTATACGGCTTCTTGTTTTGTATCCTTGCTTGGTTCCTTAGTGGGAAGACTCCCCCCACTATCTCCCTGGCGCTTTGAAGTCTTGAGGTCCGCGGAACGAATATGGCAACATCGGAATTCTGGCAAAGAGTTTCCGCTTCTGTGTCTTCTTCCCCTGAATGGGCGGGAAGAACCGCGGCAAGTTCGCTACGCAGTTCCCGAGGTACGGTCAAGCTATGGATGACTCTGGATGGGGTCACGGTACTCGGAGCTGCCGTACTTGCCACGCTTCATGAGTTTCATACAGGGCCGTTGGCAGGCGCCAAGGGGTTCTGGCGCGGCACGCTCATTCATGGTCGTTCGATGAGCATTCTGCTCGCCCTTCTGTGCCTGTTCACCATTTCACTGATCGTCACCAGCAGGCGGCTCCATTTGTACACCCCGACGCGCCTGAACAGCCTTCTTCATGAGCAGAGGCTGAGCGTACAGGCCTGCTTTACCGCCGGCCTTCTGCTCACCGGCACACTGTATCTGGTTCACGCGGCAGACATCCCGCGCGGCATCGTTTTGATCACGGTGGGGCTGGTCACCGTTGCGCTCAGCCTGCGCCGCCTGATTTACCGTGTGCTCATCTACCGGCGCTTCGAGCGCGGCGTGGGTACCCGCAACGTACTCATTGTGGGCACCGGACCCGAGGCGCATGCACTCCGCCATCACCTTGAGAGCATCCGGCATCTTGGGTACGCCTTCAAGGGATTCATTGACCTTCCCGGCTCCAGTTCCGCCTTTACTGCGGCTTCTGGTGACGTAGTGGGCACCCTCGACTCCATGTTCCAACATGCGCGCAAGCAGTTTGTGGATGAAATCTTCTTTACCACTCCCTGCGAGCGGGGGATTGTCCAGAAGGTTCTGGAACAGGCGCGTGCGCACGGCGTGGACCTGAGAGTGGTTCCCGACTTGTACGACGGTCTGGCGTGGGAAACTCCCATCGAGTACATCGGCCAATTTCCAACGATTCCTCTGCACTGCGGCCATGTGCCGGAGATCGGCCTGGTGCTGAAGCGAGTGCTCGACATCGTGTTTTCCAGCCTGGTTTTGATTCTTCTTTCGCCGGTGCTGCTGGCTGTTGCCATCGCCATC
Source organism: uncultured Occallatibacter sp. (assembly GCA_964571165.1). Taxonomy (GTDB): domain Bacteria; phylum Acidobacteriota; class Terriglobia; order Terriglobales; family Acidobacteriaceae; genus Telmatobacter. The sequence continues at coordinate 162,202 of CAZNAW010000002.1, read as the reverse complement.
AAGATGGATTCGCGCGGCCCGGTTTTCTACTCTTCGGAGCGCATCGGCAAGAAAGGCCGTGTATTCCGCTGCACCAAGTTCCGCACTATGGTCCGCGATGCGGAGAAGCGCCGCGCCGACGTGATGCACATGAATGAGCGCGATGGGGTGCTGTTCAAGATATCCAACGATCCCCGCATCACAAAGTTGGGGCGCTTCCTGCGCAAGTATTCTCTGGATGAACTGCCCCAGTTCTTCAATGTTCTGCGTGGCGACATGAGTGTCGTGGGTCCTCGTCCGCCCCTCGCAAGCGAAGTGCAGGAGTACAAGCTCAACCACTTGCGCCGCCTCGACGTAACGCCGGGCATTACCGGCCTGTGGCAAGTGCAGGCGCGCCGAGACCCATCGTTCGACAACTACATCTCTTTGGATGTGACCTACATCGAGAACTGGAGCATCTGGCTCGATCTGAAGATCATCATGCGCACCGTCGGCGTCGTATTTGCTGGAACCGGTTCCTAAATCTTCCAGGTTGCTGGGGATTCATCGGCGCTCGGTGAGAGGGTCTATTTGTCCTGAGGGATTAAACTGAAGATGTGAAGATTGCACTGGCCCAGATCAATCCAACAATTGGGGATTTCAGCGGGAATCTTGAAAGAATTGTTGCGGCCAGCCGGCGTGCGGCCGCTTTGGGCGCGCGCCTGACGGTGTTTTCTGAGTTGGTGATCTGCGGCTATCCTCCGGCCGACTTCCTTGAAAAGCCAAGTTTCCTGGCCCGGTGCCGTCGGGCCGTTGACGAGTTGGCCGCGGCTACCCGCGAGCTGAAAACCGCGGTGCTGGCGGGCGTAGCTCTGCCTGCGGGGGGTGACACCGGCAAGCCGGCCGTGAATGCCGCCGTTCTGCTGGATGGTGGCCGCCTGCTGCTGGAACAGCACAAGCGCCTGCTGCCGTTTTACGACGTTTTCGACGAACAGCGCTACTTTGCCGCCTCCCGGTCGCAGCAGGTGGTGGAGCTAGACGGAGTACGGCTGGCCATTACCATCTGCGAGGACGCCTGGAACGACAAGAACTTCTGGTCGCGGCGCCTTTACCAGGTTGATCCGATGGAAGAGTTGATGCGCCAGCAGCCGGCGGTCCACATCAATCTGTCCTCGTCGCCGTTCTGGCACTCGAAACGCGCGATTCGCCGACAGATGCTGGCCGCCATTGCCCGGCGGGACGGCGTACCGGTGCTGATGTGCAACCAGGTGGGCGGCAACGATAGCCTCATCTTCGACGGTTCCTCGCTGGCCCTCAATGCGAATGGAGAGCTGATTGCGCAGGCCGCTTCCTTTGAGGAGGATCTGGTGGTCGTGGATCCCTTCGATGCGCCAGTGTTGGCTGCCCAGGAAGAGGATGACACCGCGGCCGCTTACCATGCTCTGGTTCTGGGGACACGCGATTATGTGCGCAAGTGCGGTTTTCGCAAAGTTCTGGTCGGCCTCAGCGGCGGCATCGACTCGGCTCTAGTGGCGGCCATCGCTAAGGACGCACTGGGCGCTGAAAACGTGCTTGGAATCGGGATGCCCAGCCCTTACTCCTCGGCGGGTTCCATCGACGACAGCCGCCGGTTGGCCGCCAATCTTGGGATTCGGTATGAGGTGATCGGCATCAGCGGCTTGTTCGGGGAGTACACCCGCGCGCTGGAGCCGCTGTTTGTAGGGATGAAGGCTGACACCACCGAAGAGAACATTCAGTCCCGGATACGCGGTTGTCTGCTGATGGCGCTTTCCAACAAGCTTTCCGCCCTGGTGCTGACCACGGGGAACAAATCGGAGATGGCGGTCGGGTACTGCACCCTCTACGGCGATATGGTTGGAGCCCTGGCCGTGATTGGCGACCTGGTGAAAACACGCGTCTATGCGGTCTGCCGGTGGCTGAACCGCGACCGGGAGGTGATTCCCAGGGCGATTCTTGAAAAGCCGCCTTCCGCCGAGCTCCGTCCAGACCAGAAGGATACCGACTCGCTGCCGCCTTACGAGGTCCTGGACCCGATTCTTGAAGCCTATGTGGAGCGCTATGAAACCCCGGAGCACATCGCTGAGGAACACGGATTCCCACCGGAACTCGCCCAACAGGTGGTGCGCCTGGTGGAGCGTTCAGAGTACAAGCGCCAGCAGGCTGCCCCGGTTTTGAAGGTCACTTCCAAGTCGTTTGGCATGGGGCGCAGGTTTCCCATTGCTGTAAAAGTTCAGGTATAAGCTAAAAGGCGGGAGCCTTCCCGCAGTTTAAGGAGAAACAGCTTGATCCGTCTTTCTGCCCATATCGTCAGCGTAATTGCGCTGCTTGCGTTCTCATTGCCATTCTTCGCGGCTGCTGCTCAGCAGAATGTGCCGGCCGCGCCCGCGCAAACAGCCACGGAACCGGCCCCTTCCGCGCCGGCGCCAGCCGCTGCGCCGGTGTTTCCCAAGCCCGACCCGTCAAACTTCACCGCCGCAACACCCACGAAAGACACGGTCAACGCCTTCCTGCAGGTCACGTGGGGCTACGATGAAACTCGCGTGTGGCAGGTGCAGGCCATTCTCAAGACCCCGGTGGAGGGTGTCAGCAAAGTCTTGATCTATGTCGGAGACAAGAGCGGCAAGCAGAAGGCTTCGGCGATCGAGTTTTTTGCGCTCCCCGATGGCAAGCACATCATTGCCGGCGACGAGATCATTCCTTTTGGCGAGCACCCGTACACGGAATCTCGCGCGCTGCTGCAACAGCGGGCTGACGGACCCTATCACGGCTCGGCCTCGAAAGACTTGGAGATTGTGGAGTTTGCCGACTTCCAGTGCCCGCACTGCAAGGATGCGCAGGCCAACATGGAGAAGCTGGCTGTAGATTTTCCCAAGGCGCGCATCATATTTCAAAATGACCCACTGCCTCAGCATCCCGCTGCGGCTGGCGCTGCAGCCTATGGCGTTTGCGTAGCCAAGCAGGGCGGCAGCAACGCCTTCTTCCAGTTCGCGTCGGCTGTTTTTGAAGGGCAGGACGGATTGGCTACCACGGATGGCGCTACGCTGACCTTGAACAGCGCGGTGACCAAGGCCGGGCTCGATCCGGCCAAGATCGCAGCCTGCGCAACGTCCCCCGCAGCCATCGCGGCAGTGGACGCTTCGGTGAAGCTGGCCAAGGACTTGAATATCAACCAGACCCCGACGCTGGTCGTCAACGGCCGCGAGATTTCCATCGGCGGCGCTCCCTACGAAGTCATCAAGCAGGTTATCCAATACCAGGAAAAGCTGGATGGCATCGCGAACTGAAACGGGCGAGTCCGCGGGTCAGCAAGTCAGACCGTAGTATAGGGAAGGCATGGTCCGGCGAGTTTCGGGCCGTTCCCAAAGAAACCCTGCTATCTGAAACATGCGGTGGGCCTGGCTCACCGCATGTTCGCTAACGTGCAATAGTATCTCGGTCCATCCGTATCATGGGCGAGTGGCCTGCGGATTGGGTCCCGCGAACGACGTGGGGCGTAATCACCACCAGCAGCGTTGCATAGCTCTTCTGTGTGTCTTTGTCGGTGATGTCGTTGAGGCCGGGAATCTCGCTGACTCCCGGCACTCCGCTGATGGCGCGGCTCTCCTGCCTGTCGAGATCGCTGATCACCACCACGCCTTCGCCCTGCCTGAGTGTCACCACGCCGGAATAGGCGCGATTGTCGAGTACGGGATTGCCATTAATGGAAGTCCCGGAGAGCGCGTCGATCTTCAAGTCGATGGTGAGCGCGACCTCATCGTTGCGCATGACCTTGGGAGTCGCCTTGAGGGTAAGGCCAAGGTCCTGGTATTCGACCTGCGGAACGTTCGGCACGCTGCCGCCCAACGAAGACAGCAGCGAGGTGAGGGCGCTGGAGCTTCCCGCAGAGGTAAGCCCTGGAATACTGGGGATGCTGGCCGAGAGGCTGGAGAAGGATGAAGTCTGGATGGGATAGCGCGTGCCGGAGCGCACTGAACCCGCCTCGTCGTCGCTCAGGCGCAACTGCATCTGTTCCAGTTCGCGCGAGTCAGAGGAGTTGAGGTTCAGGTTTGCCGTGGCCGGGCCTGGAGATAATGCGGATTGTGTGATCCCGCCGCCAAAGAGAGCGATTCCGCTGGAGAACAGGGAACTTGAAACCTGACCAGAGGCTACCAGAATGCCGAGAATCGCCAGAGTGTCGCCTGGGGCGGCCAGACCGGAGGAGATGATCTGCTGCACCAGGCTCTGGTTCGCGTTCAGGATGGACTGTTCCTCGGCATACACGTTGAAGGCTGACATGGTTTGCGGCGGCTGGATTCCAGTATTGCGCTCGTTGGTGTGCGCAATCTGAATCAAGCGCACGTCAAGCAGCACCTGGTTGCGTCCGTCCAGAAGCTTGCGGATGGTGGCGTTGAATGCGTCGAGGGTCTTCTCCGGTGCGCGGATGGTCAGCGTTCCGGCGGACGCCTGCACCACGGCTTGCTGCACGTCAAAGATGTTCTTGGCCAAATTGCCCACATCGGAAAGTTGCGTTGACGTCAGTCCCGGCAGATAGATGGTTTCAAGGTTTTTGCGCAGGAACCGCAGGCGGTTATCGGCCGTGTCGTGGGCCACCAGCGCGCGGTGCACATCCAGCGGAACGTAGAAAGAGCCGGTTATCAAACTTACCACCCGCGTTGCCTGGTCGAAGCTGGCGTCATCGAGGTCCAGGCGGACCTGCGTCGCGGTGACGCTCTCGTCCAGTGTGGTATCAAGGCCGTAGGCTTTGAAGACCTGCTGGATTACCTGACGCTGGTCGGTACGGATGTGAAAACTGTGTACGCCCGCGGATGGCGAAAGCTCAAGGGACTCGCCAAGCGCGCCCGGGGCCAGCTCGCCGAGGGGCCTTGACTGCCCGAGCAGAGCATCGTCGGCCAGCTCGCGCAGGTGCTCGGTGACCTGGATGTTTCTGGGGTCGAGTTCGAGGGCATGGGCCAGAGCGGCACGCTCGCCTACGGCATCTCTGCGGATCCGGTCCTTGGCCGCGGTCTGAATCAGCGCTGTAACTGCGTGACTGCGGGCAAGATCGACCGCCAACCGGTAGTTGGCATTCGAGGGGTCAAGCGTGGCCGCCTGGCGATAGTCGCGCAGCGCCTCTTCAAACTGCTCCTTCTCAAAAAGCTTGCTTGCTTCAAGGAAGAGTTTGGCCGCGCGGCGCCGATCACTGCCGGTTGGCTGTTTAGAGGGTCTTGTTTCGTTGTCTGGAGCGGCTGCCGGCACGGCCGTTTGATTGGCTGGTTCAGGCTGCGGAGACGAAGGCTGGACCGGTGTGGGCTGATTCGGCGTAAGAGGGATCACTGTCTGGGCCTTGGCAACGCCGGGGCAGATCGCCAACAGGAGTCCAGCCGTTACAAGGCTCATACCTCCATACAATGAAGGGCTCTTCTTTGCGCTCGATTGTGATCGGTACGGGTTCACTGCTCTGACCGTGTCAGCGCGAGCAGATCGGCCAGCGAGGAGGCGCAGACCTCCGGCTGATACTTCTGCAACTCATCGAAGCTGTAGTGGCCCGTGGCTACGGAAATCACTGACAGGAAATTGGCGCGCGCCGCCTCGATGTCGCGCGGAGTGTCGCCCACAACGCAGATGCTGGCTCCGCGGCCTGCCAGCTCCCGGGCTTTGCTCGCCGCCTGGCCGATCAGCTCCGAGCGAATGGGAAAATGGTCGCTGAAACCGCCAAAGCGGAACCACTCGCGCAGACCGGCTTGCTCAACCTTGATCCAGCCGATCACCTCCAGGTTGCCGGTGGCCAGGCCGAGCAGGGCTCCGCGCCGCGCCAGGTGGTCGAGGGTCTGCTCCACACCCGGCATGCGCACCAGGTCCATCTCGTGCCGCCGTTCTGAAACCGTGTGGCGCATCGCTTCCATGATGGCCTCAATGCGCGCCTCCAGAATTTCAGAGGGGACACCCGCCTGACGACAGGCCTCGCGCAGGATCGCCGTATCGGTGCTGCCATGCAGCAGGATGCCCGCGAGCGTGACTTCAAAGCCGGTTACCCGGTGCACGCTGGAGGCGACAGAATCAACGTGTATGCGGTCGCGGCTGCGCAGCAGCGTACCGTCAATGTCGAAGAGATAGGCGTCCTGCCCATCCCAGGCAAAGCCTGGCTCGATGGCAACGCGCGCTCCGTTGGTCGGTTGTGTGGTCAGCATGTCTCGAGTAAAACCGTCAGCCTTGGCGGAAACGCTGACGGGCCGCACTATATACAGGACGTTCGCTACGCGGCGGACGCTTGAGCCCGGCGCGCACCTCGGCCAGCTCCAGTCCCAACTCAGCCATGGCACGGCTCAGCGTATTGCGGTGCATCCCCAACTCTTCCGCCGCCTTGCACTGATTTCCTCCGTGTGCCACCAGCACTTCGCGCAGATACTGCTTCTTGAATTCGCGCACGGCATCCTCATAGCGAACGCCGCTTGAATGCATTTGCGTCACCAGGCTGTCAAGTTCTCTTCTCACGTCCACCTCTTACTGCTTTATCAGCTTGACCTATTCTTTACTGCCGCGCCTTGCATAATATCCCAATCAGCCGCTGTTGGGATGCATCCACTCGGGCGACTCATGTTCCAACATCCTCAGACCATCGCGTACGCGGTGTGCCAGGTCCGCGGGGCTCATATGCGTGCTGAGGTGACAAGCCCCAAAAAACAACCGAGGTAGTCTGGCCTGCTCCAGCCAATGCGCATCGGGGAAAAAGGCCACGATCACGATGATGCCCAGCGTTACCAAAATCACGCCCTGCAAGCATCCGAAGACGGCTCCGGCAAGTCCATCGAGGCAGCCTAATCCGATCAAACGAAATACCTTTGCCAGAACTACGCCAACCACGGAAAACACTGCCATCACAAGCAGCGCAATCAGCAGAAATCCTATTGCGTCAGCCACTGCCCGTATGCGGATCAGAGGCATGAACAACGCCGAAATGCGGCCGTAATTCCACGCCGCAATTGCCAAACCCACCAGTAATCCACCCAGCGAACAGGCCGAGCGGAAGAAGCCCTGAGATAACCCACTGATCATGGCTACGGCCATGACGATCACGATGACCCAATCCACCCACGCCATGCAGCGCTCCGTCTCCGGTCTACAGATCGAGTTGCCGCCCGGTCAAGCGGCGAAAGGCCTCAAGATACTTGGCCTGTGTACGTTCCACCACCTCATCCGGGAGAGCGGGCGCAGGCACCTGCTTGTTCCAGTGGATTGCTTCAAGATAATCGCGCACGAACTGTTTGTCGAATGAAGGCTGTGGCCCACCGGGTTTCCACGACGCTCCATCCCAAAAACGTGAGGAATCCGGCGTCAAAACCTCATCGGCAAGGATAATCCCTTGCGTGGTTCTGCCAAACTCAAATTTTGTGTCGGCCAGGATCAGCCCGCGGGACTCGGCGTGCTCCGCAGCTTTGCGGTAAATAGCCAGTGTCAAGCGGCGCAACTCCGCGGCATCGGCAGCGCCCACCAACCCTTCAACGGCAGCATAGGAGATGTTCTCGTCGTGCGCGCCGTCCTGGCTCTTCGTGGATGGAGTAAACACCGGTTCCGGGAGGCGCGATCCGTCGACGAGACCGCCGGGCAGCGGTATGCCGCAAACGGTTCCACGGGTCCGATATTCCTTCAAGCCCGAACCGGCCAGATAGCCGCGGACCACGCACTCGACGGGAAACATGGCTGCCCGCTTTACCAGCATGGAGCGGCCTTCCAACTGGTCGGCATAGGGCTGCACGGCGGCGGGGAACTCGTTCACGTCGGCCGTGATCAGGTGATTGGGCACAAGACTCGACAGCAGATCAAACCAGAACAGCGAAATCTGGGTCAGAATCTTGCCTTTACCCGGAATGCCGGTGGCGAGCACATGGTCAAAGGCGGAAATGCGGTCGGTGGCCACCAGCAGCAGCGCGCCGTCGATTGCATAGAGGTCGCGTACCTTGCCCCGGCAAAGGAGCGGGATAGCGCCCAGATTCGTTGTCAAGAGAGCGGTCATGGGAGTGCCTGCCTTGGGGGAACTGAATCTTCGATTCTCCGGCGTGGGCCGGAGTTTGTCAATGCGCCTAAGGCAGCCTGAGTGTGCGAAATTGACCAGCAAGAGTGGTATGAGAAGCAGTCAAATACTAACGGCAGCGGTGTGTGGAAAAAATCTTTATACCATTGTGACAGCCGTCACGGAATGCATTTTCCGCATAGGAGACACTTCGTTTGTCAACATGGTTCGGAGGGCATGTACGAACGTCCTCTTAGAGCCGGGCGACACGAGGCAGCAGTGGAAAGGGGAAGCCGCGGCTAGCTTCGTTTGTGCAGGGATCACCAGTAGCTGCATGCTACCGACCTCCAGCGTCAGCTACTGGTCCCCGTTTCTATCTTGTGTCAAACAAGCGCCTCCGAAGAGAAGCGATCCTTCGGGGGCGATTTTTTTGCCTGAAAACGTTTCGTTGCGCAATCACCAACAATGAACAGAGCACCTCATGATTACGCGGAGGGTGCTATGCCGTGGCGCGCTGCTGCTGGCTGTGGCCGCCCAGGCGCACGCTGACCACCTTGGACACGCCGGGCTCCTGCATGGTGACGCCATAGATCATGTCCGCGGACTGCATCATCCGTTTCGAGTGGGTAACCAGCAGGAACTGCGTGTCCTGGCTCATCGAGTGCAGCAGATCGGCCAGGCGGGCCACGTTGGTTTCGTCCAGTGGAGCGTCTACTTCATCGAGTACACAGAAGGGGCTGGGCTGGAACTGGAAGATGCCCACCAGCAGGGCCAGCGCGGTCAGCGCCTTTTCACCGCCTGAAAGCAGCAGCACGTTTTGCTGCTTCTTGCCTGGAGGCGAGGCAACGATCTCAAGGCCGCTCTCGGCCTGATTTTCGACGTCAGTGAGGCGCAGGAAGGCCTGCCCGCCCTGGAATAGCCGCGCAAAGACCTGGGCGAAGTTCTCATTGATTTTGGCGAACGCATCATCGAACTTGGTGCGCGAAATCTGATCGATCTCCTTGATGGTTTCCTGCGTATTCTCGATCGACTCGATGAGATCCTTGCGCTGGGTATCGAGGAATCCGTGGCGTTCTGCGGTTTCCTTGTACTCATCGAGGGCCATCATATTGACCGGGCCCATCTGCTCGATGCGCTGGCGCAGGGCGCGACAAGTCTCCTCCTCAGCCGTTAGCGCTTCGTCGGCCAGGTGTACGATTTCAACGTCTTCACGCAACACCGCTGCCTCAACGTTTACCTCGGTGAGGCAACTGCCCTCGATGTGTTCCAGGTCGGACCGCAGCTTGGCCACCTGGCTGGAACGGCCGGCGCGGTCTTCGCGCAACTGGTCCAGCGCGGTTCGTCCCGTCTTGAGTTGTGTTTCCATGGTCGACAATTGATGGCGCAGAGCCTGTGCCTGCGCGGCCATCGTCTGCGCCAGGGCCAGTGCCTCCGTGCGCAGAACCGTGAGTTCTTTTTGCCGGTCGGCAAGCGTCGCGCTCTCGCCGTTGCGCTGTTCCCGCTCCGCTTTGGCGGCTGCGCGCTGCTGCTCGATGGCCAGAACGCGGCGCTCGAGGTCGGCATGGAGGCGGTCGATGCGCTGGAAGGCAGTTTCGGCGCCGCGCCGCCGCTCCTCCAGACCGGCCAGCTGCGCGGTGACCTGTGCGGCTTCCTGCTGCAAAGTCTCGCGCTTCTGGCGCAGCAGGGAAAGTTGGGTTTGCAACTCATCCAGGGCGGCCTCGGCGGTGGCATGCTCGGCCTCAAGACGTTGAGTCTCCTGGCGATTCTGATCGATGGAGCTGCGTTTGGCTTCGCGTGCGTCCCGGTTGCGGGCGGCCTGCGCTGCCCACTCCTGCAGACGGCGTTCGATGCGCTGTGTCTCGCCTTCCATCTGTCTGAGAGCTGCACCCTGGTTGGCGGTTTCGGTCTCGGCCAAGCGTCTTTCTTCGCTGCGCGCCTCCAGTTGTGCCGTTAGTTCTTCGATGGTCCGCGTCAACTCCGCAGCTTCAGCCTCCGCCTGGGACAGGCCAGTCTCCAGCTTAGCCAGGCGGTTTTCGGCCTCGCGCAACTCGCGTTTGAGTGCCAGGGGTCCTTCGCTTGACGGTTTGCCGCCGGTAACGGTCGCGTTATGAAAACACTCACCCTCAGGAGTGAGGAAAAAAGCGTGAGAATGACGCGCGGCCAGGCGCAGCGCTTCCTCCGAGTCCTCGATCAGGTAACCGTACTTGAGCTTGGGCAGGATGGACTCCAGCGATCGCCCAAAGCCGTTCAGTACCCGAATCGAGTCTTTGAGCGGAATCAAGCCAGGGCCGCTGATTGTGTCGGTGCGCTCGTCCAAAATCTCGCCCTCCGCAGCGGGGTGGATCAGGAAAGTAGCGCGGCCATCCACGCCGGATTTGAGAAGGCGAACGCCTTCCTCGGCAGCTACCCAGCTCTCGACGACCACGTAGTTCAGTTCTTCGCGCAGAAACTCGTCGACCACGGCTTCATGCTCACCGCTAACCTCGAGAAAATCCGCGAGCGTGCCCACCGGCGCCATTCCCGGGCCGAGCGCACCCGGCTTCAGGAGCCGCCGGACTGTGTCAGTGGAATAACCATGATTGCGAATCAGCGCCTCGAGTGAGGTGCGCCGTCCGGCCGCGGCGGCCTGGTCACTGCGCAGTTGATTGGCGCGCGCACGCTGCATGCTTTCTTCAGCGCGGCGCGCCTGCAAGGCCTCGCGAAGCGCCGCAATCTCATCCTCCAGCCTTTTGAGCGAATCAGCCGCGGCGTCGAAGCGCAGCTTGGCCTGCGCGCTTTGCGCGCCCAGGTTCTCCAACTCGTTCTTCGCCTGCACAATCTCGCTATCGAGGCGTCCAGCTTCGCGTTCCAGCGCAGCCAGGCTCTCTTCTCCCTGAGCGGTATGGTTGCGGGCGTTGGCGGCCAGGGTCAGCAGGTGCATGGCATGGCGGCGGCTGGATTCCAACTCCCGCTCCGCGGTAAAGACTTCGTCGGCTGCTGTCCGCGCTTCCTGCTGGTGCGCCTCGACCTTCAGGCGAAATGCCTTGGCTTCGCCCGCCGCAGACTCGAGAAACGCGTGTTGTTGCGCCCGCTCTTCCGCGATGCCGGCCAATTGTGTCCGCGTCTGCTCCAGTTCCGCGGCGGCCGCAGCGATTCGCGCCTCCAACTCGCCGATGCGTTCCGCGTTGCCGCGCTCGCGGGCCGTGGCTCGTTCGAGCTCGACAGCGGCTTCATTGGCGCGGTTTTGTGCCTCCTGGCCCTCGCGATCGAGCTCATAGCCGCGCTCAGTCAGTGCGTGCTGGCTGGCTTCCTGCGCTTCGATCTCCGCGGCCGAGCCGTTGATCCGCTCCGTCAGGGCTGCAATTTCCTGCTCCAGGCGGGCCTGCTCCGCGTCCATGAGCGCCATGCGGCTGGCCAGCACCACGCGCAGCCGTCCGCGCAACTCGTCGCGCACGGCGGCAAACCGTTCCGCTTTCGACGCCTGCCGTTTCAGGCTGTTCATCTGGCGCGTGACTTCTTCAAAGATGTCGTCCACGCGGGCCAGGTTTTGCCGGGCGCTCTCCAGGCGCAACTCTGCCAGCCGCTTCTTGTTCTTGAAGCGCGTAATGCCCGCGGCTTCTTCAAGGATGGCCCGGCGGTCGTGCGGTTTGGAGCTGAGCAGTTGGCCGATACGCTCCTGTCCGATGATGGCGTAGCTCTCCGGCCCCAGACCCGTACCCATGAAAATGTCCTGAATGTCGCGCAGGCGGCACAGCTTGCCGTTGAGCAGATATTCGCTTTCCCCCGTGCGGAACAGCCGCCGGGTAATCACGATCTCGCCCTTCTGCGGCGTGCGGTGGAACTTGCGGCGGCGAATCTTGAGGACTACCGCTTGCGGGCCCTCAGCCGTGGCCGCGAGTTGCGGTCCGTCTGGCGCATCTTCATCGAGCGCCTGGCCCGGCTGTTCGTTGGCGATGATCTCTTCAGCCTCGGTGGCCCGCTGGCGGCGCACTTCGTCCTCATCCCAGTCGGCCGGACCGTCTTGCTCTACCTCGACTTCCGGCTCAACGGCGACTGGCCCTTCGTAAGCCGCGGGATCGACCATGGTGAGCGTTACTTCGGCCATGCCCAGGGCCTTGCGGTCCCGCGTTCCAGCAAAGATCACGTCCTGCATGTGTGTGCCGCGCAGGGATTTGGCACTCTGCTCGCCCAGCACCCAGCTCACCCCGTCAAGGATGTTCGATTTGCCGCACCCATTCGGTCCCACCACCACGGCAATGCCCGCACCTGGCACGGACAACTCCGTGCGGTCGCAAAAGCTCTTAAAGCCGAGGATGTGGATCTTTTTCAGTTTCAGCATGTTCACTCCGATTGATGGGACTGTGCGTGATTCCGCCTGAGAAAGCTGGGTGCAACTCCCCGACGCCGCACGAGCGGGGGAAAAATATTGCTGTCCGATTAAAGACTCTAAGGAGCCCGGCGAACAGGGTCAACGGCGAGAAGCCGGGTTTTTGTGGATAAGGCAGGCCGGAATTCGTCTTCTTGAAATATCCGCCGAAAACCGTGCGGAATTGAAGTTTCTTAAGTAATTTTAGAGGCTTTTTGCACAGCGTGCGAGGACACGGCAGGCGGCATGACCGTACCGATTGCGCGCAGGATTGTCTTCTCGAGAGCCCGAAGCGCCTGTGGGCGAGGGAATCCAGGTCGGCTGGCCAGGCGAATGGTTCGCGAGGATAGCCCGGCAAGCGGCCGCAGTGCGATACCGCGCTGACCGAGCGAACCCGCCGCCAAGGCCGGGATCAGCGTGACGCCGTAACCTGCGGCGACCAGGTTGACCAGTGTTTCCAGAGTGGCGGCCTGCATGGAACTCTGCAACCCGTTCCGATGCGAAGAACGTTTGGTGCCGCAGGCTGCCAGCGCATGGTCGGCCAGACAGTGGCCCTCGGCAAGGATCATCAGCTCCTCGGTGAGAGCGTCCTCGGTAACGCTTTCGGATGCGGCCAGGCGGTGATCGAGGGGCAGGGCGGCCAGCAGGGGTTCGTCGAAGAGGGCAATTTCAGTAATCTCCGGGGCCTCGGCTGCCGTGGCGAGCAAAGCTGCGTCCAGCCGGTGGTTGCGCAAACCGTCAATGAGCGAACGGGTCTGGTCTTCCCAAAGCTCGATGGTCAGTCCCGGATAAGCCTGCCGCAAGGGTTTTAGAATTAAAGGCATCAGGTAGGGCGCCAGGGTGGGAATCACGCCCAGTTTCAAGGGGCCGACCAGAGGATCGCGCGCCGCCCGGGCAACAGCCTCCATTTGTCCCGCTTCGGCCAGCGCTCGCTGCGCATGAAGTAGAATCTGGCTGCCCACGGCAGTCATCTCCACGCGCTTGTTGGTTCGCTCGATCAGCATCACCCCCAACTCGTTTTCGAGCTTGCGAATCTGACTGCTGAGAGTAGGCTGGCTTACGTTGCAGGCTTCGGCAGCACGGCCAAAATGCCGGTGTTCCGCTACCGCTGCCAGATAACGCAGTTCCTGGAGGTTCATTTTCCGTCCTTCATGTTGCTTGTAATTATCATAGAGCAGGAGAATCGTGACAGTAGAAATAATTGATTTTACTTATCGTTACTGAGAGGCTAACTTTACGAAGTGGGCGTATGATTGCACCGGGCAATTGCCATGTGCCTCGCAAACCGGATACCGAAGACCTACGTTGAGACAGAAGATTCACACGGATCATTCACACGGAAACGAAGGAGATGCACCCATGTCTGAACGCCTGACTACGACTGGCGGTGCTCCGAAGGAGGGAACTATGTCAGACGAAACAAAGTGCCCGTTCTCGAGCGGCGCTAGCAAATCTGCAATGGCTGGAACCCGAACGAACGCAGACTGGTGGCCAAATCAACTGAACCTGAAGATTTTGCACCAGCACTCCCAATTGTCCAATCCGATGGGTGAGGCGTTCAATTACGCTGAAGAGTTCAAGAGCCTCGACTTGGACGCTGTGATCAAGGACCTGCGTGCCTTGATGACGACCTCGCAGGACTGGTGGCCCGCGGACTACGGCCATTATGGACCGTTCTTCATCCGTATGGCGTGGCATAGCGCAGGCACCTATCGCATCGCCGATGGTCGCGGCGGCGCAGGCGCCGGAGCGCAGCGATTTGCTCCTCTCAACAGCTGGCCTGACAACGTGAGCCTCGACAAGGCGCGCCGGTTGATCTGGCCGATAAAGCAGAAGTACGGCCGGAAACTCTCCTGGGCCGACCTGATAATTCTCGCTGGTAACGTGGCGCTGGAGTCGATGGGATTGAAAACCTTCGGATTCGCCGGTGGGCGCGTCGACATCTGGGAGCCGGAAGAAGACATTTACTGGGGACCCGAGGGCAAATGGCTGGCAGACGAACGATACAGCGGCGACCGTCAGCTCGAGAATCCTCTCGGCGCTGTTCAAATGGGCCTTATTTATGTGAATCCGGAAGGACCCAATGGTAAGCCGGATCCAGTCGCTGCGGCACGGGATATTCGAGAGACATTCGCTCGCATGGCGATGAATGACGAGGAGACAGTTGCCCTCATCGCCGGCGGACACACCTTCGGCAAGGCGCATGGCGCTGCCGATCCCAGTAAGTATGTAGGTCCCGAACCTGAGGGTGCCGATATCGAAGAGCAAGGCCTGGGCTGGAAAAACAGCTTTGGCAGCGGCAAAGGCGTGGATACGATCAGCAGCGGGCTGGAAGGTGCATGGACCACCAACCCGGTAAAGTGGGACAACGACTATCTGGAAAACCTGTTCGGTTATGAATGGGAACTCACGAAGAGCCCCGCCGGAGCTTACCAATGGGCGCCTAGGGATGCATCTGCAGCGGGTACCGTTCCGGATGCTCACGACCCCAAAAAGAGGCACGCCCCCATGATGTTCACGACGGACCTCTCCCTGAGAATGGACCCGATTTATGAGAAGATTTCGAGGCGCTTTCTCGAGAATCCGCAGGAACTCGCAGATGCCTTTGCCAAGGCTTGGTTCAAACTGACGCACCGCGACATGGGGCCTATCTCGCGGTATCTTGGCCCGCTCGTTCCTGCGGAGCCGCTGCTGTGGCAGGACCCCATTCCCGCAGTGGATCATCCATTGATCGGGGAGCAGGATATTGCTGCTCTGAAGGGCAAAATCCTCGAATCTGGACTTTCCATCTCCCAACTGGTCATGACGGCCTGGGCGTCGGCTGCTACGTTCCGCGGCAGCGACAAGCGCGGCGGGGCCAACGGGGCGCGCATCCGTCTCGCGCCGCAAAAGGATTGGGAGGTAAACCAGCCGGCCGAACTGACGAAGGTGCTTCAGACGCTGGAAGCGATCCAGAAGAATTTCAACGGCGCGCAATCCAGTAGGAAGAAGGTCTCGCTTGCCGACCTGATCGTTCTGGGCGGCTGCGCAGCAGTCGAGAAGGCTGCAAAGAAGGCCGGCCACGATGTGAAGGTTCCCTTCTCTCCAGGGCGCATGGATGCGTCGCAGGAGCAGACCGATGTGCACTCGTTTGCCGTACTGGAGCCGACCGCAGACGGGTTCCGAAACTACATCCGGAAGGCACAAGAGGGGTCGGCGGAGCTGCTTGTGGATCGAGCGAACCTGCTCACACTGACCGCTCCTGAGATGACGGTTCTGATCGGTGGCATGCGCGCCCTGAATGCAAACTTCGGCCGGTCCGAACATGGCGTTTTCACCAAACGGCCCGAAACATTAACCAATGATTTCTTCGTGAATCTCCTCGACATGAATACGAAGTGGCAGAAGTCCGCTACAAAGGAAGGCGTGTTAGAGGGGCGGGATCGGGCGACCGGCGAACTCAAGTGGACGGGCACCGTAGTCGATCTTGTCTTCGGTTCGAACTCTCAGCTCAGAGCCCTCGCGGAATTCTATGCGTGTGGCGATTCGCAACAGACGTTCGTGCGTGATTTTGTGGCGGCCTGGAGCAAGGTGATGAACCTTGACCGCTTCGACCTCGCATGATCTCAAAAGAAAGGACCTGAAAGTCGTATGTGGTACAACCTCGTCGTGGCATCGGGTTGTCCCGACTAGTTCACCGGAAAGAAATCGGCCGGGGTCGCGTAGGCGTCCCCGGCCGGTGACGTTTCTGGGTAGATACCAATAAGGTTGGCCAGAGGGGTTGCAAAAAGCAGCAAGCGCCCGCCATACAGAGCGCCGCCAGCAGCGACAGGAACCGCGATTCCGGGGTGCGGCAGCGGCTGTAACACAGAGGATTGGCGGCGTCTAACCCCGGGAGCGTGTTGGAGTGGCCGGCGGCTGCGGGAATCAATGAGCTGCAATTCGCCGGGTGCCAGGAACATGATTTTCTAACGCGCACGCCGGTGGAACTGAATGGCGGTGAGGACGGCAACTGCTGATATATTGATTCCTAAGCGGATGTGACCAAGCCGCAATCGAATGAAAAGTGTTCGTTTTCATGGGGCAACTGTCATACGGTTTCGAAGCCGCCGCACAGAAATACTTTGCCGGAAAACCTCGACCGAGTGAGGACAGCGAAGCTTCGTTCGGAATCAAGAGCGAAAGGAATTCTCGTATCGGCGTCGGGCTCCTTGTTATCAAGTCGCCAATTTTGCCCAAATCATTCAAGTCATTATGAGGCATTTCCGGGCGGAGGGGGCGATGGGTAAAATAATTTAAGGCGTTTGCGGACTTCGAAGTAGACTGCATTATCATCGTCACGAACAGGTAGCTTGATCGGGAATGCTTTCAGGAGTCCGACCGCATCTCGACCTGAAAGCTAGATTTGTACTCAATGCCAACATGGCGCAGGATGTTGACAATGAGGACTGCTCAGACATTTGCCGAGGTTTGGTGCCGGAAGGATTGGCCTTATGAAGTACTCGGTTCATAAGGCCGCCCATGAAGGTTTTTCGTGTTCGGTAAAGCACGTCAAACCTTTACTAGCGAATTCATTTGATGGTTCCTGAACATTGAGAGGTTTGATTGCAACAGTCCACTCGTGCCACGAATGTTTCTTTGGCTCCTGCGAAGGAGGATCTCGCCCTCACGGATTTGTGGCTCATCATCCGGAAGAGACGTGTGCTGCTGGCAAGCATGGCCCTAGGCTTGGGGTTTCTAACTGCTGCGGGAGGTTACCAACGAGGCAAGCAGTATACGGCGAAGGGGGAAGTGCAGATACATCCTGGATCGGCTGCGGACCTGAAGCAGTCCCTCTCTTCGGTTCTGTCGGCAGGTGTCGGCACGCTCGATACCGTCATCGAGAGCGACAACCGCATTCTCCAGAGCGATAAGCTGCTGCTCACGGTTGCCAAGACGTTGAAGCTGCAGGACAATCCGGCATTTACCGGCGGGCAGACCTCGATAAGGGCCGGCGGAAATATCCACGGGACTGACATCCCACTGTTGCACGGGGATCTTGAAAATCCCTTTGTGCGCAATGTTATCCTCAAGAACCTTCGCAGTCATTTGACGATAGCGCGCATCCCGCGCACGGAAATGATTTCCATTTCCTATGTGAGCAAGTCTCCGCAGCTTTCGGCCGACGTAGTCAATACTTTGCAGGCCGAGTTTATCAAGAATAACTTTGTAGCCCATTACAGTAACATGCAGCAAGTCACGAATTGGCTGACCGGACAGATTGACGATCTGCGGACGATTGTGCAGGACTCGCAGGATCGGATGGTGGACCTGCAGAAGAAGCTGGGCATTTCCGCGCTCGATCCGAACCATAGCATGATCGTTCAGGAAATCACGGATCTTGAGAGAGGGGCGTCAGACGCGACGGAGCAACGCGTCGCCGCTGAAGCACGCTACCGCATTCTTCAGTCACTGCCGCCTGACCAGGTTCAGGAAGCACCAACTGTTTTTGGTTCGGATGCCCAGATGAGCCTGCTGTCCAACTTGCGTACGCAGCGCGCTACGGATATGGCTGAATTGGCGAGACTGCAGCCTGTTTATGGGGTGAATTATCCCCAGGTGAAGCAGTTGAGTGCCCAGATCCAGTCGCTGGACCGTGAAATCGACAAGCAGGAACAGCGTGCAGTCAACCAGGCGAAAGAAGCTTATGGTATAGCCCGCGCAGCCGAGGATCAGGCGAAGGGCGTGCTGGAATCCAGAATCCGTGAAATATACGGCGAACGCAATGACATCGTTCGTTATGAGTTGTTGACACAGGAGTATGAATCCAACCGGCATATGTATGAGAGCATCCTTGCCCGGCTGCGCGAAGCGGCGGTAGATGCCGGACTGGATTCCGCTGACATTAGCATCGTAGATATGGCGCCATTGCCCGTTACTCCTTCCAGCATGTCGTTAACGAGATTGGGCGAGATTGGTTTTTTCCTCGGACTGTTCGGGGGGCTGGCAATTTCGCTGCTGTTGGAGAGAATGGATACGCGGATGCGGGATTCCAAGCAGATCCAGGAGCTTCTGGGAGTTCCCGCTATCGCGATCGTTCCGCAAACGAACTGGAAGGGCAAGGGGCACGATCCCGAGTTGAGTGCGGGGCCCGAGATTCTCTGGGACGCGCGCTCTCCCTTTGCAGAAGCGATGCGCGTTTTCCGAACTTCAATCCAGTTATCCAGCACATCGCGAGAGTCGAGAGTGATTGCTGTGACCAGTTGCCAGCCATCGGAAGGCAAGTCCACCCTATCAATGAACTTGGCTGCGGCTCTTGCTCAAGGGGGCAAGAAAGTCATCCTGGTGGATACGGACATGCGTCGTCCAAGTGTGTACTGGCGACTTGGACTTAGTGATAAAAAGGGTCTGTCCGAGTTTCTTACCGGCTTTGAGTCTCTGGAAGGAATAATCCAAACACACAAGACCCTGACTACTCTGGATGTGATTGCATCTGGAGTTTGCCCTCCGCTGCCGGCCGACCTGCTTAGCTCGGATCAGATGAAGCAATTCGTCCAATTGCTGCGCGAGCGCTATGAGTATGTGATCTTTGATTCGCCACCGGCATTGTCAGTTACCGACCCGCTTATAGTTGCTTCTTTGGCGGACGGATTGGTGTTGGTAATTCGCCAGGGTTATTGCACGCGAGCGATGCTGGCACGGGCCACTGAAATCTTCCGGGACGTGGGAGTTAAGGTTTATGGCTTCGTTCTCAATGGAGTGGATGCGAGTCTTCCAGAGTACTACGGATATCTAGGCTACTACTCTTACGAGTATAAGAATTGATTCTTCTGGGGAGTATGCGTGGATCGAGGAGGCAGTATGAGCGTTCGGTTGAAGTACGGTATGCGGTGTCTTGCTGTGGCGGCAGGGGCTCTGAGTTTCAACTGCGGAGTGGTGCTTGCCCAGTATGCGGGACAGAGCGTAACATCTCCAACGCAAGCAGCAAGCGCGCCGGTCTCCGCATTTCAAGCTGAGTACAGGGATGTCAGGATTATGCCTGGCGATGTCATCGCGATCGCAACCTATGGCGCCCCGGAACTCACGACGACCGCGTCAACCATTGCCAGTAACATTTTGGGCTCCGGTGGTTCCAGTGTTGCCGGTGTGACAATTGACGCAAAAGGCGAAATCGTGCTGCCGTATCTAGGCACGGTAAAGCTGGCTGGCCTGACACCCCCTGAAGCCGCCGTATACCTGAGCAATGCGCTGAAGGAGGGCGGCTTCCTAGTTGATCCGCAGGTGAGTGTTGAGTTGGTAGCCTCGCCAACCCGCGTGATCACAGTGTTGGGCGAGGTGCAAAAACCGGCACCGATTCCAGCATTTGGACAAATACGGCTGCTTGATGCGATTTCAGCCTGTGGGGGCTTCACTCCCCTGGCCAGCCATACGGTTACAGTTCGCAGACACGGTGATTCTGATCCAATCACAGTTCAATTAGGCGTGGACCCCAAGTCGACGAATGCCAGCGACATCCCGTTGATGCCCGGCGACACAGTCGTCGTGCCCAAGGTGGGGAACATATTCGTGATGGGCGAGGTCAAGACGCCGGAGGCCATTCCGCTGTCCAGTAATGCGCCGATCACCGTGATGCGCGCTATCGCCATGGCAGGCGGAATGAATTATAGCGCGGGGCTCTCAAAGGCACGAATTATTCGGACCACTGCCGACAACCAAAAAGTTGAAATCATGCTGGATCTGAGAAAGGTGATGTTTGGCAAACAACAAGACATCGCTCTCGTCTCAGATGACATTCTCTACATCCCCATGAATCATTTCAAGGCGGCCCTGTCAGCCGGAGCCGCAGGCGTCGCGGCCACGTCGCTCAATGCCGCGGCTTATACGTCCAGCGTTGTCAAGTAGCACGAAGCAGGATCGAGCCAGGAATTGCAGCGGGGCTTGATTCATAACGGTTCGCGCAATGGAATGCATGAACGAGCGGGATTCGGGATCTATCAATGTTTATGCTGCGCGGGCGATCGGTTCGATGAACCAGGCAGATGTTTGAGGCACTCGTCGAGGCAGAAAGAACTGTAAGAACCGAGTTTGCAGCTATCTTTTCTTTAGCGCCATGCTTGCAGCTCTTTCTGCCGAGAGTGGTGTAGGCCTGGACGCCGGCCAACTTCCATCTGCGATCAGGCAAATTGCCAGCGCAAGACGACTAACCACTTTACCGGTAAACGGCATGCTCAACCCACATAGAATCTCGGTCCTCGCGCTCTTTGCCACGATCGCATTTCTGGCGATAGGCGAACTCGTCTCGGGGACGGACGCCTACTACGTGGTAATGATGGCTGTCACCATGCTTTGCATCGGCGTAACCTACAACATTCTGGGCGGGGTCGGCACAATCGGGGGAATGGCCTTCAGCGCGTTCGCCCTTTGCACCTTTGTTATCTCGCAATTCGCGAAGGTTCTCTTGTTCGAGGCAGCCGACAAAAATCTGGAGGTTCCAAAACTTACAATTGCGATTTACATGGTGTTCTATGTTTGCGCCCTGTTGGGAACGTTCATCTTTGGGCGAATCCGGCTCAAATTGCCGAAACCCCTTGAGCCCGTCACGGAGGCGCAGGCCGGCTTGATGTACGCGATTTCGCTTTCCGTCGGGCTCGTTGCGAACGTCATCTTACGGGTCTACTCCGCGGCGGGAGGTACCCAGACTGAGGAGTCTGCGCAAACAAGGAGTCTTGGGCTTGCTTTTTCAGGTCTTCTTCTGTTTGCGATCGTGATCGCTGTTGAGCGCCGCATCGCGAGCACCCAAGGCGAGCATAGTGTTGGGATGAAAGTCTTCATCCCCGTACTCGCCGTAATGACCTTTGGCTTTCTCTATTCATCCCGGACAGGCTTGCTTCTTCCGATCGTCGTGTACGCCGTAACCTGTTACACGAGAGGCTACCGCTTCAAGACAAAACACTATATAGCCGCCCTGGTGGGGATTGTTGCTTTTGTCTTCATCATCTCGCCGTTTGAAATATATGCGCGCGGGGTAATGGCAGATATGACCTTTCGGGAAAGGACCTATGAAGCCTTCCATATGGTCGGCACAGTTGGTGACTGGGCGACGGTTGAAGCTGCAACACAAAACGCGGCGCAGTCGAACGAAGCGCGATCCGAATATTTCAGCACTCCTGGAACATTTGTTCTGAGCAGACTCTCTGCAATTCGTGCAGACAGCAATCTCATCGATGCATGTTCAGGTGGCTTCCACTATGGTTTTACGGCACTCAAAATGGATTTAATGAATATAATTCCCCGCTTCTTTTACAAGAATAAACCGGAAAATGACTCAGCCGGCTATATAGGACGAGTGTCGGGAA
The DNA here is from genome assembly GCA_964571165.1 of uncultured Occallatibacter sp. Taxonomy (GTDB): domain Bacteria; phylum Acidobacteriota; class Terriglobia; order Terriglobales; family Acidobacteriaceae; genus Telmatobacter. Next base: position 140,577 of record CAZNAW010000002.1, on the reverse strand, counting down.
TGAACGGGGATGTCGCAAACAGTTATTCCATGGTTACTGCAATCAGCGATAGCTATGGTGCGTTTGAGTGGTTGGGCGTGGTTCTGGTGCCATTGATTGTGTTTCCTGCCGCCTACATTCTTTATGAGAGCTTGTTCGATATTACGCGACCTTGGGGAACAGTCGCATTGGGAGTATTGTGTTCGACGTGCTATCAAGCAAGCATGGGTCAAATGGTAGGGATTATGCTTCGCATCCCGGTCGAAATCGTGCTGCTTTCCTACTTGACCGGGTGGATTATCCGGATGATTCCCAGCAGAGGCGACCGATCGGTGAGACTTGAGCCAGCAACCGGAGACTAGGACCAGGCAGGACTCAACCACGGGTCGGGGTTACACCTCGGCCAGCGCTCTGGCCCCTGCTAAGAAGATATGCCGCGGTGGCTCACAGGATATTTTTCAGTCCAATATCATTATGCTGCGATCAAAGACGGCGATACCAGGCGGCAACGGCAAACGATGGCCAATTTGGCACCTCTGCATATCCAGCCGTCTTTAGAAAATGCCGCCTTCTGTGCAACGGAGGAAAGCAAGAGGCCATGAACCGCAGAATCCTTTACATCGGTTCGCTGACTGGTGGCGAGACAAGCTTCTACCGCTATCGGGCGCTCCAACGGCTACAGCAGGACGTTATCCCATTCGACGTTAGACAGTACAGATTCAGGTCGGCACCCGCTCATTGGCTCGCCACGCGCTTCCCCATAGGACCAATGATCGCCAGGATCAATGCGGATTTGGTGGCTGCAGTTCACAAGGAAAAGCCGGAGGTTGTCTGGCTCGATAAACCAACGCACTTCACACCCGCGACGATCCGCAGCCTGAAGGAGTCGGGCGCCCTGACGGTCTGTTACAACCAGGACAACCCATTCGGCCCCCGGAACGATGGATGCTGGCACCAGTTTTACAGGGTTTACCGGATGCTCGATCTGCACTGCCTTTTCCGCAACATAGATATTCCGCGTTATGAGGGCTGGGGTCTCAATTACATCAAGATACAGCTAAGTTATGACCCGATGGAGCATTTTCCTCCTCCGGCGGCATGGTCTGATGCGGATCGGACGCGCGAAGCATCGTACATCGGAAGCCCATATGAAGAGCGACCCCAGTTCCTGCGCGCACTTATTGAAACTTACAAGCTTCCCGTGACCATCTCCGGGCCAAGATGGCATAAGGTGTTGAGCAGCGACGAGCAAAGACGTTATACTCGCGGCGGAATGTTAAGGGACGCGGAGTACCGCGAAAATATTTGGAAGTCCAAGATCAACCTTACGTTCATCACACAGCAAAACCAGGAAGACGTGGCCCACAAGGCATTTGAGATTGCCGCTTGTGGCGGATTTCTGCTGGCGCTTCGGTCTGCTGGGCACAAGGCAGCCTTTGAAGAGGGGAAGGAAGCTGAGTTTTTCTCCGGCATAGAGGAGTGTGCAGAAAAGATCCGGTACTATCTGGACCATCCTGTGGAGCGGGAAGAGATAGCTAGACGCGGGTGCGAGCGCGCGAAGCGATCAGGCTATGACAATGACACCCAGTTGAAGCGGGTCCTGGACAGATTGGGTGATTTGAGCGGATACTCCTGCAATGCTACTGGTGATTAATCAGCGTTATAATGTTCGTTAACATCGAGAGGTAAGCACTTGAGCATCAACTTCAGGATTAGAGAAATGCTGAGGATGAATCCCCTAGTGCAACGTCTCATATATACATTTGGGGCGTTGCTTCATTCAAGAGGAAGCTCGCTGGCGGGCCGTATACAAAGACGCAGGGAAATTGTTGTTTCTCAAGGGAATGGACTTGCGATCTGCGTCCGCATTAAGGATGAAGCGCCCTTCTTATTGGAATGGTTGGATTATTATCGAGCGGCAGGCATAGGTCATTTTTTCATTTATGAGAGCTTTAGCTCGGATAATTTTCGCGATGTGCTGCAGCCTTATGTGGACCAGGGGATTGTTACTTTGATGGCTGACTGGCCGTATGTTCCCGTAACTCCGTATGCAGAGGAGGACTGCATTCTGCGCACAGTCGACAGATTTGAGTGGGTGGGGTTTCTGGATGTCGATGAATTTCTGGTCATCTCGGACGGGTCGAGTATTGGGGAGTTTCTTTCGCACTTTCCTGGCGCGCCGGCGGTGGCCTTCCACTGGTACTTATTCGGATCGAGCGGTCTAAAACAAAGACCGCCTGGCGCTGTGATCCGGGCGTACACATTTCGAGATGCGAAGCCGGACCGTCATGTCAAAGTGTTTCTCCGTCCAGAAGAGGTTACGTGCTGCCGCAATCCACACTCTTGGTATTACCGGGGCATGAAGAATGCAATTTCGGAAGCCGGCGAGCCGATTTACGGAAGCTTCTCAATGCAGCGCGTCGTTCGGAATGCCTGGATTGGGCATTTTCACTGTAGGAGCGAGGAAGAATATCTTGCAAAGATCAAGAAAAGGGAAGCATGTGACCGTGTTGCCATGAAGTTCCATCGGCGCAGTGAGGAGCAGTTGAGGAAATCTCTCGTAGAGTGGAACCAGGTAGAAGATCTCTCTGTGCAAGACTACTATAGGACACGATGCAAGGCACTCGGCATTCCGCCGGTTCTGCTGTTGCCATAATAGAATGGCCTTGGGGATCGCTGTAGGGCCGCGGTATCTAGGGATGTTGACACGGAAAGATGAGGGTATCTCGAAGGCGAGGCAAGGTACCGGGGGCATGTAGGTTATGTGTGGACGGATACAAGATCTTTCGAAACCGAAGGTGCCGCCTGGATTTCGCGGACGTCCCGCGTGGTTTGTGCAAATCTGGTGGATTGCACAAACGTTGTTGTTCCATCCTTCGCCGCAGGTACTGTATGGTTGGCGACGCTTCCTGTTGCGTTTATTTGGAGCACGTATAGGACGTGGAGTGCGGATCAGGCCGTCAGCCACGGTGACTTATCCATGGAAGCTCAGTATAGGTAACTGGAGTTGGATTGGGGACCAAGTTACGCTCTACACGCTCGGGGAGATCACGATTGGAGAAAGCGCAGTAGTTTCGCAGCACTCCTATTTATGTACTGGCTCTCACGACTATACGCGTCCCACATTTGATCTCTATGCCGTGCCGATTCATATTGAGTCGGAAGCATGGCTGGCGGCTCATGTGTTTGTGGGTCCTGGTGTAACTGTGAGGCGCGGTGCGATAGTGGGGGCCTGTAGTGTGGTGTTGAAAGATGTGCCGGGCGGAATGATTTGCGCGGGAAACCCATTGAAGGTGTTGCGGCCAAGGCAGGCACAGGGTGGCTCCTTGCCGCAGGACTGACAGTTCATCCGGGTCGGAAGATGGCGCGACCCGTTGGAGCGGGACGGCGGCTCCCCAGATCCAAAAGTACGAGCGGGAATGCGAGGACAATTAGTACCATGCGAGTTTCGTTGTCTCCCATTGGTAGGTTCCACCACTTTGATCTTGCACGCCAGCTTCTGCGGCTCGGACACGAAGTATCAATTTTCACGGGTAATCCGCGCGCCAAAGTTGACCCAGATCTGCGACGCCTCGCAAAAACACACTCTTCTTTGAGAATCTTGGTTGCGCTCGCTGGCCGGATTGGCCTATCTGAGCAATTTTACTGGCTGGATGAAATTTTTGCGCGGGACTATGACAATTGGGTGGCGCGATCGGTAAATCCTGAATGGACCGACGTTCTGCATGCATTGGATGGTCCCGGGCCAAAAGCGGGCCGGGTGGTGAAGGCAAACGGAAAGCTTTGGATTTGTGATAGAGGTTCAGCGCACATTCTCACACAGAAGGAGATATTGGAGGAGGAGCATAAGTATTGGCAGGTTCCTCCGCCTAAATTTGGCACTGATCGGCTTGAACGGTCAGTTGCAGAATATGAGGAAGCTCACGCAATTACAGTGCCGTCGCAGTTTGCCAGGCGATCTTTTCTGGAACGTGGCTTTGATCCCGAGCGGGTTTTCTTATGCCCTTACGGGGTGAATCTCTCGGAGTTTCATCCTGCTGCCAAGGCAGACAATGTGTTTCGTGTGATTTTCGTTGGGACCGCATCTATCCAAAAAGGAATCGGCCATCTACTGCGGGCAATAGAGCCACTCGTCAAAAAACATCAATGCGAACTGTGGCTGGTGGGCGGAATCGATCCTTCCGCGCGACGACTCCTTGATCAATACAGCGGCATATTTGAATACAAGGGCATACGTCCGAGAAAGGACTTGTGGCGACTCTATTCGCAGGCATCTGTGTTGGTCCTGGCTTCAGTTCAAGAAGGCCTTGCGATGGTTCAGGCTCAGGCAATGGCCTGCGGAGTGCCGGTGATTGCAACCACAAATACCGGAGCGGAGGATTTGTTCACGGATGGCGTCGAAGGGTTTATCGTTCCAATCCGCAATCCAGAGGCAATCAAGGAAAAGATCGAGTGGATGATGGCGAACCCCGAACTGCGCAACCAGATGGGGAAGGCAGCGCTCAAACGTGTGAAGAGCCTTGGCGGTTGGGATCAATATGGCGAAAGAGTTGACGCAGTATATCGCGAATTGGCTCGCCGATTTGGGCTTCAGATATCTCTTTCATAAATTAAGCGTTGCCGGATGGTTGACCTGATGCAATTGCCGTCATGCCCTCATTGATAACATCTTGCTATGCAGGACTTGAAATAGCTAATCAATGTCGCCAATGAGTTAATCGAGAAGACGAAGCAGATACAGGGCCTACCATAATGGTCCATGGGCAATTTGGCTGAAGACGGGATTGCCATATGCTAAGCTGAATGAGAAATATTGCCAGATGTCCGGCCGCCGCGAACAGCAAGGGAGGCCTTTAGCTGCATATCATGCCGGGGAGGAACGCCGATGAGAATACTACATGTCATCCCTTCCGTAAATCCGGCCAGCGGAGGACCGGCTGAGGGGCTCAGGCAACTCACTAATATCTATCATATGGGTGGGCATGAGGTTGAGATGGCTTCGCTGGATTCACCGGAAATGGTCAAGAAATTCAACTTTCCAGCGAAGGTTTTTGGACTGGGTCCAGGATGGGGAGTTTACGGATATACGCGCCTTGCGACCCCGTGGTTCAAGGCCAATCTTTCACGCTATGATATTGTGTTCATCAACTGCATCTGGCAATACAACGCGGTTGCCGTCTATCGCGCACTTCGCAGGATGGAAATTCCTTATGCCGTATTTACTCACGGTATGCTCGATCCTTATTTCAAGAAGCGCTATCCGCTTAAGCACTTGAAAAAATCGCTTTACTGGAACTGCATTTTGAGAAGAATCCTGTGCGATGCATATGCAGTCGTATTCACCTGCGAAGAAGAGAAAGTTCTGGCCCGGCAGTCGTTCCTGGGCTACCAAGTGCGGGAGATGGTCGCACCCTATGGCACATTCGGTCCAAATTGCGACACAGCAGTTGCCTCAAAAGAGTTTCTCGATCAATGGCCCACTCTGCGTGGCAAGCGGTTGGCGATTCTTCTAGGTCGAATTCATCCCAAGAAAGGAATCGATATATTGATAAAGGCATTTGCCGATACGCTTGCCAAGGATCCAGCTTGGCATCTAGTAATCGCGGGCCCCGACCAAATTGGGTTGCAAAAGGAACTTGAGGCGCTCGCCGTCAGCCTTGGCATCGCCGGCCGAATCACCTGGCCTGGCATGTTGGAGGGCACAATTAAGTGGGGAGCACTCGCAGCATCAGAAGTATTTGTCCTGCCATCTCATCAGGAGAACTTTGGAATCGTCGTTGCAGAGGCTTTGGCGTGCGGCCTTCCCGTCATAGTTTCAGACAAAGTCAATATTTGGCGTGAGATTGTTAGCTATTGGGCAGGGTTGGTTTGCGACGATACCGTTGAAGGAACCCGATCTTCTCTCTGCCGCTGGTCGGCGTTGACAGTGGAGGAAGTCCGAGCCCTGCGCAGCCGCAGCAAAAAATGCTTTGAAGATCTATTCGATTATCGCATCACAGCGAAAAAGGTATTGGATAATATTGAAGTTATGGCTGAGGCTAACCCAAGATATAAAGGATCCTCACCGACTACTGCGACTTATGACGGGCAGAGCGTGCTGCGCACATGATTACCTGTGCTACACGGCCGAGTTAAGAATCGCCCGGAATATCCCAACCGCTGGAAGCAGCTGCAGGCACGGTTTTGCAAAGCCGCTCAGGAGCGGTAAAATGAAGCGACTCTGGGCCGAAAAAAAGGAGATTCTCATTCAAATGGCAACTGACCCACTATGGTTTCGCCCCTCCAAACCGAACAAATATGTGCCTGAGGCGGAACTCCCCCTAAGGCTGCGGTTTGTTAGATGGCTTGGTCACAGAAGATGGATGCCACGAGGTCAGGATCGACTTCTGAGACTGCTTCTTTCTCCAGATCCGCGCCCGCATTTTTACTTTGATGTCGATTTTTTTGGCCAGAGATATCGCGGTGACTTGGCACACTACATCGATTGGTTGGTGTTTTGTTACGGATCTGCCTCGATGGCGGAATTAAGTCTTCTCCGGGAGTGCGTTAAGGCCGTCCGATCGAATAACTCGGGACCTGTCCTTTTTCTTGATGTTGGCGCCAATGTAGGACATCACACGACATTTATGGCAGGGATCGCCGATCAAGTAATTGCGTTCGAGCCGTACCCTCCGCTTCTTGAGCAGATTCGAGAAAAAGTGGCGCTTAATAAGCTTGAGAACGTCATGTTAGTTCCGTTTGGACTCGGCGAAAAAGACGAAGTGTTGGATTATTACCCTGGCGCGGGAGGGAATTCCGGGGTGGGCACGTTTCTTCCCGATGAGGAGTTGCGTGCCGCTCCGACGAAACTGCAAATCAAACAAGGCGATTCCATACTTGAGCAACTGGGGGCCGGACGAATTGACATTCTGAAGGTCGATGTCGAGGGGTTCGAAGCAGCGGTGTTCCGTGGACTATACCATCGAATTCAACGTGACCAGCCAATCATATTGACGGAACTCGGGGTTGAGTCGCGAAGGCAGTTCGGTTCAGAACAGGCTTTTCGAGAAGCTTTTTATCCTGGGGCGCACTTTTCGGCGGTTTCTGGGCGTCATGGACACAAGTTTGAGTTGCGCCGATTCGAATATGTGACCTCCCAGGAGGTTTTGATTACGCCGAGCGACATGGGGTGGCTGAGGAAAGCTTTGCTCGAATCAAGTTAAGTTGATGAGTAATTCTGCTCCAGACGGCGGTTGCAATGATCGCATTGCTGCCAAGAATTATCCAATGAAGGCAATCCGCATGCACCGCGTCATTTGAGCGTAGCATCAAGATATATATGCTTTACAGGTTGCGGCGGGGTTAAAGTTCACCCGAAAGTCAGACGAGTGAGTGTTCAGAGGACCATGATCAAGCGAATCCTTAGGATGATCGGTTCGTTATGCGGCAGCATTGGAACCTCGCTCATTACGCAGTTTTTACTGCCGCCTGCATTTCTTCATTACTATGGCGTGAGCAAATATGGAGAATGGCTGGTGCTCTCGGGCGCCGTAAGCTATCTCGGTAGTTTGAACATTGGAATCACCACCTACGCGAGCAACGAACTGACCATGCTGCGTAAGCGCAACGAGATGGAGCGGTACCGCGAACTTCAAGGGAGCACCCTTGCTCTGCTGCTGATCATGACCTGCATCGGAGTCGCTATCTCCGCGTCGGTGTTTCTTATTCCTCTGGCCAAGTTGTTGCATCTGTCTGCCATCAGCGCTGCGGATGTGCTGTTGACCGCCTTCTTCCTCGGTCTTCAGGCGATGACCGGGCTCATTATGGGTTATTACGTCAGCTTGTTTATGGTTGTGGAAGAAGCGCACCGTGGTTTGGATTGGAGCAATGCACGCCGATTGGGCCCAGTGCTCATCACTGTTCCTCTGGCCATGTTTCGTGTTCAGTTCTCTGTCATCGCACTCGGTCAGTTCGTTGTATCGTTCCTTATATGCCTGATTTCGATTTATGACCTGAAGCGGCGAATGGGCGCTTTGCCGCTAGGGCTTCAAGGGGCAAACCGGAAGACTGCGAAGGCAACACTTGCACCGTGCGGCATGTTCGCCCTGATCTCCGTCCAGCAATTTCTCATCTACCAGGCGCCCGTCATCATGCTGCAATGGATTCTGGGACCTGAAACCGTCGTGCTGTTCACCATCAGCCGTACGATTCTCTCAACTGCGCGGCAGATGTTAGCGGTGCTTACAAGCGCGATCAGTCCGGAGATTACATTCAGCTTTGGTGAAGGAAATATGAAGAAGCTGCTGAGCATATTTCACTATTCAGAGAAGATTGTTTTTGGTGTAATCCCGGTTGCAAATCTCGGTGCGTTTCTTTTTTCTCCAATTCTGCTTCAGATCTGGCTGCATAAGCCACTTTACTTCGATCCAAAGATGTATGGCCTGATGGCTTTGATTTCTGGGGCGATGAGCATGCGTGAGCACAAGCAGTACTTTCAATTTTCGACGAATATGCATAAACGCATGGCGATCATCGTCTTCTTCGGAAATATTCTGATGATTGCCATCAGCATCCCGTTTACGATGAAGTTCGGCCTTTATGGCTTTATGTTTGTGTGGTTAGTGTCTGAAGTGTCGCAAATGGGACTTATCTATTATGAAAATATGAGGCTTTTCAATAACGATCCGTCCATTAGCTTGGTTCCGGTACTCAAGCTTGGTCTTGTGATGCTGGTTTCCTTGCCAATTTGTTGGGCAATGGTGCAATACGCCCGGCAACGATCCGTTCTTTTGGTCGGCATGGTCGCTGTGGCTGGGATGATGATGCTTAGCGTGGAGTCGTATTTTGTGTTCGGGCTCAAGGAAGTCTGGAGCGGGTTTCGCGATAGGGCGCATCGCAGGGCGTCACAGGCATAAACATGCGTACGCCGCGATGGCCCTGGTGGCACGGTGTGCCGGGCAGGATTGGACGACTTCGAATTCCTGGAACGGATTGGCATCTACAAATGAGTTGAACGAGCAAACATTGGCGCCTCGGACGGTAGGGAGTATTTGTCGTTGTGGCAAAGGTCGGGGTTGTAGCTTGTTCCGATTTTCAGGAAGCGGGTAGCTATCGCTGATGAAAGGGAAAGTAAGTTGCGGTGCGGTTTCGTGAGGCTGAAGCTTGTCTTGTTTTTTGCGTGTGGATAAGAACTTGTGAAAGGAGAGCGATTGGACGCGATTCTGGTTCGCTTTAGCCATGTCTTCGCGAGGTGTCATCTGTGGGCCTTGTCGGCGCTTGCGTTGGGATGGGTTCCCGGATTGTCACGACTTGACGACAGGAATCGGAAGCGCTTTGGTTACTGTTGTCTGATGAGCCATGGAAATCCGGCGGTCCGGCGGTGCTTCCTCCGAGTGCTCCAGAGGGATATTGATAAGTCGATTGACATCAACCTTTGTCTGGCAGAGGTGGCGTGGCTGATTGATGATACCGCGGAGGCGCGAGCAATCTATCAACGAACGATCGCGTTGGATGGAACGAAGGAGGAACAGCAGGAGGCGCAATGCATGGCTAGATTTACCGAGGATCTGCTGGATGGGCGCTGCAATGAGTCGGTCCGGGGACAGATCGAACGTCAGGAGATTCCTGATCCAACGCGCGGACCGCTAGTTGTGACGCTGGTCAGCAGCCGGTATATGGAGATGTTTCGCCTGTGGGCTGCGCAGGCGAAGAAGCATTTAGCGGCGCGTATTGTAGTTATGGCGCTCGACGAGGAGTCGGAGTCGACGCTCGCTGCGGAGTTCGATTGCAACATTATTCGGATGTCACAGTATTTCGTTTTTGGTGAAGATAAACGGATAGGACGATACTGCAGGCGGAATATTTGGATGATGAGAGTTCTCCTGTTGCAGGAACTTGTGGCGCGTGGTTACGAGGTGATCTCGTTAGACCTGGACGCAATCATCGTGGGCGACGTTGCCGGCATGCTTGCGTCGTTTATGAAAACAGATATCGTGGCGCAGAAGGACTATTCGATTCCGGTGGATGCGGCGCGGAAGTTGGGGTTCATCGTGTGCTGCGGTTTTATGGTGATCCGCTCGAACACTAGGGCGATCGCCTTCATGGAACGATATAGATTACGCACGAACCGTGAGCTGGATGACCAGCTTGGTTTGAACCACCTGCTGGTCGCGGAAGGCCTGTCGAGCAGGACACGGCAGCACGGGCACATGACCTTCGAGTGCGGGGGAGTTTCATGGGCGTGCCCGGATGAGCAACTGGTGTCGCGGGACGTCCATTTTGGAACTGTAATCCGGCACTTCCAGCAGCATGGTCAAAGCATGGAGCAGCTTCGGAACGAACTGGGCCTTTCGTAGAGAGTGTCGCTTCTTTTCAAACCAGAGGTTTTCTGCAGATACTTAGAACCTCTTGACAGTTAGTGTGGCGCAGCGAATCAGCCGCTGGCTTGATGCGCAGTTCGTAATTGAGCCTCGAGAGTGACAGGAGAGCCCGTCCGCAGCTCCGCCAGGATTTCCTGGACGGCTGTTGCGGCGGCCTTGGTCCCGTCGGGGGAGAGGCTCATCCGGATGGGTTGGCGGGGATCGATAGCGATGGCGTAGAGTATGACTTCCCGTTCTCCGCCTTGAATGTAGAAGACGTCCAGCAGGTCTTTGACACCTATATCGTGGGCAGTGAGAGTGGGTGGGTAGTCGCGTGAGAAGCGCGGCGTAGTACGGGTGATGGTTCCGGGCGGATTGCCGTCCGCGGCCGCGTCTACCAACACAATGCGATCGGCGCTTTGGAGCGGCTCCAGCAGCGTAAACCCGCCGGTGCCGCCATCCAGGCATTCCACACCTTCTGGCAGCGTGTATTGTTCCAGCGCCCGCACCACGTGAACGCCGATGCCTTCATCGCCCATGAGGACGTTGCCCAGCCCCAGCACCAGCGTTTTAGCGCGATTGGTCGTTTCCCCGCTACTTGTTGTCGTCACTCTGCACCCGGTCGAATTTCCATCCGCCTATGATCGAGGATACAGTGCCGCGCCCCTCGATGTAGTCGTGATAGAAGGCGAGATACACGTGCACGATAACAAACGCGACAAAGAACCATAGGAACGTGTGGTGCCAGAAGCGCACGCCGAAGTCTCCGCCCATGAGCGGCACGGCCCAGGTAAACATCCTGGGCAGCCATGAATTGCTCATGCTGGAGTAAAGGGCAAAGCCGGTGATGGTCTGAAAGACAAACGCGAGGAAGGTGAAGAAGTAGATCAGACCGGCCAGTGAGTTGTGCCCGGTGGAGATGGGCCCGTGCATCTTAGTTTCAAGCACATCGGCTTTGATGACGTCGACGATCTCCTGCCGCTGAGCGCGCTTGAACGGGAAGAATGCGCGCCAACTGGAGTACTTGTTGCCGGCGAAGCCCCAGTACAGCCTGGCAAGGAAGTTAAACACATACACGAACGCACACAGGAAGTGGATGAAGCGCACCGTGCCGAACCAGTACTGCTGATAGGCCTCGCCCGCGTAGAACATGCGGACGGGCGCTCCAATCAGGTATCCGGTGACACAGAGGCCCACGAGGGCCGCTGCGTTGATCCAGTGGTAGACGCGCACCGGCAGTTCCCATACGTACACGCGCCGGTACTCAACAGGCAGATCGCCATTCGATCGAAACGCATCTTTCACGCCAATGCCATGGGTACTCATAGCCCTCACTCGAAGGAAACCTGGTGAAGGTGCCGTCCCTGCGGATCGTACAGATGCACGGCGCAGGCCAGGCACGGGTCAAAGGAATGAATTGTGCGGATGATTTCGACTGGCTGCTCGAGGTTGGCCACGGGCGTGCCAATCAGCGACGCCTCAAAGGATGAGCGCTGTTGCTTGGCATCGCGGGGCGAACCGTTCCAAGTGGTCGGCACAACCAACTGATAGTTCTCGATGGCGCCGTTGTGAATCTTTATCCAGTGTGCCAGCGCGCCGCGCGGAGCCTCGGTGAGGCCAACTCCCTCTGCATCCGCAGGCCAGCTCTTGGGTTCCCAGCGCTCGCCATTGAATGTGGAGACCTCATTGATCTTCACGCGATCCATGAGGTTGCCGTAGAACTCCTTTAGCCAGATCATGGCCAGCGCCGCATCCAGGCCGCGAGCCGCGGTGCGGCCCAGAGTGGAAAACAGCGCGTCCACGGGTACGTTGAGCTTGCCCAGAGTGTCTTTCACCAATTCCTGCACGTCCGTGCGCCCGGAGGCATAGGCGACGAGCAACCTTGCCAGCGGTCCCACCTCCATCGGATTTTCTTTCCAGCGAGGAGTCTTCAGGAACGAATACTTCTGGTGACCTTCCAGTGATTCAAAGGGCGGCTTGGGTCCGGTGTAGTTCAGTTTCGTTTCGCCAGCCCAGGGATGGATGCCTACACCGTCTCCCTCTTCATAGCTGTACCAGGAGCTCGCGATGTATTCCTTGATCTCCTGGGAATCGGTTGCATTGACCGGGTACACGTGGCTCAGGTCGCGATTGAGCACCACGCCGCGGGGATACTTGAATGAATCGGGCTGGCCGTAACCCTTGGTTGGGAACTCGCCGTAGCTGAGGTAGTTCTTCAATCCGCCGCCCCACTTGGCCCAGTCCTTGTAGAAGGTGGCTACGGCAAGCAGATCGGGGATGTAGACCTGGTTGACGAACTCATCCGCCTCGCCTATCAGGCGGGAGACGAGGTTCAGCCGGTCAGAGTTGATGGCGGCCACTTCATTCATGTTGATAGAACAGGGAACACCGCCCACCAGGTAGTTCGGGTGCGGATTCTTACCGCCGAAGACAGCGTGGATCTTGACGACTTCCTTCTGCCATTCGAGGGCGTCGAGGTAGTGAGCCACACCAATGAGGTTCACCTCCGGCGGCAGCTTGTAGGCAGGATGGCCCCAATATCCGTTGGCGAAGATGCCCAGTCCGCTGGCGGCAAAGGCCTTGATCTTGTCCTGCACCTCAGAGAAATAGGCGGGTGTGTTTTTGTCCCACTTGGAGAACGATCCCGCCAGCTCCGCGGCCTTCTTCGGATCGGCCTTCAGCGCGTTGACAATATCCACCCAGTCAAGCGCGTGCAGGTGATAGAAGTGAATCACGTGGTCCTGCACATACTGGGTGGTCATCATGATGTTGCGGATGAGCTCGGCGGTCGGCGGAACGGAGATGCCGAGCGCGCTTTCCACGGCGCGCACGCTGGTGAGGGCATGCACGGTGGTGCACACGCCGCATACGCGCTCGGTAATGGCCCAGGCATCGCGGGGATCGTGGCCGATAAGTATCTTCTCCAGGCCGCGTACCATGGTGCCTGAGCTGAATGCGTCGGTAATGACGCCGTTCTCCACCACTGCCTCAACGCGCAGATGGCCTTCAATGCGAGTTATCGGATCGACGACGACGCGTGTCATATCCCCTCACTACTCCTTTTGGTCTTCAGCGTGTACTTCCGCGATCACGCTCCGCTTGCGTATGTTGGTGACCACCGCGTGCGCTGCAACGCCGGCCAGCGTGGCCACTCCGACCACCGCTCCCACTGTATCGGCCGTGCTTTCGATGCCGAATCCGGGGAACGAGGCCAGGTGCTGATAGAACGGACCGTTGTCCCAGAAGCCCGCTTCGCTGCAGCCGATGCACCCGTGGCCCGACTGGATGGGATAGCTGGTGCCTTCGTTCCACTTGATTACCGAGCAGGCGTTGTAGGTGACTGGACCGCGACAGCCCATCTTATACAGGCAGTACCCCTTGCGGGCGTTCTCGTCGTCCCACGACTCGACGAACAGGCCGGCGTCGTAGTTGGGCCGGCGGTAGCAGGTGTCGTGGACGCGTCGTCCGTAGAACTCCTTGGGCCGGCCCTGGCTGTCCAGTGCCGGAACCTCTCCCAGCACAAGCAGGTGCGTCACCACACCCATCATTACGTCCGCGATCGGCGGACATCCGGGCACATTGATTACCGGCTTGTCCACCAGCTTGTAGATAGGCGTCGCCCCGGTCGGATTCGGCTTGGCTGCCTGGACGCACCCGTTCGAAGCGCAGCTGCCCCATGCCACCACCGCGGCCGCATCCTTGGCGACCGTTTGCAGGATCGACTCAGCGGTCTTGCCGCCGATCATGCAGTAAACGCCGTCATCGCCCGTGGGCACCGCGCCTTCCACCAGCACGATGTACTTGCCCTTGTTATTTTGGATGGTGTCGTTCAGGCTTTTCTCCGCCTGGAACCCCGAGGCCGCCATCAAGGTCTCGGTGTAGTTCAGTGACAATACGTCTAGCAGAGCATCCACTACGATCGGGTGCGAAGCGCGAATGAACGACTCGCTGCAACAGGTGCACTCCTGAAAGTGCAGCCACACAACGGCCGGTTTATCTTTCTTCTCGAAAGCCGAGACGACCTGGGCCACACCGGTTTGACCCAGCCCGGCCACGGTAGCGGCCGCAGCGCAGAATTGAAGAAAATCTCTGCGGTTGTAGCCCTTCTGCTGCATTGATTGCCAAATGGTGTGACCCATGCCTACCTCGCTCGCTGTGCAGGTACCGGTGAGAACCCCAGGTGGCAGATGAACGGGAAGCGTAAGCCTCCTGGATTTCGCCGCCGGATAGGAGAGAAAATACGCATCGGAAATAATAGGTCGCTGTGAGCTAGGTCACACTTGTTTTGAACATTCTTCCCAGTGCAGTGTGGCCGGTCACGTCAAGGCATACACCACACGAACTCTCTCAGGCCACAGTGGGGCGTGATCTGCAAGCGTTGAATGGCGAAGAAAAGGTGGAACCCGTCTCTATCGCTTGCGAGGCGGCTCAGTCGTGCGGAATCTCCAGCGCGCCAGTCAGGCTGGCCACCTTCTCCACGCCATGGCTGCGGCACCAGGATTCGAGGCCGCGCGCCAGTCGCTCGGCGGCTCGCGGGTCGGCAAAGCTGGCCGTGCCCACTTGGATGGCGGTTGCACCGGCCAGCAGGAATTCGACGGCGTCTTCCGGGGTGACGATGCCGCCCATGCCGAGGATGGGAATGGATACGGCGCGAGCCGTTTCATAGACCATGCGCAGGGCAATGGGCTTGATGGCCGGGCCGGAGAGGCCGCCGGTGACGTTGCTCAGGCGCGGCCTGCGGGTCTCCACGTCGATGGACATGGCCACGAAGGTGTTGACCAGGCTGATTGCGTCCGCGCCGGCGTCGGAGGCGATCACGGCCATGCTGGCGATAGAAGTCACGTTGGGCGAGAGCTTGACAATGAGCGGCCGCCTGGACGCAGCCTTGGCCTTGCCAACCAGATATTCAAGCGAGCCTGGATCGGCGCCGAAGGCCATGCCGCCGGCGTGGACATTGGGGCAGGAGACGTTCAGCTCATAAGCTGCGATGCCTTCGGCCAAGTTGAGCCGCTCGATGACCGCGATGTACTCGCCAACCGTGTAGCCGAAGACGTTGACAATGACCTTGCACAGGGGATAACGCTGGAGCGGAGGAAGCTTTTTCGCGAGGAAGTCCTCGACGCCCATGTTCTGCAGTCCGATGGCGTTAAGCATGCCTGCCGCGGTCTGCACAATGCGAGGCGCGGTGTGGCCGGTCATCGGTTGCAGGGAGATGCCCTTGGTGACGAATCCACCAATTCGCTCCAGCGAGACGATTTCTTCAAACTCGATGCCGTAGCCAAAGGTGCCGCTAGCGCCGATGACCGGGTTGACCAGTTCCAGACCAGCCAACCGCACTCTCATGTCGGGTTTCACGTGCGGTTCTCTTCCTTACTGTCCTTCTCAACTGTGGATATTCTAGTGCGTGCGGGCGTGGGACAGCGGGCGGTCCCAATAGAGGCCGCCCGACAGGTTCAGGATAGACGCGACTACGCGGTTACGGGTTCTTGCGCGGTAACCTTGACCGGCGTGAGCCAGCCGAAGCGGTCGGGTTTGAGCCCATTGGCGATGCCGAAGAATTCGTCGGCGATCTTTTTGGTGATTTCGCCAGGCTTGCCGTCGCCGATCACTATTCGGTCAATAGAACGGATGGGAGAGACTTCGGCGGCTGTGCCAGTGAAGAAGACTTCATCAGCAATGTAAAGAAGCTCGCGCGGGAGCGCCTGCTCAGTCACTGTGAAACCCAAGTGGCGGGCGAGGGTGAGGACGCTGTCGCGGGTGATGCCGGAAAGAGCGGAGTTGGCCAAGGGAGGAGTGTAGAGGACGCCGTTACGGACGACGAAGATGTTTTCACCCGAGCCCTCGCTGACCAGGCCGTTTACATCCAGTCCTATGCCCTCCTGGTAGCCGTTGACCTCGGCTTCCATGTGGATGAGCTGTGAATTCATATAGTTGGCGCCAGCCTTGGCGAGGGCGGGCATGGTATTGGGGGCCAGGCGGTTCCAACTGGAGATGCAGACGTCAGCACCGCCGTGGCCCGCGATGTATTTACCCCAGGGGAAGTTGGCGATGTAGACCTCGATGGGCGAGCCTTTGGGGCTGACGCCGATTTCGCCATAGCCGCGGAGCACGATGGGCCGGATGTAGCAGGGCGTAACGCCATTGGCTTCAATGACATCGACTACACCAGCGCAGAGGTCCTCGAGGCTGAAGGGGATCTCCATGCGGTAGATTTTGGCCGAGTCGAGGAGGCGTTGCATGTGCTCCGGGAGACGGAAGACGGCCGAGCCATGGGGCTGAGCGTAGCAGCGTATGCCCTCAAAAACACTTGAGCCGTAATGGATAACGTGGCTCATGACGTGGAGGGTAGCGTTTTCCCAAGGGATGAGGTTGCCGTTGTGCCAGATTTTGGATGTGGTTTGGATAGGCATGGGGTTGCGTGCTCCTTCAAGGCATTACCGGGAATACCGTGTCCGTTTCAACCGATCGCGCTTGATCGCGCTTTTGTGTGCACAGTCAACAGGGTATCGCGATTCGCGGCAGCATGTCACGAGAGGGGGTGCATTCGCAAAGACAAGGGGTTACCAGATTGACACTCCGGTGAGACTGGTATGTTGAAAATGTCAACCTGGGAGTCGCCGGTTTGGTGCGGAGTGGGGAGTTTCAGGCTATCGGCTTTGGCAAAAAGTCGATGTGCAATTAGTCAATCTAAGAAAAAACACGACCTTGAATTATCGGGAAAACGGGAAAAATGCACGTTTCAAATTCCCTCGAAAAGTTCAACAGGGATCAGAGAACAGGGAACTGGGGATAAGGTCAGCGGCCGCTGATGGGCGGGGCAGATTTTGGCTCAAAGGCGCGGCCGCTGGGTTTGCTACTGCTCGGTATAGGTGTAGTCGGTGAACTGCCAGACTCCGTCAATTTCCGACCAGAGCCGGGCGTACACTGTCACCCCGTTCGCCGGGAGACCTGACACGGAGACGGAAGTGACTGTGGTATGCCCCGAGTTATAGAGGTTGTATGAGCCCGCTCCGGTGGTGCCGAGGAAGAGGTCGTACAGCGTAACCCCCGTGCCGGACGTCCAGGAGAAGGTGATGGGTGAGCCGGACAGAACGCTGCCGGGTGCGGGGGTGGTGAGCACCGCCTTTACCGGCGTGCCCGATTCTGTGTAGACATAATCGGTGAACTGCCAGCCCCCATCGATTTCCGACCAGAGCCGGACGTAGATGGCTCCACCATTGGTTGGCAGGCCGGACACCGTGGCAGAAGTGGCCGTCGTATGCCCTGAGTTGTAGAGGTTGGACGAGCCTCCCCCGTTGGTTCCGAGGTAGAGTGCATACATTGTGACGCCGGTGCCGGAGGTCCATGAGAATGTTGCACTGGAGCCTAGCGGGATGCCCAGCGGAGGGCTTGTGAGGGCCGCCTTTACGGGCGTTCCAATTTCGGTGAAGGTGTAATCGGAATACTGCCAGGCACCGTTGACATACCACCAGAGCCGGGCATAGAGCGTGACCCCATTCTCAGGCAAGCCGGTCACGGTGGCGGAAGTGGCCGTAGTGTGTCCCGAATCATAGAGGTTATACGAGCCCGCTCCGTTGGTGCCCAGGAAAAACGCATATTCCGTGACACCGACGCCGGGCGACCATGAGAAGGTAGCGCTGGAGCCCAGAACAGTACCCGGTGTGGGAGACGTGAGTGTGGGCTGGTTGGCGGTCAGGCCGGTTGGGACGGAAGTGCTGGCGCCGTAGTTGCTGTCCCCAGGGTAGGCCGCTTCAACGAGGTGGGTTCCTGCGCCGTTGATGGAGATGCCCGTTGCCGTTGCGGACGCGGTGGCGGGTTCTGTCAGCAGCACGGTCGCGGTGTCGGAAACGACGTTGGCTGTAACCAGGTCCGGAATGCCGTCCCCGTTGAAGTCCCCCACCGCGATACTCAGTGGGTTATTGCCCGTGGATGGACTCGCGGCTGTTGCTGTGAAGGTCCCGTCCCCCTTGCCGAGCAGCACGGTCACGGTGCTACTGGTTAGATTCGTCACGGCCAGGTCGGGGATGCCGTCCCCGTTGAAGTCCCCAAATGCGATGGAAACAGGATCGCTGCCCGTCGCCGCAGTCGACTGCGGATGGAATGTCCCATTTCCTTCACCCAGCAGGACTGTGACCCAATTGGAGTCAGAGTTCGTCACGGCCAGGTCGGGGATGCCGTCTCCGTTGAAGTCTGCTGCCGCGATACCCGTAGGGTCTTGACCCACGGACGACGGGCTAGCCGCTGCTGTAAAGGTGCCATCCCCTTTGCCCAAGAGCACCGTCACCGTACCGCTGGACTTGCAACTTGGATCGCTGCCGCATTCATTGGTTACGGCTAGGTCCGGGATACCGTCCCCATTGAAGTCACCAACTGCTATTTCATAGGGATAGATGCCCGTGGCCGGGCTAGCGGGTGTGGCCTTGAACGTTCCGTCCCCATTGCCCAGCAGGATGGTTACCGTGCTGTCGTAATCGTTCACAACGGCCAGGTCGGGGATGCCGTCCCCGTTGAAGTCACCAACCACCATACCCATCGGTTCGTCACCCGTGGATGGACTCTCGGCAGTCTCCCTGAACGTTCCATCCCCATTGCCCAGCAACACGGTCACCGTACTACGGCCGGGGTTTGTGAAAGCCAGGTCGGGGATGCCGTCCCCGTTGAAGTCCGCGGTTACGATGAACCCGGAATCCTGGCTAACGTTCGAAGGGCTTTCCGCGGTTGCCGTGAACGTTCCGTCCCCATTGCCCAGCAGGATGGTCACGGTTCTCAGTTGGTTCACTATAGCCAGGTCAAGGATGCCGTCTCCGTTGAAGTCCGCAACCGCTACGGAATCTGCGCCAACGCCAAAGCCGGTCCCCGGCGACGAGACGTTCACCCAACCCAGCCCTGGCGCGCCTGCCACAAGCGCCGCTGTCCCCACCACCTCGTTCGCGTTGCTCGTGTCGAGGAACGATACCGTTCCTGTAGGCGCCTTGGACCCCGCTGCTCCTCCCACCGTCGCCGTTAACGTATAGTTACCCGCGCTTCCGCTCTGCGCGATTGCGGTTGCCGACGGATGCGGCGCCGGCGTGCTGACAGTCAGTGGCGATGCACCGGAAGAACTTCCCGCATCGGCCGCATTTCCCAGGAAGACGGCCTTATAGCTGTGGCTGCCCCACCCCGGACGGAACTTGAACACCGCCGCCCCCGCGCTGGTCAACTGCGCCGTGCCGAGAATATGGATATCCTCGCAGTAGGTTGCCGTCGCGTCGCAGAACTTCACCTGCCCGGTCGTCACCGGTGTAGTCCCGGCCGTCACCGTCGCTGTTAGCGTGACCACTGTGCCCCACGGAACCGAGGTCACCGCGCTCCCGCCCGACGTAACCGTCAGTGTTGTGCCGGTCGCAGTTGTCCCTGCCCAGGCAGACGGCATGGCTCCGCCAAGAACCGCCAACAGGACAACCATTGGAACGGCCAACGGCCTTATCCAACGGGTAAGACCATCGGTGTGGAGAGTCGCCTTACGGCGCAGGATGGAACATATATTTTGGGAAAGCATGGCCATTCTCCGATCAAAATCAGTGAGCCCATCGAACTGGGCCTGTCTCGGTGGGGGGAACCCGGCGCGCAATTGGGGGTCGGGCAAAGAAAAAGAGGTAGACGTGAGCACATTACACCCTTTCGGGTAGTGTCCAGTTTCTTGCCTTGGCAATCCGGTTAAAGCTGACTCGATGCTATGTTCCGGAGCGCATAGCCAATTATCTTGGTTTCCTTACCCCTCAATTGTCAATGGGTTTCAACAAACCCCGCCCACGCGAAAGCAAGGGGAAAGTACAAGAAACGCCACTGAGTGGAGAAGTAGCTGAGCGCTGACTGGGGGGTGGTTTCAAAGGTCTCATATGAGTGCTTGAATTACAAATTGCAATTCGACTTGTGCAGTTCGCCTTGATTACCCTCTCGCAGTCGTAGCTTCAGTCGGAGACAAGGACTGGAGGCATACGGAGGTATCGCGCATTCTTGCGCCTGGAATCGATGAGCGCATAAGCCCTTCTGACCTGGCTTTCAGTCAGACCCAGGATCAATGCCATCTCTTTTGGCTCGGTGTTGTGGTCTTTTCCATAGAGACAGAGATCCATCTGCTCGAGAGGCATGGAGAAGAAAAACTCCTCCTGCGACTGAGCAAGGGAATAGGTATCCGTAGTGGGGGGATGCTGCCCGATCTCCTCAGGGATGCCAAGATACTTTGCAAGTTGATAGACCTGGGACTTATAGAGATGTGCAATAGGCTTGAAATCAGCAGCGCCGTCTCCACCCTTCACGAAGAATCCCAGATCGTACTCCAAACGATTCGGAGTACCCGCAACAGCATAGTTGAGAGCGTCGGCGTGATAGTACTCAATCATCGTACGGGCGCGCTGCTTAAAATTACTGGCGGCAACAACGCCCAGGTATGCGTTCAAAGGCAAACGAGCCTTTTTCGTTTCGCCCTCGGGCGACTGGACCACAACGGAAAAAATAGCGTAACGATCATCTTCAAGAAGATCGGGTAGGGTAATCTTGCACTTGTACCCGTCGCCGTACTCGGGGATAACACTGCGGATAGCTTCGTCGCGTCGGCGATAGCAACCGGCGCCTTCAAGAATCGGTGTGATGTCTTCGAGGATCGACCGGATTCCCAGGCTCTCAGTCAGAATGCGTCCCAGCACGAGGCTCTCCGCCGAAGACTCGGACTCGGGCATGAAGAGGGCGACGACGCGATCCTTCCCCAGTGCGCGAACACAAAGCGCAGCCACCACGCTGCTGTCGATGCCTCCGGATACACCGACTACCGCGCCCTTTCGCCTGAATTGGGTGAAGACCAGATCGTGGACCGCTTTGGTTATACGGTCAACCTCCCTGGCAGGATCGAGACGTAAAAGATCGGCAGCCGGTTGTAAGCATGATGGCATTGGCTTTCCTTTCAAGAACCACGATGATCTCAGGTTACTGCTATCAAACCCGGTATCCGGGCAGAAATCAGAGAAGTTCACTACCGTCCCATGTTGCTTCCTCGCCCCGCCATCGTTTGTAGCGACGATATAGGCTCCGGGCGTTAAGAAAATCGGGACGTCTTGCGCCTTCGACGGGAATCCTTATAGGGCGCTCTGCGCAGGCCACAAGAATCTCACCCAGGTGCCTGAGTCCGGGAATCGCGCAGCACACGCGCGAAACGGCGACGGTAACGGCTATCGGCGGCTGCAATCGCCTTACGAACGGGAGGTGAGCACGAATAGACCGTATACGAATGCGGCGAAAGTAAGGTGCAATTTCGCGGCGCATCGTCGGGATGTCAAGGTGCTCGATGAGAACGCCGCCAGCGGTATACCGCCGTATCATCGGCAGACCGAGGATTCTTCGATGAAGGTCATCGTGCTCCACGCCCGCGACATAGCGCCCGCTGTCATTCAGCGACTCAGCAACAGTATGGTACATTCTCATTCGCTCATCACGCGAATCCAGTGGGGTTGCGGAGAGCGCGCGATCGAAGCTGCAAGGGGCAACATGAAATTTACTCGCATCGGCTTGCACCAATCCAACGCGTCCCGCGGGTGTGCCGGGCGTGCGCGGACGAGGAACCTTATACGTTGTCGGCGCTACCCCGGATTGCAGGTTCTTTTTTACCCTTTGCAATCCCGCCAAGGAGAAGTCAACGGCAAGAACGTCTGCTCCCAGTTGACTCATTAAAGTGGTAAATCGACCGTCTCCACAGCCGATCTCCAGGACCCGGCGGCCCTCAAGAGGACGGAGCGCCTCCAGGTGCGGAGGAATCTCCATCCTGTCAAGGAGCTCTGACCGCCAGCCGGCAGGCTGGGGTGTGAAGACCTCCGGCATGGCCTCATATTCCTGGTCCTTTAGTGCGATTTCGAGCTCGGTTTCTTGCGTCAAGGCGTCTGTCATCATTCTGACGATTCCGCCTTCGATCTGGCAGTACCGCTGACATTGAACGCAACGGATGCTTCCGTCGACTATAACGTCGTCGTCGCCTTGAGCTTCATGGTCAACGGAGAGCTGGCTTGAGTCCACGGGACAACGGAGCAAGGGCAGCAAGACTTTTGGAAATCCGAACGTCTTGGGCATAGATTCGTCCTTTCAAGTGGGCCGATCGAAATCAGATAATGCCGTACCTTAGAAGGTGTTGCACTTGAAACCGGGCCGAACCTCGAATCTTGCGCACATCGCATGAACCGGCTTAACCCGTTAGCGACGGGTAGGCTCCGATGCAGAAAGTACAAGTTGCGCAGTGCGCTGCGTAGTCATGGTAGTACTGACGACTACAGAATAGACAATCCCACTATTATGCTACATGGGCAATATAGCACGACTCAGGGTCAAACAATCCGCTCTTGAAGCGATCCGCGCCCGGCTTTCAGTCGGGATCGATAAGGCGCGGGCAACAGAGGGAGCCGCCGCGAAGTTTTTTGGAGGTTGGCTGGCGTGTGCTAAGGTTCAAACCGTGAAAGATGGGATGCAAGGCAAGTTCGGCGTGAATGCGAAAGGGAATCGGCGACTGTTGCCGGGGCTGGCGGTTGGGGATGGATTTACCCGGCATCCCTTCGATTTGGAGTTTGGGGTCAGGACGAGTGGATTGGTTGCCGGGCGGCATTTGACGAGCGGGCACAGGCATGACCGGTATAACACGGCTTACTACGGGGTTGCGCCTTCGGTGCTTCAGGGGCTGATTCGGCGCTGGCGGCGGAGCCGGCCGGCGGCTCCGATGGAGGCGTTCACGTTTGTGGATGTTGGGGCAGGCATGGGGCGGGCGGTGCTGCTGGCTGCGGAGTTGCCGTTCAAAGCGGCTGTGGGGGTGGAACTGCACCCTGCGTTGGAGCGGATTGCGCGAAAGAATATGAGGCTGTGGCGGGCGGCGGGTAGGGCGCAGGTTCCAATGCGGATGGTATGCGGGGATGCGGTGGAGTTCGAGTGGCCGGAAGGGCACTGCGTGGCGTTCCTGTTCAATCCGTTTGAGGAGACGGTGATGCGACGGCTGCTGAAAGTTTGGCGGAAAAGCTTCAAAGGGCGGGCGAACGAGCTGGACATTCTTTATGTGAACAACGAGCAGGAGCGGGTGCTGGAGGGGCAGGCTGGATTCGAGCGGCTGTTTCTTGGTGAGGTGAGGCGGTCGCGAGCGGATGCGATTGCGGATCACAAGATTCTGGCGAACCAGCCGGAGGGGGAATATGCATCATCGAATGGGGAGGACTGCTCGATTTGGCGGTTTGTTGGGAGGCGGCGAAGTTAGGAAAAGACTGCCGGCGGAGATTTGTGCTTTTCCACTCTTTGGCCAGAAAGAAAGCGAAGGGATGGGGCACGGAGCTTTGCCCCGCAAACACGGCCAGGCTGTCTGATCAATTCTTGTAGAGTGATTTGACGAGACAGGGTTGCTGGGAGAAAGCTGTCTGATGGGTTGCGGGCGTATCGGTTTGCCACGATAACTGGATCCTCAGCCGAGAAAACTGATACCCGCTGGAGAAGTACGTTGAGAGAACAGCATCTGATTTTGGGATTGGGCGAGCTGTTGTGGGATATGTTGCCGGAAGGGCAACGGTCGGCCGATGTCCATGGCGGCGGGTCTTCACCTTTTGGGTTATTGGGCGGGGCTCCGGCCAACTTTGCGGTGATGGCGGGGCGTCTGGGAAACCACGCGGCGATTCTGAGCCGCATTGGACGCGACGAGCTGGGGCGGAGGACGGTGGAGCGGCTGGATTCACTGCCGGCGGACACGAGTTTTTTGCAGGTGGACCCGCTGCACGAGACGGGACGGGTAGCGGTGGAGTTTGGGGGCGGGCAGCCCGGGCAGCCTGTTTATACAATTCACCAGCCGGCGGCATGGGATTTTCTGGAGCTTTCCGATGAGTGGGTGAGGCTGGCAGAACGGGCGGACGCGATCTGCTTTGGATCGCTGGCACAGCGGTGCGGGGAGTCGCGCCAGACGATCCAGACGTTGGCGGCACAGACCCAGGCCAAATGTGTGCGGGTATTCGATGTGAATCTGCGGGCTCCGTTTTATTCCGGTGAGGTGATCCAGGAGTCGGTTGAACTGGCAACGGTGATGAAGATGAATGACGCCGAGGTGCCGCTGGTGCTGGGACTGTTGGGGCTGACGACGGGAGACTTGGCGCCGGGAGTCGCATTACGTCAGGAAGAGTTGCGGCAGGGCGCGGAGCGGCTGCTGGAGGAGTTTCCTACGCTGGGGATGGTGGCGATTACACGGGGTGGGCATGGGAGCCTGCTGGTGACGCGGGAGGAGTGGAACGAGCATCCTGGGATTCCAGTAAAGGTGATGGACACGATCGGGGCGGGGGATGCATTTACAGCGGCGCTGACGCATTACCTGCTGCGCGGGGCCGATCTGGCAACGCTGAATGAGGCAGGAAACCGGTGGGGCGCCTGGGTGGCGTCGCAAGCGGGAGCGATGCCGCCGCTGCCGGACGCACTGCGGGCGGGAATTACCGCGGCCATCGAGCAGTGAGCTGGTTGGCTTCCCACTTTTGCGCTGGAAGAAGGCGCAATGGCGGGGATAAGGATCTTGAGGGACGGGCAGCAAAAGAGTACGGAGGATTCATCCGGTAAAGTGGAATTATTGTGATTGTCAACATTGCCAGACGCGCGCACGACCATAACTGGGAGTTGGATCCAATTACGCGTTCGCTTTTGGATACCGATTTCTACAAGCTGCTGATGCTGCAGTTCATCTGGAAGCATTTCAGGACAACCCATGCTGGGTTTACGCTACTGAATCGCACCGTATCGGTGCAACTGGGCGAAATTGTAGGCGTGGCGCAGTTGCGGGAGCAACTGGAGGCGACGCGCAAGCTGCGGTTCCACAAGTCCGAGCTGATCTGGCTGGCGGGCAATACATTCTATGGGAAGCGAGGGATGTTTGAGCCGGCGTTTCTGGAGTGGCTGGAACGGGATTTTCGGCTTTCAGACTACGAATTGCAAGTGCGGGGCGGGCAGCTTTCGCTCCAGTTTCAGGGTCTCTGGACCGAGACGACGATGTGGGAGATTTATGCGCTCTCGGTAATCGACGAACTGAAGACGCGGGCCAGTTTGAAGCAGCTGAGCGAGTTCGAGCTGGACATTCTGTATGCGCGTGCCAAGACCAGACTGTGGGAGAAGATGGAGCGGCTGCGCGGCGTTCCGCGGTTGAACGTAAGCGACTTTGGAACGCGGCGGAGGCACAGTTTCCTCTGGCACGAGTATGTGGTGAAGGCGATGAGCGATGTGCTGGGTGCGAGCTTTGCTGGAAGCTCGAATACCTATCTGGCCTACAAGCACGATCTGGAGGCAATCGGCACCAATGCGCACGAACTGCCCATGGCACTGGCGGCGCTGGCTGACAGCGAAGAGGATCTGCGGACGGCGCAGTACCGCTTGCTTGAGTTATGGCAACAGACCTACCAGGGCGAGTTGCTGATTCTGCTTCCGGACACATTTGGAACGACGCAGTTTCTTGAGGGTGCGCCGGAATGGGTGGCGGACTGGACCGGCCAACGCATCGACAGCAAGGACCCTTACATTGCGGGCAACGAATATATCGCATGGCTGGGGCGCCACGGGCGCGATGCCAGGCAGAAGCGGCTGATTGCCTCGGATGCGCTCGATGTGAAGGAGATCCTGGGTCTTCATGCGTATTTTGGCGGGAGGCTGCTGAATGGGGCAACGCCAGGAGATTTCGAGCGGGCGAGCGACTTTGCGGATGAACGGAAGTGGGCTTCGGATCGGCGCATCCGGTTCAGCGCGGGGTGGGGGACGTATCTTACCAACGATTTTCGCAATTGTGATCCGTCGGGAGGGAATGGATTCGATCCGGTCAGCCTGGTGTGCAAATTGACCGAGGTGGAAGGGCGGCCCGCAGTGAAGCTCTCGGATAACTACGCGAAGGCTCTGGGACCAGCGGATGAGGTGGAGCGGTACAGAAGAGTATTTGGGACGGCTGGGGTCTCAAATGTGCAAACGACAGTCTGAGACCACTTAAGCTTTCCTGCATTCCGGACCCGGCGCCATGCAAAGAGAATCAGGCGTGGAACGACACGAAGCCGCCTTCAAAGCCTGCGCCCAGCCTTACCGCGCCGTCGGCATCCGGCCGTACGCGGTGGCCGTTCACCCGCGCAAATCGAAAAGGTCCCGGCCCCGGGATCTCCAATGTGAGACGACCTTTGCGGAAACGCAGATCTGCGCGAATTGCGGGGCTGGTTGGGAAGAGAGCAGGACGAAGCACGAGCCGTCCTTCTTCAAAACGCACACCGAGCAGATGACGAACCAGGAAGAGACTTACTTCGGCCGAATTCCAGGGCAGAATACCAGCGTAGGGGGATTGTGAGCGGGTGATGGGAATTTCCTCAAACCACGCACCGGTACGTCCTCCCTGTACAGTGTTCAGCCATTCCAGGGCGCGCCGGCTTCGATCGTAGAGCCCGGCGTCGTGCTGGGCGCGCAGAATGAAGCAGGTGGCAAAGGGCCAGGGTCCAGGCTGGTCGCACTGGCCACTGGAGTGATATCGCTCATAACCGCCGCCAAACCAGCGGGCACTCCAGAGCGTCTCCAGTTCATCGAGAGTATTGCGGGCCAACGGCGAGTTGGGATGCACCAGCCCGAGGGCGATGGGCAGGGCTACCGCCGCATCCGGCTCAGCGAGATGGACCTGCTCAGTGGCCTGGGGTGCATCGGGATACGAGGCGGGAAAACGAAGAAACCGCACCGGCTCGCCTGTGACCGACCGGCGCTTGATGAGACGGCCGTCCTGGACGAGAGCAAGCGTGGGATGAGAAAGCGCGGCGTTCAGAATGCGATCCGCTTCCTGCCGCCATTGCTGAGCCCGGCCTGAGGCGGCAAGCGGCTCCGCCAGCGATGCGGCATCGCGAAGTCCGAGCGCGACATAGATCTGATAGATAAGCTCGAAACCATCGTCCGTTGTGCGCTCCCAGAATTCGCGCCGATTATGCACCATTCCCGATTCATGGCGAAATTCGGGCCGAAGCGGGTGCTCAACCAGTGCTATCAATTTTGACCGATACTCGCTAACGATGCTGTCGTCGCCGGTCCAGTCGACATACGACCGGAGGGCATGGAACAGCTCCCCCATCTGGTCCAATTCCTCCGCGTCGGGGTCGGCAAACCCGCTGCCGGTCATGGTTCTTCCGTCGGCGCCGATCATGTTTCCCAGCAAATGCGCAAATCCATCGCGCGCAAGCTCGAAGTGGCCGGTGTGGAGAAGACCCAGCAGGGTGTTGGAGGTATCCCGTACCCACTGCGCTCCGTACTCGAAGACGCCGGCGTCCATCACACCGTTATCGGCGATCATTGCGGGCAATCCGCAACGAGCCTTATCGAAAAGCTCGCGCACGGTGGCGTCGTCCGTGGCGATGGAAGAAACCGTACTCCACAGCGCGCCGGTCTGCGCGACAGAATCGGCAATGCCGTGGGGCGAAATCCGCGGGCCGTCTTCAGGAAGGACTTCGACGGTCAGCCAAGTGTCTACCGATGCGGTTTCGCCGGGACGGATAACCAAAGGGCCGACTTCAAGGCTTGATTCCTGCGGCGACAGTTGCCCTGGAACGGAATCTGCGAACCCTAGAGAGAGCCGCGCCTGAGCACTCTCCTGGATCAGCCAGCCATCTTGCGCAATGGTGGCGCCGAGGGGAAGCGAGAGACGGAATTTTACCTCTTCGGCGCCGCCGAGATTACGGGAGGAGAGACCGATGCGGCGCACAAACGTGCTGGAATCGTGAAGCGCGAAGAGATGTTCTGTGACGAGGAGGCCACCAGCCCACCACATCGCTTCCACCACGGGGATTCCATCAATCCACACCCAGCGGGTTTCCGTCCCGGGTCCCAGCGCGGTAAAGGGAAAGCCGCCGAGGACGACTTCCAGAGCACCGCGGACAAAGCCGCTCCCTTCACCGAAGTTGAAGGCATTCTCCTTGCGGAGGGTCTGTTTGTTATCTCTTGCGTCGAAGGCCATCCACAGGAATGCGGGCGCCACATCGTCCTGGTCCGCCTGGGCGAATAGCCGGATGCGGCCGCTTCGGAGCACGAAATACTCTCGACCCATCGCGAAGGACCGCTTGAGGTACTCAATATCAGAAGGGGACTCGCCGGGAGCGGAGGAGTTACCGCTGGCGGCTGGGGAAGAGGTGACAGGCTCTGCAGCGCCGGCGACCGTTGCCAGCCCGGAAGAAGCGACTGCTGCACCCGCAGCGACGCTGAATAAAAAATGGCGGCGGCTCGGGAAAAGCGGCCGCCTGCCTACCTCATCCGATGTCGGGCCGTTCATGGGACGCACTCCAATTTCCAGACAAGATGCAATCGATCAATGTTTTCACCTTACCGCATGGCTAAGGATCACTTTACCCCAAGATCCCTTGGCGATTCTTCCTGCATCCGCGTCAAGGCTGCATCCCGTTCCTTATTCCGGTTGGCCGGGATGCACATGGCATCCTTCACGCCCTGCTGTGACTTGATAGCGGACTATTGAGCCGACGGCGCCGGCGGTGGGACAGGGCGGTGTTTGGCACGGAGGTAAGCGACGAGCTGGGCGATTTGCTCGTCGGTGAGCGCATCGCCGAAGGGGGGCATCTTCTGACCGCCGTTGAGGATCTGCGCGGTAATTTTGGCCGGAGGCCAGGACTTGTCTTTGGGCAGTCCGGTGAGGTCGGGCCCCTTCTTGGTGCCGGTGCCCCCGATGCCATGGCAGTGGACACAACCCTGATCACGAAAAAGGATCGCGCCGGCTTGCTCGGCTGTCTCGGTATTCGAGGCGATCAGGGCTTGGGTGGGAAGCGCGGCGAAGACGGCAAAGGTTGCTATGAGGGCTGCGTTGAAAAGCTTCAGACGGGGAATCACGGAGATCATCTTCTCATGAGGAGGGCGGGAAAGCCTCATACCTTTTTGGGGGGCAGTCCAACCCGGCACTGACTCGTTGGGGTTGCCTAGGTGAATCTAATCGCCTGCGCCGGGGATGTATTTGTACTCGATTTTCTGCGGCTCTTTGGGCTTGTCGCCGGTCAAATCATGGGTGTGCCAGACTACACTCTCGCTGGCGACTTCGGGGTGTTTGCGGAGAAACTCCAGCGCGTAGGTGCTGGCGGTGGGGTCATCTTTCTGGTCGGCGAATTTTTGGGACTCGATGGCGGCTCTGGCTTTGTCGCCGAGACGGCGGTAGAGAATGGCTAACTGATAGTGGGCGGAGAGGTCGTCGGGATCGACGGCTTGCAGGCGCTCATAGGCGCTGCGTGCGGCGGGGTAGTCGTGCTGCTGGTAGTAACTGAAGCCTAACTCGCGAAGTCCGTCGCGGGAGCGGGGATACTTGGCCAGCATGGCTTCGAGGTCGGCGATGGCTTCCTTTGTCTGGCCGGCGTTGCGCTCGACGAGGGCGCGGTAGTAAAGGGCGCGAGGGTCTCCGGGCAACAGTGTCAGGGCCTTGGCCAGATTGGATTTGGCGTCGTCGTATTTTTCCCAGGAGATTTCAACGATAGCCATGTTAGTGAAGGCGTCGGCGTAGTCGGGGCGCAGGGCGGCGACATGCCCAAAGGCGCGCACGGAAGCTTGGTATTGCTCAGCGTCA
Organism: uncultured Occallatibacter sp.; assembly: GCA_964571165.1. GTDB lineage: Bacteria > Acidobacteriota > Terriglobia > Terriglobales > Acidobacteriaceae > Telmatobacter. The sequence goes on along the minus strand of CAZNAW010000002.1, from coordinate 110,676 downwards.
AGCAGGCCGATGCCGTAGTTGTTCCAGCGCATCCATTCCGGGTTTACTGGATGGTCCTTGTTTTCATCCGGGCCGGGCGGCTGGGGATGGTTTTCGCCTATCTTGAATGTTTTGGTATCGAACGCCATGTCGATGATGGGCATGGGATAGTGCTGCTGCTCCTTTTGATCCATGGCGTAGTCAATGAAGTGCTGGTTGAAGCGGCGATAGCGGACGGTGGCGGTGAGGGAGACCTGGCCGGCTATGTCTTTTGGGAGACGAAAGCGGTAGCGGACTAACTGGGAGCGGCCAGACTGGATGGTGTTGTTATAGGCCAGGACGCGGTTGTGCCAGATCTGGTGGAGGTCGTTGAGTTCGCCCTTGTTGTTAATGAGGCGGTTGGTGAAAGAGTGGGCTGCGGGGTCGAGGCTACCGTCGGGCTGGATGAAGCCACTCTCGGCAAGGGTTTTGCCTGCGCTGTTTTTGACGGCGAAATCGACCCAGGCTTCGTAGAAGTCGCGCTGCTCGGGGATGAAGGAGTGGGCGATGCCCTTGTTCTGGATGACGACGTCAGCGATGAGGGTTTCGCCGGGGGTAAGCGAGAAACTGGTCAGGCCGAGGGGGGCGACGAAGACTTGATCAGCATCTCCACCCCCGCGACGAAGACCTGTCGCGGGGGACCCGGGGGCTATGTCTGCGGCGCTCTCCTTTTCGAGGGCGAAGATATCGACGTTGAAGACGCCTTTGCCGTCCGAGGCGTTCTTGAGGAAGGCGCTGACTTTTTCAGCCTGCTCATCGAATTTGTAGTACTGGGGGATGAGCGTGTTGCCGCCGAGCCAGCGATGGGAGAGGAGTTTGCCGTCCTTGGCACCGGGGTCGTTGGCACCGACGCGCAGGGACTCGCGGGGCATGTGGCAGGTTTGGCAGGTGGAGACTGAGTCTTTGCGATAGAAGGGCAGCGGGGACTGCTTGGTGAAGCTGGCGCCCTGCCACTCGTCATAGAGAGAGATGGCGCGGAGCCATTTGTAGTCATCGAGGGAGCGGGGAATGGCGGCTTTGTGGCAGGCGGCGCAAAACTCCGCGGTCTGGTAGAGGGGGCGCATCACGGCCTTGGAATGGCGGTCGAGATGGGCGAGGATTTCGGCGTCGGAAACGGGCCGGGTGATGGGTGAGCCGGCTTCGTCGACGAGGACGGCGGGGACGCCCATGACGTAGCTGCCGGTTCCGGTGGTGTCCGTGGAGACGATGGAGTGGCAAACTGAGCAGGTTACGCCCTCGTCCTCAAAGGGTCGCTTCTTGGGCATTCCTTGCGAAAGATCGCCGCTGAGCAGCGCGCCGGGATTGTGGCAGCCCTCGCAGTGGCGGGAGTACTGAACGCCCTTCTCATCAATAAGCAGGTTGACATTCTTGAGGTACCAGGGAGCGCGGAAGCTATTGGAGTGAACCGATTGGCGCCACTGGTGGTAAGCCTCCTGGTGGCAGTGGCCGCAGTACTGGGCAGTGGGGAAGCTTTTTGGGCTTATGAACTGGCCGGTGGACGATGTGGCGTTGGAGGGAAGAAATGGCGCGTCTTTGCCGAAGGCGTAGTTGTAGCGTGAGGCAACGGAGTCATGGAACGGGGTTGTGGGACCAGTGACTTTTATGGCGGCGGTATATGCCGCACCTGCGTTGGGAGCGTCGGGCGCTGCGGCAGTCGAGGCGAGATCGGTGGCGGCGCAGACGCTCCAGGCGACACTGAGGCTGAGTCCGGCGAGGACAGCGGTCAACACGCAGCCATGCAGGGCGGTCTTAAACGCGGTGTTGAACATCGTCCGGTGATCTCCGATGGGAAAGGTCAGGCTCCTGCGGCGGAATACAAGGGGATGGCCGCGGGAACAGAATGACGGTAACAGGGGCGGGGGATGGGCTGTCTTCCATCAAAAGGTGGAGAGGCAGAGGTCAACAGGGTCACCAAGTGATTGAAGTGGGGTACTTGGGAAACTGTCCTGCTCAGGCCACAGTCTGGCTGAAGCCGGATTAGATTCCTCCTTGAAAGGGGGAGAAATGGCTCAAAGGCGGAAATTGACGGCATTTGTGCTTGCGCTCGTGGTAGTTTTGCCGGACATGCAGGCGATTTGCGGCGGGTGGTTCACAGGGTGGGATGAAGAGGGAGAAAATGAAGTTGGGTGAAAGCAGAGAGGACCATCTGCTTAGCCAAAACCGGCCTTGAACTGGTACGTTGATTCAGAAGGAAGTCGTTTCCCAAGATGGTCTCAAGTCCTTATTTTTCTCTGGCAGTTCTGTTTGTTGCCGCGCTGCTCTTTGGGCTGACGCCGCTGGGGTTGGCGTGGTTGTGGGGGAAAGTGTTTTCTCCGGCCAAGCCGAACGCGGTGAAGAACGCGATCTACGAGTGCGGACTGGTGTCGAAAGGGGACGCGTGGGTGCAGTTCCGCTCGGCCTACTATCTGTACGCAATCATTTTCTTGATTTTCGACGTGGAGGCGGTGTTTCTGCTGCCGTTTGCGGTTGCGTTCACAGGACTGGGAGTGGCGGCGTGCCTGGCAATGCTGGTGTTTGTACTGATGCTGATCGAGGGACTGGCATGGGCGTGGGCGAAGGGCGTGCTGACCTGGGCGTAAACACAGAGATCAGAAATCAAGGGTCAGAAATCAGAGAATAGGAAATAGAACATTTGGGAGCGGACGATGGCGGTGGATGAGGGGTTGAAGATCGAACTGGGTAAGCAGGGCGTCTTCGTTACGACCATCGAGGAGCTCTACAACTGGGGGCGGCGAAGCTCGATCTGGCCGATGCAGTTCGGGCTGGCCTGTTGCGCAATTGAAATGATTGCGACGACGATGGCGCGCTACGACTTGGCGCGGTTCGGGGCGGAGGTCTTCCGGCCGTCGCCGCGGCAGGCGGACATGATGATCATTTCCGGGACGGTGACGAAAAAAATGGCGCCGCAGGTGGTGCGGCTCTATAACCAGATGGCGGAGCCGAAATACGTGATTGCGATGGGAGCGTGCGCAATTTCCGGAGGGCCATTCAAGCAGGGTTACAACGTGCTGAAGGGGATCGACCGCTACATTCCCGTAGATGTGCATATTCCGGGTTGCCCGCCGCGGCCGGAGGCGCTGATCCAAGCTTTCATGACGCTGCAGAAAAAGATCGATGGGCAACACTTGACCGGGCCGGATCGTCCGCGCTTTCTTGACGCCGAGGCGCAGGGGGAGTTTCCCGTGCCGGTACAGGGAGAGCACGATCTGGAGCCTACGTCGAACAAAGGGGTTTGGACCGTGCCGGTGGTGATTCGCTGATGAAAACAGTGGATGAGATCAAAGCGGCGATCGAGGTGGCTGTGCCGGGCGCGGCGGTTGAGGTTGTGCCCAACCCGAGCGTGAGCGGGCAGCACTCGCTGCGGATTGCGCCCACCCACGCTCTCGCCGTGGCGACATTTTTGCGCAACGATGCGGAACTGGCGCTGGATTTTCTGTCGAACGTTACCGGGGTGGATTGGCCAGACAAGGAAACCTCAGAGAAGGTCATGGTAACCCGCACGGTGACGAAGATTGTGGGCGGTGTTGAGCAGGAGGTGGAAGAGACCGTTGAGGAGACGCGCAAGCGCCTCAGGCCGGGCTATCTGGAAGCGGTGTATCACCTGTATTCGGTGGAAAAGAAGCACGGGCCGGTGGTGATCCGGCTGCGTACGGTGAACCGGACTGACCTGGTTTATCTGCCTTCGCTGACTCCGATCTGGCGATCGGCGGAGTTCCAGGAGCGGGAGATCTTCGACCTGTTCGGGATTGTGTTTACCGGGCACCCGGATTTGCGGCGGCTGCTGATGTGGGAGGGCTTCAAGGATCATCCAATGCGGCGGGATTATGTGGAACCCGACGATTTTGAGTATGAGCCGACGGCGCACGACCAGGTGTTGGCGCGGGCCAAGGCTCACCAGGTTGCCGTTGCGGGCCAGGAAGGGACGGGTACCGGGCTATGAATGATTCGGGGATCCTTCCTGGATTGACTGGAGAAAGGAACAAGGCTGAGGGCTGGAACCGGCCGCCGGTGATTCAGCCGGACGGCGAGGGAGAACTGCTGGAAGTGGCCATGGGGCCGCATCACCCTTCGACGCACGGGGTGTTCCGCATGGACGTGGCGCTGGACGGGGAGCGGGTGATCCGGCTGAAGCCGGTGTTTGGCTACCTTCACAGGAACCACGAGAAGATTGCCGAGGGTATCAGCTATCTGGGGTCGATGCCGTTCACCGACCGGCTGGACTACATCTGTCCGCTGACAAACAACTGGGCGTATGCGCTGGCGGTGGAGAAACTGACCGGGCAGGAGGTTCCCGAGCGGGCCGAGTATCTGCGGGTGATTCTGGGCGAGCTGACGCGGGTGGTAAACCACGCGTCGTCGATCGGGTTTTTGATCCAGGAGATGGGAGCCAGCGGAACGCCGCTGATGTATGCCTTCCGCGAGCGGGAGAAGATTCTGGACCTGTTTGAGGCGCTGACCGGGGCACGGATGATGTGCAACTACATGCGCTTCGGGGGCTGCCGTGTGGATGCGTCAGCGGCGTGGCTGGACGCGACGCGCAAGGTGGTGGCCGGGTTGCCGGGGTTTGCCGACGAGATGGACCGGTTGCTGACGGGCAATGAGATTCTGATAGCGCGCACGCAGGGGGTGGGCATTCTGCGGCCGGAGTTGGCGGTGAACGCCGGGGTGACGGGGCCGATGCTGCGGGCCTCAGGCGTGAACTACGACATTCGCAAGGTGGATGGGTACGGAATCTATAACCGATTCAAATTTCGCGTGCCGCTGGGCGAACATTGGGATGTGTATGACCGCTTCATGATTCGTCTACTGGAAATGCGGGAGTCCATGAAGATTCTCGAACAGGCGCTGAAGGATATTCCGGGCGGTCCGGTGATGGATGCGAAGGCGAAGTTGCGCGGGTTCCGGCCCAAGCCGGGCGAGGCCTATGGACGGATCGAGGCGCCGAAGGGGGAGCTGGGCTTTTATCTGATCAGCGATGGGGGACCCAATCCCTACCGCTATCGGGTGCGGCCGCCGAGTTTGATCAACCTGACCATTCTCGAGGACATGTGCCTGGGGCAGAACGTGGCGGATGTGGTGCTGATTTTCGGCAGTGTGGATATCGTGCTGGGGGAAGTGGATCGCTGAAACAGCGTTTAGCTTCTAGCTGTTTGTGGTTGTATTTGCCGTTTAGGCTTTCTGGGGAAGTAGCTCTGATAACGAGAGAGCTGGAGGCTGGGAGCCGTTTTTAGGAGGAGTAACTTGCTGGGCGAGGGGATTCTGAAAGGGCTGGCGGAGACGGCAAAGAACTTTGCCGGCAGCTTTGTGTCTGCGGAGCGGCTTACGACGGTGCAGTATCCTGAGCAGCGGATTGCGCCGATCGAGGCTACGCGAGACTTTCCCTTTCTCGTTTATGACGGCGGAAACTGGGAGGCTGGACTGCGCTGCGTGGCTTGCCAGATTTGTGAGAAAGAGTGCCCGCCGCAGTGCATTCATATCGAAAAGAGCAAAGATAAGAAGCCGGATGCGCTGGGCAAGCCGCAGTTTTATCCTGCGCGGTTCGATATCGATATTTCTGTGTGCATGAGCTGCCAGATATGCGTAGAAGTTTGTCCGTTTGAAGCCATCAAGATGGATACAGAGTTTGAACTGAGTACGACAGACCGATTTGGGGGACTTCTGTTCGACCGCAAGCGACTGGCCAAGTCGAACGAGTACTATCACGGGATCCATCCGACCGAGGCGGCGGAGGTAGATGTGCGGCTGGCAAAGGAAAAGGCCAAGGTGGAGGCCAAAGCAAAGGCAGCAGCCGCAGCCTCTGCTGCCAAAGCGGGAGCGCCAACCACAAAGCCCACGGTTGGTCCGGCTGAAGGGGAGGGTCGAGCATGATCGAAACAGTGGACCAGATCTTCGTTCTGCTCGAACATTGGCTGGTGGGTTTTCTGCCCGTATTTTTGCAGCCGGCGGCCGGTGTGGTGCTGTGCGTGGTGGCCATTATCGCTGGCTTTCCGGCACTGTTTGCGGTGACGGTGTTGTTGGAGCGCAAAGGGCTGGGCAGGATGCAGAATCGCATTGGCCCGAACCGGGTGGGGCCGCTCGGAATCCTGCAGCCGGTGGCCGACGGGATCAAGTCGCTGACCAAGGAAGACATTGTTCCGCTGAAGGCCGACGCGGTGGTGCACTTTCTGGCGCCGGTGTATCTGGTGGTTGTTGTGTTCATGGGCTATGCGGTGTTGCCGATGGGGCGCAACATGACGCTGGTGAACATGGACGCAGGGCTGTTGTTTTACTTCGCCATGAGCGCGTCGACGGAGCTATCAGTGTTCATGGCGGGCTGGTCGAGCAGGAACAAGTATTCGCTGCTGGGCGCGATGCGGGCAGTGGCGCAGATGATCAGCTACGAGGTGCCGCTGCTGATGTCGAGCGTAGCAGTCGTGATGATCACCGGGTCGCTGTCGCTGAACAGGATTGTGGAGGCGCAGAACCAATACACGTGGGGATTGCCGCACTGGTACATCTTTACGCCGTGGGGCTTTGCCGGGTTTGCGATGTACGCGATTGCGGCTACGGCGGAAACCAACCGGTCGCCCTTTGACCTGCCGGAGGGCGAATCAGAGTTGGTGGCGGGGTACTTTACCGAGTACTCGGGCTTCAAATTCGCGGAGTTCTTTCTGGGTGAGTACGTAGGCATGTTGTCCATCTCCGGGCTGGGAACAACGTTGTTTCTGGGTGGATGGTCGGCGCCGTTTGAATCTCTGGGCTGGGTTCCATCGTGGTTCTGGTTCTTCGCAAAGATAATGATGTCGATGTGCGTCTTCATCTGGCTGCGCGGGACGCTGCCGCGGCTAAGGCAGGACCAACTGATGAACTTTGCGTGGAAGTTTGTGCTGCCGTTTACGCTGCTGAACCTGATGGTTGCAGCGTTGTGGCGGTTCATGGGCGACGGATGGGCGCGTTGGGTGGTGTGCTCTGCGATTCTGGTTGTGGTTTATGTGGCAATGGGCCGCGGAGGGATGCGGAGAAAGCACTTCGGACCCAGGAGTTACCGGTATGCGGAGTAATTGTTTCCGAAATGAGATATGCGGAATCCCCGGTCTTAAGAGCGAGACCTGGGATATCCGGTTGCGCTGCACTCAGGGTGACAGGCGATGAACTTTGTATTCTATGGAATTGCCGTGCTGACGGTGGCCGGGGCGCTGGCAGCGGTGCTGCTGAAGAACACGGTGCACTGCGCGCTAGCGCTGACGGTGGCTTTTGCAGGGCTGGCCCTGCTGTTCCTGGAACTGGACGCACAGTTTGCGGGGTTTGCACAGATTCTGGTGTATATCGGCGCGGTGGCCATCCTGGTGGTATTCGCGATTCTGCTGACCCGCGGCTCGGAGACGCCCAAGGACGGGGTCTATAGCAAGTACCCACTGGTGGGGTTGGCGATTGCCGCGGGAGTTTTTGCGGTGCTGGGTTGGGCGGTGCTGGGGAGCCAGCGGGTTTTGCCGAATGAGACGGCGGTGCCAGCGGTGACGGTTCTCCAGATTGGCAATGCGCTGATGGGTCGCTATGTGCTGCCGCTGGAAATTGTGGCGCTGTTACTGACGGCGGCGCTGATTGGCGCGGTGATTGTGGCCATGCACGAGAAAGAGGGGTCGAAGTGACGCCGTTGGCGGGGTATCTTCTGGTGGCCGCACTGATCTTTGCGATTGGCCTCGCGGGAGCGCTGACGCGGCGCAACGCGATCCTGGTGCTGATCGGGATTGAGTTGATGCTGAACGCGGCGAATCTGAATCTGATTGCCTTCTGGCGCTACGGGCCGCATCCGGAAGTGCTGACGGGGATGATGTTTGCCATCTTCTCGATTGCCGTAGCGGCGGCTGAAGCGGCCGTGGGACTGGGGCTGGTGATTCAGATTCATCGCAAGGCGCATACGACGGACCTGGACGCGATGAACAGGATGAAGGGGTGAACGGATGTTGATGCAAGAAATGGCTTCTGTGCCCTTCCAGCCGACCACGCACTACGGCCCTTCCGGAATTTGCGATTATCTGTGGCTGACCCCTGTTGTGCCGATAGTGGCCTCCGGTGTGATTGCGTTGCTCACGCAACGGAAGCGCAGGACGGCGGCTTGGCTGGCCATCGGGTCGCTGAGTTTTTCGCTGCTGCTATCCCTGATTGCATTCGCCTATGTTGTTGACGGCTGGGTGCATGGCGTCGCCGTGCGCGAGGTCGTCAACTTCACCTGGATTCAGTTTGGCAAGACGAATGTGGACTTGGGGTGGGTACTCGATCCGCTCTCCTCTGTGATGCTGGTGATGGTCAGCTTCGTGGGCCTGCTGATTTTCATCTACTCGACCGGGTACATGGCGGAGGACGAGAACTACACTCGTTTCTTCTGCTTCATGAGTCTGTTTGCGGGAGCCATGCTAGGCGTGGTGATTGCCAACTCGCTGTTGCTCCTGTTTATGTGTTGGGAGTTAGTGGGACTTACTTCTTACTTATTGATCGGGTTCTGGTATCAGAGGCCTGCTGCGGCTGCTGCGGCGAAAAAAGCCTTCATGACGACGCGCGTGGGCGACGTTTTCTTTCTGCTGGGAATTGTGTGGCTGTTTGCGCAGACGGGGACGCTGCTGTTCTATAACAGCGGCGCGGGTTCGATAGAACCGCTTGCGCTGGACGGGTTGCTGGCACAGCACGCAGGGCTGGGACTTACGGCGGCGGGCGCAATTGGCCTGTTAATTTTTGTGGGAGCGGCGGGCAAAAGCGGGCAGTTTCCGCTGCACGTGTGGCTGCCAGATGCGATGGAGGGTCCAACGCCTGTGTCAGCGCTGATTCACGCGGCGACGATGGTGGCTGCGGGCGTTTACCTGATTGCGCGCGTGTATCCACTCATGGCCGCAGGTGCTTTGATGCACGCGGGTGGGCTGACGGGCGGGACGACAACGGCGCTGACGGTTGTCACTTGGGTGGGTGCGTTTACGGCGGTGTTCGCGGCGCTGATCGCCGTGGCGCAGAACGACATCAAGCGGATTCTGGCCTATTCGACGGTTTCGCAACTGGGCTACATGATGGCCGGGCTGGGGATGGGCGGCGTGGCGGTGGGAATGTTCCACCTGATTACGCACGCGTTTTTCAAGGCGCTGCTTTTCCTGGGCGCGGGGAGTGTGATTCACGGGTGCCACGAGGAGCAGGATGTGCGGCGCATGGGCGGGCTTAGGGCCGACATGCCGCTGACATTTGTAACGTATGCGATCGGCATGCTGGCGCTCAGCGGGTTTCCGCTGCTGTTCTCGGGGTTCTGGAGCAAGGACGGGATTCTAGAGGCGGCGCAGCACTGGAGCGTGGCGAAGACGCCGTTTTACATGCTGGTGTTCGGCGTGCTGCTGACGGCGTTCTATATGACGCGGCAGGTGGGGTACGTTTTCTTTGGCCATTGGCGCGGGCATAAGACGGCGCATGAGAGTCCGGCAGTCATGATTGTGCCGCTGGGGATTCTAGCTTTCTTTGCGATGGCACTGGGATTCATTGGAACGCCAGCGTGGCCGTGGTTCCGCGGGTTCCTGGAGAGCCGGGCGGTCGAGTTCAACTGGCATGGTTTTGCCGAACCTGGCATGTTGGCGCTGATGGGGACTTCGACGGGGGTGGTCTTTTCAGGTTTGGGCCTGGGGTGGTGGCTGTATGGAAATCGGTCGCCCAAACCGGAAGAGCCGGATGTGCTGGAGCGGGCTACGCCGTTGGTGTGGGGCTGGCTGCGCGACCGGTTGTATGTGGATGAGCTGTACGGAGTGACGGTGATTGCGTTTTACGATTGGTGGGCACGGGTTGCCGACTGGCTTGACCGCCGGATGTGGGGCGGCGTGGTGGCCGGGGTTGCGTGGGTCTTTGGGCAGTGGGCGCAGTTGAACCGGTTCCTTGACACCCAATGGGTAGATGGCAGCTTCGACAAGGGCTGTGAAGATCTGTCGACCGGCGGAGGGCTCTTGGCGCGGGTGCAGACAGGACGTGTGCAAACGTACCTGAGGATTCTGGCTTTGGCCGTGGTGGCGCTGGCGGCAATTCTGATCTGGAGCAGCCGGGCATGAGCGGATTTCCTGTATTGACGCTGTTGACCGTGCTGCCGCTGGTGGGGGCGGCGATTGCGCTCTGGTCAGGCAGGCATGCACGAGCTGTAGCGCTGATTACGACGCTTTGCAGCTTGGCACTGGCGCTGTTCGTGTGGACGCGACTTCCGGCGAATGGGAGCATCGGGTTGGTGGAGCGGGCGGCGTGGGCGCCGTCGCTGGGGATTGAGTATCACCTTGGCGTGGATGGGCTGGGGGCGCTGATGCTCGTCCTCTCAGCGATCGTCACGCTGATGTCGGTGGATGCGGCGCACCGTGTGCATCATCAGCCGGGACTCTACTTCGGGCTGGTGTTGACGCTGGAGGCTGGACTGTTCGGGTCGTTCACGGCGCTGAATTTCTTCCATTGGTTTCTGTTCTGGGAATTGAGCCTGATTCCGGCGTTCTTCCTGATCAAGCTGTGGGGCGGAGCGCGGCGGGGACCGGCGGCGACGCAGTTCTTCATCTACACCATGGCCGGCTCCGCGGCTCTGCTGGTGGCATTTCTGGCGGTGTTTGTATCGACCGGTAGCATGGACTTTCCGCATTTGACGCTGCTGGCATCCACGGGCGAGTTGGAACAGATGGTGACAGCGCATCTGGGACCGGTTACGTTTTGGCTGGCGATTGGGGTGCTGGCCGGCTTTGCGGTGAAGGTGCCAATGATTCCGTTCCACACGTGGCTACCTGCCGCTTACGCCGAAGCACCTTCGCCGGTGACGATGCTGCTGACCGGGGCGATGTCAAAGATGGGCGTGTATGGGTTGCTGCGGATTGCCATTCCGCTGTTCGGAGCGCAGATTGCGCAGATTCGCACGCCGCTGCTGGTGCTGGCTGTGGCGACGGTGGTGATGGGCGCGTGGGCGGCGGCAGCGCAGAAGGATTTGAAGCGGGTGTTCGCGTACTCGTCAGTAAATCATCTTGGCTATTGTCTGCTGGGGATCTTTGCGCTTGCGGTTCCAGTGGCGGCAACGGACGCCAGCGCGCAGGCCAGTCAGGCTGCGGCGCTGAACGGCGTGATTCTGCAGATGTTCAACCATGGTTTAACAGCAGCGGCGCTGTTCTGGTTTGTGGCCATCATGCAGTCGCGTACTGGAGGTCACCGCGGGATCGACGATTTTGGCGGGCTGCGGAAACCGGCGCCTGTGCTGGCGGGTCTGATGGGCATTGCGCTGTTCTCATCGCTGGGGTTGCCGGGGCTGAATGGATTCGTGGGCGAGTTTTTAATCTTCCGCGGGGCGTTTCCGCTGGCGTGGGTTGGAGCCACGGTTTCGCTTCTGGGCTTGCTGGTGACGGCGACGGTGATTCTGACAGTGATTCAGAAGGTTTTTTGGGGCCCGGTGCCTGAGCGGTGTGCGAGTTTCCCTGACCTGCACCACGGCGAGCGGCTGGCGCTGGCTCCGGTGATTGGGCTGATGCTGCTGATTGGCCTTCTGCCCCAGTTGATTGTGGACAGCGTGAACCCAACAGTCGTTAACCTGCTGACGCACTGGAGATTTTAGATGTTGGCTTGGACGATCTATCTCTCGTTTGCCGGAGCTCTGGTGCTGGCGCTGCTGCCCAAGGGCAAGCCGGCCGTGGCACGCTGGCTGGCACTGGCCGTGGCTGTGGCTGGGCTGGCGCTAGCGGTGACGGGGTTTGTGGCCAGCATGGGCCAGGGCCGCCTGGTGATTGTGGATCTTCCCTGGGTTCCGTCCATGGGAGTTCACTTTCTGCTGGCCGCCGACGGCATCAGCCGCGTTCTGGTGCTGCTGACGGGGTTGGCCGCTGTCGCTGGAGTTTTGTTCAGCTGGAACATCGAACTGCGGACAAATGAGTTTTTTGCCTTCTTCCTGGCGTTGATTGGCGGCGTGTACGGGGTGTTTCTCAGCTTCGACCTGCTTCTGCTGTTCATGTTCTATGAGATCGCCATTGTGCCCAAGTACTTCCTGATCGCGATATGGGGATCGACGCGGCGGGAGTACGCGGCGATGAAGCTGGCGCTTTATTCGTTTGTGGGCTCGGCGATGGTGCTGATCGGGCTGCTGGCGGCGTACGCGACTTCGGGAAGCCACTCAACGAGCTTGATTGCATTGGGCCATGCGGGGCTGCCGGTGAGCTTCCAGATGTGGGCGTTTCCGCTGGTGTTTACAGGGTTTGCGATTCTGGCCGGCATGTGGCCGTTCCACACCTGGGCTCCTACGGGACATGTGGCCGCGCCCACGGCCGCCTCGATGCTTCTGGCGGGCGTGGTCATGAAGCTGGGCGCTTACGGGTGTCTGCGGGTGGGGATTGCGCTCTTTCCTCACGGTCTTGACCCATGGGGATTTTCGTTCGCGGGGATTGGCTCGTGGCGCGATGTGTTTGCCCTGCTGGCGGTGGTCGGGATTGTGTATGGCGCGCTGGTGGCGCTGGTGCAGACGGACTTCAAGTTTGTCATCGGCTACTCCAGCGTGAGCCACATGGGGTTTGTGCTGCTGGGCTTGATGACGCTGAACCAGATCGGCGTGACCGGCGCGGTGATGCAGATGTTTTCGCACGGGATCATTGCGGGTCTGCTGTTCGCCATTGTGGGCCGTCTCGTCTACAACCGCACGCACACGCGGCAGTTGGCGGAACTTGAAACCATGCACCTGTCGAAGCGGTTGCCGTTTGCCGCATGGGCCTTTGTGATTGCTGGAATGGCTTCCATGGGACTGCCCGGGTTCTCAGGGTTTGTATCTGAGTTGCAAGTGCTGGTGGGTGCGTGGCAGGTGAATCCGTGGTGGGTCGCCGTGGCAGGCGTGGGGATTGTGGTGGGTGTGGCTTATACGTGGCGGGCGCTACAGAAGGCTTTCTTCAGCGATGCGTTGCCCAGTGCACATGTGCTTGAGCAGGAGCATGGGCAGGCACTGGCGCCGATTACATGGTCTGAAGTTACCGGTGTAATTATGCTGGCCGGAGTTAGCTTGTTTGTAGGACTTTACCCGAAGATACTGCTTGATGCTATTGAGCCGGCGGTGAAGACGCTGCTTGCGGGAGGGGGACAATGAACTACGCAGACCTCTTTCGCGTGACGCTGCCGGAGACAATGCTGGAAGTCGCGGCGTTGCTGGCGTTGGTGGTGGATTTGGGCTTCCTGCGCAAGGCGGCGCTCAAAGTACGGCTAGCCGTTGCGGCGCTGCTGGGTATAACTGGGTGCGGCGCGGCGTTGTGGGCAATAAGTCTCCAGACTGGATTCGGACTCTACGTGGACCAATCCCTGGTTCTTGCAAACGGCGGGGGAACTGCGGTTGCACAGGTTGGAATTCTGGTACTGACGGCGCTAACGTTACTCCTCTTCATCGACTCTGACTTCACGCGCCATGCCGGCGAGTATGTGGTAGTAGTGCTGATGGCGGCTGCGGGCGGGTTGCTTGTTGCCGCTGCCCGGGACCTGCTGGTGATCTTTGTCGGGCTGGAGTTACTGAGCCTGGGGCTCTACATTCTCACTGCGTTTGCCAAGAGTTCAGGAAAAAGCGCTGAGGCTGCGCTGAAGTATTACCTGTTTGGCGGTATGTCGGCGGCGTTTCTCCTTTTCGGATTCAGTTATCTTTATGGCTTGAGCGGCAGTACGAATTTGTATTGGATTCAATACTCTATCGCGGAGTCCGGGGCGAGTCCGCTGCTTTATGTCGCCTGGATTCTCATCGTTGCCGGCCTTGGCTTCAAGGTTGCGGCAGTACCGTTTCACTTGTGGGCGCCGGATACCTATGAAGGTGCACCCGCCTCGGCGGCGGCATTTATCGCGTCGGTTTCAAAGGTGGCGAGCTTTGCGCTGCTGCTGACCATCAGCGGTAATCTGCTGATGCCCGGCGGTCCGATCAGCGGCCAAAAGGATGTGGTTGAGCACTTTTTGCGCAATGAATACCTTGCGTGGCAACCGCTTGCGGTGATTCTGCTGATTGTGTCGGCGGCTTCAATGATAGTTGGCAATCTGGCGGCGCTGGCGCAGGTGAGCGTACGCAGGCTGCTGGCTTACTCGGCCATTGCTCATGCGGGGTACATCCTGTTGGGCGTGGCCGCCCACCGCGCATATTCGGGGCAGGTAAGTCCGTTTCATTTCTTCCTGAATACCGCTGGCCCAGCTTTTCTCAGCGCCAACGCCGTGCTCTACTACGTGCTGACTTACGGGCTGACGACGATTGGAGCCTTTGGCGTGGTGGCTGTCGTGGAGCGGGCTACGGGAAGCGACAGGTTCGATGCGTTCCTGGGCCTGCACAAGCGCAATCCGGTCCTCGCCGGAGTGCTGCTGGTGCTGTTTTTGTCGCTGGCGGGGATTCCGCCGCTTGTGGGGTTCTGGGCCAAGTTTAATCTGTTTGCGGCGGTGCTAGGAGTTTCGGCGGGGCCGGTTCCGTTTGCGCTGGTGGCGCTGGCTGTGGCGCTCAGCGCGGTTTCGCTCTACTACTATTTGCAGGTGCTCAAACGGGCTTATGTGATGCCCGCAGTGAATAAGACGGCAATCAAGGTTAATCCGGTGACGCTGGTGGTACTGGTGGGGATTGCGGCGGCGGTTGTGCTGCTGGGGTGCTTTCCAGCGGTGCTGCAGGGGTGGATTGAGAGCTTCTATCCGGCTATCTAGGTTTCATTCAACTGGGTAGTTGAGCCTTCATCCCACAAAACAGATTCTTCGACTCGCTGCGCTCAGGGTGACAGTATTTGTAGGGATATTGGACAATCCCAAGTCTCAACATCGAGACCTGAACACCCATTTTCCTTCCACTTCACGCGTAATTTACACACATTTTAGAATCTGATTGGCGTTAGCCGCGGAGCCAATCTTTGGCTTTCTGGATCAAGACTTCGCGGCTTACATCAGAGATAGCATCGGTTAACGGTATCTGCTTGGGGCAGGTATCAACGCAGTTCTGGGCGAAACCGCATTCCTGGATGCCGCCATCGCCGGCCAGGGCGCGGAGGCGGTCTTCCTTGAAAACCTTCCCGGTGGGGTGATTGTTGAAGAGCTTCACCTGGGCGATGGTAGCCGCGCCCACAAAACCGGTGTCCTCGTTGAACTGCGGGCAGACATCCATGCAACAGCAGCAGGAGATGCAGTTGGAGAGAGGGTAGTTGGCTTCCTGCTGTTGCGGAAACACGCGGGGACCAGAGCCGAGATCGTAAGTGCCATCCACGGGGACCCAGGCCTTGACTCTCATCAGGTTTTCGAAGAGGACGGAGCGATCGACCTGAAGGTCGCGAACCAAGGGGAACTTGGAGAGCGGCTCAACGCGAATGGGCTGCTCCAGATTATCAACGAGAGCCGAGCAGGCCATGCGGGCTTTGCCGTTAATGCGCATGGCACAGGAGCCGCAGATTTCTTCCAGACAATTGGAATCGTACGTGATGGGGGTGGTGGCGCGGCCGTCGGCGGTGACGGGGTTGGCGGCGATCTCCATCATGGCGGAGACGACGTTCATTCCGGGGCGCCAGGGGAGCTCGAAGCTCTCCCAGACAGCAGGAGCATCGGGGCTGGCCTGGCGCTTGATTTCGATTTGCACTGTCTTATTTGCCATCGTCAGTCTCCCTTGAGTTATTTGGTTGCGTCATAACGGCGCGGGCGCGGCTTGATGTACTGCGTATCGACTTCTTCGTACTCGATGCGGGGGCCTTCACGCGAGCCGGTGAAGCTGGCCTTCGTGGTCTTGAGGAACTGCTCGTCGTTGCGGTCGGGGAAGTCGGGCTTGTAGTGCGCGCCGCGGGACTCATCGCGAAGAAGCGCTCCGAGCACCACGGTGCGGGAAAGTTCCAGCATGTTTTTCAGCTGGCGGGCGAAGGCGAAGCTGGTGTTGGCCCACTGGCTGCGATCGCTCAGGTTGATCTTCTTGTAACGGTCCAGGAGTTCGACGATCTTTTCGTCGGCCTGCTTGAGGCCCTTGTTGTAGCGGATAACAGTGGCGTGCTCTGTGGTGGTCTGGCCCAGTTCACGCCAGAGCTTGAAGGGGTTTTCTGCGCCTTCGTTCTTCAGCAACTTGGCATTAATTTCGGATTGACGGGCAAGTTCGGCTGCAGCGCCGCCGTCGCCTTCAGGGGCTGACAGACTCTTGGCGTACTGGAGGGCATTGGGTCCGGAACGGAAACCGCCGAAGATGCAACTGACGAGGGAGTTTGCGCCTAGGCGATTCGCGCCGTGGTACTGGTACTCGCACTCGCCGGCGGCAAAGATGCCGGGGATATTGGTCATCTGGTTGAAGTCGACCCATAGGCCGCCCATGGTGTAGTGCATGCCGGGAAAGATCTTCATCGGAACGTCGCGGGGGTCGTCGCCGACGAACTTCTCATAAATCTCCAGAATGCCTTCGAGCTTGTGGTCGAGGGTGGCGCGATCGATGTGGGTGAGGTCGAGATAGACCATGGGTTGGCCGTCGATGCCGAGGCCAAGCTCATAGACCACCCTGTGAATAGCGCGGGTGGCGACGTCGCGAGGAACGAGGTTGCCGTATTTGGGAAACCACTCCTCGAGGAAGTAGAAGCGCTCGGACTCGGGAATCTGTTTGATAGGGCGCTGGTCGCCTGGGGCGCGCGGTACCCAGACGCGGCCGCCCTCGCCGCGCGCGGACTCAGACATGAGGCGGAGTTTGTCTTCGCCTGGAATGGCGGTGGGATGGACCTGGATGAATTCGCCGTTGGCGTAGTACGCGCCCTGCTGGAAGATGGCCGACTGGGCAGAGCCGGTGCAGACCACGGAGTTGGTGCTTTTGCCGAAGATGGCGCCGATGCCCCCGGTGGCCAGGATGATGGCGTCGGCGGGGAAGGAGCGGAGCTCCATGGTGCGCAGGTCGAGGGCGGTGATGCCACGCGCTACGCCTTTGGAGTCAAGAATGGCGGAGAGGAACTCCCAGCCCTCGTACTTCTTGACTTTGCCGTCGGACTCGTGGCGGCGGACCTGCTCATCGAGCGCATAAAGGAGCTGCTGGCCGGTGGTGGCGCCGGCAAAGGCGGTGCGGTGGTAGAGCGTCCCACCAAAGCGCCGGAAGTCGAGAAGGCCTTCAGGGGTGCGGTTGAAGGGCACGCCCATGCGGTCGAGGAGGTCGATGATGGCGGGCGCGGCCTCGCACATGGCCTTGACGGGGGTTTGGTTGGCCAGGAAGTCGCCGCCGTAGATGGTGTCGTCGAAGTGCTGGGCGGTGGTGTCGCCCTCGCCCTTCAAATTCTTTGCCGCGTTGATGCCGCCTTGCGCGCAGACCGAGTGCGAGCGCTTGACCGGGACGATGGAGAAGAGATCGACGGTACCGCCGGCCTCGGCGATCTTGATGACCGCCGCGAGTCCGGCCAGCCCTCCGCCAACCACGATGATTCTGGGTGCTGCCATGAGTTGCTTCCTCTTCAGAGATCAGAAACCAGGGACAAGGGACCAGGGACCAGTTTCGGGCTCCCAGCCTAAGGCCGGACACCCTGAGCAATTCAGACCAAGGCACTGCCGGAGTGAGCAGGTGCAATCAAGCGGGAAACAGGCGCTATTTCAGGAGCATTTTGATATTGGGGACCGACGAAGGCCCAGATGCTGGCCAGGCCCATGACGGCGAGCACGAAGCCTAGCACCACGCAGACGTAGCCGAAGCGTATGCGAGCGGTTTTGCCGGGGGTGATGCCCCACTTGGCGGCAAAGAGCCAGACGCCGTAAGAGAAGTGCCAGCAGACGGCGATCATGGCGATGACGTAGACGGCCAGCATCCAGGGGTTGGCCAGCTCGTGCTGGACCTTGGCGAAAGCGGCTCCGGGATGCTCGGGAAGGCTGATGCCCAGGAATCGCTGACGGATGACGTGCTGCGCAATGTATGCGAAGGCGATGAGACCGGTACAACGCTGGGCGGTGTACATCCAGTTGCCGGCCCAGGGGTAGTAGACGATGTTGGACTTGCCGCGCAGCCAGATGTAGACGCCGTAGATGCCGTGATAGAGGATGGGCAGAAAGATGAACGTCCACTCGAGGACGCGGACGAGGGGCAGGCTGTTGAGGAACCTGACCTGCGCTCCGTAAGCGGCCGGACCTTTGAGAGCTTCAAAGTTGGAGAGCAGGTGCTCAAGGAGGAAGGCGCCGATGGGGATGACGCCCGTGAGCGAGTGGAGCTTGCGCCAGATGAATGAGTTTCCCTGACCGGCGCGCAGCGGCGGGACCCCGCGGCGGACTGTGGGCGTGGCAGGATGTTGAGCAGTGGCCATGAAAGTCGAGGCTCCTAGAGGCTGCGGGTGGACGCGGTTCCAAATTGAGAGACTGGGAAGCTTTGCTTAGTTTCAGATGCATTATTGGTGTCGCACATCACTGCCGTCAAGGTGGTGCGTGGTGACGTATCATGCCACTGATGACATGAAAGCCGAAATTTGGAGATGGATCACGCCATTTGTAGTCCTAGGCCTGTTTGTCCCGGCGGTACTTACTTCTGGATGGTTCCTTTTCCACTCGAATTTTGGAGTGTGGCTAGTACTCTGGCCGAGTTCCATCATGTTCATGGCCCTGGACACACCGAAACCCGCCCCGACATCTACGTTTGCGTATGTCCTCGCTCGTCGAAGACTTTCTCCTTTACGCAGCGATTGGCGTCATAACGTGGCCACCAGCACACCTTGCGCTGCGCCTCTGCAGCTCTCATTGAGGCACTCCTAAATCACGCTCGTCTTGAGCGCTACACTCAGACAGGTCTGAACCCCTCCCTCTTAATACGACGGGAAACCGAGGTGCCTTTCGCTCTAACCCTTCGGAACAGGTTCGCAAAAGGCGTCATAGCAGCATGGGCAGCAGCGCAGCGATGGCACGGCCACGATGGCTGAGCGAGAGTTTGGTTTCCAGGTCGAGTTCGGCCATGGTGCGGCCGAGGGCGGGGAGATAGAAGAGCGGGTCGTAGCCAAAGCCGCCGGTGCCGCGAGGCGCTTCGAGGATGAGGCCCTCGACCGTCCCATGGGCGGTGTGGAAGGGCAGGCCGTCACGGGCTGCGACCAGCACGCAGCGGTAGCGAGCGGTGCGTTGAGCCTGGGGGACGGCGGCGAGGCGTTGCAGGAGCACGATGTTGTTCCAGACGTCGGTATTGTCATTGGCGTCGGGCGAATCGACCAGGCCGGAGTCGGCGGCAAAGCGCGCAGAGCGGACGCCGGGAGCGCCGCTGAGGGCATCGACTTCGAGGCCGGAGTCATCGGCCAGAACCAGCGTGCCGGGGGCGAAGCGGGAATAGTAGACAGCCTTGAGCGTGGCGTTGGCGGCGAAGGTTGCGCCGTTTTCCTCGGGGGCGGGGATGGTGTTAAGAGCGGGCAGGGGATCGATGGCGATGGAATGAGCCTCGGCGGCGGTGCGAAAGTCGCGGAGCTTACCCTGGCTGGTGGTGGCGGCGTAAAGGCGGAGGGCCATGAGGAAAGTGTAACGGCTATCGGCGAGTCAGCAGGTCAGCAAATCAGCGTGTCAGCGGGGCGGCAAATGGAAGCACAAAGGGCTCGGATCAGAGAAGTGTGACCTTTGACAAGGAAGCTCCGGGTTGTTTAAGGTTCTTCCGTCTGCAAAATATTTCATTTGATAAATTTACGGTGCTGGGTGCGCTCCTAGTTGGTGCGGCTTCCCAAAGTTGGCCGGTGAGCCGTACATTGGTCGGGTTTGCTTCAGTGGGTGAGCGAGGACACGAAAATGAGTACGTTGCGATACGTGGCGTGGGGACTGATTCTGGGAGCGGCGGCGCTGCCGTTGGGGGCGTTGCAGGTTCAGGCATTTACGGGGCCGGTGGAGTTGCGGGTGGACGACCTGAAGACGCCGCTGGGAATCGACGATCCGGCGCCACGGTTCTCGTGGCAGTTGCAAGATCCGGCGCGGGGCGCGAAGCAGACTGCGTATGAGGTGATGGTTGCTTCGCGAGCCGAGTTGCTGGGCAACGGAAGGGGAACAGGCAATGCGGATGTTTGGGATAGTGGGCGGATTGAGTCAGGCTCGTCCTTGAACATTCACTATGGAGGGCCTGCGGTCAAGCCCGGTACGCGGTACTTCTGGCGCGTAAAGGTGTGGGATGTCGCGGAGAAGCTTTATGCGGAGAGCGAGACAAACTGGTGGGAGACGGGCCTTTTAAAGGATGGTTGGCACGCGCGATGGATGGGCTACGAGACGGTGGAGGAAGCCGCGGTGCGGCACGCAGCGGCCGTGTGGATTACCAGCCAGGATGCGAAGACTTTGAATGCGGAGAAGGCGGCTGAAGAGCACATCGCTTATAGGAAAACGGTAACGCTGGCTAAACCGGTGCTGCGGGCGACGCTTTACGCAACGGGACAGGATACGGTTGCGGCGTGGGTGAACGGAGCGCAGGTGCTCAGGTCCGATCCGCTACCTGCGTGGAAGCAGATGCCGTGGAAGAAGTTTGTGTGCGCTGAGGTGACGGGCAAGCTGAACGCCGGGGCCAACACGATGGCGATTGAGACGACGCATTATGTGGTCAATCCCAACGGAATGGCTACGGCAGACCCGCCGCCGATGATCGCCACGCTGGTGGTGGAGTATGCGGACGGAACTACGGCTACGTTTGGGAGCGGGCCGGATTGGAAGGCTGCGATTCATGCGGCGGCGGGCTGGGAGCAAGTCGGATTTGACGACTCTGGATGGAAGGCGTCGGGACCGGTGACCCAGCCGATGGGGCACCCTTGGATTCCCGACTCGGTGAAGGCGTTGCGGCACACGTTTACCGTGAATGCGCCCGTGAAGTCGGCGCGACTGTATGCGACGGCACTCGGTGCCTATGAAATGTTTTTGAACGGCAAGCGGGTGGGCGAGGATGTACTTGCTCCGGGATGGACGGATTACCGGCAACGGGTGAAGTATCAAACCTACGATGTGACGGCGCTGGTGGCGACCGGCAAGAATGCGATGGGCGCGCTGCTTGCTCCGGGGTGGTATGAGACGCCCCTGGAGTGGTATCAGCAGCCGAACAATTACGGCGATACGCCACCCGCGCTCAAGGCGCAGTTGCGGATCGAGCACGCAGACGGCAGCGTGGAATGGATAACCACGGACGAAAGCTGGATGGCGAGCACGTCAGAGATTCTGCACTCGGAGATCTATGACGGCGAGAGTCAGGATGCGCGTTTGAAGCAGGCGGGCTGGGATACGGCGGACTTTGACGAGGCAGCTTGGAAGAACGCTCAGTTGATCGACCCCGCGCCCGTAGAGATTGGCGCGCAGGATTACCCTTCGATCCGTGCGGAGCGGACGCTGGAGGCGAAGTCGGTAACCGAGCCCAAGCCCGGCGTATATGTCTACGACTTTGGACAGAATTTTGCCGGAGTCGAACGACTGCGCGTGGAGGGTCCGGCGGGGACCGATGTGCGGCTGCGGTTTGCGGAAATTGTGAATGCGGACGGGACGATTTATACCGACAATCTGCGCACGGCCAAGGCAACGGATCATTTCATTTTGAGCGGGAAGGGTGTGGCGGAATTCGCACCGCAGTTCACGTTTCATGGGTTTCGCTACATTGAGGTGACGGGGCTGCCCGCGGCGCCGGGCAAGGACGCGGTGACTGCGGTTGTCTTTCACACCGATGCGCCGTTTACGGCCAAGCTCAATACCGCCAGCGATATGGTCAACAAGCTGTGGAGCAATATTTTGTGGGGGCAGCGGTCGAACTTTGTGGGCGTGCCTACGGACTGTCCGCAGCGCGATGAGCGGCTGGGATGGATGGGGGACGCTGAGGTGTTCTGGCGCGCGGCCGCTTACAACATGGACCTGGCGGCATTCTCGCGGAAGTTCGCGGGGGACATGAGGGGGACGCAGTGGGGTTCGCCATACTTTGGCATCTATGCGCCGGGGACAGCACAGCCCCATTCAGGTTCTGCTGCAGGATGGAGCGATGCGGGGGTCATTGTTCCCTGGACGTCGTGGCTGCAGACGGGCGACATGAGCGTGATTGAAGAGAACTGGGGCGCGATGGAAACGTATCTCGATGCCATCGAAGCGGCCAATCCGGATGGGCTGTGGAGACGCGAGTCCGGGAGTTCGTTCGGGGACTGGCTTTCGCCGGAGGGAAAGACGGATTACGTGCTCATCGCCACGGCGTATTGGGCCTATGACACTAAACTGATGGAGCAGATGGCTCGCGCAACGGGACGTGCCGCAGCGGCGGAGAAGTATGGGCAGCTGTTCGAGAAGATTCGAGCAGCATTCGAGAAACAGTTTGTGCGCGACAACGGGTTCGTGGCTGGCGCGGACAATGGAGCGTCGCCGTTTGGGGAGATCAACAACCCGAAAGCAAAGAGCAAAGGCGGCGATACGCAGACCGGCTACGTGCTGGCGCTGCATATGAATCTGGTGCCTGAGAATCTGCGTGCGGCGGCGTCAAAGAAGCTGGTGAAAAAGATCGAGGCCAATCATGATTTGCTGGGGACGGGTTTCCTGGGCACGCCGTATCTTCTTGAGGAGTTGACCAAGGCGGGTTACACGAGTCTGGCGTACAAGTTGCTGCTCAATACCAGGTACCCGTCGTGGGGCTACCTGGTGGAGCATGGGGCAACGACGATGTGGGAACGGTGGAATGGCGACCGGATGAAGGACGATCCGAGCATGAACTCCTATAACCACTATGCGTATGGCGCGGTGGCCGATTGGATCTACCGCTATGCGGCGGGGGTGGACGCAACGCCGCTGGACGCGGGATTCCACACAATCGCGTTGCACCCGGTCTTCGACGCGCGGATAGGAAGCGTAGGGTTCGACTATGCCTCAACCTATGGCACGATTCATTCGGATTGGAAGGTGGAAGGAAAAACGGCCGAGTGGCATGTGACGATTCCCGCCAACACGACAGGATGGCTGAGCCTGAGCGCGGGCGAGGCCGCGCGGTACAAACTGGAGGGTGCTCCATTGACCGGGAGCAAGCTGGCCAAGGCGGCAACTCGCGGCCGGCAGAGTGGCTTCGAGTTAGAGGCCGGAAGTTATACATTTTCGGTTGAGTTATAGCAAGAAACGGAAATGCGGCGGAATTGAATGCGCTGAGAGCCTGCTTGCCGGCAGAGTATGGGATTTGCCTGCAACCTGGGAAAGAGGAGAAAGCATGCCGGCAATATTGGCTGGAATTGGATGGCACATGGTAGGTGCGGCCTCGGCCGCATCGTTCTATGCACCCATTGAAAAAGTGAAGAAATGGTCGTGGGAGACGACGTGGGCCGTGGCGGGTTTCTTCTCCTGGATATTGCTGCCAATCGGGGTAAGCCTGTTGCTGTTGCCGGACTTTCGCGGCTTTTACGGTTCGATGGATGCGCAGGTGCTTTTGAAGGTAGCTCTTTTCGGAGCTATGTGGGGCGTTGGCAATGTGAGTTACGGCCTTACCATGCGTCATTTGGGGATTTCGTTGGGCGTCGGCGTGGCCATCGGCATCAACCTTGTTGTCGGCACGCTGATGCCTCCGATCCTGGACGGACAGTTCGCGGTATTGTTTCGGAGCAAAAGCGGCCTGTTGACGATGGAAGGCTTGTTGCTTGCACTGATTGGCGTGGCAATTGTCTCCTATGCCGGCCATCAAAAGGAAGTGGAACTGCGCGGTGCGCCCAGGGAGTTCAATCTGAAGCTGGGGATTTTTCTCGCAATCCTGTGCGGAATTTTCTCTTCCGGCATGGCGTTTGCAATCAACGCGGCGGAGCCGATGAAAGCCGCGGCGCTTCATCTGGGCGTGAATCCGCTCTATGCGGCGTTGCCGAGTTATGTGTTCATCATGGGCGGCGGCGCAGTGGTGAATATGAGTTACTGCTTCATCCGCCTGGCCGCGCTGAAGAGGATCTCCCTGCGGGACGACCTCAAGCAGCCCGGAGGAACACTCCTGAAGAATGGATGCCTGGCCGCAATGGGCGGAATCATGTGGTATCTCCAGTTCTTCTTCTACGCCTGGGGTCAGGCTGACATTCCGCAACGGCTATCGTATGTGAACTGGATGCTGCACATGAGCGGCTATGTTCTGTTCGCCGGCATTGTCGGTCTCGCACTGGGTGAGTGGGCCGGCATAAAGGGCAGGCCAATTCGTCTACTTTGGGTTGGCATGCTCATCATTATTGCGGCCGCCAACCTAGTGGGGCTGGGGATGGCGTCGTAAAGACAGGGATCAGGGGCAGAGACCGGGGATCAGTTTGGTGGTGCTTGCGTCGGCTGGCGTGCTCTCTCAATTTGGCCGCAAAGACAAAGTAATGACGTGGCGAAGGTGGGGCACCAAAGACGGTGCACGATCCGCACGAATGCTTCTGTGCCGCAAACAGAAATCCCAGAACTCTGGCCCTGGGATTTCTGCTTGGACGCAAGCTATTTAGTCGATGGGTTGGTTGAGGCGCAGGTCGCGGGAGGATGCGCCTACGCTGAGGGTGCGCTTGCCGGTCGCGGTGACCCACTTTCCGTCCTTGGTGGACCAGTACTGCAACTGACGTGGCTGGACGTGGAGGGTGACCGTTTGGGCTTCGCCGGCGGCCACGTGAATGCGGTCGAAGGCAACCAGAGCCCGTACCGGGAACTGGACTCCCGAGGGAATTTGGCTGGGGGCGCCGAGGTAGACCTGCGGGACTTCGTCCGAGTCCACGCTGCCTGTGTTCTTGATGTGGACTTTAACGTCAAGGCCGCCGTCGGAGGCTTTGTCGATCTTGAGGCCGGAGTATTCGAAGGAGGTGTAGCTGAGGCCGTGGCCGAAGGCAAAGAGCGGGGCAATGTTTTCCTTGTCGAACCAGCGGTAGCCGACGTTCACGCCTTCACTGTAGGTGGTTTTTCCGTCCACACCCCTACGGGAGCGCTCGGGATGTCTGGGATCGGTGGCCGCGTAGTCTTCAAGGCGCCTGGCCCAGGTGACTGGCAGTCGACCGGCGGGGCTGGTCTTGCCCAGCAGCAAATTGGCAGTAGACCAGCCGCCCTCATCGCCGGGCCACCACATCTCAAGAACTGCCTTTACCTTGTCGATCCAAGGAAGGGCGACGGGCTGGCTGGTGTTGAGAACGACGATGGTGTTGGGGTTGACCGCGGCCACTTCCTCGACCAGTTTGTACTGGTCGCCAGGGAGACCGAAGACGGGTTCGAGGCGTGTCCACACAAAGACGACCGCAGTCTTGGCGTTCTTTGCTGCGGCGATGGCGGCCTCATGGTCGGCCCTGCGCTGCTCAGGGGTGTACCAGTTGAGGCGGACCTGAACAGGCGCGTTGGAACTGTCAGGGCTGGTCCTGATTTCGATTGCGTGCGGGCCGGCAGTGAGTTCAACCGCGCGGCGCATGTCGTCAAGGCCATCGGTAGTGGGGATGGCGTTGTCCTGGTTGGCCTGCAGGATGTCGCCGTGGATGCCGCCCTGCTCAGCGCCGCTCGAAACCAGGCGCTTGCCATCGATGGAGAGATTGGCGTCGGTGCCGAGAGCCTGGAGATAGATCCAGTAGGTTCCGGGATGAGGCGCTGTGAGCGAGCCTCTCCAGATGACGGTGGAGTTGGGCCCAAGAGCATTGCCGCCCTTGGTGGTGAAGTCGACTTGGGCGTCGATTTGCCGATCGCCTGAGCCGGAGCGCACCAGACCGGGCTGGCCGTCGTGGCTCAGCGCGCTGGCCGGAACGGTTGTGCCGGTCATGTCGTCATCTACGGCGAACTTGATGTTGGGGTTGCCGCAGATCGTCTTCATGGCTTCCAGCGGGCCGACCTGGCGCCAGGGCAGCCCAACCGACCGCTCGCCGTTGATGCCGATGGCGTCTACCTGGCCGGCGGTGGGGCCGATGAGGACCACGGAGTCAAGATCGGCAGCCTTCAAGGGCAATGCACCGCCTTCGTTCTTGAGGAGCACTGCGGCCTCTTCGCCGGTCTTCTCGATGATTTTGGCGTTGGCCTCGATGGCCTGCTCTGTGATGTCGTGCTTCTGCTCTCCATCCATGTAACCGAAGTGGACGATCTCATAGAGCACATGGCCGGCGGCACGGGTGATGGCCGCTTCGTTGACGGTGCCATCCGCTAGGGCTTCGCGCATCATTTTGTTTTCGAAGCTGGTGCTGGATTCGCTTTGCGCGGGCTGCATCTCCTCCGGAACGTGTCCGCCAAACATGTCGGCTCCGCCCTCGTCGGCCGAATGCGTCGGTGTGAGAGGGGCGGACTCCAAGGCAAAGAAAGAAGGGATGGCCCAACCCGCATATCCCACAGGGAACGGGCCAGGCATCTCCATATCGAGACCGGCGTTGACGAAGGTGGCGGAGTGCGTAGCGCCCCAGTCCGAGGTCACAAAGCCTTTGAAGCCGATCTCGTCGCGCAGAATCTTGGTGAGCGTGGAAGCGTTGCCGCATGCGGATGTGCCGTTGAGGCGGTTGTAAGAGCACATGATGGAGGAGACGCCAGCCTGGATGGCTGCATCAAAGGGCGCCACATAGACTTCATGGAGAGTCTGGCCGTCGATGTACGTGCTGTCGCCGTCGGAGTCGTACCCGACGAAGTGCTTGACCTGGGCCATGACGTGCTGGGACTGTATACCCTTGATTTCGGCTGCGCCGATCTGGCCGGAGAGGAACGGGTCTTCACCAAAGGTGTTGAAGCCGCGACCGTACTCCAGGTCGCGGTCGATGTTTACAAAGGGCTGGAGGGAGACGTCGATGCCCAAGGCGCGATCTTCACGACCGATGACCAAGCCATTCTGCTCAGCGGACTTGACGCTGAAGGTGGCGGCGACACCCATCGTCGCGGTCTCCCCCTGCGACGGGTGGCGCGTGAGAACGCCTGGCGGCCCATCGGCGAAACGCAATCCCGGAATGCCGAGGCGGGGAATGCCGCCCAAATAGCCGGCCTGTCCCTGGTACACCGCTGGATCTTCGTGTGTGCCGTGGATCAGCGTGAGCTTCTCCTCGAACGTCATCTGGCTTAACAGCTTGTCAACGCGTGCGTCGCCGGTGACCACCGGGATGGATTGCGCCAGTAACATGGTTGCGCCCAGCAGCCAGAACGCTACGCCCAACACGGCCCACTTGCCCGTGCATGAGTGGGTCTTTGTTTGCAATGGTTTCACTTTTGGCACTCCTATCATCTGTCTGGACGGACCAAGGTGAATTCGGACCACAGATCCCTCGCAGGTCTCCGCATTTTTGGGTGGCGGCTTGGTATAAAACGGTTCAGTTCATTGTTTTCCGTCGGCAAGAAGTGTAAAACGCACGGCTGGGAATTGAAAGCGCGGTAGCGGTTGACCACGATGCGGCTCCGATCCCGAGCGGCTGCCGACGATTTTTTGCAGATATGCTGTATATTATGACCGTGATGCGAGTGTTGGAGAGTTCTCGGATTTGAGGCTCGCGCCATGGCGCTGGTCAGGAGAGATGCTTCGTTTCCGGCCATTCGTTCCTGTTCTATTGGGCGCATCAGCCACTGTATGCCTTGGTAGCTAGGGTTCTGACTAACTATGTTGACATTCCAGGAGGCTGATTGCGCTTCAATCAAGTGTGTAAGTCGTTATTCGCCCCGCGACGGAGTAAGGATTTCTCCGCCGCCGACCTATGCCTGAACTGCCTTTCTATTCTGGCTGCGCTCTGCCTTCTTGCGCCGCAATGGGCGCACTCCCAGGAGGCTCAGGTCCTGGTGGAAGCGAAGACCCCATCGACGACGGAAACTTCTAAAGAGACAAAAGCCACGGTGGAGACTGAGACGCCGATAGAGGCTGAGTCCGCGGTGGAGGGGAAGGCACGCGCCAAGCCTCGGGTGGAGAGCGAACTCATCTGGGATGGAATGGCTTCTTATGGCAACTACAACATCTTTGCCATCGAGGACATGACCAAGCTCTACACCAGCGGGGTGGAATACGACCGGCATTCCTGGGGCTACTTCATCGGAGCGCGGATGGACTACGTGGCGGAGGTTCTGCCGTTTGTCCTTCTGGTTGAACCGGCCGAATCCGATTATTGGGGTAATCCACTCACCGCTAACCGGAAACTCGTGCCTGGGGTTGGGCTTTCGCCGATCGGCTTACGCATGATGTGGCGTAGCAAGAAGCAGCACTTCAAGCCCTATATTCTGGTCAAAGGAGGAATTGTTGCCTTCGATCAGAAAGTGCTTTCGAGGTTTGCGAGCTATGAGGACTTCAGCTTGCAATCTGGATTTGGCGTGCAAACCAGATTGAACGATCGATGGGATCTGCGCCTGGGTCTTTGGGGCGACTTTCATTTTTCAAATGCCTACATCACGCCAAGCAACCCCGGCACCGACGTGATGAACGCGAATTGGGGCCTAAGCTACCATTTCGGACAGCGGGGTAAGTAGAGGGCCACGGCAACCGCGGCTCCGTTCAGGGTAGCGGGAGTTCAGCGTCCAGCCCGGCAGCGACCAGGGCGTCGCGCAGGCGTTCGACGGTGGAAAACTCGAGAGCCTTCATGCCCAACGCACATGCTGCCTCCACGTTGACCTGTTTGTCGTCGAGAAACAGCGTTTCCCCAGGCTGAGTTCCGAGTTCTTTGAGGACATGGAGATAGATGGCAGGGTCCGGCTTGGCCATGCGCAATTGAAAACTCCACACCAGGACGTCGAAGCGGTGAATCCAGAGAAATTCGCGCTGGATGTTGGCGAGTACGTTGTCGCCCATGTTGGAGAGAATAGCGGTGAGCAGACCACGCTGTTTAAGCTGCTCCTGCCAGGCCAGCATGGCGGGATTCTGAGTGGTCCACATGCGGGCGTCCCAAAGATTGAGTTCCTCGACCGTGCCCGGGGACATGCGCAGGCCGGCATCGCGAAGGAGCTTTTGCCAGAAAGCGAGGCCGGTGAGTTTGCCTTCGTCGTAGGCGTGACGATCAGCCCAGTAAAGGCTCTCGAAGCGGGCAAGTGGGAGCCCGGTGATGCGCAGCAGGGCGGCGTGGGCCTCGGGGTCTGGCGGACCGGTCAATACCATTCCATAATCGAAGACAACCGCGCGCAGAGCCAATGTTCCTCCTGTGGACCCCGTGTATGTTTGAAAAGGGCGTCTATGCTTATTGTGCACGATGGCCCTTTGTGGGGTGGTATTGCAGTTGTCAAGTGTTGATAGGAAGAGTCATGCGCTTTTCGCGGAGGACGGGGTGGGACACGGAGGAGAGCGGGCTAGCGCGGGCTCACCGGCTTCGCGCCGAGGCCGGGCTGCCCATTGCAGACCTGACGGCTTCAAATCCGACGCGCTGCGGCTTCGATTATGATCGCGACCTGCTGATGGCGCTGGACGATCCAGCGGCGCTCGACTACGATCCCCAGCCCAGGGGCAGCCTGCGGGGGCGCGAGGCGGTTTGCGGGTATTATGCGGACCACGGAGTTGCGGTTGTGCCGGAGCAGATTGTGCTCACGACCAGCACGAGCGAGGCGTACAGCTACCTTTTTCGGCTGCTCTGCGATCCGCGGAGCGAGATTGTTGTGCCGCAGCCGGGTTATCCGCTATTTGACTTTCTGGCAGTGCTGGACGATGTGCGCCTGAAGGCCGCGCCACTGGTCTACGACCAAGGCTGGCAGATCGATCCGGAGGGGTTTCGTCGGGCAATCACGTCCGAAACTCGGGCTATCGTGCTGGTGCACCCGAACAATCCAACCGGACACTATACCAAGCCATGGGAGGCAGCGGAACTGGCGCGCCTTTGCCGTGAATTCGATTTGTCGCTGATTGTGGACGAGGTTTTTCTGGATTATGGATTTGGTGGAGCAGGGGGGAGCTTTGCAGGCGGACTGGACGGGATTCCGGTGTTTGTGGTCAGCGGGCTGAGCAAGATTGCCGGGCTGCCGCAGATGAAGGCGGCATGGATTGTGACGACCGGCCCGGAGGCTGGCCCGGCCCTGGAGCGTCTGGAAGTGATTGGCGATACTTTCCTCTCGATGAATGCTCCGGTGCAATGCGCGCTGCCCAAGTGGCTCGAAGGCCGGAAGGTGATCCAGAGGCAGATTCGGGAGCGGGAGGCGGCGAATTTGGCCGAGTTGGACCGGCAATTGGCACGGCTGCCGGTGGTTAGCAGGCTAAAGGTGGAGGGCGGCTGGTATGCGACGCTGCGCATTCCGGCGCTGAAGCCCGACGAACAGACAGCGCGGGCGCTGCTGGAGTGTGGGGTTTGGGTCCATCCAGGGTACTTCTTCGGGATGGCGGAGTCGGGTTGGCTGGTGGTCAGCTTACTGGGGCCGACGGGGGAATTCCGCACCGGAGCGGCCAGACTTGTTGATTATTTGGATAAGCATCAGGGGAGTAACATTACAGAGTTCGGATCGTAAGTTTTACTTCAATTAGATTCTCTTAGCGATTGAAATCAAATCACTTGATGAACTGAGAGCTAATCAGATCAATGTCCTGAGGAACGGGTTGCTTTTTCGTTCAGCGCCGATTGTGGTGGCAGGACCGTGGCCGGGCAGAACTCTTGTCTCGTCGGGAAGGACGAGCAGGCGGGACTGAATCGAGTCCAGAATCTGCCGTGAGTCTCCGCCGGGCAGGTCGGTGCGGCCGATGCTGCCTGCGAAGAGGGTATCGCCGGCGATGAGCATATTGAGCGGGGCAAAGTGGAGGCAGACGGAGCCCTGGGTGTGGCCGGGAGTGTGCATGACCTGTGCGGGATAGCGGTCGAGGCCGACAATGAGACCCTCGGTAAGGTTCTCGTCGGGCGGAGCGGTCTCGGGCGCCTCCATGCGGAGCCAGGCGGCCTGCATGGCCATCATTTTGAGCAGCGGCACATCTTTCTCATTCAACAGGATCGGGGCGCCGGTGAGGCTCTTGAGTTTGAGCGCGCCGCCGATGTGGTCGATGTGGGCATGGGTAACGAGAATCTGCTTGAGCTTGAGACCGAGCTCGGCGAGGCGGCGTTGGATGCGGCCGACCTCGTCGCCTGGATCGATGACGATGGCCTCACCGGCCTCCTCATCGCCGAGGATCGTGCAGTTGCATTGCAGCGGGCCGACGGGGAAGGTTTCAAGGATCATGGTCTTATTGTAGGACGAGGCGCGTTGTGACCGCATGCAGGAAGTTACTCATGCGTCCCCGCCGTCTTGTCTGCTGCCTCTTTCATGCGGAAGCCGGCTTGCGGAAGGTGAGCGCGTAGAAGTGGCCGCTCTTGATCAATTCGAGATGGATATCCTGCATCTCGGGCGGTACCAGGTCAATGGGCGCGGTCACTGGCTCCTTGCGGCCTTTGAAATAGGTACCGAGAGTGGTTTCATAGGCGCTCTTCACGTGTTCTTCGGTCTCATCGGCGATGAGCAGAAGGCTTCCCGGCTTAGCGACGCGAATCATCTCCCGGATGGCTTTGGCGCGGTCGTTGAAGAAGTTGATGCCTCCCACGTGAAAGACGACATCGAAGCTGGAGTCGACGAAGGGGAGGCTTTCCGCATTGCCCAGATAGAGATCGGCATTCATCTCCCAACGGAGCAGGTTGGCCTGGCAGTTGGCCAGCATCTCAGGAGACAGATCGAGGCCAGAGAGCTTGACTCCACGGGGTAGGTACTTGAAGTTGAGACCCGTTCCCACCGAGGTTTCAAGCACAGAATCCCCGGGTTTAACTTCAAGCAGGCGCATATAGCTGACGAAGTATGCGTCCACGTCGAAGCCTCTGAAGGCGCAGAAGGCGCGCTGGATGTCGTCGTAAAAACCGCCGATGGTTTCGTAGAGGTGGTTGTATTTGCGGTTGGCGCCGGTGAGGTCTTCCGGCTTGAGGAAGGTAGGAATTCCATTGCGAACCGGGAATCGCTCTCCGGATGGGCTGACCAATGCTTCCCGTCCCCGATCGCTGACGACATGCAACGAGTTCCCGGTGAAGGGGCTTTGCAGGAGGGTAACGGTGTCCAGTCGCTCAGCCCAGGATGTGTGTTTTCCGGGACGGAAGATCGCCCAGACGCTGAGAATGAGAACTCCAGCAAGGCACAGGAAGCTAGACGCTGTGTGGGAGAGATGGGTCTGCGAGAGCGCTACGCCGCTGAAGCGACGGAAGAGCACGAACCCAGCCGCGAGGATGAAGACCCCGGCAAAAATGCTTGCGCCCACGCCAATTTTAGAAGGACGGAACTCGTGGTTCCACATCCAGACGACCACCGCCGCGAACCAGTAGAGGAAAAACGCGAGGACGCCGACTCTGAAAGCTGGACCGTAATGCAGCGCCAGAGCAAGCGAAGGGAGCGCCATTTTCGCCAACGGAAAAGGAAGGGTGCACAGAAATCCGGGCAAACGCGGGCTGACCAGTCGGTGGAAGGTGAAGGGCAGCACGCCGAGCACAGCGCCCACCAGCATCCAGGCGACATACCCGAGCGCGGGGGCTAAGCCGTGATCCGAGCCGGTCAGCGGGAATTTGCGCCAATCAGTGATCAGGCCGGGCAGGAAGCCGATGGCCAACATCCAGAGAAAGCCGCGACGTAGTTTTTGCGTGCCCACAAACCACACGCCCAGGATTGGGCCGGTAACCATTCCTATGAAATCGAAGAAGAAGCCGAGAACAAAAAGGCTGGCAACGGCCCAGGCGGCGACCTGCGACAAGCGGCGGGTAAAGGCGTTGGTGGGCATTTTGCGGTTTTCCTGGGAGTATTGTCGCAGGACTGGCGGAATTGATGCGGAAAACAAGAATGGCAGACCGCGTGGCCTGCCATTTGTCGATGCACGGAGTACTTGAAGGGTGATCTACTTGCCTGACTTGGCGGGTGCGGAGACCGGAGCAGGCTTTGAGCCTTCGAGCACGGAATGCGAACCGGTGGAACGCACATAGAGAACGGTCAGGCTGATGGACGTGATCATGAAGATCACAGCCGACCACGTGGTGAGACGGGTGAGGACGTTGGCCGCGGCGCGGGGGCCGAAGGCGGTCTGCGAACCCTGACCACCGAAAGCGCCCGCCAAGTCGGCCGAGCGACCCTGCTGCAGGAGGACGACGCCAATGAGGAAGAGGCACACAATGACGTGCAGGACGACGACGAAATAGAGAAGAATCTGCATTTCTTAAGCTGCTTTCCGAGTCTGTCCGGCGATTCAGGACAGGAGAATCTTTGGTGCGGAGGAGGGGACTTGAACCCCTATGCCTCGCGGCGTCAGCACCTCAAGCTGGTGTGTCTGCCAATTTCACCACCTCCGCACTGAGGTGAACTCTACGAGTATAGCAAAGGCACGTGTGTTGATAAAGGTCGCACCTGCGGATGCACAGCCGCTGAGAGTCGGTTCAATGTGCGGGCTGCGGCGCCACGGCCATCTTTGCGCGCAGACGCTTTTCGGCATCGGCGCTCCAGTACTTGCAGTCGAGCCGGATAAAGACCGACGTGTAGGGGATGGCAAGGTTGGTTTTGAGCACGAGGATATGAAACTGCTTTCCGGTTTCGCCGATGCTGGCGAGGACGTTGTCGTGGGGCACGTATTCGACCGGGTAGCCATGGAGGAGATTGCCAATCTGTGCGCGGTAGGTTGAGGCGCCGGGCGCGTCCTCGTCCGGGACGAAGGGCAACTCCGCGTCCATGGAGATGAGTGGCCGGACGTGAATGGAGCTATGGATGGCGCCGAGAACGTATCGGACCACTTCCAGCTCACCGGCATGGGTTTCGATGGTCTCGATCCCCGGAGAGACTTGCAGGGGATAGGCCGAATCGACGATGAGAATCCAGTTGCGATGGCCGAGCACCGGCATGGTTGCGTCAACTTTGGCCTTCCAGCCGGATGGAGTGGAGGGCGGAGCAGCGAGCAGAATCGGGGCTGCCAGCAAGAGGATGAAAACTACGAGAACTCTGCGCATATGAATACGACTCTCCTTTGAGCAAAGGGCTGAGCGGACAACGACTCCGCTTGGCGCTTGGAACAATACACGATTTCACAATAGGCCCAAGTTTAGCCAGTGGGGCCAGGGCAACACACTGTCAATTGCGATGCATCTCAGCCGATCAGGCGGGTCATCCACGCGGCGAGGGCTTGCTGGTCGGGGGTTCCGGCGGCGTGGGCGGCGTGAACGTTGCGGCGTTCTTCGGGGTCGCGATTCTGGCTGATTTTAAATTTGCCCTCGATTCTTGAGATCGGGATGCGGAAGCCGACGATGCCGGCGAGCATGGAACGGCGGAAGTTTTCCGGCATTGAGCGCCATTTCTCGGCATAGGCCGGCTCGTGAATCTGAATCAGATCCTTGAGCAGCGCGTCTTTGCTTGCCTCGTCTTCGACAAGCGAGAGGGTCCCGTGGGCGTGGATGGCGATGTAGTTCCAGGTGGGAACGGAAAGCGGATCGACGTAGAGGGTAGGCGAGACATAGCTGTGAGGCCCGGAGAAGACGACCAGGGTTTCGCATCCGGCGAGGGACTGCCAATGGCGATTGGCGACGGCGAAGTGGCCTTCGAGGAGGCCGTGCGGGCCTTCCTCCTTGACGATGAGCGGGAGGTGGGTGGCTATGGGGGTTTCACCTTGCGGGCCGAAGAGGATGGCAAACGAGTAGGCCTGCATGGCCTCGATGAGGATTCCGCGGTCGGCGACCTGGTTGAATTTGGGCGAGTACATGGGGCTCCTGAAAACGGGCGCTCGTTGAGGTTTGCGGTTTTCCAGATCTCAAAAGCGAAACCCGGGCACCCGGTATTGTCGGGGCGCCCGGCGCGGGCTATTGAATGCGCTCGAAGCGGAAGCCAGCTTCGCGCAGGGCGTGGCTGATGGCGGTGATGTGGGTTGCGCCTCGGGTCTCCAGCGTAACATCGATGACCGTGTCGCCGAGGCTGACTCCATAGTAGGCGCGGTTGTGGACGGTTTCTACGATGTTGGCGCGCTCGTGGGCCAGAATCTGCGTGAGGGCGTGCAATGCGCCGGGGCGATCTTGCAGGTGAACGCGGACGCGGAACAGGCGGCCATCCTTGACCAAACCGCGCTCGATAATCTTGGCCAGCAGGGTGACGTCAATGTTGCCTCCGCAAACGAGGACAACGGTGCGGCGATGACCGAGGTCGGTTTTTGACTGGACGACTGCGGCCAGAGCGGCAGCGCCGGCGCCTTCTGCTAGGGTCTTCTCCTGCTCCAGGAGCATGAGGATGGCGCTCGCGATCTCCTCGTCATCCACGGTGACGATCTCATCGACGTAACGGTTGACCAGCGGGAGGGTGAGGTCGCCGGCGCGGCGGACGGCGATGCCGTCGGCGACGGTGGCTTGGGCGGCGATGGTGATGGGATGGCCGGCCTCGCAGGCGCGGAGCATGGAGGGCAGTTTCTCGGGCTCGACGCCGACGACGCGGATTTTGGGATTAGTCTCCTTGAGCGCGCAGGCGATGCCGCCGATGAGGCCACCGCCGCCGATGGGGACGACGACGGCTTCGATGTCGGGAACCTGCTCAAGAAGTTCGAGGCCGATGGTGCCCTGGCCAGAGATAACTTCAGGGTCGTCAAAGGGATGGATGAAGGTGCGGCCCTCTTCGATGTGGCGGCGGAGGGCTTCTTCGCAGGCTTCGTCGTAGCTGGCGCCGTGGAGGATGACTTCGGCGCCGAATGCGCGGGTAGCGGAGACCTTGACCTGTGGCGTGGCCAATGGCATGACGATCTGGGCGCGAATGCCGCGAGCGGTGGCATGGAACGCGACGCCCTGGGCATGATTGCCGGCGCTGGCCGCGATGACGCCCCGGTCCCGCTCGATCTTGCTTAGGGTAAGCAACTTGTTGAGAGCGCCGCGCTCTTTGAAGGAGCCGGTGAGTTGCAGGTTTTCGAGCTTCAGGTGCAGAGGCAGGCCGGTCAACTCCGAGAGGTGGTGGGAGAGCTGGCAGGGCGAAACGTAAATGGCGTCGGCGATGCGCGCGCGGGCTGCCTGGATGGTGGTAAGGGTGACGGATTCCAAGAATTCTTCTCCTTGATGCAAGACGAAAAGGGCTGGAGAACAGGCGAAAACTGAAAAGCCACCAGCCGCGGTTGCGGGTGATGGCCTGGGTGCTGCATTACTGCTGAATCCGGTTGGTCAGGCTTGTTTTCCCGCGCGCTAATTGGAGCTGTTAATTCGAATGGCGGGAATGGGCGGAGCGCCAAGGATGATGGTGCATGGTGTCGAATTGGCGCAGGCCGTGTGCATGACGTTGAGGCAAGTAGAGCAGAGGGACGGGGGACGCGTCAAACGAACACAGTGCGGCCGGGATTGGCACTAGAAGATATCACAGAGCTTTGCGAAGGAATCTAACTCCAGTAGATGCTGGCCTGGGGGTGCGGGGTCGAGGGCGGCGTGTTCCAGGACCCAGGTATCTTTGTGGGAGAGGAAGACGGCGTGGAGTCCGGCGGCGAGAGCAGGGTTGATGTCGCTCCTGATGCTATTGCCGATCATCCAGCTAGTGTGCGGAGTGAGTTCGTGGCGATGGATGACTTCGCGATAAGTAGGAGGGTCTTTTTCGGTCACGATTTCAACGGCGGAGAAGTGCTGGGCGAGGCCTGAGCGGGCGAGTTTATCGGCCTGCTCGGCCCGGTTGCCTTTGGTCATGAGGATGAGGCGGTGACGGGTGGCTAACTCGATGAGGGTGTCGGCTACGCTGGGGAGCAACTCGATCTCCTGCTCGGCAATGGAGCGGGCAAAACTGCGAACGCGCTTGATGTTGTGTTCGGTCACCGGCGCGGTGCTGAGGCGCTCAAAACAGGTGACCAGGGAGCGGGTGAAGCTGGTGATGCCGTAGCCGTGGGCGAGGATGGTCTCGCGCTCGACGGCGTTCAGGGCCTTGCGCACCTCGGCGGGCGAGTATTTGTGGTGGTTCAGATAGCTGATAAAGGCGGCGATGGCACGCTCGAAGTAAATATTGTTTTCCCACAGCGTGTCGTCGGCGTCGATGAGCAGGGTCTGACCAGGAGGGAATTGGGGCATGGGTTTTATGGTAACGAATCCGGCCGAGGTGACTGAAGCGGGGAGCGTGGGACGTCTGGTTATTGTGCGGCTTCGGGCAGGGTGTACTCGAGGTTATAAGAGTGCTTGCCGTTGGCAATGGTGATGATCATGGTTCCGGCTATGCCGGTAAGTTCTTCCGTGCCGGAACCGGGCACAACGACGACGGAAAGCTTGTAATTGCCATGATCCATGGAGCCGATGTGCTGCAGGGCGAAGGAGCCGGCGTGGCCGTGTAGGGTTCCGGTGATGTGCTCGATAGCGACGTAACCGGCATTGCCCTTGGCAGGGTCGCCGGAGCTGAGCATCTCGCCTTTACTTGTGGCCTCAAGGTCGCTGTGGAATTGCTTCGAGAGGGCAAAGCGGCCGATCGCGGTACCTGTGGTGGCGTCGTCCGGCGGGAGTGGGGTGGTTTTTACATCGAAGGTTCCTTCCGCGTGCCTGGTCATGACGGGATCCTTTCCGATGGGCTTTGAGGCTGGGGCTTGGGGCTGCGCGTGTGCTGAAAAGCCAGGGCAGGACGCCAAGCAGATACTCATGAGGATGCGAGCGCAGATGCGAGTGCAGCGAACAGTACGAATGTGCCGGCGATTGTCCATCTCCGTTTTTTGTTTTACAGGGTTTGGAACACTGTAGTCACGAGGAATCGCGAAGAAGGGTTCGTGTTCTTCCGTCCTTGGCACGATGAGGCTGCACCAAGGACGGTCACCTGGATGGTTATTGGCTACGGTTTTGGTTGAGCGGCGAGCCACTGTTTCAGATTCGGTTCCTGGAGGGAACGGAGTTCGATGCAGCCGTCAATGCGTTCGATAGCGTGCTTGAGGGCTAATTCGGGCGCGGCAACTCTGGCCGTGGTGAAGAAGCTCTTCACATTGTCGCGGGCCTCGGCGGAGCAGAAGCTTCCCGTGGCACCGATCAACTGGTGTCCCGTCTCGGTAGTCAACTGGGCATGGACCTTGTCCCAGTTGTTCTGGATGTACTTCCACGCCCGGTCTCGGGTTTCGTCCGCCTGGAGTGCGATGGAGAACTGGATGGCAGCATCCTGATTGCGGACCTTGCTGGAGGCGGCGTAGTCGAGGGAGCGTTGCACGAGGGCAGGGTCCTCAAACTCAGCGAGCAGACGCAGGGCGGTCTCTTGGAAGTCGGGATTGGTCGAGGTCTCATAGACGTGCTGCAATCGGTCAAAGAGAGCGGCGTCGCCATTGCGGGCAGCGATGTAGAGGGCGGTTTGACCCAGCGTGGGATCGACTGAGCCGGGATCGGTCAGCTCATCCTGCGCAATCTGGCGAGCCTGGGCGAGGACTGCGGGGTCTTTGCCGTAGTAGCCGAGTACACCGAATAGATGTGCGCGCAACTCGCGGGTGTTGGGCGAATCGGTCTCCGCAGGGGGAGCGAGTTTGGCGTACTCCGGCGCCAAGGTCTTGCGAATCCAGGCTGAAAGCGCGGCGCGCTCTTCAGGGGTTGCGGCAACGCGTTCGTAAATTGTGCTGACGCCTCCGACGGCGTTACCCAAGACTTCGGCGCTGGGATCGGCTTTGATGGCGGCCATGAGGTCGAGATAGGCGCCGACTGGGACTTTGTTGGCGCGCACCTGGGCCCACTCGTCGCCGGTGAGGCTGATGCGCTCAGTGGGAGTGAGATCAGTTTCGGCGTGGGCCACGAGAGCCGCGTAAAGGTTAGCAGGATAAGCGCTGCGGTAGTAGCCCTTGCCCCCGGCGTTGGCGAAAAAGAGGCTGGCAGCGGGCACCTTAACGGTGGAGTCACCGGGAGTGAGAACCTGGCATTCCTGCTTGTCCGAGCCGGTCTTCCACCCTGGCGCCGAGGTCCGGTTTTCTGGGGCCCCGGTTTTGAAGCAGACGGGGAGGGTCCATTTCTGCGCGGGGTCGGGCTGGATGCCGGGACTGAGGAAGAAACGCTTCTGCGCCACCGGAACCTTGCCCTTGGCCGGTTCGCCGAAGGTGAGCAGGGGCTCGCCGGGCTGGGCTACAAGGCTCTCCATGATCTTGTCCACCGGCTTGTGGCTGGTGGCAGTCTGAGCGTTCCAAAAATCCTCCGCAGTGGCATTGGCGTAGAGGTGGGCTGCCAGATAGGTGTGCACGCCCTTGCGGAAGGTCTCCGCTCCAAGATAGTTTTCAACCGAGAGCAGGACATCGCTGGCTTTGCCGTAGGCGATGCCGTCGAACATCTGGTTGATCTCGTCGGGGGTTTCAGCCTTGGCGCGAATGGCGCGGGTGGTGGGTTGGGCGTCGAGATTCAGAGTGCCATCTTCATCATTGGCAACGGATTGGTCCATGTTCCATTCGGGGTGCATGACGGCTACGGCTTTGCTCTCCATCCAGGTGGCAAAGCCTTCGTTGAGCCAAATATTGTCCCACCACTGCATGGTGACCAGATCGCCGAACCACTGGTGAGCCATCTCGTGGGCGATGACCAGGGCCACTTCTCTCTTTGATCCTACTGAGGCCGTTTTGGGGTCGAGAAGCAGATCGGTTTCGCGGTAGGTGATGGCGCCGAAGTTCTCCATGGCGCCGGCTTCAAAGTCAGGCAGGGCGATAAGGTCAAGCTTCTTGAGGGGGTAGGAGATGCCGAAGTAGGTGTTGTAGTAGTGCAGCATGAACTTGGCGACATCGACCGCGTAGGGCGTAAGGGCAACCTTGTCGGGAGTGGAGCAGGCGCGGATGGCTACGCCATCGGACTCGCCGCCGGTGCATTGGAAATCGCCGACGAGAAAGGCGACCAGGTAGGTGGACATCTTGGGTGTGGTCAGGAACTTGAGGGTGTGCTTGCCTGCGGCGGGGCCGGGCGTGTCACTGAGGATGGGGCCGTTGGAGATGGCGGTGTCGGCGGTGTCGACGACCAGTGTGACGTCATAGGTGGCTTTGAAGGCCGGCTCGTCGAAAGACGGGAAAGCGCGGCGTGCGTCGGTGGATTCAAACTGGGTAACGGCGTAGTTCCGGCGGGAGGTTTTTGAGAGATAGAAGCCGCGCAGTTCGTTGTTCAAGATGCCGGTGTAGGCGATGGAGAGGGTTGCCTTGCCGGCGGGGAGTTCGTCACTAAAGGTGACGGTGGCTTGCTGCTTGTCTTTGTCGAGGGCGACGGTGGCTGTCTGCTCTTTGCCGCTGGCGGTCACGGTGACGGATTGGAAGGCGATCTCGGCAGCGTTCAGTGTGATGCTTTTGGTGGGTTCGGCAAGCACAATCTCGATGGACTCGATGCCGGAGAAGGTCGCGGCCTTGAGGTCAGGGGTGAGTGTGAGCGCGTAGTGATCGGGACGGATGGTGCCAGGTAGACGCTGACTGTTGGCGGGGCCGGATGAGGCCAGAATAAGGCAGAAAAATGCGGCTGCGCCGGCAAAAGTGGCGCGGAACGATAGGGCGGAGCAGTGAATCTTCATGCAATCCTCGGTGAGCGTTGTGGGAGTATCAGTGGAATCAATTCATCCCGTGGATCTCAGGCGGGCAAAGTTACAGCTTTCCCGGCGGCGGTCCAATCGTCCATTTTACGTTAACGGGCTCATAGGGGAGTACGACGGACGGCAGGAGTGGGTTCCGCGCTCTCCTGCCCTTACCGCAAAAAAGCGCATCGAGGATGTGTGCCCCCATTGGCGGATGCGAAAGGGTGGAAAGACGGGGATCTGGTTGCGGTTAGTGCGAAGGGGTCCTCTTGGGAAGCAGAGAATCGAGCAGTAACAAGCAGGCGCCGGTCACGATGGCGGAGTCGGCTACGTTGAAGTCGGGCCAGTGGTAAGTGAAGATGTGGACTTCAATGAAATCGACAACCGAACCGTAGAGGATGCGGTCGTGAACGTTGCCGAGGGCTCCGGCGAAAATGAGCGCGAGAGCTATGGTGGTGAGGGTGAAGCGGTTGCCGAGGCGGACCAAGGCGACGAGGACGGCGAGCCCGGCCGTGAGAGAGAAACAGATCAATGCCCAGCGAACGATGTGGGGCGAGGCGGAGTCAGCGAAGAGCGAGAAGGCAGCTCCCTCGTTGGTCCAATGGGTGATGCGGAGAACGCGTGGGATGACGGGGATGGCGCCGCCCAGTGGGATGTGCGCGGCGACCCATCGTTTAGTTAGGCGGTCAGCGGCGATGATGAGCCCGGAGATGAGCATGAGCCAGGGCAGGCGGCGAGGGACGAGTTTGCTCACGATGCGGACTCCGGGGATTCGGATTGGGGCGAATGGGGATGCGGCGGTTGGATGCCCATCTCTCTCAGCGCAGACTGGCAGCGTGTGCAAACCTTGTGCCAGATGCCGTAACTGGATACCTCAGGCATGAAGTTCCAGCAGCGGGCGCACTTGTGACCGGTGGCGGGCAGGGCGGTGACTTGAAGGGCAGGGCCTTCAGAGACATTTACGCCGGAGACGTTGACGATTTCCTTCAGGCCGGCGGCGTGGCGCCGCAGGAGGGCCAACTGCTCGCCGGAAGCTGTGATTTCCAACTCGGCTTCAAGGCCCTTGCCGATGTGCTTGGCCTGGCGTGCTTCTTCGAGGACACGGAGAGCTTCATCGCGTACCGCGAAGAGCTGTTTCCACTCTTCCAGCAGCGGAGCGGGGTCTTCAGAGAAAATCTCCTTTGGATCGGGAAAGAGCGCGAGATGTACGCTGGCTTCGCGGCCTTCAACGGCGGGCAGATACTCCCAGACTTCGTCGGCAGTGAAGCTGAGAATGGGCGCGACCAGACGCACCAAGGCTTCGGTGATCTGCCAGAGCACCGTTTGCGCAGAGCGACGGGGCTGGCTCGAAGGCGCGAAGGTGTACATGCGGTCCTTGAGCACGTCCAGATAGAACGAACTAAGGTCGACGATGGCGAACTCGTTGACGGCGTGGTAGACGCGATGGAACTCGAATCGCTCGTACCAGCCGAGCACGTTTTCAGTCAGCTCGCGGGTGCGAGCCAGCATGTAGCGGTCGAGGGGGAGCAACTTCGTTGGGTCTTTGATTTGGTCGGTTTCCGGGTTGAAACCAGCAAGATTGCCTAGCAGGAAGCGGAAGGTATTGCGCAGCTTGCGGTAGATTTCGGCGCAGCGCTGCATCAGGTTTTCGCTGGCGGCCATGTCCTCTCTGAAATCCACGGACGCGACCCAGAGGCGGACGATTTCGCCGCCCATGCGGTTGGCGACATCGACGGGGTCGACGCCGTTGCCCAGCGATTTAGACATGGCGCGGCCCTGCTCGTCGAGGGTCCAGCCCGCGGTGGCTACGTGGGAGTAAGGCGCGCGCCCGCGCAGGGCAACCGAAGTGAGAAGCGAGGAGTGGAACCAGCCGCGATGCTGATCGCCGCCTTCTAAATAGAGGCACTTCGTACCGTCATCGTTTTGGAAAGCGGTATACGCCCGATTGAGGTCGGGGTCGGCTTCGCACACGGCAAACCAGCTTGTACCGGAGTCGAACCAGACGTCGAGAATGTCGGTTTCCTTGCGGAACCCGGCGCCGCCGCAATGGGCACAGACAGTGTTGGGAGGGAGCAGGGCAGCGACGTCTGTGGTGTGCCAGGCTTCGATGCCCTCCCGCTCGACCAGGTCCACGATGGCGCGGTTGAGTGTGGGCGAGAGGATCGGCTGGTTGCACTTTTCGCACATGAAGACGGCGATGGGCACGCCCCAGATGCGCTGGCGGCTGATGCACCAGTCGGGGCGGGTGGCGATCATGTTGGTGATGCGCTCCTTGCCCCAGGACGGATCCCACACGACCTTGTCAATTTCCTCGATGGCGAGTTGGCGGAAGGTGGCCTGGGAGCCGTCGACCCGCTCGACCGGAGTTTCCATGCCGATGAACCACTGCTCGGTAGCGCGGTAGATGACCGGCTTGTGGCAGCGCCAGCAGTGCGGGTAAGAGTGTTGAAGATCGGAACAGGCCAACAGTGCGCCGGACTCTTCGAGCATGGCGACGATGACAGGATTCGCAGCCCAGACTTTTTTGCCCTCGAAGGCAGGTGGAGCGGCAAGGTTCCAGGCGTCTGGGTCGACATAAACGTGGCCTGCGGGATCGACTCGGCAGGTGGGGTCAAGGCCGTAGCGGACGCCGGTGTAGAAGTCGTCGGCGCCGTGGGCTGGTGCGGTGTGAACAGCGCCGGTGCCGGTGTCGGCGGTGACGTAGTCAGCCAACACGCCCAGGATGCTGCGCTCCAGAAACGGATGCTGGAAGGTGATGCGTTCCAGTCGGTTGCCTTTGAAGCGGGCTATCTCTTTCGCCTCGCCAAGATTGCAGGCGGCCTGCGTAGCGGCGGCCAATGCCTCGGCCACAATGTAGACGTTGCCATCCGTGTTTTCCAGAGCCACGTAATCAAAATCGGGATGGAAGGCCACGGCCAGTGACGCAGGCAGAGTCCAGGGGGTAGTGGTCCAGATGATGGTCGAAACCTGCTTACCGGCGAGAGCGGGGTCAATGGCTGCCGGGTCAGAGGTGAGGCGATAGCGAACGTAGACTGAGGGACTGGTGTGCATCTCGTACTCGACCTCGGCCTCGGCCAGGGCAGTGCGGTCGTGGATGCACCAGTAAACCGGCTTGAGGCCGCGGTAAACGAAGCCTTTTTCGAGGAAGCCGTAGAATGCTTCAAGGGTACGGGCCTCATAGCCTCGGGCCATGGTTTTGTACGGGGAGTCCCAGCGTCCGAAGCAGCCAATGCGCTCAAACTGGGAGGTTTGCAGGTCAACATACTTCTGGGCGTAAGCGCGGCAGGCTTCGAGGACGGCGGGAACGGGCATCTCCAGCTTTTTGCGTCCCAGGTGCTCGTCCACTTTGATCT
The DNA here is from genome assembly GCA_964571165.1 of uncultured Occallatibacter sp. GTDB lineage: Bacteria > Acidobacteriota > Terriglobia > Terriglobales > Acidobacteriaceae > Telmatobacter. The sequence continues at coordinate 67,147 of CAZNAW010000002.1, read as the reverse complement.
CGATGGGCAGGCCGTGGCAGTCGTAGCCGGGGACGTAGGGAGCGTCGAAACCGGACATCGTCTTTGATTTGACGACGAAATCCTTGAGGCCTTTGTTGAGGGCGTGGCCCAGATGGATGGGGCCGTTGGCGTACGGAGGGCCGTCATGGAGGATGTAGGCTGGGCGGCCGCGGCCAGCCTTGCGGAGCTCCTCATAGAGGCGGAGCGAGGCCCAGCGAGCCAGCCGAAGCGGTTCATTCTGCGGCAGATTGGCCTTCATTGGAAAGGCGGTTTTCGGCAAGGTAAGAGTCGCCTTCAACTCCGGCGCTGAGGACATCGGTACTCCCTGGATGGTGCGAACTTGTTCATTGGATAGTGTAAACGGGGCGGCTGGAAATTTTCGGTAACAACTCGCACTGTTGCTCGTCTATTGATTATGGGAAGCGCACTCAAGCCGATCTATGGGAGTTTGGAGTGCGGGGCGGTTCCTGACGAGACAAAGACCGCCTTTGACGAGCATAATGGACAGATGGGCCAGGACAACGGCAGATCTCTGTCTATACTGCCCTATACAACCAACGCGGCAGCAATCATGGAAAACGAACCACCTATGGCAGACACGGAATCCCAAGCCGCAGCAGCCCTGACGGGCCACGAATTCGACGGTTTCCTCGGCAAGGCATTTGAGGAAAAGCCCATCTGGGTGGAGCTCTACGAGAGCATCCGCGACGTGTTTTTTCCGGTCAAACTGCCACCGCTGGAGTTGACTTCGACGCCGATTCCGGTTCCCGACCGGATGGCGGTGAAGCCGAATCCATGGGCGATCGGCATCTCAACGGGCGTTAACATAGCCATTCTGCTGGTTGCGCTCTTTGTTGTGGGCAGAACGATTGTCAACGCGGTGACCAAGCCTCAAGAGATCGCAACCAATATCGATGTGTCGGATTTTAATGCTCCCCAGGCTAAAACGGCGGCGGGCGGAGGCGGAGGTGGCGGCGACCGCAGCTTGATCGATCCGATCAAGGGTAGGCTGCCCAAGCTCGAAAAGGCCCCGATGACGCCTCCCATGGTGCCCGTGGTGGACAAGCCCAAGCTGGCGATTGAGTCCGCCATCGCCGTTCAGCAGGATATCAAGCTTCCCGACAACCCGATGCTGCCGAATATCGGCGTCAAGAACTCCGCAAACGTAACGCTGGCCTCGAATGGACAGGGTTCGGGCAGCGGCATGGGTACGGGTTCTGGCGGAGGGTTGGGCTCGGGAAATGGAAATGGATACGGGCCGGGAAGCGGTGGAAATTTTGGTGGCGGTCTGGAGAGAATAGGTGGCCGAGTTTCAGCGCCAGTTCCACTGGTTCAGCCCGAGGCGGAGTTTTCCGACGAGGCCCGGCGAGCCAAATACCAGGGAGTTTGCCTGATTTCACTCATTGTGGATGCGCAGGGGAATCCGCAGAATCCGCGCGTGGTTCGCGCACTGGGCATGGGGCTGGACGAGAAGGCACTGGAAGCGGTGCGCAAGTACAAGTTCAAGCCGGCAATGAAGGACGGCAAGACGCCTGTACCTGTGCCGATTACCATCGAGGTTAACTTCCGCCTGTATTGAAGGTTTGAATCCGTTTGAGCAAAATGAGCGGGGCGCCCAAGGCGCTCCGCTCTTTTCTTTTGCCCACAAGGGCCTATTCTAAAAGGTCTTTCCACAGGAAACGGCTACGCCATTGTGGCAGGTCTTTGCCCTTTGGATTGAACGCTTAAGGAGGCAGCAGAGTGAGGAAGGAAGTGGTGCGCCCGGAGAGATTCGAACTCCCGACCTACTGATTCGTAGTCAGTCGCTCTATCCAGCTGAGCTACGGGCGCACACGAGCAACCCCAAGCGGGGCCAAAGACAGATTATCAGGGTTTTTGAGAGGGCGCAATTCCACGCCAGCGACGAACACTCACCGCTGGGGACACCGGGACAGTTTGTCAGGCTGCGGGCGCTGGTTGCGGGGTGGGTGGCTGCAGAGACAAGGGCAACTCCTCAACGAGATCAAGACCAGTCTGGCGGACGAGTTGTGTGACTGTGGCGGCGTTGAGGCGGGTGGCATCGAATTCGACGCGGAGGGTGCGTGCGGCGCGATCGAAGCTGAGACGACGGATGCCGTAGACCTCCCGGGTGCTGGCCAGCGCGAAGGTCACTGGCTCAGTGGGGGACGTGGCATAGCGGAAGAGGATTTCCACGACGGTCATAGGGGAATGATAGCAAGGCGAGGAGCTTGAATCGAGTCTGTGGGTGAGGTTGTTCAAACCAATTTCCACGGTGGCCGCCGCGGCACGAGAGACCCTCTGACTGGCTGCGGGCAGGCATTGCGGTGCCGGGTGCTACAAGCTCTTGAGAAAGGCGCGAACCTCGGGGCTGGACCAATCCTGAGCGCCGACGAACTTGCGCCGGATGACACCCTGGCGGTCAATGACGTAGGTTTCGGGCCACATCTCGGTGCGGAAGAGTTTGGCGGCAGACTGACCGGGGTCGCGAACGGTGATGAGGTCGATGTGACGGCGGACGAGAAAGCGGCTATAGGCTTCGGGGTCTTCGTCGATGCTGACGGCAAGGATGGCCAGATTGGGCTGGTCGTGATGGAGTTCGAGGAGCGAGGGTAGCTCAATGATGCAGGGCTCGCACCAGCTGGCCCAAAAGTTGAGCAGCACCACCTGGCCTCGGTAGCTGGCGAGGTGAATGGTGCTGGCGCCGTCGGAGACGGTGAAGTCGGGAGCTATCTGGCCGGTTTGGGCGGGATGCGCGCCGCGGTTGCAGGCGGGCAGCAGGGCTAACGGCAGGAGGGCAAGGAGTGAGAACCAACGAGGAAACCGCACCTCTTTATAATACGGAGCCAAAGGGCACGCGAGAAAGTGTGAAGCTACATGGGGAAGGATAGCCAGGGAAAGAGCGGAGCGGCTGGCGTTGAAGGATGGAAGCCGGTACTTGGGCTTTCCGGCGAGCCTGGCGAGCGGCCGACGCTGCCGGTACGTGCGGGTACGGTCTTCGATCAGCCGGAACCGGAGGAGTTGATTGAGCTTACGGTCGTGGTTCCGGCGCGAAATGAAGAGGACTGTCTGGGCGCGTGCCTTCAGTCGCTGGTGAGCCAGTCTGAAGAGATCTTCGAGCTAGGTAAGGACTGGGAGTTGTTGGTGGTGGACGATCACTCAACCGACCGGACTGCCCAGATTGCGGGAGAGATTGCACGCGAGTTTGCCGGGGTCACGGTATTGGAGGCGGGCGAACTGGAGCAGGGCTGGACGGGGAAGGCGAATGCCATCTGGACGGCGGCCAGGCGTGCGCGGGGACGATGGCTGCTGTTTACGGATGCGGATACGGTTCACGAGCCGGGAGACCTGCGCAGGGGAATCCACGAGGCTGAGAAGCACAAGGTGGGGATGCTGAGCTATTCACCGCGCCAGATTGTGAGCGGGCTGGCGCAGCGGTCGTTGATGCCGCTGGTGTTCTGCGAGTTGGCGCTGGCTTATCCGCCGGCCAAGGTTTCAGACCCGAATCAGCGGATTGCGGCGGCCAACGGACAGTTTCTGCTGGTTGAGCGCGAGGCTTACCGGCGGCTGGGCGGGCACCCGAGCGTATCGGACAGGGTGCTGGAGGATGTGGAACTGGCTTTTCTGGCTAAGCGGCGCCGGGTGGGGTTGCGTTTCCGCTATGCCGACGATGCAGTTGCCACTCAGATGTACCGGTCGACCGTGGCGATGATTGAGGGTTGGACCAAGAATCTGGCGCTGCTGTTCGACAACGCTCTGGCGCTGGCGGTGTGGCGGGCGCTGGATATTGCCCTGCTGGTGGGGTTGCCGGTGCTGGCGGTCTGGTTGTGGAATGCGCATTTCGCCGCGCACTCGCTGCAGTGGCTGGCCGCCGGATGGGTGATGGCACTGCTTTGGGTGCGGACGCTGTTCCGGTTCTATGCGCGGGTGGCGAAGTCCAATTTCTCGTTCGTGGATTGCGCGCTTGCGCCGCTGGGGCTGCTGCTTTTTGTGGTGTTGCTCTACCGAAGCTGGTTTCAGCACAAGATTTTGAAACGCGTACGCTGGAAAGGAAGGGAATATGCGGGTTGAGAGGCGGCTTTCAGCTTCCAGCCGCTAGCTTCCAGCTATCTTCGGTCTATTTGGCTGCTGAGGTTTCACGCCAGAGCTTCAACCGGCATGGGAGGCTGAAGACTAGAAACTGAACGACAAGGGATAGTGCAAACGGAAACTTTGATGGGTGCTGGGGCATCTTCTTGAGTGAGGAAGCAGAATGATCTTCTTGACGCGGCGGGCTACGTTCTCCGCTTCGCACTACTACTGGAACGAGGCGTGGACGGCGGAGGAGAACGCGCGGGTGTTTGGGCGCTGTGCCAACCGCAACGGGCACGGGCACAACTACACGATGGAGGTGACGGTGGCCGGCGAGCCCGACCCGGTGACCGGCTTTGTGGCCGATCTGAAGTGGTTGAAGGATTTGATTGAACGCGAGGTCTTGTCTGCCTACGATCATCGGCATCTGAACCTGGAGGCGCCGGAGTTTGCCGAAGGGAAGCTGATTCCTACCACGGAGAACATTGCGATTGCGGCGTGGATGCGCCTGGAGCCGGCGGTGACAGCGGTGGGCGGGGCGCAGCTTGCCCGCGTGCGGATTTACGAGACGCCGGAAATTTTCGCGGAGTACCGGGGAGGGCTATGAGCGCCAATTCCGGGAAAGCCTTCTTTGGGCGGCGCTATATGCTGAGCGCCAGTCACCGTCTCCATTCCGACGCGCTCTCCGTGGAGGAGAACCGGACGACGTATGGCAAGTGCAACAATCCTCACGGTCACGGGCACAACTATGTTGTCGAGGTGCTGGTTGGGGGAGCGGTGGACGCGGATACGGGGATGGTGGTGAACCTGGCTGCGCTGGATGAAGTGGTACGCAAGAAAGTGCTGGATCGGTTTGATCACACCAACCTGAATCTGGACTCGCTCTTTGCCAATCGTGTCCCGACCACAGAGAATCTTTGTAGAGCGGTTTTTGGATTATTGAAGGACGCGCTGCCGGCGGGTGAGTTGGATTGTGTGCGCGTGGAAGAGACTGAGAATAACTTCTTTCAGTGCTATGACGCGGGCGAGGAAAGTTCCCGCGCGATGCAGCAGGTATCAAAGTAAAGGACGCAGTACGCCCGATTCCCCTGGGCGGGAGGATGTGAAGCATGGCGCAGCCGATTGTAGTGAGCAAGACCGTTCGCAGGGCAGTTGGGATTGACGAAGGGCTGAGCGAGTTCAGCACCGAGGAGATGTACCGCGAGATCATCAGCCGGTTAGGTGAAGATCCCAGCCGGGACGGCCTGATGGCTACGCCGGGTCGAGTTGAAAAATCAATGGCCTTCCTGACCAAGGGTTACGGCGAAGACCCCATGAAGATTCTGCGCGGGGCGATGTTCGATGTGGACTACGACGAGATGGTGATCGTGAAAGACATCGAGATGTTTTCTCTGTGCGAGCACCACATGCTGCCATTTTTCGGCAAGGTGCATGTGGCCTATATACCGAAGGGAAAAGTCATCGGGCTGAGCAAGATTCCGCGCCTGGTGGAGGTGTTTGCCCGGCGGCTCCAGGTGCAGGAGCGGCTGACGCGGCAGATTGCCGATGCGATCCAGACAGTCATCGAGCCGCAAGGCGTGGGGGTGGTCATTGAGGCGCGCCACCTGTGCATGATGATGCGGGGGATTGAAAAGCAGCACTCGTCCACCGTGACGTCGGCGATGATGGGTTGCTTCCGCCAGAAAGAGACGCGGGCGGAGTTTCTATCGCTGGTGCAGCAAACGGGGTCGGGCGGGTTGTAGAAGGAATTCCTTCTGGCCGAAGAAAGAACCCCTTCGCACAAAGCGAAGGGATTCGAGTACAAGGGTAGTGCTCCAGTGTTTCGCAAACCCGGGAAATACGGCTATATCAGAGTGTCTCCTCCACCGCCGCCATCTCCGCCACCGCCATCTCCACCACCTCCGTCCCCGCCACCGCCTCCATCCGGCGGGCCTGGAGATGGGGAAGGAGATGGAGATGGACCCGGAGACGGAACGGGTCCGGGTCTTGGCCCAAGAGGGCCATTGGAAGCACAATGCGGCAGAATGTGTTTCTTCTTCCGCACTGCGCCGGTGGAGACTTTGTGCTGCAGAAAATCAGTGATGGCGTGCATCGGATCGAAGCTGATGAGCATCTTGCTGTATCCCTTGGTCTTGAGGTGCTGCTCCACCTCATCCCAGAGATCGTGTTCGCCAATGAACTTCATAAACGATTTCAGGTGGTGAATGGGGATTTCAGCTACGCCATCTCGATCTAGCTCTGGAACTGGCGTTTTCGATTCTTTGGTCATTTGCATATCCTCCAGGTTGTTTGCCAGCGGCAACACATGAAAACAGGGGAGGGAGTTGGCAGACACCGATGCCGAGCGCCAGAAACATAACCGGAAATTCAACTGTTCTTACCGGGTTCGCGCCAACACGCACGCTTGCTTCCGTAGGGCAGTCGTTGCGTCCATGGGATTTGTGAGCGGCGTGGTTGGGCAGGGGAATACGCCGTGCGTATACAACACTCCAGAAATTCTGCCGTTGTCAAGTGATTTTTCCGGTGTCCCTCCGCCCACCTCCGCCTTGTCCCGGCCTGCTGACTGGTCAGGAACTGGCCTTTGATTGCGGCCTGGATATTGGCTGGCCGATGGACGGCCAAGACGTTCGATGTATGGGACTCGGGAGCCCTTTAGACGCCGTAACTTGCCGTTCCGTTACAATCTCATGGTGATGACCACGCCTAGCAACGCCCAGCAGCTTCTCTCGCTCCTCGCCCGTACCAGTTTCCGCCTCGGCCAGTTCAAACTCTCTTCCGGAGGCGTCAGCGACTACTACGTCGACTGCCGTACCACCACCCTCCACGCTGAGGGCGGCCGCCTTACCGGCGAGGCGATTCTCGATCTTTTGAATGAAAATGGCATCCAGGCCGAAGCCGTAGGCGGCCTTACCCTGGGCGCCGACCCCATCGTTTCCAACGTGGCCACCGCCAGCGCCTGGCGCGCAATCTCGAATCCCGCCGCCCCGTTATTGCATGGTTTTCTGGTCCGCAAGGCCGAGAAGGCACATGGCACCGGCCGCCGCATCGAGGGCTTCAGCCGCGAAGGCGCCCGCGTGGTGGTCGTGGACGATGTCTGCACCACTGGTGCCTCTACGATCAACGCCATTGAGGCTGCCCGCGAAGCCCGCATGACTGTCGCCGCCGTTGTCTGCATTGTCGAGCGGGAAGAAGCCAACGGACGCCCTGCTGTAGAAGCAGCCGCCCAAGGCGCTCCCTTCCTGCGCCTCTTCACCGCCAACGAGATTCGCGCCGAACATATTCGCCAGCAACAGAAGGTGGATTAAAACGCGTCTCCGTGTCAACCACCGGTCCGCTCTAGACAGCCATAACGCAATCAGGGCCGATCCGCATCACGGACCGGCCCCCATTTGACTCGCCAGGAGCGTGGCGGTGTAAGACTCGTCGCAGACCCTACAGCCCCGCGCCGTGGTTCGCCGCGGACTGCGCCCCTTGATCGCCCATATTCGTAAGCAACTGCACCTCTACTCGCCGGTTTTGCTTCCGCCCTTCCGCGGTCGTGTTTGGCGCCACTTCCTTGTCCTTCCCGATGCCGATCAGATAAAACCGGTGCGGGGCAATCCCGTACTTTGACGCCAGATATTGCACCACTGCATCCGCCCGGCGCTGGCTCAGTTCATAGTTGTACTGGGCTGGCCCGGTCGAGTCCGTCCCGCCCGTCACTTCCAGAATGTAGCTCTTCGCCGAGCCAAGCTGCGCCGCGAAGCTGTCCAACTGGTCCTTATCGTCCCTGGTCAGAACAGCCTTGTCGAACCCGAACGTCACCGTCACATTGCCCAACGGCTTGTAACTGTCCAATCCCTTCACTACGCTGTCCAGCGTGTCGGCGCGGTGCACGGAGTCGTTCGCCAAGGTCTCTGCATCCCCGGCGGCCTTTGCCGCGCTCTGCGCGTTCTGGCCCGCCGTGTTTGCCGTGCCCTGAGCTTGCAGGATTCCCGCCTGTGCCCGGCTGTCTACGTCTTGAATCTGCCGGTTGTTCGCAGCCGTCTTGCTCTCCAGTTCGTCGGTGTGGTTCACCAGAGGCGTGGTCTGCGTGCGCACATAATTCTTGGTTGCGCACCCTGTCACGCCCGCCACCGTCAAACCCGCCGCCAATCCCAATACGCCAAACCGGCTCATTGTCATCATCCAGTTCCTCCTGCCGCCCGTGCCTGGCCAATGGCCACACAACGAGCAGAGATACCTTTCCTCTCGTCATCGATGTGGCAACTACGGGACCACTCGGGAGTGTTTCAGCAATACGATGAAAATAAACGCCTTACCGTTCCTCGATCCTCGACGCTCAGGATTATGGACCGTGTAATTCTTACCCATTCCGGTAAGGATTGCTTGCCCCGGCGCCATTGGGCCACAGAACCGGCGACCTCCAACCCGCTATCCTAAGAACGGACGCCGCCCCTCCGATCCGCCTCATGGACCTCTACGAGAAAATCCGCACGCTCCCCCCCCAGCCCGGCGTTTATCTTTACAAGAACGCCGAGGGCGAGGTCATCTACGTCGGCAAGGCCAAGAACCTCCGCGCGCGCGTCCGGTCGTATCTTCTCGAAGCCTCGCAGGCCAACGCCAAAACCGGCTCGCTTATGCGCGAGGCCGTCGATCTTGACTACATCCTCGTCGCCAACGAGCACGAGGCACTGGCCCTTGAAAACAACCTCATCAAGCAGCGCCATCCTCGCTTCAACATTCTGCTCCGCGACGACAAGACCTATCCCTACGTCAAGCTAACCCTGGCCGACCGCTTCCCCAAAGTCTTCGTTACCCGCCGTCTGCGCAAGGACGGCGCGGCCTACTACGGCCCCTACTTTCCCGGCAACCTGGCCTACCGCATCGTTGAGCTCATCCATCGCAGCTTCCTCATCCCGAGTTGCAAGGTCGATCTTGGGCGCTACCATCCCCGCGCCTGCCTCCAGTACTACATCCACCGCTGTCTCGGTCCCTGCGTTGAAGGCTTGACCACGCTCCAGCTCTATGACAACGCGGTCCGCGACACACAACTTTTTCTCGAAGGCCGTCACGCCGAGTTGGAGCGCACTCTGGCTGCACGGATGCAGGCAGCCTCCGAAGCCGAACAGTTTGAAGCCGCTGCCCGCCTTCGCGACCAACTCTCCACGGTCCACCAGCTACAGGAAAAGCAGCGCATTGCCACCACAGAGCAGGACGACGACGCTGACGTCTTCGGCTATCACTTTGAAGCCGGTTCGCTCGCCGTCAACCTCTTCCATGTTCGTCAAGGCAAGATCGTCGACCGCCGCGAATTCTTCTGGGATGATTTGCCCGATCTGCTGGAAACCTCCGACTCTGAAGAGGTTCCTGGAAGCGCGGAAGTGCCTTTCCACGCCGGCCCTGTCTTTTCCGCCCTTCTCAAGCAGCTCTACATCGACCAGCAGTACGTCCCGCGCAGCATTCTGGTGCCCGTTGACTTCGACGACCGCGAGGCCTTATCCGCGTTACTCACCGAGCGCACCGGCCATCGCATCGAGTTGGCCGTCCCCCAGCGCGGAGAAAAAAGATCGCTCATTGACCTCGCCGGGCAGAACGCCCGCCAGTCTTACACTCAGCGTTTCCGCGTCCTTGAGCCCTCCCGCAAAGCCATCCAAGAAGCTCTTGCGGACTCTCTCATGCTTCCCGAACTGCCCCGCCGCATCGAGTGCTTTGACATCTCCCACATCCAGGGCGCGGAGACCGTAGCCTCGCTTGTGGTCTGGGAAGACGGCAAGATGAACAAACAGGCCTATCGCAAATTCAAGGTGATGACCGTACTCGGCGTGGACGATTTCGCCTCCATGCGCGAGGTCGTTCAGCGCCGCTACCGCCGCCTCAAGGACGAAGGTCAGCCCATGCCCTCGCTCATCCTCATCGATGGCGGTCTGGGTCAGCTCCACGCCGCTGCCGAAGCCCTCGAATCCTTGGATCTCGCCTCGGCCGGCCTGAGCGAACCGCCACTGGCTTCCATTGCCAAGCGCGAAGAAGTCATCTACCTCTACGGCAACGAAGAGGAGCCCATCGTACTCGACCGCCGCTCGCCGGTGCTCCACCTCATCCAGCTCATCCGTGACGAGAGTCACCGTTTCGCAGTCGGCTATCATCGCCAGCGCAGAGCCATGCGCGACCGCGATTCTGAATTATTAGATATCCCCGGCGTAGGCCCCCAAACCCGGCAGCGCCTGCTTTCCCACTTCGGCAGCCTCCGCGATGTGCAGCAAGCCACGGCCGAGTCGCTGGCCGCGGTCGTCCCGCGCAAAACTGCCGAAACCATCTGGCGTCACTTCCATGAAGCCAGGCCGGCAACGTGACCGTGCCCCATTAGGCCATTCGTCCTGGCTGAATACCCAACTCGACTTCCGGCCCGACAGCGACAAGCATGAGTACATCTTGCCGCCGGACTCCCTTCTTCCACGGCCGCAGCCTGATTTTCTTTGCACGAATATACAGCCGCCGTGATACGCTCTGTGGCCATTGGAGGAGACTATGCACAACCGTTACGCATGGCCAACCGCGTTAGCTCTCGCGGTCATTCTCGCGGGCTGCAATCAGGCTCCTGCGCCTGCCCCAGACACCCGTGAAGCCGACGCAAAAGCGATTCGCAATCTTGAAACTGCCTGGAACCAGTCGTTCGCCACCAAAGATGTGGATAGAGTTGCCGCGTTTTACGCCGATGACGCATCGGTATTCATGCCGGATATGCCCGTGCTCAACGGAGTTGCGGCAATCAAGGCCGCACTGAAGCCGATGGTGGAGAACAAAAATTCTTCCCTCAGCTTCGCGTCAACCATGGTGATTGTTGCGAAGTCTGGCGACCTTGCCTACAGCCAAGGCGCCTACACCATGACCAGGATGAATCCCAAGACGAAGAGAGTGCTCACAGAAAAAGGCAAGTACGTCACGGTCTACAGGAAGCGGGCCGGTGGCGAGTGGGAGGCAATTGCGGACATCATTAACGAGGATGCTCCGGCAGCCCCGGCGAAAAAGCACAAGGCAGCCCCGGCACACACAGCACACACAAGACATGTGCACCATTGATGTGCCTTGTTATTTTCCCCTGCGCAGAATTCACGTCCCGTTGGCTCCGGCCTGGCGCATAAGGGAGTGCTAGTTATCCCGGACTTACGGAGCGAAAGTCTACCGGGCAGATTCGTCGCACGCGAGAATGCATGGGAACCCTCTGACGGTCCCCATCAAGCGGCCTTTACAAACCCCCGGCGCTTGATGGCAATCGGCTTGCTGCATGCGAGGCAGTTGAAATTCTTTGCATTTTCCATGCCGCTGACCGAGGCTCCGCACCAGGGGCATTTCCCTTGCAGTGCGCTTAATCCCATCATCGGACCCGCCAGCGGTGCAAACACACCCGCAATAATCATGGGCACCCCGAGAAATGCGCCGAGTCCGGTCAGGCACAGCAGTGTTCCGGGAATAATCAGAATGGGCGCTGCCAGCATCCCGACGAGCAATCCGCCGAATGCGCCTTGAACCGGTGCTTTTTCAGCTTCCTCAGGTGCTTTTACTTGCTGGGCTTCATGTGTGCTTGCGGTCCCGCAATGAGGACAGAACTTCCACGGTAACTCCGTTTGCGCCCCGCATTTCGAACAGTGCCGTTCCATAGGACGACCCCTCCTCGAAGGTCAAGAGCATCCGGCTCAGGACACGACAAGAAGGATACGGCGCAGTGAGCCCGGTTTCATCCGCCGCAGCGGGCCGGCCCCGGGATTCTCGCGGACCATCCACCATTGTCCAGCCCTGGATCGTCTGCAGGCCCGGAGTGTACGCGCCGGCAACGGCTCTGCCCGTGATACAGATCACGGCTCGCGCCTCTCGCCCTTCGCCAGCCTGCGCAATACCCGGCAAGCCAACGCCGCTGCCTATCGCACCTGACCTAACCCGCAACCTGACCGATGCGCTTTTGCATCGGCGCGGCATGACTGCGTTTCCGGCGCCCCAGCCCGGTCGGGTCTCGCGAAGCCTTTCACGAGCGGTATAATTCGGGCGGCTTCAATCTGAAACAGAAGATTCCGCCAAACTGCGACGCAACGCCGAACGAGGCCGCAGGACGATGCAGAGCAGGCGGCGCGAAGCCCGGTTAATCGGAATGCTTCGCGGATGACCGGATGTTTTTAAACCCAAAGGAGACCACGTGCGCGCTTTCAGAACCTTTCGCTTTCTTTTTCCAGCCCTGATGGGTCTGGCGATCCTCGGCCAGAGCAACCCCGCCCATGGGCAGTCTGCCGGAAACGGCATGTTGCCGCCGCCACCGCACGCCAAGGAGATTCGATTGAAGCACGTGCTGGTGATCGGTCAAACCAGGGGCTTTGAGCACGACTCCATCTCAGCGGCGATGGCAGCCATCTACAATATGGGCAAAGAGAGCGGACTGTGGGACACCACGCTGCGCACGGACACGGAACTGCTCACAAAGAAAGATCTGAAAAACAACGCGAAGAACCTCAACTTCTTTGACCTTCTGGTCTTTGCCAGCACGACCGGCGAACTGGACATGGACGCAAGCCAAAAGCAGGACATGCTTTCCTTCATCAAGGAAGACGGGAAGGGATTTGTTGGAATTCACGCCGCGCTCGACACCAATTACACCTGGCCGGAATACGGAGAGATGATCGGCGGCTGGTTCGACCAGCATCCCTGGGGAACCTTCAATGCGCCGATCGTCAACGAAGACCCGAATTTTCCGGCCGTGCGCCACATGCCGAACGCGTTTGTGAAATACGACGAGATCTATCAGCCGAAAAGCTGGTCGCGCGACAAGGTGAATGTGCTGCTCAGCCTGAACCCGTCGGAGCTTGACTATGACAATAACCCGCGCATCCACCGTACCGACCACGACTTTCCAGTGGCATGGAGCAAACTCTACGGCAAAGGGCGAGTCTTCTACTCCACGCTCGGCCATACGGAAGGCGCATGGGACGATCCTGACATCCGTAAAATGTACTTTGAAGCGATCAAGTGGGGGCTGGGAATGACAGAGGGAAGCACAGCCTCTCATCCGCGCCCGGTTGCGCCCGCTCAGGGCCATTGAGCAAAGAGCGGCAGCACGTGTCAGGTGTGCCGTACCTTCTGATTCTGCCGCTGAATCGCATCGCGCCCGGTTGAAATACATCCGGACCGGCCACAATCGCCTCGACTTTTCAGTCAGTCTGCCACCGAGGAGACCATAACCTTGCCGACCGCCCCTTCGCCCATCCCCGTGCGAACGCCCCTGCGCGGCGCCCTCCTGCTGGCCGCGCTCTTTGCCACGATCACCTTTCTCATCCACTTCTTGAGCTCGCTGTGGGGCAGCCATCTTGGCTACGGCTTTTTTCGCGACGAGCTCTATTTCCTCGTCTGCGGCCATCATCTGGCGTGGGGTTACGTCGATCAGCCCCCACTTGTCGCCCTCCAGGCTCGTCTTGCCGAGACGCTCTTCGGCCTCTCGCCCACTGGCATTCGCATCTTCAGCTTCGCCGCCGGGGGCGTGACCGTTGCCCTCACCGGCCTGATCGCATGGCAGCTTGGCGGTCGCCGTACCGCACAAATCCTGGCCATGACCGCCGTACTCGCTGCCCCTGTCTTCCTCGGCACCGCCAACTACCTTTCTATGAACTCCTTCGAGCCCTGCTTCTGGATGGGTGCGCTGCTCGTTCTGTTGCGTCTGGCCGATGGCAGCGCCACTCCCCGCGCATGGCTTCTCTTTGGGCTACTGGCCGGCCTGGGCATCGAAAACAAGCACTCCACCGTCTTCTTTCTCGTCGCGCTTTTGCTTGGCCTCATCCTCAGTCCCCAGCGCCGTATTCTCCTCACCAAAGGCTGCGCAGCCGGCGTGGCTCTGCTTATTCTTCTTGTCCTCCCCAATCTCGTCTGGCAGTGGGTCCATCATTTTCCCACCTATGAGTTGCTCAACGGTGTCGCCCACTCCGACAAGAACATCAAGCTGCCGCCGCTGGCCTTCCTCGTGGAGCAGGTGACTATCCTGCTTATCGTCTCGGCTCCGCTCTGGATCGGCGGCCTCACCTGGCTCGGTTTTGCCCGCGAAGCCCGTCCCTGGCGCTTTGTCGCTCTCACCTATCTGCCGTTTCTGGCCATGATGATGCTTATGCACGCCAAGGATTATTACGTCGCGCCCATCTATCCGGTGCTTTTCGCTGCCGGTGCCGTAGCGTTCGGGGAACTCGCGCGCCGCGGTTGGCCGCTCATGGTCTACACGGTGATTCTTGCCTACCTGCTGTGCCGCATAACCGGCCCCATCGTGCTCACCATCCTGCCGCCGGAGAAATACGCCGCCTTCGCCGCCCGTTTCGGTGCCAACAAGACCAAGAGCGAAAAATTTACCAGCCCCCTGCCGCAGATATTCTCTGACCGTTTTGGCTGGCCGCAGATGGTGGAGGGATTCGCCCAGCGCTACTACGCTATCCCGCCCGACATTCGCGCGCGCACCGCCATCTTCTGCGGCAACTACGGCGAAGCCAGCGCTGTGAACATCCTCGGTCCCAAATACGGTTTGCCCACCGCCATCAGCGGCCATCAGAATTACTTCTATTGGGGCTGGGGCGGTTACACCGGCGAATCCGCTCTTACCCTGGGCGACAAGCGTGAAGACTACACGGACAACTATGCCGAAGTCATCGATCTCGGCCCCTTCGACGCACCCTGGATCATGGACCACGAACACCATCACTACTTCTGGCTGCTCCACCGCAAGCGCCCCTACGCCGCCGACTGGCCGGAATTCAAGTACTGGTACTGAACCGACGCTGAGCCCGGCTCGTGCTAACCTCACTTAATCGCATGATCCATACCCTCTCTGCGCCAACGGATAAAGCCCCTGCCGATCTGCCCCGCGTTCTCGGCGCCAGCCAGGCTACGGCCATTGTTGTCGGCACCATCATCGGCAGCGGCATTTTCCTCGTCCCTCGCGAAATGATGCAGGACGTCGGCTCCTCCGCACTTGTCTACCTTGCCTGGATCGCCGGCGGCCTGCTATCGCTCTTCGGCGCCATGACTTATGCCGAGTTAGGCGCCATGCTTCCCTATGCCGGGGGCGAGTACGTGTACCTTCGCGGCGCTTATGGTGACACGCCCGCTTTTCTCTACATGTGGACCTGGTTTGCCGTAGCCAAGCCCGCGTCCATTGCCGCCGTCACTATTGGCCTCGCCCGCACGTTGGGGTTCTTCCCGTCCTTTCACTGGCTCGGCGCACAGGCCATTGGCGGGCCCATGCCTCTTGTCTGGTCGCAGCTCTTCGCCATCGCCATTACCTGGTTCATCACCGGACTCAACTATCTCGGCATCCGAAAAGCCGCCGAGTTCCAACTCGTCTTTACCATCCTCAAGGTCGTTCTCATCCTCATCGTTGCCGGTCTCTGCTTTGCCTCGGCCGCCGGCCACTGGCCTAACTTCACCACCACGCTTCCCCACGCCGTGGGCGGCCTTAGCGGCTTCATGGCCGCGCTTATCGCCACGCTCTGGGCCTACGATGGCTGGAACGACCTCACCATGGTCGCCGGCGAGGTGCGCCGTCCTGAGCGCAGCTTGCCCATCGCCCTCATCGGCGGCTTGTTCATCGTCGGCGCTCTCTTCATGGCCACCAACGCCGCCATCCAGTACATCCTGCCCGCCGCCCAGATCGCAGTCAGTGAGCGGCCTGCCGTTGCGGCTCTCACCGTCGTCGCAGGCCCCGCCGGAGCGGGCTTCGTCGCGGCCGCCATGGCCCTCTCCATCTTCGTCACCCTCAACGGAACCATCATGTCGGGCGCCCGTGTCCCCTTTGCCGCCGCTCGCGACCGGCTCTTTTTTCGCCAGTTCGCCCACATCCACCCGCGCTGGCAGTCACCCTCCACCTCGCTCGTCATTCAGGGACTGCTCTCCACCCTCCTGCTCTTGTTTCTGAGCCGCTTTCAGCAGTTCTTTGAGCTGGCCGTGTTTGCCGAATGGCTCTTCTACATGCTTACCGCGACTACGGTCTTCGTCTATCGCCGTAGCCGCCCCAATGCACCGCGTCCCTACAAGGTTTGGGGCTACCCTTTGCTCCCGGCCATCTTTGTGGTTTGCGCCGCCGCCGTGCTTGTGTCGAGCTACCTGAGCAACCTGAAAGGCTCGCTGCTTGGCACCGCTCTCATCCTGCTCG
Source organism: uncultured Occallatibacter sp. (assembly GCA_964571165.1). GTDB lineage: Bacteria > Acidobacteriota > Terriglobia > Terriglobales > Acidobacteriaceae > Telmatobacter. The sequence goes on along the minus strand of CAZNAW010000002.1, from coordinate 50,931 downwards.
GCCTGCCGGTGCTGTGGATTGTACGCAAGATGTATCCTGGACCGTCCGCTGAGCTGGAAGGCATGGCGAAATAATCCCGGCTAGGATGAAATCAGCCGCGTGGGAACGCTTGTAGATTGCCAGAAGCATGGGAGTACGACGCGATGAGCGAATATCCAGGGGTGACAGTCAACGATCGCATGGCCTGATCGAATCGGTGTTCACGCGAAGGTCATAAGTCATATTGACCCGGTACCCGATTCTTTCAGCGGTCTCAAAACGGCCGATAGCTTCCTTTGCCCCATGGAACCTCTACCGACACCGAACACGCCCGGATGGCCATGGAAATCTTCACTACGCCGATGTTCGTGGAGGCTACGGTCGGAGCCACAATCGCAACCGCGTGTCCCCGCTCATCCGCAATTACGTTGGGGGTATGCGTCTCCCCCTGAGACACCGATTGCAGTGGAACCGCGGCGCCTGGCGCCAGGCCATCGACATACACCAGCAAAGCCTCCCCTTCAGGGAACCCGAGCCTGGCCTCAAGCCGGCAGTTCCCGTCCTTGTTCTCAATCGGAAAAGGAACAATCGTGCCGGGAAAGAAGAGCTTCCCATCCGGGCTGGCCAGCATGTAGCGAATGGGCTCGCCACGAGCGGCCTTCAGGTCCACTTCGATCTCGTCCGCACTCTCCAGGGAGTCCTTGCCTTCCTGGTCAGGAAGTGGCAAATGCCACATCACCAGGCCCTTGGCATTGGTATAGACCTGCTGTGGCGTGTATTTGACGGGCACGCCAATTCTCCACACCGCCAGAATATAGCTCTGCTTTTCCGGCGCGCCCGGGATCAGCAGCCTGTAACGAATCGAGTGACCGTCCGGCAGGTTGGCCTCTTCAATTTTGGAAAATTGTATGTGCAGTCCATGCGGATTTTTCTCATTCTGAGCCGCATTGTCCAGCCCGATTTGCTGTTGCATCAGTGCGAGGGCCTGGTCTTGCGCGGTCTGTCCGGAACTCTGTGCCTGATAAATCAGCGCCAGCAATGCCAGCGGTGCGAACACAAGAAGCTTGATAAGCCTCTTCGCGCCCGGATGCATGAAAACCGTTTGCGTCTTCAAAGGCAGCCTCCTTATACCGCACCGGTTGGCCCGAATTTTACTACTCGCGACCGGTATGCAAAGGTCAGGACAATCTGATCAGGCCCTTCGCCGCGCTACTTCTTCATATACCTCGGCATATTCCTTTGCCGGCCCTTCCCACCCATAATTCCGCGCCATTCCATTCCGCATCAGTTTCTTCCAACCTTCCACATCCTGGAAAGCATCCAACGCACGGTCGATGGCCGCCAGCAGGTCCGTCGCCTCATAACCCTCGAACTTGAACCCTGTCCCCGTCCCCAGTTCCTTGTTCCACTCCTCGATCGTGTCGTCCAGCCCGCCAGTAGCCCGAACCACTGGCACTGTCCCGTACTTGAGCGAATAAATCTGGTTCAGCCCGCACGGCTCATACCGCGATGGCATCAGAAACAAATCCGCGCCAGCCTCGATCTTGTGCGCAAGGGCCTCGTCGTAGCGGATCTGCACTGCCACCTGCCCCGGATTCCGGAACGCCCAACCGCGGAAGAACCTTTCGTAGTAGGGATCGCCCGAGCCCAGCGCCACCACGGCCACGTCCCGCTGGCTGAGCCGATCGGCAATCTCCGCCACCAGGTCGAAGCCCTTCTGCGTTGCAAACCGCGAAACAATACCGATGATCGGCGTCCCCTTAGGTATTTTTTCCAGTCCAAAGGCATGAAGCAAATCCACGCGGCACTCCCGCTTCCCCGTCATATCTTCTGAGCTATAGTGCGCCGCCAGGTTCCCATCCGTGGCCGGGTCCCACTGCGTATAGTCCACGCCGTTCAGAATTCCGCGCAGGTCCGCGGCCCGTCCGCGCAGCACACTTTCCAGTTTGTAACCGAATTCCGCCGTTTGAATCTCCTCGGCATATTTCCGGCTCACTGTCGTCAGCATGTCAGAGAAGACTACCCCGCCTTTCAAAAAATTGAACGTATCGAACTGCTCCACTTTATCCATGGTGAAGATATCCCACGGAAACAACAGCCGCTCTGTTGTAGCAGGCGGAAACCACCCCTGGTATCCGGCATTGTGAATCGTAAGCACGACGCCCGAGTGGCTCAGTACGGGGTCGAAGTAGTACACCGTCCGCAGGTACACCGGAATCAGCGCTGCCTGCCAGTCGTGCACATGAAACACCTGCGGCACGCCGAGCAGTTTTGTCGTCTCCAGCACCGCGCGGCAAAACAACCCAAACCGCTCCCAGTTGTTGGGATAATCGCCCGTCTTGGTCCCATAAAGCCCTTGCCGGTCAAATAACTCCGGACAGTCTACAAAGTAGTACTGCACCCCTCCTCGTTTGCCTCCGTCCACAATCCCCACGAACCGGTTGTAGGACTCGAATGGAATCGTGATCGACCGAACCGCGTACTTCCACTCGCCTTCGATATGCGCCCGCACTCCCGCATAAAGTGGCAGGTAGACCGTAGCCTCGTGGCCCAGCTTTACAAGCTCCGCCGGCAACGACCCCACCACGTCAGCTAGCCCGCCAGTCTTGGCAAACGGCACGCACTCCGAAGCGGCAAACACAATATGCATGAACGAATCTCCCAGCCCGGCGCAAAAAACTTCCCTGCATCGGCCAAAACTTGCGACCAAAGGGCCAGTCTACTACGCCAATGTTCAAGAATGGGGCTGGCAGGCCGGGCCTTCAGCCCCGGCGCTGACTTGTCATCAACAGCCGGGGCTTTACGGTAACAACGGGGATGTCATGTTCTGTTCAGAGCGGTTCAAGGCTGTCGCTCGCTTTACCGACGACCATGACCCATGCCCACTTCACAGAGATTGTGCTAGAAGTCCAATCTCAGGCCGAACTGCATCCGGCGATAGGTGGTGAGGGTGGCGCCATAAGCGCCGAGGGCGCCGCCTGTGAGTGAGCCATTCAGGTTATTGGGGCTAACGTCAAAACGCGCGGAGTTGGTGATGTTGTAGATCTCGGCGGCGAATTTGAGTTTGGCCCACTCGCTCACATTCCAGCTTTTGGTGACCGAGGAGTCAATGTCAAAGTAGCCGTCTCCACGGAGGGTGTTGCGTTGGCCGGCTTCGCCGGGGTAGGGCAGTCGCACGGGGCTGCCTGTTGCAATACCGTTGTTGATGGCATTGGGGTTGTCAAAGATCTGCGGCAGTCCGCCGACAAGGTGCTTGCGGAGTTTGAGAGGCGCCGTTTGTACGCCGAAGCCCTCAAGCTGCCAATCGGTGGTCCATCCGGGTTCGAAGAGAGAGAAAGGCAATCCACTGGTCCAGCGGCCGAGACCAGCCCACTGCCAGCCGCCGACGATGGCGTCGGCAAAGCGGTTGGAGCCGCCCATCACGGCTTTGCCGCGGCCAACGGGAAGTGCATAGACCCAGTCGGTGGTGACCAAACTGTGCGTATCAAAATCGGAGACGCCCTTGTTGAGCTTGGGGTTCCAGGTGTTCTGGACACCGGAGCTGGTAAAGCCGTTATCCGCCGTGACGCCCGAGATGGTCGCTGTCAGTTCGTTGCTGCGCTCGGTGCCTGAGTTCCAGTCAAGCGATTTCGAGAAGGTGTAGCTGAAGTCAATCGTGAGGCCGTGGGTGGTGGGATGGCGCAAAGTGAACTGCAGTGCGTTGTAGGAACTGTTGCCAATGGTGTCCCAGGCATAGAGGGAGGAGAACTGGCTATTCCAGAAACGAGACTGGGCGGGACAGTTGTAGGGGACATTTTGCGCACTGTTAAAACAGAAAAAGTCCAGATCAGCCAGCGCGGTCGTTTCACCGGCGGTGTCGCGGTTCGGGGCCCATTCGTTGTTGTAGATGGCTTGCGTGGCGCTTTCGCCAGGTCCATCAAAGTTCTGCATATAAGAGAAGACATCCTCGAAATATGGAATGGCGGGGACAGTCGCGGGGCCGTCGCCGTTGGCATCAACCAGAGCAGAGAGTTTGCTGGCAGCAGAGAAGTAGTCGCCACCGCCCTGGGGGTCGGTGTAGTCGACTGGCTCCGCGAGGTCTAACTGCTCGAGGAGATGATGTCCGAGTCGGCCTACGTAGGCTTCCTCAAACACGAATCCACCGGGCAGCTCGTGTTGGAAAGAAACGTCAAAGGACTCGGCGTAGGGGGTCTTGAGTTTGTTGTCCATGCCCCAGTCGATGCCGAAGTTGCCGGCAGGCGGGGCATAAGGGAAGGCTTGAGTGGGCGAAGCCGGGGGCAAAGCTATGGCCGGCAGATTGCTGCCACCGGTGAAGCGAGGTGCGGACTCGAAGCCAAGCTGCCCGGCGGGGTTGGTGAGAGATGCGCTGAGGCCGAAGGAGCCTTCCTGGTCGAAGGAGTTCACGAGGCCCTCGCCGTAATGGTCGTAGTAGATGCCGGCGCTGACGCGGATGGAGGTTTTTGCGTCGGGTGAGTAGACCACACCGAGGCGCGGCGCAATGTTGGCCTTCTGCTTGGGCCAGAAGGCGGGTTGCCCGTTGGCTTTGCCGGAAGGTGTAAACGAGATCATGGGTTCGGAGATCTGGCCTTGAAGCGCTGCGGATTCGCGCCCCTTGTACCAGGCATCGGTGTCCACGGTAGGCGAGACCTGCTGCCCGTTGGTCTCATAGGGGGTCTGAAGAATCGTGTGCCGCAGACCGAAGGTGACAGTGAGGTTGGAGCGGGCGCGCCAGGAATCCTGCAGGAAGTACTCGAACTCATTGGTGCGGAAGTTGCGGTTGATGAAGGCGCCATCGGGAAGAGATGTGGCGGACGTGGGGCTGGCGACCTTGTAGTTGTAGACGTCGGAGAGTTGCGAGATGTTGCCCACCAAGGTGGAGTAGGCGATCTCCCAGGAATTGGCAAAGCCGGTGTTGTAAACCGGCGGCAATCCAATGGCGCTGGGATCGGGCAGGGTGGTATCGGTCATCCAGTAGGGGTTGGTGCTGGCGTTGTCAAAGGAGTTCATATCGGTGCCGTGCTGGTTGGTGATGCCGCGCCAGTTCCCGCCCAACGCGATGGTGTGTGAGCCCTTGGTCCAGTTGAGGGTATCGGTAATGTTGTGCACGGGGACGTGAAGGACGGTGGCGCGAGTCTGGGCGGTGGGCTGGGTGAGGAAGCGGAAGACCACGTAGTCGCCGGAGCCGAGACCGCTGGTCTGATAGCCCTGGCGGATAAAGCCATAGCGCAGATCGTTGACGATCCTGGAGGTGGGGGTCCAGGAGTAGCCGGCGGCGATGCCCTTGGTATTGTCGTCAGTGAAGCTGGAAGGAGGCTGTCCGGGCAGGTTAGCAAGTCCGGCGGAAGTATCCTTCTGCAGGTTGCCACGGACGAAGATGCGGTTTGCGCCATTCAAGTTGTAGTCAAGCTTCAAGATGCTGGTGTTTTGTGTGAAGGGCGCAGGGGAGGGGAAGAAAAGAGAGCCGTTGTTGTATCCGCCATCGCCGGCAGCTCCGCCTGTGGCGACGGGTACCTTGGCATAGTAGTTGAGTACGTTAGGGTCTACACCGGGCCCCCAGGGGCAAACCGGCGAGCCGTTGAATGTGTTTTCGGAGCAGCCGGCATCCAACTGCGCCACTTGTGTGGTTGACACGGTATCGACGTTATTCTGTCCGTCGACATAAGTCAGCTCGCCTGCCATAAAGGAGGCCGTGGGAACGGTGGCCTGCACGATCTGGTCAATGGCGCGGCGCAGGGCCTCGTAGTTGAAGAAGAAAAAGAGCTTGTCTTTCTTGATGGGTCCGCCCACGCTGCCGCCGAAGACGTTCTGGACATACTTCTGCGGGACGTTTGGCTCGCCTGAGGACAACTCATTGTTCTTGTTGAAGAAGTCATTGGCCACGGTGTTGGTCGGGCGGTAGTACTCGTACAGGGCGCCGTGAAAGGCGTTGGTTCCGGCTTTGGTGACCAGGTTGACCTGGGCGCCAGAGGAGCGGCCTGCTTCGGCGGTGCCGTTGGAGGTGGTGACGCGGAACTCCTCGGTGGAGTCGAGCGTGGAGCGCAGAACTCCGGCGAAGGCTGTGCCGTTGATCTGGTCGTTGTCGTCGAGTCCGTCCAGAGTGATGTTGCCTTGGTCGGAGCGTCCGCCGGCGACGGCTCCCTGGCGGCTGTCGGCGGTCTGTGTCGCCTGACCAATGTAGAGAACGCCAGGCTGGAGGCTGAGCAGGGATGTGGGGTCGCGGCCTTCCATGGGGAGGGCCTCAATGGTGGTGTTGCCGACCGCGTTGCCGATGGTGGCATCAGTAAGGTTGAGGGTTTCAGCCGAAGCGCTAACGTCTACCGTGATCGTTTCGGCCTTCACGCTGAGGGTGAAGTCGATGGTGGCCGGCTGGTTGACCAAAAGCTCAGCGGTCCGGGTTTGGGTGGCGAAACCGGAGGCGGAGATGGTGATGAGATAGTGCGCAGGGGGGATTACGGGAAAAATGTAAAAGCCGGAAGCATTCGAGTCAGACCGGTAGAGCTTGTCGGTAGTATTGTCTGCGAGGGTGATGGAGGCCCCCGGAACCATTGCTCCGGTGGAGTCCTTCACGATGCCGCGAAGTGAGGTGGTTGCGGTCTGACTGAATGCAAGTGTGGCGACGGAAAGGATGCAACAAAGCATCCATCCCGATAAGGAACGTTTCACGGCTACTCCTCCAAAAGTCTTGACTTGTGCTTCTAGTGATGTTGTTGTGGCGGTGACCATCTTTGCGACATAGTGACCTCGAAAGGCCCGCAATGGACGATGTGTTCCTTGGATAAGCTCTGCCCGCAGCGGCGAAAACTGCCCGCCGGACCCAAAGTGCAGCGTACAGCGATTCAAAAATTTGACAAAGGCGCTATCGGGAAAAACGTCAAAAATGAAGTGACTTTCATTTTGTCGGAAATTCACGAAGGTTTCAACAAAAATGCAAGTTGCGCCGCTGTGAGCGACGGATGGACTGTCTCCGCGGCATATTGACGGGTTTGCGCGGACGATTGCGGATGCTGCGAATGTGCGTCAGTCTACGCCCGGAGTTTGTTGAAAATATGGGGCAAATGCAACAGGAATTGAGACAATTCGCCCCTATGCAGGGAGCAAACCTCGTAGTATCCTCTCGCCAATGCAGTTGAAGTCTTTAGCGAAGGAAGGTGTGACTCGTATGCGAAATCTCAGACTCCTCACCGTGGCAGCCCTCGCGCTGTTGACGCTCCTGCTTTTGGCGCCAGCTACGCCGGCGAAAGCCCAAGAACCCAGGTATCTTCACGCACTCGCCGATCTGCGCGCTGCGCGCGGCTGGGTGGAATCGGACCATCATCCGGGTTTCGGCGACGAACGGCATCATGCCATCGACGAGATCAATCGTGCCATCGACGAGGTAAAAAAGGCCGCTCGCGACGACGGGAAGAACGCCAATTTCACGCCGCCGCCGCAGAGCGGAGGCGACCCGCGCACTCCGCTGCGTTCGGCGGGCAGGCTGTTGGATGAGGCGTATTCAGACGTCAAGTATGGGATGGATATTCCCGAAAATGCCGGACTCCAAGCTCGTGCAATGCAGCACATCAGCGCGGCGCGACAAACGATCATAAATATCATAAACGCCCAATGGTAATTAGCCGTCCCGGTCCACGCGAGGCTGCATCGAGCCGATCGGTTCAGTGCAGCCTTGCGGGGGAGGACTGCTACTCAATGGGAAATCGCCCGATGCCCGCTCCCAAAGACATGGATGTGGGAGTGTTTGTCCGCTTAGGCTGGGTCGAGTAGTTGAAATTTACCGAGCGTTAGGAATGGGACGCGGGCTGAACCGGGTGCGGTGAGCGACCGGATCTCTAAGACAATTCCTTGAGAAGTGAGCGTGTGGATGGGCATGTGAGGCGGATGCCTGGCTTTGGCGAGGCCGTGTGCCATGCAAGAAGGTTCGGTGGGTGGTTGCCGGAGTCTTGGATTGCCTAGCAAAAAAAGCAAAAATTGTGACAATTCTCCCCTATGCAGCGTAGCTGTCAAGGTAGTATTCTCTCGCCTATGCAATTGAAGCTCTACCCAAGAAAGGTATGACTGAAATGCGCAGTTTGAAGTCACTCATTACGGCAACCTTCGCGTTGTTGACGCTCGTGTTTCTGGTGCCGGCAGTACCGGCACATGCGCAGTTCCCTGCGTATCTTCACGCAATCTCCGACCTGCGCTCGGCCCGTGCGTACCTGCAACAGGACACACGGCCCCAGTTTGAAGGCCACCGGCACCGTGCCATCGATGAGATCAGCCGCGCCATCGACGACATGAAAAAGGCCGCCGTCGACGATGGGAAGAACCTCGGGAGCACGCCACCGCCACAGAGCGGAGGCAATCCCGGCGCTCCGATCCATACGGCGCTGCGGCTGTTGGAAGAGGCGCGCCGGGATGTTGCGAGTGGTGCGGACTCTCCCGAGAATCGCGGGCTGCAGGTCCGCTCTCTGCAGCACATCGACAAGGCGCAGGAAGAGCTACATCACATTCTTGACAGCTCGATGTAGTCCATGTCCCAAACCAAGCGCGGCGGCAGCGAGCCGATCGGCCTGCTGCCGTCTGCTCTTTGGGGCAAGGAATACCCGTAAAGAATAGAAGACAATCGACGGATCTTGCCTGGCTTGTTGCCAAAATATGCGCAGCAGGCTGGAAATCGGCATAGACGGCGAACCAGTCGCCTTGTGGACCGGGATGAGCGCTTGCTCGCGCCCTATAATGAAAAATGGCCGGTTGTGTCCTGAGCCTCGCTAAGGGGACTGGGCGCAGCCGGACGATTTCTTAGCGGTGCCTTCCCTTTGAATTCATCAAACGACGCAATCGTCATCCGCGGCGCGCGGACTCACAATCTGAAGAACATTTCCTGCGAGATTCCCCATGGGAAGCTGACAGTGGTCAGCGGAGTTTCAGGGTCGGGGAAGAGTTCGCTGGCCTTCGACACGATCTATGCCGAGGGACAGCGGCGGTATGTGGAGTCGCTATCGGCTTACGCGCGGCAGTTTCTGGAGCGGATTGAGAAGCCGGATGCCGACGTGATCGACGGGTTGGCTCCGGCCATTGCCATCAAGCAGAAAAACACTACGCGCAACCCGCGCTCGACAGTAGCGACGGCGACGGAGATCTACGATTACCTGCGCCTGCTTTACGCGCGCTGCGGTGAAGTGCACTGCATTTATTGCGACGGACTGGTGAAACGCAATTCGGTGGACGAGGCGGCGGAAGGAGTGCTCGCGCTGGGTGAGGGAACGCGGCTGAATGTGCTGTTTCCTGCAATGAGCGCGGCTCCTGCGCCGGAGACGGAAGCCAAGCCGGAGAAAACCGCAGGCCGTGCGGCAAAGAAGACGGCTAAAGCCAAGACGTCGGCGAAGGCTGGCGATACAGCGCATGTCGAGGTGATGAAGGCACGGTTGGCCGACTTGCGGTCGAGCGGATTCAACCGGCTGTGGCAGAACGGAAGAATGTTTGAGTTCTCCACGCCGGAGTCGCTCGTAGATTTGGATTTGAGTTCTCCGTTCTTTGCACTCTTGGACAGAATCGTCGTTAGTGCGGACAATCGCGTGCGTATTGTGGATGCCGTGGAGACGGCGTATCGCGAAGCGGGCGAGGTCATCTTCGAAGAGACGCCGCGCGACGAGACGGCTGAGCGCAGGCGGCTGCGGTTTTCCGGGGCGTATGAGTGCACCCAGTGCCATCGGCCGGGGCGCGAGCCGGAGCCGCGGCTGTTCAGCTTCAACAATCCCTTTGGGGCGTGCCCTCGCTGCCAGGGATTCGGCAACACGGTGGATTACGATTTGGGCCTGGTGATTCCCGACCAGGGGCTAACGCTGACGGGCGGCGCAATCGATCCATGGAACCGGCCGAAGTACCGGCCGTGGTTTGGCGAGCTGCGCAAGCGTGCGGCGGAGTTGGGCGTGCCGCTGGATGTGCCGTGGCGCGAGCTGCCTGAAGCGGCACGCGAGACGGTGCTTCGCGGCACGCCCGCCTCGGCGAGCGGGGAAGGATTCACCGGCGTGATGGGCTTCTTTGCGCAACTGGAGCGCAAGAAGTACAAGCTGCATGTGCGAGTGATGCTGAGCAAGTATCGCGGATATGCGGAGTGTCCGGATTGCCGGGGGCAGCGGTTGAGGGCTGAAGCCCGCAGCGTACGGATCAATGGGAAGAATATCTGCCGCGCGACGGCGATGACCATTGCACAGGCCAAGCAGTTCTTTGACGCGCTGAAGCTGACGCCGATGCAGGAGGAGATTGCCGGGCCGATTCTGGAAGAGATTCGGCAGAGGCTGAGCTTCCTGGATGCGGTGGGGCTCGAGTATCTGACGCTGGACCGGATGGCTTCAACGCTTTCAGGCGGCGAAGCGCAGCGAATTCAACTGGCGACTTCGTTGGGGTCGCGGCTGGTGGGGGCGCTGTATGTGCTGGATGAACCCTCGATTGGGCTGCACACGCGGGATACAGCCCGGCTGATCCACATTCTGGAGGAACTGCGCGACCTGGGAAACACGATTCTGGTGGTGGAGCACGATGCGGATGTGCTGCGGGCTGCCGATCATTTGTTGGATCTGGGGCCGGGCGCGGGCGAGTTTGGCGGAAAGCTGCTGGCTGAGGGGGTTCTGGCGGAGATTGAGGCCAATCCCAATTCGCTGACGGGTCGGTACCTTTCGGGGCAGGTCTCGATCCCCGTGCCCACGCGGCGGCGAGCGCCGGGCAGGGAACGGCTGGTGCTGCGCGGGGCCGAGGCGAACAACCTGCACGGGTTGGACGTGGAAATTCCGCTGGGGCTGCTGGTGGCGATTACCGGGGTTTCGGGATCAGGCAAATCGACGCTGGTGCACCAGGTGCTTTACCGGGCCTTGGCGCGGGCGCTGGGGCAGACAGACGGGGCCGACCCATCGTCGGTCTATAAGTCGCTGACCGGGTTGGAGCGGCTGAACGACGTGGTGCTGGTGGATCAGACACCGATCGGGAGGACGCCGCGGTCGAACCCGATCACGTACATCAAGGGATTCGATCTGATTCGGGAGCTTTATGCTGCGCAGCCGGAGGCGAAGCGGCTTTCGCTGACGCCGGGGCATTTTTCATTCAATGTGCCCGGCGGTCGCTGTAACACCTGCGACGGCGACGGCACGGTAACGGTGGAGATGCAGTTTCTGGCCGACGTGGAACTGCCCTGCGAGGACTGCAACGGGACGCGCTACCAGGCGAAGGTGCTGGAAGTTCGGTACAAGGGCAAGAACATCCACGACGTGCTGCAGATGACGGTAAAGGAGGCACTGCGCTTCTTTGCCGGGCAGACGCGGCTGCTGGAAAAGCTGGCGGTGCTGGATGAGATTGGCCTCGGCTACCTCAGGCTGGGGCAATCGGCGACTACGCTGTCAGGCGGCGAGGCGCAGCGCGTGAAGCTGGCGGCGCATCTGGCGCAGGTGCGGGCAGCGAATGCGAATGCCAAACCCTCGCAGGCGAGTCGCGTGCTCTACATTCTCGACGAGCCGACGACAGGCCTGCACTTCGACGACGTTTCAAAGTTGCTGACGGCGTTCAGGAAGCTGATCGATGGCGGAGGGTCGCTGATCGTGATTGAGCACAACCTGGACGTGATCAAGTGCGCGGACTGGGTGATTGATCTGGGGCCGGAAGGCGGCGAAGGTGGCGGACGGATTGTGGCGGAGGGTACGCCGGAGGAGATTGCGAGCAATCTACTTTCGCATACAGGGAAGTGGCTGGGACGGGTGCTGTGAGAGGGCGCGGCTAAGTGGCGCTGTTTGGCACGTTGTTTCAGAGGCCAGATTTGCCAGAGGCCATGCAGATTGGTTAGAAAGGGTGGAACGGTTTACTGGCAAGATGAGAAGCGCCGAAAATGGAAGCGTTTTCGACGGAGCACGGTTTTGCGGGCAGATCGCACCTTAGGAGGGTAAGCACCCATTGAGCATTTCTACCGGGTCAATTGGATCAGTTGGGCCTGAACGCGGGCTTTTGCAAAATGACGAGATTGAAGCTCCGCTGATTCCGGCGGGACGGATGTTGCCTTTCCTGGTGGTGACGCCGCTGTTTTTCTTGTGGGCGATTCCGAACAATCTAACCGACTTTCTGATCCGCCAGTTCATGAAGTCGTTTGAGATCAACCGGTCGGGCGCGGCGCAGTTGCAGATCGGGATCTTCGTGGGCTATTTCCTGATGGCGATCCCAGCAGGTCAGCTCATGCGCTACTTCGGGTACAAAGCGGGTCTGGTGACCGGGCTTATCCTGATGGGCACCGGGTGTTGGCTATTCTGGCCGGCGGCGCATGCCGATATGTACCCGTTCTTTGTAGCTGCGCAGTTTGTCATCGGTTGCGGGCTATCGTTTCTGGAAACGGGAGCCAATTCCTTCATCGCGCAGTTGGGGCCCACGGCCTCGAGCGAGCGACGGCTGAACCTGTCGCAGGCGTTCAATCCGCTGGGGTCAATTACGGCGGGGCTGGTAGGGACTGTGTTCATCTTCTCCGGCGTGGAATTTAGCGGCGCGGAGATGGCGGCGAAGAGGGCGTATCTGCACACGGAGACGCTGCGTGTGGTTCCCACGTACCTTGTACTGGGAACGGTGGCGCTGCTGTGGGCGCTGATGGTGTTGATGACGAAGTTCCCCGACACGACGAAGGAGGATGTATCGCGGGAAGATGCAGGGCCGGCGAAACCTGTACGGTTGATACAGCGGCATTTTGTTCTGGCGGTGCTGGCACAGTTTCTGTACGTGGGCGCACAGGTTGGGACCTGGAGTTACTTCATTCTCTACGTGCGATCGGCGACAGGCGTGGGAGACAAGGCAGCGGGCTACATGCTGACCGGGACGCTGGCGGCGTTCGCGGTGGGGCGGTTCAGTTCGGCGTGGCTGATGAAGCATTTTCAGGCGCGGACGATGTTGGGAATTTATTCCATTGTGAACGTGGCGCTGGGACTGGTGGCGGTGACACAGGCCAATTGGGTGGGGGTGGGATGCCTGCTGACAACCAGCCTGTTCATGTCGATCATGTTCCCGACGATCTTTGCGCTGGGGCTGAAAGGCATGGGTGACAAGACCAAGACGGCGGGGTCGCTGCTGGTGATGGCCATCCTGGGCGGAGCGGCGCTGACCAAGGTGATGGGGATGGTGGCGGACGCAAGCGGTTTGCAGGCGGCTTACCTGGTGCCCGTGGCGTGCTTTGCATGCGTGGCTCTGTATGCGTGGTTCGGCGGGGAGCACAAGACGGGCGAGTTAGCGAGTTAGCAAGTCAGCAAGTCAGCGAGTTAGCGAAAAAGGCCCCGTTTGGGGCCTTTTCTGTTAGCGCGCCAGCAGGATCGCGACTGATGTGAATCAGTGCTTCCTTCGTTGGCGTTTGTTTACTCGGCTACCACGGGGTTGGTGAGGGAGCCGAGACCTTCGACGGTTATGGTGACGGTTTCGCCGGGTCTAAGCCAGCGTTTGGGAGTGCGGCCCAGACCTACACCATATGGCGTTCCTGTCGATACGACGTCGCCGGGGAGCAACGGCGTGATGGAGGAGAGATACTCGATCAGTTCGGGGATCTTGAAAATCAGCTCGCGGGTGTTCGAGCTCTGGTGGACGACACCGTCGATGGTCAGGCTGATGTCCAGATTGTGCGGATTGGCGATTTCGTCGGCGGTGACAATGGCGGGGCCGATGGGGCAGAAGGTGGGGAAGCTCTTGCCCATGGTCCACTGTGAAGTGGCGAGTTGAATGTCGCGGGCGCTCACGTCATTGACGATGGTGTAGCCGTAGACGTGATCGCGCCACGCCGAAGCGGGGATGCGATAGCCGCCCTTGCCGATGACGAAGGCGAATTCGGCTTCGTAGTCGGGCTCGGTGGAGTTCTTGGGCAGCACGATGGGCTCGCCGGGACCGATGATGGCCGTTGGAAGCTTGAGGAAGACAACCGGGGTGGTGGGGATGGCCATACCGGACTCGATGGCGTGGTCGCGGTAGTTCAGGCCGATGGCGAAGACGCGCGGCGGGTTCACGAGCGGGGCGTGAAGACGAACCTGATTGATGGAATAGGCGGCGCAAGCGCCTCCTGCATTGAACGCTGCGAGTCCGGCAGTGATGACAGCGAGAGCATCCGCATAGCCGGAGGGGCTGAGATCGATGATGAGAGTGCCTTCATCGAGCAGCGATCCGGGGCGAATCTGGCCGTCGGCGGTGGAAAAAGACACAAGCTTCATAGGATTCTCCGGGTCGGGAATGGAAGAGTGAAGGGATTCGCCCAATTCATGCCGCGGTCCAGCCGCCGTCGATGGTGAACAGGGAACCGGTGATGAAGGCGGCTTCGTCAGAGGCCAGATATCGAACCAGAGACGCGACCTCCTCTGGCTGACCCAAGCGGCCGATAGGCTGGCGGGCGCGGAGTTGGGCGCGGACTTCATCCTTGTCGTGCTTGTGAAACTTCTCCAGATAGCCTTCGACGAATGGAGTCTGGACGGTTCCGGGACAGATGGCGTTGACGCGCAGGGATTTGGGGTAGTCGACGGCGAGTTGGCGGGTCATGGCGAGGACAGCGCCCTTGCTGGTGCAGTAGGCAAAGCGCTGCTTGATGCCGACCTGGCCTGCTACAGAACCGATGTTGACGATTGTGCCGGTGCGGACGCCGCCGTCCGTATTGAGTTGACTGGCAAGGAGCAGGGGCAGAAAGGCGCGCGTAACCAGGTAGACCGAGCGGACGTTGACGTTCAGCAGGCGGTCGAAGTCTTCCGGCTCGGTAGTTTCAATGGTGCCGACGTGGCCGATGCCGGCGTTGTTTACCAGAATGTCGAGGCGGTCGAGACGGGCTACGGCGGCAGCTATGGAACTGGGGCTGGTGACGTCGAGAGGGAGGGCTTGGGCGGAGCCTACGGCGTTGGCCAGGGCTTCGGCTGCGGGGTGATTGATGTCGGCGATCCAGACGAATGCGCCGGCGCGAACCAACTCCTTCACGGTGGCTTCGCCAATGCCGCTGGCGCCGCCGGTGACCAGGGCGTGACGGTTATCGAGGCGATACGGTTGGGCGTGGGCCTGCGTCGCGGGAGATTCAAGCGCGGATGGAGTTGGATCGGTCATGGCAGAAGATCCGGTTAACATCAACGGGCAAGTATAACTTGCGCAGTCTTAAGCTGGCCCATGCACACCTTCGTGAAACTGGGCCATGACTTTGAGATAGGCGCGTGCGGTCTGGGTGATGACTTCGGGGGTCCCGGCATCAATGGCGGCCAGGTTGACAAGGTCACTGCCTACGCCCAGGGCGCGGGCACCAGCCTTTAGGAAGCTCTCGGCCGTTTGAAGCGTGACGCCGCCGGTGGGGATCAGCTTGAGGTGGGGGAATGGGGCAAGAAGCGACTTGAGATAGCTGGCGCCGCCCATAGCGGAGCAAGGGAAGATTTTCACGTAGTCGGCGCCGGCGTTCCAGGCGGTTATGACCTCAGTTGGCGTGAGCGCTCCGGGGATGGAAAGTTTCCCTTTGCTTTTGGTCATGGCGATCACTTCAGGATGCAGGCTGGGGCTGACAACGAACTCCGCGCCGGCATCGATGGTGGCTGCGGCTTGATCGGCAGTGGTCACGGTGCCGGAGCCGAGCAGGAGTTGTCCGGCGTACTCGCGGTTGAGTTCTTTGAGTACTTCGACGGCGCCGGGAACGGTCATGGTGACTTCAACAACAGTGACACCGGCGGCGAGCATGGCCTGGACGACGGCATGGGCCTGGCCGGCGTTGCGGGCGCGGAGGACCGGAATGAGTCCGACGCGTTCGATGGTTTGTGCTGTGGTTTCGGGCATGGTTTCCTCCATGATGCAATGCGGCTTACGGCATTTTCTGAATTACCGTAGAGCCGCTGAGTGTGTGCGAGGTGGATTCTTCTCAAAGAGAGATCCACCCCGCAGTTTTGGCTTCACTCGATACCGATCCGGAAAACGCTTAGCGGGCGATCCGTGCTGACCCGCCTTTGATGAGACGTTCGACTTCAGCGAGTGAGGCTGTGCTGGTGTCGCCAGGGGTGGTCATGGCCAGGGCGCCGTGGGCTACCCCGCAGCGGACGGCCCAGTCAATGGGTTTGCCGGCAAGAAGGCCATAAATGAGGCCGGAGGCGAAACTGTCTCCGCCACCGACGCGGTCGTAGATGTCGATGTCGCGCTGAGGGACATGGACGATCTGGTCTTCATAGAGAGCTATCGCACCCCAGGCGTTGCGGCTGGCGGTTTGGGCCGTGCGGAGGGTGCTGGCGATCAGCTTGAGGTTGGGGTACTGGGCGGCCACTTCGCGGAGCATGTCTTCATAACCCTGAATGGGCAGTTCGGCGAAATCGTCGCTGACGCCTTTGATGTGGACGCCGAGCATGGCGGAGAAGTCTTCTTCGTTTCCGAGGAGCAGATCGATGTTGCGGACCAGTTCGCGGTTAACTTCCTGGGCCTTGGGTTTGCCGCCGATGGACTTCCAAAGGGAATCGCGAAAATTGAGGTCGTAGGAGACGGGCGTGCCGTGCTGGCGGGCGGCATAAATGGCTTCCGCGGCGACCTCTGCGGTGGAGGGAGAGAGCGCGGCGAAGATGCCGCCGGTGTGGAACCATCGGGAGCCGTTATTGCTGCCAAAGATCGATTCCCAGTCAAAGTCGCCGGGCTTGATCTGGCTGATGGCGGTGTGTCCGCGGTCAGAACAGCCGGCGGCAGCGCGGACACCGAAGCCGCGCTCAGTGAAGTTGAGACCATTGCGCACGGTGCGGCCAACGCCGTCGTACGGAACCCATCGGAGCAGGGAGGGATCGACGCCGCCCTGGAGGATGAGGTCTTCGACGAGGCGGCCAACGGGGTTGTCGGCCAGGGCGGTGGCAATGGCGGTGCGCAGGCCGAAGCAGCGGCGGAGGCCGCGGGCTACGTTGTATTCGCCGCCGCCTTCCCATACCTGGAAGTTGCGTGTTGTGTGGATGCGGTTCTCGCCGGGATCGAGGCGGAGCATGACTTCTCCGAGGCTCAGGCAGTCCCAGCGGCGTAGAGAGTCGGGAACGAGAATTTTGTTCATGGTTCGTATCAGCTTTCATTCACACTGTATCGCATTGTCCCTTGGCTGGAATGTGATGTGACCCCGGCAGAATCGCCCTGCGTGATAAGGTTTTTGGGTTGGGTAACGGGCAAGGGAAATCGTTGCGAGCTTGGCCCGGCGGTGCGGAGCCAGAAGGGACGAGCCCTTGCCGACAGTTTTTCAAGTGGCGTTTATTTCCACATCAGCGACGAAGACCAGTTGCTCCACTTCAGCTGGAACCGGACGAAGTGGCTGGGGATTCCGCTCAGCGTGCCGATCTGCCCATCAACCGCAAGCTCGACGGGAGGAAGAGAAAGAGGGAATGGCAAAGCGATGACCGATGCGAAGGAACCTGTGGAGAGATTTGCCGACCCTCCCGCGCTACGGGGACGTTGGACCGTTTGCGCCATGCTGTTTGTGGCCACGTCGATCAACTACATGGACCGGCAGGTGATCGCCATCCTGAAGCCGGTACTTGCGCAGAGCACGATTCACCTGGCACCGCTATTGCCGGGATGGCCGACGGTTGAAAAATCGATCAGCCTGAGCGAACTGCAGTTCGGCAAGATCGTGTTCATGTTCCAGATCGCTTACGCATTGGGGGTGATCTTTGCGGGGCGGATGATAGACAAGCTGGGATGCCGCAAGGGCTACCCGATTGCCACGGGCATTTGGAGCCTGGCGGCAATGGGGCACGCACTGGTGCACTCGGTGTTCGGATTCGGCGTGGCGCGTTTCTTTCTCGGTCTGGGGGAGAGTGGCAACTTTCCCGCGGCGATCAAGGCGACGGCGGAGTGGTTTCCGCCCAAAGAGCGGTCGCTGGCCACGGGTATCTTCAACTCCGGAGCGAACGTGGGAGCGATTTTGGCTCCGGCGATCGTGCCTTGGGTGGCGTGGCACTTTGGATGGCGGTTCGCCTTTCTGACCACGGGTCTGTTCAGCGCGATGTGGATCGTCTGGTGGTCGGTGCGATATAGGACGCCGCGCGAGTCGATGGATTGGACCCGAGGGGAGGTGATCGTGCCGCCGCCCGGCCCGCAGCCTGAATGGTGGAGATTTCTGGCGTACAGACAGACATGGGGTTTCATGGTGGCCAAATTCCTCACTGATCCGGTGTGGTGGTTCTTCCTGTTTTGGCTTCCCGGATACTTCAGTTCGCGGTTCAACCTGAACCTTTCTCATCTGGGACTGCCGCTGATTGTGATTTATTGTTTTTCGACGGTGGGGAGCGTTTGCGGGGGGTGGTTGCCGCGTGGTTTTGAGCGGCTGAGCATGGGGTTGAAGCCTGCACGGCTGGCCGCGATGCTTACCTGCGCATGCCTGGTGGTCCCCGTGCTATTTGCCGGGAGTTTGCACTCAGTGTGGGGCGCGGTGGCCTTATTGAGCATTGCCGCGAGCGCGCACCAAGGGTGGTCTGCCAACCTGTTTACAACTGTCCCGGACATGTTTCCTCACGCACACGTGGGGACCGTGGTGAGCTTTGGCCAGGTGGCCGGAGCCGCGGGCGGCGCCATTTTTGCCATGGTGGCGGGAAACATACTTCAGATTTCGCACAGTTATGTGCCGCTATTTCTGTATTCCGCCTCAGCGTATTTGGTGGCATTGTTGCTGTTGCGAAAGCTGGCGCCGGGTTTGAAACGGGCGATGACAGAAGGCTAGGGTAAAGTTGGAATCGATGAAGGGGGAGTCGAAATGACGGAAGTACGGAAGTTACGGATGGGAATGGTAGGCGGCGGGCCGGGAGCGTTCATTGGTCCGGTGCATAGGATGGCGGCTGAGCTGGACGGCAAGATCAAGCTGGTTGCCGGAGCGTTTTCGCAGTCGGCGGAGCGGTCACGGGCGGCCGGGGAAGGCTTCGGGATTGATCCGGGCCGGGCTTATGCGAATTACCAGGAGATGATCAAGGCAGAGCGGGAGCGGGCGGATGGGATTGACTTTGTCGTGATTGCCACGCCGAACCATCTGCACCTGCCGGTGGCCGTGGCGGCGCTGGAGGCGGGCATTCCGGTGATGAGCGACAAGCCGGCCACAGCTACATACGATGAAGCGCTGACACTGGCGGCTGCCGTGCTTCAGTCCGGTTTGCCGTATGGGCTGACGCATACCTATGCCGGCTATGGGATGGTGCGCGAGGCGCGCGCAATTTGTGCGAGCGGACAACTGGGCAAGATTCGCAAGGTAGCGGTGGAATATTTGCAAGGCTGGATGACGCGGCCCGTTGAAGCGACCGGGAACAAGCAGGCCGCGTGGCGCGCCGACCCGGCGTTCAACGGACCCGGCGGCTGCATCGGGGATATCGGGACCCATGCGTTTCACCTGCTGGAGTATGTAACCGGCCTCGAGGTCACGGGCATCAATGCCACGCTGCGCTCGGTGGTTGAGGGACGGCGGCTGGACGACGATTGCAATGCCTTTGTACGCCTCAACAACGGCGCGACCGGCGTACTATCTGCCTCGCAGGTTGCTACGGGCGAGCTCAACGAGGTGCGCCTGCGCATCTATGGTGAGAACGGCTCGCTCGACTGGCGGCAGCAGGACCCCAACCGGCTGGCGGTGAAATGGGCGGATGGACCGGAAGAGATACGCCATGCCTCGGCGGGTTACCTGAGCGAAGGCGCGCGGGCTGTTGCACGAGTTCCCCCAGGGCATCCGGAGGGATATATCGAGGCGTTTGCAGTGCTCTACCGCGAGTTTGCCGATGCGCTGATCGCATGGAAGCAGGGCCAGGCCGACCCATTACCGGCAACATTGCCCGGCATTGTGGCCGGGGTGCGCGGCATGAGATATATCGAATGCTCAATCGAGAGCAGCCGAAGTGAAAGCTGGGTGAAGTTTTAGAGTTCTTGCGATTGGTTGGAGGAAAACCATGAAGACGATCAAGGGACCGGGGATTTTTCTAGCGCAGTTTGCGGGGGATGAAGCACCGTTCAACACGCTGGATGGGATAGCGCATTGGGCCGCTGGGCTGGGCTTTACCGGGGTGCAGATTCCGAGCTGGGACCGGCGGCTGTTCGATCTGAAGCTGGCTGCCGAGAGCCAAACCTATTGCGACGAGGTGCTTGGCGTAGTGGGCGGGGCGGGGCTTGCGGTTACAGAGCTTGCGACGCACATGCAGGGGCAGCTGGTGGCTACCCACGCGGCTTATGACGAACTGTTCACGGGGTTTGCGCCGCCGGAGTTGGCGGGGGACCTGAAAGGTCGGCAGGCATGGGCAGTGGAGCAGATGAAGCTCGTTGCCAAAGCCAGCCGGAGGCTGGGACTGAACGCACACGCGACTTTCTCTGGATCGCTGGCGTGGCCTTACTTCTACCCGTGGCCGCAGCGGCCGGCGGGGCTGATCGATGAGGCCTTCGAAGAACTGGGTCGGCGCTGGCTGCCGATTCTGAGGGCATTCGATGAGGAGGGCGTGGACGTGTGCTACGAACTGCATCCTGGAGAGGACCTGCACGATGGCGCGTCCTTCGAGCGGTTTCTGAGAACTGTGGGCGGGCACAAGCGAGCCAATATTTTGTTCGACCCGAGCCACATGATCCTGCAACAGATGGATTACCTGGCCTTCCTCGATCTCTATCACGAGCGGGTGCGGGCGTTCCACGTGAAGGACGCGGAGTTCCTGCCGAGCGGGCGGGGTGGGGTCTATGGCGGCTATCAGGATTGGATCGACAGGCCGGGGCGGTTCCGTTCGCTGGGCGATGGGCAGGTCGATTTCCATTCGATTTTCAGCAAGATGGCACAGTACGACTATCCGGGGTGGGCCGTGCTGGAGTGGGAGTGCTGCATCAAGCATCCGGTGGCGGGCGCGACAGAGGGTGCGAAGTTCATTCGCGAGCGGATTATCCGGGTGACAGACAAGGCCTTCGACGATTGGGCAGGGAGCGGAACGGACAAGGAAAGCAACCGCAGAATCCTGGGGTTGTGAACGGAGTGAAAGCCGGTTCACTTTGCGGCATTGGCGAATGTCCGGTAAATAGCGGAGAGATCAAAAGAAAGAAGAGAGCGGGAAACATGGCGGTTTCGAGACGCGAACTCATTGCATATGGGACGGCTGGAGCTTTGACAGCGCTCGCAACGAGCAGGCCAGCTATGGCAGAAGTTACCTCGCAAGAGGCTTCTTCGCCGGGCGCGGTGCCCACGCAACTGGCCACAGATAGGGCCTCACAGCCGGCGGCTTGCGGCTTCGACAGTTACGACATGCGGAATGACCTGAAGCCCGGGCGCTTGACCATGGCGATGTGGGACTTGGCGTACGCACTGCGACATATGCCGGGCGGAAGCTTTGCTGATTATGATCGCGTCCTCGATGAGGCGGTCGAACGAGGCTATAACACCCTGCGCATCGACCCGATGCCCCAATGGATTGACTTGCGCAAGCCTGATCGCGTCCTTGAGTGGAGCGACCCGCACCAGCCGTTCATGCCGTGGAATTGGAACACGGCGGTAAAGGGGCCGGTGGGACTGTGGGTTATTGACTTCGTCGAGAAGCTGCTCCGGCGCAGTTCACTCAACATCACGCTCAGCGCATGGTGGTCCATGACCGGATCGTCGGACAGTCCGGCGATGCCGGCCCCGCTGCGCAGGCCCGCGAATATGACGGAAGGGGCGGAGATGTGGGCTGTGCTGCTCACCGACTGGAAGAAGAGGTTTGGCCTCGAGCGGATTGTCTATGTCGACCTTGCGAACGAGACGCCTTATTTCTTTCCAGGATTTGGTGAGCGGCTGAAGAAGGCTACAGGGGTGGGCTTCGGGGATCTTGCGGCATTCTCCCCGGCGCAGAGCGCCTTCATGGCGGAGGAGATCAACAAGGGACTTGGGCTGCTGCGGCGAGAGTTTCCTGAGTTGCGTTTCACGACTTCGATTCACGGCGACCTGCGCTGGCTGGAGGTTCCGCTGGAGATGGACTGCCTGGACGTGCATTTCTACGCCGACGCCGATCCGCGCTGGAATGAACGTACGCGGTTCGGGGAATTTGCGTCGGACCATTTGTTTGAGACTGACCGCTGGTTCAAGGAATTTTCAGATCGGTCCGTGAAGACCGCGGCGGCGATGGCGCCAATGCTGCGAGCGCGGCAGAGGTTCAAGATGAAGGAGTTTGCGGCCTGGGCTGAGCGGCGAGGGACACCGCTGACGACTTCAGAAGCCTGGTCGACGTGGTTCTACTTTGATGATCCGAAGCTGGATTGGGGCTGGTTGCTGGACTGGGCGAAGTGGTCGGTGGATGATGCGATCGCCTGCAGGTTCTGGGGCTGGACTCCACATAACTATGCCCAGCCTCAGTTTGCCAATTGGAAGGACGTCAAGTGGCACCGGACGCTCAATGAGCGATTCCTGAAAAGCTGAGGCCGGAGCTACCTTAAATTGAAATCCCGGCGGAGCGATAAATCTCAGTAATGTAGCGCATGTCGCGGAGCCCTTCTTCGCCGGGGCTCTGCGGCTCAAGGCCAGTTTGAATGCAATGGGAGAAGTGTTCGGCTTCTGCCTGGAAGTGAGAGGGGTCGCGGGCGGGGTTGGGTTCGTCCAACTTGGTGCCGGAAAAGTTCGCGCGCAGACGCAGGCCCTCGTAAACAAAAGCCTGATCGACCTGGAGCCAACCCTTGGATCCGTATACGCGATAAAAGCCGTCCATATTCGCGCCATAGGTGGTGTTGCAACTGGCCACGATGCCGGAGGGGAAGCGCATGGTCCAGGAGACGTTCTCCTCGACCTCGCCGAAGCGGCCGTCGTGGTCTAGAACTGAGGCATAGGCGGAGATGTGTTGGGGCTCCTCGCCGGTGAGATAGCGGCAGGCGTTCAGGGAGTAAATGCCGACGTCGAAGAGCGGGCCTCCGCCGGCAAGTTTCTTGTTAAGGCGCCATTCGCCGGGGCCGATGTTGAAGCCGAATGCGCTGTCGATGGCCTGCACCTGGCCGAGAGCGCCGTCGCGGATGAGCTGGATGGCGTGGAGGTTGGTGGGCTCGTAGTGGCAGCGGTAGGCGATCATGAGCTTGACGTTGGCTGCCTTGCAGGCGGCGATCATGGATTCGGCGTCAGCCACGCTGGTGCACATGGGCTTTTCGCAGAGCACGTGCTTGCCGGCTTTGGCCGCGCGGATGGTGTATTCGGCGTGCATGGAGTTGGGCAGCGCCACATAGACGGCGTCGACGGCGGGGTTTTGCGCGATCAGGTCGAAGTTCTGGTAGTTGTAGAGGGAACTGTCCGGGACGCCGTACTGGTAGGCGATCCGCTGGGATTTGTCGCGGTGACCGCTGACCAGAGCAGTGATACGGGAGTTGGTTGTGTTAAGGACGCCGGGCATGAAGTGGCCGGCGATGCGGCCGAGGCCAATCACGGCGTAGCCGATCTTTCGCCCTACGGGAGAAGATGCTTCCGTGGGGGCCGCGATGATTTGCCCGGAAGGTTGTGCGTTGAGAGCGGGGGCGATGCGGGCGGCGAGGCCCAATGCGCCAAGTTTGGCGAATTCTCTTCGAGTGAAGCTCATCATGGCGTTGAGTCCATCCGATCGAATGTAAGCATAGTCGAGTTCATCCTCGTAGCCAAGCCTGTCTGCAATTTGTCTCCACCGGGACTGCCAGCCTAGGATCAGGTTCATGGAGACTTTGATTTTGGACGGCCAGCCGCTGACGCTGGCCGAGATTGAGGCTGTTTCGCTGCGCGGCTGCCGGGTGGGACTTGCGCCCGCTGCACTGTCGCGTGTAGCCGCGAGCCGGGAGCTGATTGAGAGCATCCTGGCCGAGGGACAGACGGTTTATGGGGTTAACACCGGGTTTGGGAAACTGGCGGATGTTCGGATTCCGCCCGAAAATCTGGCGCAGTTGCAGACGAACCTAGTTCGGAGCCACGCAGCCGGGGTGGGGCATCCGCTCTCGGAGGCTGAGTCGCGGGCCATGCTGCTGCTGCGCGCCAACGTGCTGGCCAAGGGGTTCAGCGGCTGCCGGGCGGCGGTGGTGGAACTGCTGGTGGCGCTGCTCAACGCCGGGGTACATCCGGTGATTCCTGAAAAGGGTTCCGTGGGGGCCAGCGGGGACCTGGCGCCACTGGCTCATCTGGCGCTGGTGGCCACTGGCGAGGGCGAAGCGTATTACCGGGGCGAGAGCATGTCCGGAGGCGAGGCGCTGCGACGCGCGGGATTGCAGCCTCTGGCGCTGGCTGCCAAGGAGGGATTGGCGCTTCTGAATGGAACGCAGGCGATGACCGCCGTGGGAGCGTTGGCCGTGGCGCGAGCACTGCGCGTGGCGAAGGTTGCGGATCTGGCGGGGGCCATGTCTCTTGAGGCGTTGATGGGTACGCCTTCGGCCTTCGATCCGCGAATTCACGAGGCAAGGCCACACGCCGGGCAGATTGCGGCGGCGGCGCACCTGTTGCGGCTGATGGAGGGATCGGAGATTCGCGAAGCCCACCGGGAGCACGATTCGCGGGTCCAGGACGCTTATTGTTTGCGTTGCATGCCGCAGGTGCATGGGGCAGTGCGGGGTGTGCTGGGGCATGTGCGGGGTGTGCTGGAGATTGAGGCAGGTTCGGCTACGGATAATCCTCTCGTCTTTCCGCAAAGCTCCTCCAACATGCAAGACGGCGGAGTCATCTCGGGGGGAAATTTTCATGGGGCGCCGTTGGCATATGCGTTCGACTACGCGGCCATTGCAGTGACCGATCTGGCCAGCATGACGGAGCGGCGGATTGACCGGCTGCTCAATCCGGATATCAACGAGGGGTTGCCGCCGTTTCTCTCACCCGATGCGGGGCTTTCGTCGGGATTCATGATGGCGCAGATTGTGGCGGCGGCGTTGATCAATGAGTGCCAGGTGCTGGCGCATCCTTCATCGACGGGCAGCATTCCAACCAGCGGGGGCAAGGAAGATCATGTATCAATGGGCATGACCGGCGCCGTGAAGCTGCGGCAGATTGTGGAGAATGCCGAGCGAATTGTGGCCATCGAGCTGATGTGCGCGGCGCAGGGTGTGGAGTTTCGCAGGCCGCTGCGTCCCAGCCGGGAGATTGAGCGGGCGCACGGCGCGGTGCGGGCGGTGGTCGCGCGGCTGGATCAGGACCGGACTCTGGCGTCAGACATCGATGCGCTGGCCGCCGCGGTGCGTGCGGGAGCTTTTGATGCTTGGAGCGAATAACAGCGTTAGGTCCGTAATGAGTTAGCGCATGAGCGGAGGCAGCCTTCACGGCCGCTCAAGTCAATTGCTCATTGAGGAAAATCGATCTCAATTTGCAGAGGACTTGCGGCGTTCTGGAAATGAATCAGCAATGTGCCTCCGCTCAATTCATAGTCTCTTTCCTGCAACGCCGCACCTCCGACAATGACTCTGGTCGGCTTTCTGGCGGTGTTGATGCGAGCTACTGCATTTGTATCTGAAATTCCATCCGCCTTGAAGGTGAGGCTGTCCTTGCCGGCATGCTCGTCAGAGATCCGGCAGCTCGCAACAATCACATGCGGAATATCGTTTCCTTTCAGCATGTTCACGTCCATTAGTAACATCCGGGTACCCGGCGGAAGAGCGGCGCGCGTGAGGATAGAAAGATTTGCATCGAACAAATTCACAAATCGTCCATGAAGAACGTATGGCCTGGCTCCGGGAATGGATTCATTCAAACCTGCGGCGATAATGTACGGGCCACGCCGCAAAACCAGGGCGTTCGTCTCTTTCCAGGGCAGCTTCACGGCGGCTGCCGCTTGACGCGCGAAGCCGCGCACTGTCTCGCCGCCGTCCTTCCTGTATGTCAAGGCTGCTGGGGATATCCGTTCGGACAAAATGACGCCGCGGCCAACAGCATGAAGTCCGACCGCATCTTTCGAAATACCCAGTTTCAGAAACAGGTGTTCTCGTGGGGTCTTGTATGAGTCAGGCGCTCGATTCCACCATTCGCGCACGCCGTTATAACGATCGTCGTCGTTATCGATGACAACTAAGGCGCCTCCGTTGCGGACCCATTCTGCCAACGCATCATGAAACTCCGGAGTTGGAGGCTTCTGGCCTTCGTACGTAAGTAGCAGCATCTTGTAACGGTTCAGGAAGCCCGGGCTATTGGCATATTCGATTTGCACCGGCTCGACCGGCAGTCCGTGAGCCAAGAGCGGGAGAGCAAGTCCATAGAAGGAACCAAGGCTTGCATCCGAGGGGAATGGATCTGCCCGTTCGAACATCATGGTGTCAGAGACCAGGACGCCGACTTTGCCGGTGCCTGTTTCTTCCCACCGTACGTCCTTCTGTTTCATATCCTTCAAGGCGCTCATCACGCTTTGGATTTCAGTCTCATACGCTTTCGGTATGCCAATTTCCTCGATATTTGACACCGAGCCATGCTCATGGACAAAACCGTCTGCGGTTTCCACTAACTGCGTCGTCTGATTGTTGGTGACGCCATGCTTAGCCGGATGCTTGCTATTGAAGATTCTTTCCGGGGTCATGATTTCATAGCGCCACACTTCCGGGTACAACAAGGAAGCTGTGACCGTGCTTTCAAAGCTTGATCGATAGTCATTCCAATCGCGGTCGGGATCGTCTTCAACTGGATCGTTCAGGTACCTGATAGTTAGCCCCGAAGCGCGAGCCAGATTCTGCATGGAGCCATATTCGAGAAAGGCCGTCTCGAACGTGCGTTCTTTAAGGACGCCATTGTAATAGTTCGGAGCGCGTGCGGATCCTGTCCAGACCTGCGCTATGAATCCGTCCGGACTGACAGCGAGCAAGGAAGACTCCGGACTGACAACTAGCCAGTCGGCATAGTTGATCAGAGAATGTGTCGCAACATAACAGTGAACGGTTCGACCATTAAGCCTTCCGTATTCCCTGGTGGAATCGAAAACTTGACCCAGTTCCCTCCTATAGAGAAAGTACTTCAATTTGGAGGCGCGGTATTGAGCATCCGGCGACGAATTCGGAGGCTGCCAATCCTCGCCGTAATAGGCTTTCCATTCGCGTTTGAAGTTTTCCTCCCACCCACTTCTAGCCCAGAATTCAGGCTCTTCGATGTAGATAGACTGGACGCCGCCGTCCACCGCATGCCGAACCCTTTGCGCCAGATAGCGGCTGAATGACTCTCCAGGAGAAACGGAAGGAATGGTCTTGCTGCCCCAGTGCAGGATCACGTCTCCATTGGCGTCGGTCTGAGCCTCATCCATATGAGTCTTTCCGTCAAAGCGCCCGTCGAAATAGTCCTGATAGTCGCCCCAGGACGCGGCGGTCATCATGTCAGCGATATAGCCGTGTTGCCGCCAGCTCTGAAGCTCCGGCAGCATTTGCTCGCCGGTTCCGTAAACCATCGCGACATCCGCATTGACGTTTGATCTGGGAGTCCAAGGCCCCCAAGTCTGAAAACTAAGCCGCTCCTCTGCGCGTTGAAGTTGAGTGTCATATTGTGCCGCGCTATCCTGCGCCGCCAGCGCAATTGGGAGGAGGAGCACGGTTGCCAGAATGGGTCTTGTCAGCGGATTCATTTGTTCGTCATCTCCCGTCATCTTAGAGGCGCAGCTTCAATTCAGGGTCGGGTAATGCAACCTGGCCCGATTTCCAGCAACTGTCCGGCAATCACGCTCGGAAGGTTGCAATCATTATCGCCGCGGGTGGAACGGCCGTCATCCCCTCGGCGAAGGCAGATTGAACGGGTCAATGTGGTCAGGAAGTCTGACTGCCTACGCAAGAAGTTGACTTTGAACTATTTAACGCTCAAATCACCATCTACGTCCACAACCAGCATGTCGCCCTCGGTTTGTATGGAGTGAATCTTGAGTCTCTCAAGGCTAACCTTGTAACCGGAAGAGGCGGTCGACCCTTCGAGGGCCTTGCGGAGGAGGTCGGCGGCATTGACTTTCATGCCCGAGGGAACCTGGTGGCTGAGGAAAGGGATGAGCACGAAGTTAAGCTCGTGACGGTCGCTTATGCGGTCTACGCGAGCGTCACGGAACCCGATGGTTTCGCCTTGGCCATCGGGGGCAAGCGAAACTTCGGCCGGAAAGCTGAGCGTCAGCCCCAGGCAGGCGCCGCCTACTGCTTCGCCCAATCGTGCGTGGGTCTTGAGGTTCACCACGATCCGGTCCTGGACAAAGCTGAGTTGCGGGTCCTCGGCATAGATGGAGCATGCGGACTGAGCGTTCCCCTTGAGGTAATAGCGGTGGTTGGGGCCGCTGAAGAGTTGCTGTTTCAGAGTGCGCTCGATGGCTTCACGGCTTATTTTCAATTCGACGGCGCCAGACTGGGCCGCACCGCAGGTCAGGAGCAGAAGAGCGGCTGCCCGCATTCGCCAGGATGTTGTCATACGACTATGGTGACACCGGCGGGTGGCATGTCGCCAGTCCTGCTGGCGCCAGGAGCGCGCTGGGTGTGCGATCCGGGGTGGTTTCGCGCTACAACAACTGAAGAACGGCCGAAGTCCTTTGGGTTCAGCAGTTTTCCCACTAATTTGCCGCTGGCCGGCTGTGAGGGGGGTTGCCCCGGTTTGTCGGGCACCATGTGTCATTTAGCTATTGATTTTTGAAGAAAATATCCGTAAAATAAAACTCTAGAGTTTCCTCAGGACTGACAGGATCCCCCAGCCCGATTCCGAGGATTTACGTGCAAATCATCCTCCCTTAAGGACACCAAATCGATGGCAAAGCGTCGTGGAAATCCGAATTGGGGCAAGCCGGAGCCCATCGGCCCGGTTGTACCCACTGTGACCTCCTTCGAGGTTATCGTCAAGGAGTTCAAGCTTACACCGGATCAGTACATCCGCTCCACCCGGTTGCGGGAGTGGGCTCGCCGGAACAAGAACTCCAAATACATCCCTGAAGCTCTCCTGGAGGCATGGGGATTTGAGATCGAATCGACGTTGTAAGCCTTGTGTCACTTTCATGTGTGTAAAAACGCCGCCTTCGGGCGGCGTTTTTGCGGTTAGTGACCGCAATAGACGAGAATGGGAGGGTGGCCATGCCCAACATTGCACGCACTCTCGAACCCCCCTTCACAGACGTCCCCGGCGCTTTGGCCGAGATCCGCGCCGGTCGCATGATCGTTGTTGTCGACGATGAGGACCGGGAAAATGAGGGCGACCTGACCCTGGCCGCCGAGTTTGTCACCCCGGAAGCGATCAATTTCATGGCCAAGTATGGACGGGGATTGATCTGCCTGACACTGACCGAGGAGCGCGCGGATTACCTACGGCTGTTTCCCATGACGCAGCAGAACACCTCGCGGTTCGGCACGGCGTTTACCGAGTCAATCGAATCGCGCGAGGGCGTGACCACCGGCATCTCGGCGTTCGACCGCGCTCACACCATCCGGACGGCGATTGAGCCGCGCTCGACGGCGGCCGACCTGGCCCGTCCCGGCCATATTTTTCCGCTGCGTGCGCGCAAGGGGGGTGTGCTGGTGCGCGCCGGGCAAACCGAGGCGTCGGTCGATCTGGCGCGGCTGGCCGGGTTGAACCCCTCTGGCGTGCTCTGCGAAATCATGAAGGACGACGGCACGATGGCTCGCGTTCCTGATCTGATTCCATTCTGCAAAGAACATGGGTTGCTGATCCTCACCGTGGCGGAACTGATCCGCTACCGGCTGCGGAACGAGCGCTATATTGTTCGCGCAGGGGAAAGCCGCATACAAACGCGTTACGGCGAGTTTCGGATGATCGCTTATGAGAGCGAAGTAAACGGTGGCGAGAGCCACATCGCGCTGGTGCGCGGCGATCTTTGCGCTGATTGCCCCGCATTCCAGAGCGGGTCAGCCTGCGCAGGCTCCGCAGGCAGCGGCGTGGCAGAGAATTTGGGCGAAACAGCACCTGCCGAAGGGGAACTCCCATCACCGTGTGCACGCGCTGTACTGGTGCGCATGCATACCCGCTGCACCGCGGGCGATGTTTTTGGCGCGGATTGCCATTGCCGTGAGATTTTGGACCAATCGATGCGCATGATTGCCGAAGAGGGTTGTGGCGCGGTGCTCTACCTGCACAATACCTCGCGAGGCTTTGAGATTGACCGCAGCGTGGCCGGCGCGTTCAAGCCTGACGGGGAGGCGGTTTCAACGGGCGAGTTGGGAACGGATGTCAGGCGGCTGGTTCTGCACGAGGAATTGCGTACGCGCGAAGGCTCGCAGGCACGGACCGGGCGAATTCTGCGCGCTATTGGACTGGGCGGACAGATTCTGTCGGATCTGGGAATCCGGCGCATCCGGCTGCTGTCGAATACGCCCATGCACATTCCGGCTCTCGAGGGTTTCGGGCTGGAGATCGTCGAGCAGGTAGCGATCCCAGTAGAAGAATGCAGCCGGGTGGGGTGAAGCCTTTGATGCTACACCTTCTTGGCAATTGACTTATGCCCCTTTTTGTGGATATCAATAAGAAATATACTCGCAGTTTTGGACGGGATCGATTTTGAGCCGCGAGGATTCCCACCGGTTAATGGAGGTCGGTGGCCATGACCCACGTCCCAAATTGCAATGAGCCCCAGAGCCTGTATGAATTGTCCTGGACTTACGCGCCGGAGGCCATGTTTGCATTTGATTCCGGCACCGGGGAACATATAAATGTCAACCCCTCGGCAGAAGCGCTAAGCGGATATTCCCGCAAGGAACTTCTTGGATCGAATATAGTCATGATGCACCCGGAGGCCGAGCGGGAACGGGTGAAGGCTGAACTGCTGAATCACGGGCAACAGCTACTCCAATACCCAGGCCTTCACCTCCTGAGCAAAGACGGCCGGTGCATTCCCGTAATGACTTCGTCATCGAAATCATTGGTACTGGACGGCCGGTCTGTGGTGATTGTCGTGTACCGCGACATGACCGAATTGGAGGAACACGAACATCGCCTGGCCACCAAGACTTGGGCATTGTCAGCGTATGCAGGCGCCGCCCTGGCGCTTTGGCAGAACCAATCGCCGGAAGGCTTTTTCAAGGCTATTTGCGAGGCCATTACGAGCGAATCCGTCTATCGGCTCGCCTGGGTCGGGATTGTGGAAGACGGTTCCGGCAAGCCGATTCGGCTGGCAGCGGCATCGGGAAACGCCCGGGCCTACATGGATGGATTACAACTGAGCTGGTCGGAGGATGAGCCAGGCGGGCGAGGCCCGACGGGAGTCAGCATTCGCACTGGCCAGTTGCAGATTGTGGAGGACACTGAGACCTCAGTGGTCTACAGCCCGTGGAAAGAACGGGCCCGCCAATTTGGAATCCGCTCCTCTATTTCGGTTCCTTTTGTTGCCGACGGCAGTTTGCGTGGCGCATTGGTTGTTTATGCCGCAGAGCCCAATGCTTTTGAACCTGTAGCGATTGAGGTATTTGTACACCTGGCCGAACAGATCGGCTTCGGCATGCATCGAACCGAGCAGGAGCGGCTTTTGCAGGCGGAGCGGGAACACGCGGCCGAGGCGGAGCGGCAACTGACCCATGCGCTGTCAGCCATGGTGGCGCCCATCGTCCTTGCAATGGAAATGCGCGATCCGTATACAGCGGGTCACCAGGGCCGGGTGGCGGAGATCGCAGTGGCTATTGGCCGTGAGATGGGCTGGCAGGAGGGGCGATTGCAAGGTTTGCGGGTGGCGGCACAGGTGCACGATATAGGGAAGATTTCAATTCCTGCCGAAATCCTGACCAAGCCGGGCCAACTCACCGCAGCGGAACGGGCATTGATCAACGGTCATACGGAGACCGGCTACACCATTCTGAAAGACATACCGTTTCCCTGGCCCATTGCGGAGATCGTGCGCCAACATCATGAGAAGCTGGATGGTTCGGGCTACCCGAGAGGCCTGAAGGGGGATTCGATCCTGCCCGAAGCCAGGGTATTGACAGTGGCTGACATTGTGGAAGCAATGGCCGCTTATCGGCCCTATCGGCAAGGAATCCCTTTGAAAATAGTATTGGAACAGATTGAAAAAGACGCCGGCACTCTGCTGGATGCAGAGGCCGTTCGAATCTGCGTGGCTCTCTTCCGCGAGCAGCACTTTATGTTGCCGGGCTGGATTCAACATTGATTTCGCTTCCACTGCAATCCAATCAGATGAAAGAGTGCTAACGGCGTGGAAAGACGGCCATGCGTCTCCGTTGTCCTGCGACTCCATTGCAGCTTCGCGGGCTGTGCAGATGTAGGCGGAGGCGCATAGAATACATATAGATTTCATCCGGCCGGGTTCCCCGTTGGTAAAAAGTGGGCAAAATTGACCACTCCGTTTGAGGGGAAATCTTTAAGATCGGGAAACTGCCAAGGGGAAAACCGTCCGGCGGGAAGACTCGTCATCGCCCATCATGCGGGACCACACTTCCGCACTCGATTCGTCCGATTGCGAAAACGCTCTCTGAGACCACCCTACTCGCAAGCGCAACTGCACTCGCACGAGGAAAGGTTGGATGCGATGAGCGTTCATCTGGTAAATCCAAGCGACAACTCTTTTGGCACCGCGGTGATCACGCCGCGCTGGCTTTTTGTGCTTGCGGCCGCGACGCCGCAAGCGGCGGGCGATCCGATTCTGGTGGATGAGTCGCTGGAGCCGATTGTGCCGGAGACGATTCAGCCCGGCGATATTGTGGGCATCAGCGTGCACACCGGCAACGCGCTGCGTGGCTATGCGGTGGGCCGGATGGCGCGCAGCCGTGGCGCATGGGTGGTGTATGGCGGCATTCACGCGACGTTGTTTCCTGAAGAGGCCTTGGAGCGCGGGGAAGCGCACGCGGTAGTGAAGGGCGACGGCGATGTTGCCTGGGGCAAGGTAGTCATGGATTGCCTGGCGGGCACGCCGGACCGGATCTACGAGGGCGGACGGATTGAAGGCGGGCAGTTCCTTGCGGCGCGCTGGGACCTGATGCGTCCCGAGAAATATATGTGGGCTTCGGTGCAAACCATTCGCGGATGCCCCAAGCACTGCTCGTTTTGCAGCGTGTGGCGGACGGATGGGCAAAAACCGAGGCAACGCAGGTTTCAAAGCGTGGTCGACGAGATTGTCACGTTGCGGCGGTTGGGGTTCCGGTATATCGCACTGGCCGACGACAACTTCTATCCGGTGACGTTTACCGATCTGCGGCTGGCCAGGGAGCAGAAGAATACAGCCAAGCTGGAAGAGTTGACGGCCATTCGCGCGGAGCGTTTTCAACTGATGGAGGAGCTAGCCAAGTTGCCCAAAGACATGGTGTTCTTCACCCAAATGACGATGGAGGCGGGGGAAGATGGCGACTATCTGGATGCGATGCGCAAGGCCAACATCAAGGGCGCCCTGGTGGGAGTGGAGGCTGTAACTCCAGAGGGGCTGAAAGCGGTCTACAAGGACTGGAACCTTTCTGGCGATGCTCTGGCAAGACAGTTGCAGACGTTCAAGGAGCACGGAGTCCATGTACTCGGTTCGTTCATTTTCGGGCTGCCTACAGACAGGCCGGGAACCTTCGATGCTACGGCGGAGATGGCGATGAAGGCGGGGATTACGTTTGCCCAGTTCGTGATGATGACGCCGTTTCCAGGCACTGTGGACTTTGGACGGTGGGAGAAGGAACAGGCACTGAATCCGACCATGGTGGGCGATGTGCCGATTACCCGGTACTGGATGATTCCGACGGAAGTCAGGCCCAAGATGTTTACCCCGCATCCTACCATGAGTTCAGATGAAATCAGGGAGAGGACGCAGAAGGTTTGGGACAGGTTTTATAACTGGAGAGCTATCTGGGAAAGATCGGCGTGCACACCCAACTTACGATCCAGGATCGCGTTCATGTTTCTATCGAAGCTTTACAGGCAGATGTACGCGGGGACTGGTATCTCGACCGATAGCGCGCGGCGGAAGAAGTCGAAGGCCGGGGCGCGGTGGACGGCAAGGCAGTGCAAGAAGCTGTTCCAGGCGCGGCCCATGCCGGAACTGCCTTCGCCAGACTGGAAGATTGGATTGGGAGCAGTAGGTCAGGCGGCGCTTGCAGGCGGCGACGGGGGCGAGATACAAGGTCCGCTTGTGGTGATTGCGGAGGGGTAAAAGCTGTTACAGATCATCCGGTAGAATGGCAATTTGCAGAGTAAACAATGAGGGGTATGGGCCAGGACCCATACCCCTCATTGTTTACTCTATCCTCGATAGGCGTGTAAGTGGAGGAGTTACCAGCCGAGGACGTATGCGAAGATCAGCGGCGCCACGATGGAGGCGTCGGACTCGATGATGAACTTGGGGGTGTTCTCGCCAAGTTTGCCCCAGGTGATCTTTTCGTTCGGGACGGCGCCGGAGTAGGAACCGTAGCTGGTGGTGGAGTCCGAGATCTGGCAGAAGTAGGCCCAGAGCGGCACGTGCTCGCGCTGCAAGTCCTGGTGCAGCATGGGGACCACGCAGATGGGAAAGTCGCCCGCGATGCCGCCGGCAATCTGGAAGAAACCGAGTGGGGTCTGCGCAGAGGTGGCCGTGTACCACTCGGCCAGTTCCATCATGTACTCGATGCCGGTACGGACGGTGTGGACCTTTTTGACGTCGCCGGTGATGCAGTGGCCAGCATACATGTTGCCCAGTGTGGAGTCTTCCCAACCGGGGACGAAGATGGGCAGGTTCTTTTCAGCCGCGGCCAACAGCCAACTGTTTTTCGGGTCGATTTGGTAAGACGCTTTGAGGTCGCCAGAGAGCAGGATCTTGTACATAAACTGATGGGGGAAGAAGCGCTCGCCTGCCTGGTCGGCGCGAATCCATTCCTTGAGCACTTCGTTCTCGATGCGGCGCATGGCCTCCATCTCGGGGATGCAGGTGTCGGTGACCCGGTTCATGTGGCGGGCGAGCAGTTTGCCTTCGTCGGCGGGTGTCAGATCGCGGTAGTGGGGAACACGCTCATAGAAGTCATGGGCGACCAGATTGAAGACGTCTTCCTCAAGATTTGCCCCGGTGCAACAGATGCCGTGAATCTTGTCATGGCGAATCATTTCGGCCAGCGAAAGCCCCAGTTCCGCGGTGCTCATGGCGCCGCCGATGGTGACAAACATCTTTCCACCATTGGCCAGGTGAGCGTTATAGGCCTCAGCGGCATCGATGAGGGCGGCGGCATTGAAGTGACGATAGTGATGCTTGATAAACGACGTAATTGAAGACATAGCTTATGCGTACTCCCGTACCTAAATTATCACAATTGGAGCAACGGAGAGTGCGCGAGGCCCGCTGTGTAAGCGGTCTTTCGGCTCACTGGCGAGGAAGGCAAACAGATGGTTCAGATGAAACGAAGGCCGGGCAAGTTATCTTGTCCGGCCTCTGTTGATTGCGGTTACTATTCGTACGAAATTCGGCTACGCCTTGTCGGTCTCAAGCAGCGCATTCACCTTGGCCATCACCAGGAAGGCGTCGGCCACATAAACGACGTCGGCCTTTCCGCGGGTCCAGCCGC
This sequence comes from uncultured Occallatibacter sp., assembly GCA_964571165.1. Classification (GTDB taxonomy): domain Bacteria; phylum Acidobacteriota; class Terriglobia; order Terriglobales; family Acidobacteriaceae; genus Telmatobacter. Next base: position 15,645 of record CAZNAW010000002.1, on the reverse strand, counting down.
AGTTGGGATCGAGCGAGATGGCGCGGCGGTCGGCGATGAAGCGCCAGCCGACAACATGGGGTTCCTCGCCGTGGCAGCAGGTGGAGAGACCTTTGGGATGGCGCGGCGTGGAGCCGGTTTGGCCGATCTGGTTCAGGTGGGTGAGGAAGGGAAGCACGGGCTGGTTCTCGCTGCCTTGATCGACCAGCGATTTGCTGCTGCCGAGAGAAGCGCCGGTGAGGCGCAGGAATCCGAGAATCAGATCGCCGGCCTGGGTGGGATGGACCTGGCCATCGGATTGCTTTTTCGTCCAGCCCGCGCCAGCGACAAAGAGGAGTTTGGCGTCGGGGCGGATGGTCTGCGCACCCTGCATGGGTGCACGGAGGCCGCTGACGGTGGTGCGAAGTGTAGGGAGTTGAACGGGGACTTCCTCGACTTGTGCCGGGGCCGGATCGCCGGCGAAGGCCGCATGAGTGCCCGGGTCGAGCAGCAGGAACCAGGGACGCGGCTCGCGGCTGAAGACGGCTTCGACACGCTGGCGATAGAACCAGCGACTTGCTTCCACGGTCTCAGTGCCGCCGATGGAACTGATGTGCGTATCGATGAAGCCCCCCAGCCGATGCGACACACCTGCCGCAATACGCGCAAAGCGCGAAGTTCCGGGGGCGAGGACGATGGTGGCCTGTGCGGCGCGGCAGAGCGCTTCGCACGCGGCAGCATCGGTGGCGTAGCGCGATTGCGCAAACGGTTCGCCAGAGACGGCCAGCAGGCGCGCTCCAGTGGAGGCGAGGACGCCGGCTGCGACGGTGGAGTCAGCGGCCACAATGCCAATGGTCAACGTGGCAGAGAGCCGGGCGGCAAGTTCCTTGCCGGCGGTGACGGCTTCAAGCGAGGCTTTGGTAAGAGCGGCGCCGCTGTCGTCTACGTGCGTAAGTACAAGTATGGTTTCCATGGTTGTTATTCGGCTCCAATCCACTCGACCAGTTCGCGCGCAATCTCGTCGGGCGTCAGGTCTTTGACCACGCGGGTTGTGCGCTGCTGTTTGGGCAGGGCGACGGAGACGTAGCGGAGGCCGTTGGCCTCCAGCGTTGCCTTCTTGGCCTTTTGCAACGCGGGCATGATGGTGCGCATGTTGGCCATTCCAACCTGTGGATTATTGCGTGGCTCGGCAAGGTTGCCGGTGGCCCACCCGAGGACGGCAGGAGTTCCGGCGCAGACCGAAACCTGGTGCTTGCCGCCCTCCACGCGCTCCAGCACCTCAAAGCTTCCGTCGTCACGGAGATCTATCTGGTCCACGCCCTGGAACTGGTCAGTGATTCCGAGGCGTTCGCCGACAAGCTGAAGCGTAACGCCCGCACCGCGCGTGGCCGACTCCCAACCGCCGAAGAGAAGCAGCTTGGCACGATCGAGGCCGGGCAAGGCGGCGATGGTTTCCGCCAGCGCGGCTGCGGTTGCGTGCGCGTCAGGGAAGCCGCCGATGGGGCCGTCGATGGGAATCAGTTCGAAGCTAACCTTCTGCGCAACGGTCATCATCACCTGTTGCAATTTGGCCTTGGGGCCGAGCGAGATCAGCCAGACTTTACTGCCTGCGTTCCTGGCGGCAAGGTTTGCGGCTTCATAGAGCGCGCTGGCGGCCCAGGGGTCCAGCACTGCCGGTAAGACCATCTCATTCTTCAGCCCCGGACCATTAGGCCCGGTCACCGGCTCCAGGGTTTGCAGGGGATCAGGAACGATGCCCGCGCAAACCACGATGTGTACTACATTTGCCATGAAATTTTCCTTTTTTGACTGTCTTGATTCGGGGAAAGGGTCAGTTCTCCGCGGAATGGAGTCCGCCCGCGCCGGCTCGGAACTCGATGTTGGAGCGGTCGCCGCCGGGCGAATGGGCGCAGTTCCACAGGCAGGCGCCGCAATGAGCGCACTTCTCGCGATCGAACTCGGGCACGCCATCCGCACTTTCAGTAAGGGCCTGGCCGGAGCACATGGCGATGCAGGTCTTCTCCTCGCAGGTAATGCATAGCTGTGCGTCGCGGAAGACGACGTGATCGGCAAAGCCGGGCACGGCCTGTACCTTGCCGCCCATCAGCAGCGCATCCTGTTGCGTGACGAGCAGGCGGCCGTCGAAGGCAATCTCCGGCCAGCCGCGAGCGGTGAGCAGGGCATCGTGGAACGGGCGACCGTCTGCCAGAGCCAGCCGCGCGCCATTCTTCAGCTTAAGGCGCTCGGCCGAACGTGAAAACAAGCGGGGAATCTGCTTATGGGCCGGTGGAATATGAGCCTGGAACGAGAGCCGACCGCCGGTAAGGCCGGCAAAGGCCATGCCGATCATGCCCTTGACGATGCCGCCATGGAAGCCATTGCGGGCATTCTGCGCTTCGCGGGCGCCGCGCTCAACCCAGCTTGCGCGGCGGCGGGATTCGTAGGTGGCCGCAAGGTTTTCCCTGGTGAATGGCTTGCCGGCGCGGAGCAGTTCCACGACGGCCTCGCCGAGCTGTGTGCCGGTGGTCCAGGCCTCGTCGACTCCGGAGCCGGTGAGCATGTTGGTCGAGCCGGAGCCTTCGCCGATGCGGGCATAGCCGTCGCCGACCAGGTAGGGCTCGCCGCGGCGCCCGGACTCCTCAAGCGACTTGGCTCCCCAGGAGCGGAGGACGCCGTCCTTGAGGTAGCGCCAAAGTGCGGGGTGCTGAATGTAGTGCTGCAGGTAGCGGTAGGAGGTGCGGGAGGGATCGCCGAGCCAGGAGGGAACGAAGATGCCGACGGAGACGAGGCGGTCAGGGTGAACATAGAGAAAGCCGAAGATCTCCGGCTCAGGGTAGCCAAAGGTGTGAATGACGGTGCCGGGCTTGAGGGTCGAGTCTTCGGGTAGCTCTATGACCATCTTCATGCCCAGAGCCCACTCACGGCGGGCGTGACCCGCGGGCAGGCCCAGCTTCTCGTCGATGGCCTGGCCCACGGCGCCAACTGGACCATCGGCCACCACGGTGAGTTGCGCGCGGACATCCATTCCGGGCATGAAACCGTCGGCGGGCGCGCCAGCGCGGTCAACTCCCTGATCGGCGAGGCGCAGGCCCAGGACAGTCCTTTCCGATTGGCCGGCAGCACCCGGGAATATTGGTGCGTTCACAGGAGTACCAGGCCAGATCTGGACCAGGCCGGTGGCCATGAGTTGCGAGCCGACCCACTGGTTGAACTGGCCGATCGAGAGGATCAGTCCACCGTGCTTGTGGAGGAACGGTGGAGTCCAGGGGAGCTCAAAGGCGTGGTCGCGGAGGCCCAGCAGCGGTCCGGCTGCCCGCAAAACGGCATCGGCCGCGCGAAGGGTGAGAGAGCGCCGGCTTGCGCCGATGGGATCAAGCAGATAAAGCACTCGCTCCTGCGCTACCTCGACGGCCATGGGAATTTCAGCGGGATTCAGGTGAGGGAAACTGGTGCGAATGCCCTGGGCGCGGGTAACCACGCCGCTGACGCCGGATGCAATGTCGTCGGCGCGCTCGTAGCAAAGGACCTGCAAGGGCATTCCGGGGGCGACTTTGCTCTCGAAGGCTGGATCTTCAGGATGCTCAGCCCAGGCGCGGGTGAGCGTGGTGAGGAAGCCGCCCATGGCGGGGCCGAAGCCGGCACAGGCGATGTCGACTTCCATGGTCTGGCGCTCGAACTCCGGCGCGGTCGAATCCTCTGCTGTGGTTTCCCAGGTCTCAGAAGCGAGATCCGGGGCACCCGCCGGTGTTGCCTCCACATGGTTGCCGGTGTTCATGAGGGATAGTCCAGAGCTTCGGGGATCACTACCTTGCTGACCGTCTCCGCGGCGCGGTCCTTGGCCAGGCGAGCACCGCTCAGGCAGGTGGTGAGTTTGTTCTGGAGACGGAGAAATTCGCTGTTACCGACACATCCCGCGCAAGGGCCGGCCTTTTGCGGATGACTGCCATCGGCAGCCAACGCGTCTACGGCCATGGCGGTAATGCCAGGCATGGTCTCCTCATACTCTTCGAGTTCGCTGGCCAGGAAGCAGCCCTTGTGTTGTTCATCGCTCCACGCCGGGTGGGGGCTGTAGCCGAATACCAGTTCGGCGCAGATGCGGGAAACTTCGCCGGCGGCTTGTGCTGCCTGGGTGTGGCAAAGGTCGCTGAGGAACTGGACGGTGCCGGAGAGGCCTTCGGAGGCCACCGGATCGTCTGGTCCGCGAGTCTCCAATTCCAGGACATCGAGAATCTGGCAGCGGGAAGCAAGAAGCCAGCAGAGGGCATCCGCCAGCGCGAAGGTCACGCCTTGGCGCTGGCCGTGATAAAGCTTGTTGCCGTCGGGATCAGTGGATTTCTGCAGGTAATTCAGCGTCCAGTGCCAGAGGTTCATGGCGGACGCGAGGGTGCAGGCGCCAGTTCCCGGATGCTCCGAGGCAATGCGGCGCATGTCGGCTGTCCAGATGTGGAACTGGGCCAGAAAGACCTCAGAGGTCATGGTGACCGTCAACTGACGGCGCTGTACGGCTTCAGGGCCTTCGTAGGTGGCTTCGAGCTGCGCATCCATCCACTTGTTGGCCAGGAAACCGGGGCAGTCCTCGGTAATTCCGTAGCCACCCATCAGGCTGATGGCCTCGCGCATCATGTTGGCGCCATGGCCGGTGTTCCAGAGCTTGGTCGCGGGGCAGAGGACATTGGCTTCGGCGTCTTTGAGGACAAAATCGACGAGGGGATCGGATTCAAGCTCAGCGCGGCGCGGGTCGCCATCCTTGAGCGACAGGAACTCGATGGCACGCTGCTCGCTCTCTCTGAGGGCTTTCATCTCCGCGCGGCCACCCTGGATGCCGCGTTCTTTGAGGAGGGCCGTCTTATGTTTTTCGAGCGGGTCGAGGGTGTCAAAGAGGCGTGCGGCGGCAAAGCCAAGGGAGGCGGCGGCTTCGCCGGTGGCCCAGACGTCGACCAGGCGGTGCAATGCGTCTTCGCGCTGCTGGATGCCCTGCTCATAGCGGACAGAGCCGGGTTTGGAGCCTTCCGCTCCGCGGAAGCGTTCGCGCTGGTAGCGGATAACGGGCTCGACTGCCGAGAGCAGCTTGGCGGACGTCATGAGGCCCACCGGAACGCGGGTGCGGCGGAAGACGGCGTCGATGATCTCAGTGTGGTTGAAGTTGGGGACGATGATGCCGTCCTTGATGGTGTATCCGCCCACGATGCGGCTGGCCGGAACTTTCAGGTTGAAAATGGGATCGCCTGTGGACGAGAGCTGATGAACCAGCTTCTTGGTTGGGGTTCCGCGGTCGAATGACCCCTCGTCGCCCTCCTCGAGAATGATCACGCAACTGCCCTTGATGCGCGGGTCATCGGAGTTGACCGCGGCGGTGACGAAGTTGGCAAAGGCAATGTTGGTGATGAAGCGCCCGCGCTTGTCGACCTGCAGCCAGGGCTCCTGGCCGTCTTGCCACTCGGCGACGCGGAGTTTGCCGTTTAACATGCCGGTGTCGACGCCCACGTATGGAATGGGCTCAGTGAGGGCGAAGGCGCCGCGCCAGGGCTTGCGGGTCTCACCTGGTTGCGGCGGGGCGGCGAGGGTCTTGTAGTGCGAGACCTGCTCCTGGGTGCCCCGCTCATGGATGGGCGAAAGGGCCAGGAAGCTGGCCAGGCTGGCGGTGGCGGCGCCGCCGTCTACCCAAGCCAGCTCAAAGGCGGACAGCCCCAGCGCCAGGTTCTTGGGACCGGCGATGAACCCGCCCTCTTCCGGCTCCATAAAGGCCGCGGTAATGCCAGCGCGATCGAAGGCCTCAAGCATCTCGCTCTTGGCAGGGGTCCACTCGTGGCTGGTGCGCTCCCCTGCGGCCACCATGCGCGCAACGGTTCCCCTTGCCACACTCCGGGCCGACTGGACGAGCATCTGCAGATCGAAGCGATCGGCAAATCGCCATTGAATCTGACGCACCGCGTCGCCAGGGAGAGTGAGCATGGTTTTTGTGTCGGATACCGTAACTGTGCCCATGGAATTTGTCCTCAAGCAGCGGTCATATTGTGCTTCAGCAGGCGCCTGATGGCATGTGACCCGTATCACTCCGGCGAGACCGCGGCTGTTCCGGGGCAAATTTGGCTGTGAAATCTGGCAATTTGCACAGAACACGGCAGATGGGTCTCACCTCCCCCAGCTTTTCGGCAATTATGAGGGCGGTCGCAGAGGGGCAAGGTCAGGTCACGGATGGCTGGTTGCCCGCTGTGATTCAAATCACCGCGCTCTTTTGCGGCATGGAGTTTCCTCGAACGTGTGAACACTGCACGAATCATTTTCACCCAAGCAGTCGCGATCTCCCTGCTCTCAGGGAGTTGTGCGGCCTATGCGGCGCATAAGCCGAAGAATGAAGATTGCCTTGCCTGCCACTCTGACTCCACGCTGACGAAGGAGGTTGACGGCAAGGCTGTCAGCCTTTATGTGGATGAGGGCAAGCTGAAACACTCCATCCACGGCAACCTGTTCACCTGCGTGGACTGCCATACGGACGTGAAGGATTTGGCGCACGCGACGGCGCCCAAGAAGATTACCTGCGCGCAGTGCCACGCGGATGCGCAGAACGCGTATTCGCACAGCTACCACGCCAAGGCTGCCAAGGCGGGTGGAGCGCCGGCCGCGGACTGCGTGGATTGCCATGGAGGCGCACACGAGATTCTGGGCGCTGACGATGCCAAGTCGCCGGTAAATCATGGAAACATTCCTGCCACCTGCGGCAAATGCCATGGGCAGAAGTTTCTGATGGAGTCGAACGGGGAGAGCGCACAGCCCTTCGTGTCTTACCAGGAGAGCGTGCACGGACTGGCAATCGAGAAGGGATCGAAGAAGGCCGCGGTGTGCACGGATTGCCACGGCGCGCACGAGATCCTTCCCGCCAACGACGCGAAATCGCCGATATACAAGTTCAATGTCCCCGAGACTTGCGGCAAGTGCCATAGCGCAATCGAAACGACGTTCATGCAGAGCATTCACGGGCAGGGCATCAGCCGGGGCAACGGCCTGGCCCCGGTTTGTACGGACTGCCACGGGATTCACTCGATCAAGGCGCATATCGATCCCAACTCGTCGGTCTCAGAGCAGAATGTGGCCCGAACCACATGCGCGCAGTGCCATGAAGGCGTGCGGCTTTCGCAGGAGTTCGGGGTTGCTGGCAACCGCGAATCGACTTACCTCGACAGTTATCATGGGCTCGCGTCAGAGAACGGATCGGCGGTGGTGGCCAACTGCGCCAGTTGCCATGGCGTGCATAACATTCTGCCTTCGAGCGATCCACACTCTACCATCAATCGCGCTAATCTCGATGCGACCTGCGGGAAATGCCACAAGGGAGTTACACAAAAGTTCACCCTCACCAAGGTGCATCTGGAGGATGGCATCCGGTCGCGAGACATCGGCTCCATCGCGGTGAGTTGGATAAGACTGATTTATCTGGTGCTGATTGCGGTTGTGATTGGAGCGATGTTTCTGCATAACGCGATCATCTGGCGCAGCAAGGCCGTGGCCAAGCGCAGGATGCAGAACCCCAGCATGGTGCGCATGACGACGAATCAGCGCTGGCAGCACTTGGTGCTGCTGACCAGCTTTATCGTCCTGGTAATTACCGGATTTGCGCTCAAATTCCCCAACTCGTGGTTGGCCGATGTGCTGGGCCTGAGCGAGAAGCTGCGCAGCTTTACCCATCGCATCGCGGGCGTCGTGCTGATCGGTGCGGGTATCTATCACATCTTCTACCTGATTGCTACCAGGGAGGGACGGCGGTTGATCCGGGATTTTGCGCCTGGACCGAGGGATGCCTTCGATGCATGGGGAACGATGCTCTATTACCTGGGCCTGAGCAAGATAAAGCCCAAGTTCGGCCGCTTCAACTACGCGGAGAAAGCCGAGTATTGGGCGCTGGTGTGGGGTACGGTGCTGATGGCCGTGACTGGAATCATGCTATGGGCCCAGGTCTGGGTAGGGAACCTGATTGCCCGATGGTGGATCGACGTAGCCACTTCGATCCACTTCTATGAGGCGATTCTGGCCACACTGGCGATTATTGTCTGGCACTTCTACCAGGTATTTCTCGATCCGGATGTCTATCCGATGAATTGGGCATGGTGGGACGGCAAGATGCCGGTGGAACACTACCGGCACGAACATGAACTGGACACAGAAGCGTTAGCCGAAGCCGAAGGGAAGGGCGCGGCGGACGAGACTGAAGGTTCCGGTAAGGACGCCGGGTCGACACTTCCCAACGAGTAAGCCGGGGACCGAGGTTGCCGGCAGTTGCCAGGGAACTATGAGCAGGGTAAGCTCCACCGCTCGCCCGTAGAGAAGCGGATGGAGCCTGCCCAGTCCGGAGTTGCGCCAGCGGCGCGGCTCAGACCCGCCAGTCGTCGGCGCGCCAGTTCTTGATGCGCTCCTTGATCTGCTTGCGATTGAGATTCTGTTCGAGCGCCTGCTTGGCAAGCTCGACAACCTCGTCATCGGCGGCAAAGCGAAGGCCGATCAATTGGTCCTCGGTGAGGCGATAGATCTGCGCGTGCCACTCGGCCGGCGCCAGCGACTGCAAACGCAACCGCTCCTCGAGCCGGATGACGCGGTCCTGTACCTTGAGGGGATAGGTCCGCAGCCTTATGAAGGGGATGAAAACAGCGATCGCGAGTATCACGAGCCATTCTGAAAAGATGTTGAGATGACCCAACATGTAACAGACGGCCATGACCACGTTGACGGCCAGGACGGTGAGAAGAACCATGTGATAAGGCGCATCGAGACGGCCATGATTCTTGAGGTTCTGCGGGACAGACTTACTCATGCGTAGCCTTCATTCCTTCGGGCCGAAGTAGGCTGTTCCAAGCACCTGCGTTTCCGCAGAGTCACTAACAGCGGCGCCGGGGGCCTGAACGCCGACGCTGTCGGGATTCTGCGCGTACGGAGAGAAGGCTGTCAATGCTGGAAGTGTCAATATCGAAAGACTGCCGGGTTCCATGATCTGCGGGTGCTTGGGGATGAGGTGGTAGCGGCCGCGGAAAAGATAATCCACAAACAGGCCTCCGGCGAGGTATGGGTTGAACACAACGATGGGGACGGCGTAGGCGGTGGTGATGAGTGACTCGGCGATGCACTTGTTTGAGTGGCTCTGGTGGCGATAGCCCGGGATCTGGGGAATCTCAAAGACCGTCAGTTGTATCTCAGGGTGCTTGCGGGCATAGCGCACCAGCTTCCAGGCGATCTGTTTGGGAGTGGTCATGCCGGCGTCGGGGAAAATGTTGCGCTGGAATGTCCGGGGAAAATACGAGTTGAGGACAACGCGCGCAAAATCCGCGCAATTGCTGAAGAGCAATTCAAAGTGGGTGCGATTTTCGGCCGAGTTCATGCGGGCAATGAAGGCGTCGTCCTGCTCCTCGGTTGTTTCGAAACGGAAGGCGTAGACGCGGCGCTCATAGGCCACGCCCAGCAACTGGGTCCAGCCGCCATGGAACATGCTGCCCGAGGGGAGGGTTTCTCCCAGTTTCGCCAAGTGGGTTTCGTAGTACCGCTCGCGCATCCGCGTTACGGCCTCGCGGTTCACACGGGAGGGGACATCCGAGGGGCTTTCGACCGAATAAAGGTAGGGAACCAGCGGAATCGCCACCCAATCGTATCCGGCGATGCCCTGGTAGCGGGCGATCACGGCACCCAACTCGCCGGGTTCGCAGCGGCGCAGCCGAACCGGAGTTTCGGCGCAAACGCGCTCAAAATAGATGGCGTTGTGTCCGGTGGGATTCAGGGTGCCAAAGAAGCCGTATGGCTCCTCCATGAGCAGGGCAGCTTGCGCATGTAAATGCGCACAGCAAACGGCTAAGAATGTCAAAGCTAAGAAAGCGAATACACTTGTGGGTCGATTGCGCATGGAAAGCGCCAGTCCTCCTCGGTCAGGTTTTCAGGTTTCCTTCAGTATGCCAAAATCGCTTTAAATGTCCTGCATCTTCATTTGGATGCAACCAGGGAAAGCATGGTTTGTCCTGCATGGGGTTCAAGGCCACGGAAATATCCGGCACCTTCAACCCTGCTTAATTGACTGGACACGGACTGCGGGAAAACGTTGCGTTCCTATGCTGTGGAAAGCTCAAAGCGAACCATGACAGGCAAGGGCTGACGGCAGACCTGACATTATGATAACGTTTCCCTTCCGGAAAACCACCGCTTCCATTCGCCGCGGAATGTCTTCCGGCATCCTGTTTCAGTGAGGCGCCACATGAAACTGCAATTTTTTCTGCTGCTTGCCCTGCTTCCGGGCGCGACTGTTTCCGCGGAGGTGACTCTGCCTAAAATTCTGACCAGCCACATGGTGGTACAGCGGGACCTGCCGGTCCACGTGTGGGGATTGGCAACGGCGGGCGAGGATGTGAGCGTGAGTTTTCGCGGGGAGACGCGCTCGACGAAGGCTGGGCCAGTGGGCCGGTGGAGTGTGTATCTCAAGCCGGGGACGGCGGGCGGGCCGTTTCAACTGATTGTCAAGGGTGTGCCCGCGGCGGACGGCAGCGTTGCGCAGCCGACGCAGACCATTACCCTGGACGACGTTCTGGTGGGAGATGTGTGGGTTGCGTCGGGGCAGTCGAACATGGAGTTCACGCTGCACCAGGCCGCCACGGCGGATGTGGACCTGCCTCATGCGGCCAACCCGAGAATACGGCTGATGGTGGTAAAGCAGCGGGCCGTCGAGTATCCGCAGGATGATGTGGACAGCGAGGGGTGGGCGGTTTCATCTCCGGAGACGGCAAAGAATTTTTCCGCGGTGGCGTGGTATTTTGCCCGCGAGATCGAGCAGCGGGAACATGTACCGGTGGGGGTGATCGACTCCACCTGGGGTGGCACGCCGGCCGAGGCCTGGACACGCATGGCCGCGCTGGGCGCGGACGCGGCGCTGGCGCCCGTGTTTGTTTCCTGGGGCAAGATGACAGAGCGCGAGGCAAGCACGTTGTTGGTGGAAAAGGACCGGCAACGGCAGCGCGATGAGGCCAAGGCACAGGGCAAGCCGGAACCGCAATTTCCAGGGCGCGCACCCATGTTGAGCTGGGGACCGGGGATGCTGTACAACGGCATGATCGCACCGCTGGCGCCGTTTCCGATTCGTGGAGCGATCTGGTACCAGGGCGAGAGCAACGCCTCAGTGGAGCAGGCGCCGCTTTACCAGCGGGTGATGAGCGCCCTGATCAAGGATTGGCGGCGGCAGTGGGGCGTAGGCGATTTTCCGTTCCTCTTCGTGCAAATTGCGAACTACAAAGCCGGGTCCCCCGAGGGATGGGCCGAGTTGCGCGAGCAGCAGTTGAAGACGCTTGAGCTGCGCAATACGGCGATGGCAGTGACCATCGACATCGGCAACCCTGAGAACGTACACCCGACCGACAAGGTGGATGTGGGCCTGCGACTGGCGCGCGGAGCGCGGATTCTGAGCTATGGAGAGTCCATCGAGTACTCCGGGCCGATTTATAGGCAGGCAACTCAGGAGGGAAGCGAGATTCGGGTGTGGTTCGATCACGCCAAGGGGCTGGCGGCAAAGGGCGGCACGGTGACGGGATTTGAGGTCGCGGGGGCGGACAGGAAATTCTGGCCCGCCACGGCCACGGTCGAGGGCACAACGGTTTTGGCGACGAGCGAGTCTGTGGCCGAGCCGGTGTTTGTGCGCTACGGCTGGTCCGATAGCCCGGAGTGCAACCTGTTCAACGGCGAGGGATTGCCGGCTTCGCCGTTCACGTCGGCCGAGTAACGAAAAGGGACGTTGCCGGGACGCCCTACGGGTTCCCGGCAACCTTTTCAGGATTGCGTGAGTAGCGGATGGCTTCGACCGTGGAGGTAGCCACCAGGCCCTCCTGGACCATGGCGTCAAGATAGGGAATCAGCCTGGCGATCTGCTCAGGGGCATCGATGATACTCAACTGGATGGGTGCATCCTTTGAGAACGTCCAATGGCCGGAGCGGCGAATGCGGCTGCCCGATCCGTAGCCCTCGATGCCACGGAAGACGACGGCTTGCGCGATGCCCAGCTCCTTGCATCTGGCCAGAATCGCCTCATGCAAGGGTTTGCCTTGCCAACGATCATCCTCGCCGAAATGGATGCGCAACATTTTCGCGGGAAACTGTTCTTTCATTGCCTGACCTCCCTTACTCCGCAGCCGTTACCGGCTTGGCAGGCGTAACTGCCGCTTCCGTGTCGAGCGCACGGTAGGCGTACTTGATGATGTCCACATCGGAGAAGACCACGAGGCCCTCCTCGACCATCCGGTCGACAAGAGGCAAAAACGATTGCAGCTTCTCGGCAGTGTCAATGACGGAAAGCATGATGGAGCCATGGTGAGAGGCGAGCAACGGCTTGTCTTTGTGAAGGCGCCGATGGGCTCCGTAGCCGAGGATGCCGCGATAGACCGTGACTCCGGCAATGTCGTTGGCGCGTAACGCCTCGACCAGAGCTTCGTAGAGCGGCTTGTCATTCCAGCGGTCCTCTTCGCTGACGAAGATGCGCATCATCTGGGCTTTGCCTTCAATCTTGAGGTGTTCAGGAGCGATTTTCAGCTTTGGTTTGGAAACCTGGGCCGGTTTGGCTACCGTGGTTTCCTGCATCTCAATCAACCCGGTGCCCGCCAGTTCTTCCAGCTTGCCGAGGATCACGTCGACTTTCTCACGAGTCTCAATAAATTCAATCTTGACCGGCAGGCGATCAGAGATTTCGACCATGCTCGAGGAGTGTATGTGGTGGTCGGCGCCAAATCCGGCGATGCCCTTGGTTACGGTGGCCCCGGCAATGCCGCGATAGAAGAGGAAGTCGAGGATGCTGGAGTAGACCGGGACTCCGTGATGGGTGGCTCCATCGCTCAGGTAGATGGAGACTTTCACCGCCCTTCCTGCCTGTAACATGTATCCTCCTTTGCGGGCTGGCACCGGACGCGAGCCGGCAATTGGACAACGAAGGATTGAAGCACTCTTCAGGGAGAAGTGGCAAGCGCGGATGATACAGGGCCGGCCAATGCGTTCTTAGGAAAGCACCTCCGCCAGCCAGGAACCGCCCCAGACGGCGATGAGGCCGAGGATGAGGCTGCCGCCGGCGTAGAGGACGGCCAGAAAAAAAGCCCCCGAGCGCAAGGTGGAGAGCGTTTCCCACTCATAGGTGGAGAAGGTGCTGTACGCGCCGATGAAGCCGATGGGGATAAGGAATCTCCATGCAGGGTTCAGGTCGGCTCGGCGGCCCATGTAGGTGAGCGAGAAACCGATAATCACACAGGCCGTGATGTTGACGATCAGGGTGCCATAGGGAAATTTGATTCCCATGCGGCCGGCGATGGTGGAGCCGACCCAGAAGCGGGCGATGGAACCGAGCGCGCCACCGGCGGCAATGAGCAGGTATTTCTGCAAGGACTCTCTCCTTTTCCGGTTATACAGCAAGCAACGTAGAAGCCCGGCGAAAGCCTGCCGCAAGGCAGAAGAAGACCCTTGGCTGCCGCATGGACTTGCGCTGCTCAGGTTGTATAGGGGTATCGCGCTGGGATATGACTCCGCAACAGGATTCCCTGTCAGGAGTCATCATCTGTCCGGCCGAACGAAAGAGGGACAGCGGTTAAGGGTGAACTCCTTCACCACAACCAACAATTCAATTACACGATGGAGTGCGGGCGGCTGTCAATTCGCTTCACAGTTTCACAGTCTCACAGATTTACTTGTGGAAAACACGGGGGGGTAGGGGGGGGGTGTTTCGCGAGGTCCAGGGATTCGAGGAAATCCCGAACGAGGGCGGAGACCGTGGTATCGTGCCGGGCGGCCCAGATCCGCGCCTGGCGGTGTGTTTCGTCGGAGACGGTTACGGTGATGTTTTTCATGGCTCGCAGTTTGACGGCGAAGGATGGAATCTCCGCTCGTCCTCTCATTGCTATTGTGCGACGGCGGAGGGTAATCTTCTGCAAGACGGGCCGGAGAGTATTTGTGGTCTGCTGTTCCTGCGGCGATTTTTTTTAGAAAAGCGCGTCAGGGATGAGGCGGCCATCGGTTTGTAGCTGGTTTGTGGGTGGCGATCCGCCGGAATGCGTATGGAACAAAGCTGGGGTTTTTGTCGTAGGAAACAATCGAGGGTGCCATGAAAACTCTGAAGGTCACTTTAGTCGCGACTTTGATTGGAACTGCGGTAGGGATGGGGGCGTGGCTGTTCGGCCTCGGGCAGAGGATATGGCCCGGTCATCCTCAGATGGCCTGCTTTCTTTTGACCCTCGTTACGGCCATCGCGGTTCAGATTGCCTGGCCCAGGCTGACTGATATGGATTTGGATTAGTTGGGCTTGTACTGCGGAGTCTTCTGTCTGATCCTGCGGGACGGTTGGAGTCGAAGGTGCGCGGACTCAGGGTTGCGCTACGCTCCACCCTCCCACCCCAGCACGAGAAAATCACGCGTGCCGTGGACCCCGGCTTTGGGCTATTTCTGTGTTCTCTCTGACGGGAGAAATGAAACCCGGCGGCCAGTGGTTAGGTTCTGCGGTTTCCCACCCTTCCGCGATAACACTGCGGAAGGATGGGAAACCCAGTTTTTACTTATGCGGACCTGAGGCACCCGCCCCTTTCAAAACCAGGTTATGAAAGAGCTTCTAGTTGTGTTTGCCTTTCCACTCGGCGTAGGGGCCCTGGAAGTCTTCGATGCCATCCTCTTTGAAGTTCCATAATCTTGTGGCTACTTCGTCGATCAGGTCGTGGTCGTGGGTGACTAACAGGACTGTGCCTTCGTAGCGCTGGAGGGCGATGTTCAAGGCGTTGATGGCTTCCAGATCTAAGTGGTTGGTGGGCTCGTCGAAGATCAGGATGTTGGGCTTGGTGAGGATTAACTTGCAGAAGGCCAGGCGGGCCTGCTCTCCGCCGCTGAGGGCCTTGGTCTGCTTGTCGCCTTCTTCGCCGCTGAAGAGCATCTGGCCGAGAATGCCGCGAATGTCTTCCGCGTGGGCATCGGGTTTCCAGCGATGGAGCCACTCGGCCACGGTGAGGCCGTGTTCGATGGTGGCGCCCACGTCCTGGGGAAAGTAGCCGATCTGGGCTTCGTGGCCCCAGGAGACGGAACCGGAATCGAGGACGAAGTCCTTGTCGGCGAGGCCGGGATAGTTGGCGAGGAGGCATTTAAGCAGGGTCGTTTTGCCGGCGCCGTTGCGGCCCATAAGGCAGATTCTTTCACCGCGCAGCACGTTGGCGGTGAAGCCATCGATCACCTTGAGATCGCCGTAGAACTTGGTCAAATGCTTGAATTCCAGTACATGCTTGCCGCTGGGGCGGACCTGGTCAAAGCGGATATAAGGGCGCTGGATGTTGGAGCGGGCAAGGTCATTGGTCTGCAGGCGCTCGACTTCCTTGCGGCGGCTGGTGACCTGGCTGGAGCGGGTTCCGGCGGCAAAACGGGCGATGAACTCGTTGAGCTGCGCGATCTTCTTTTCGCGCTGGGCGTTCTGCGACTCGAGCGTGGAGCGAATCTGCGTCTTGGCCATCACCATCTCGTCGTAACCGCCGGTGTAGGTGATGATGGTCTCGTAATCGATATCGGCGGTGTGGGTGGTGACGCTGTTGAGGAAGTGGCGGTCGTGAGAGATGGCGATCAGAGTGCCGTTGTAGCTATTGAGGAAGTCCTGGAGCCAGTGAACCGAGTCGAGATCGAGGTAGTTGGTGGGCTCGTCGAGGAGCAGGGCTTCGGGCTTGCCGA
>CAZNAW010000001.1:0-356411 GCA_964571165.1 uncultured Occallatibacter sp. | reverse complement strand
CCATGGTGCCGTCGTCCAGGTAGCCCACCCCCTGGTTGTACTCCTTGCCTTCCTTCAGGATGAGCACATTCATTTTTTCGCCGGGCAGCACCACTGGCTTGAGCGCGTTGGCCAGATCGTTGATATTCAGCACATCCACGCGGTGCAGGTGGGCCACCTTGTTCAGGTTGAAGTCGTTGGTCACCACCTTGGCCTCCCACTTCTTGGCCAGTTCCAGCAGCTTCAGGTCTACCTCGCGGATGGAAGGAAAGTCGTCGGGAACAATCTGTACCTGGATGTTGGTGTTGGACTGCATGCGCTGCAGCATGTCCAGTCCGCGACGGCCGCGCTGGCGCTTTGAACCGTCGGTCGAGTCAGCCACGATCTGCAGCTCCCTCAGCACGAACTCCGGCACCACCATCATGCCGTCGATGAACCCGGCCTCGGCAATGTCTGCAATGCGCCCGTCGATGATGACGCTGGTGTCAAGCACCTTGGCGCTCCGGCGTGCGGGCCTTTCGCCGCTGAAGACGGTTCCCAGCGCCGCCGGGTTCAGCAGGTCGCCCTTGTTGGCCCCCACCAGCAGGCCCACATAGGTCATCAGCAGCAGCACGAAAATCTGCAGCGCCGCCGAAGTAGTCCCAGGCAGCGGCGCGCTGCGTAGCACCAGGCAGAACAGCGCCGCGCCAAAGATGCCCAGCACGCTGCCGGCTACCGCGCCAATCAGCCGTTTCAGGCTGAGCGCTCGCACACGGAACTCAAAAACGATCACTGCGCCGGCTGCCCCCGCGCCCGCGACCGCACTCATCCATCCTGTCAAGCCGAAGGGATGAAGGAAATAACAGACCCCGGCAAGAAGGGTCACAAATAAAAGACGAAGCACAATGAGATCCATAAAAACCAACTCCCGCTGCGCGAAGAAAAGCGCTACAGACTGGGCACAATTGGGGAGTATGACCATTGCTGAGGACGATCGTCAAGCGCAGCCTGCCGCCGGCGAAGAAATCCGCAGACACTCCGGTACCGAGAAAATGTTTCCAGACTCAGCTACCCTGGCAAAGCCCCGAATTGAGTTACAAAGATCGGGGAACGGACCGCCGCTCAACCCGTAAAGAATGGCTGCATTGGATGGCCATCTATCCATGTTCCCGTTTGCTTCATACGAGAACAGGCGGGGAGTTCCTTTGCCGCGGTTAAACACATGCGGGGACCGATCGGTCCCCGCTTTGCGCCAATACGTTGCCTTGGATTTCCCCGCTTTCAAAAGGAAACAGCTCGCTGCCTCACGAGGCCGCCGCCAGCTCTGCCGCCGGCGCCACGCGCATCGTCCCCTTGCGTGGGCCGCGCTTGCGGGCGCTCATCACCTTGATGCGTTCCAGAAGCTCCTGTGGAGAACAGCTTCTCTTGGCCAGCAGCGCGTCGGCTGCGTGCATCTCGCCGCTCATCTTCTGCGGATCCCCGAGGAGAATCATGGGAATGTGCGGCGCAATCTGCTTCAACCGGTCCACCAGTTCACTGCCGTTCATATTCGGCATGGCATAATCGGCCAGCACCAGGTCCACCTGGATTTCGGCAAAAATGCCCACCGCCTCCTGACCGGTACAGGCTGAAACCACCCGGTATCCGTTGGTTGCCAGCATGAACTTGAGTACGGAAAGCTCTTGTTCGTTGTCGTCTACGCAGAGAATAACTTTCTTGGGCCGCATGATGTAGAGATAGCTCCTTGCTTCGAGTTGCCTTGCCGTCGTTTGAACACACTCCGTCCTCGCCCGCTGGAATAGCTTTGAAGGGTGAGGCATTTCCCGGCCGCCGCCGATAGTGGGGCGAACTCTCCCGGTCAATATTGCAACGCGGATCGCCTGGGGCGATGTGCGCGCAATCCATCGGGGATTGCGATCACACAATGCAGTGCCCGGCATTCGATTCACGGGAGGCTAGTCTTCGCTCGCGGTCGGATTGTGTTTAAAACCTGGGGCAAGACCGGCAAAAAATCGCCGGTTGATTTGCTTCAATGCTTGCCAAGAGTACGAGCGTCGGAAGCTTGTGTGAAGAGAGAATGGAAAGCGAAACAAGGTCTGAAAATCCATCTGTAACAAGCGGAAAGTGGCTACCAGTAACACGTATCGTGACTTGCCATGATGAAAGCCTGTTGAAAGCGTGTGTATCTCGGCAGGAAAAGCCGTCCCTTTGCTACACGAACGGTGCTACCCGCCATGCGCATATCGGCGACCTTCGCCGATTCGATATTTGCAGAAAGGAACAAATCGCCGGAGCAGCCCATTTACGCGCCCGGACGCAGAGCGATGTGTTCCTCTCCGGTCACCACGCCGCGCCGCGCCGGGTAGATTGCGGATCTTTGTTCCATGTGTTTGTTGCGGACATCTCAGAGAGCGATCAGCGGCCGTGGAAGGTGCGCTTTCGAGCGATCGAGAAACAGCCTCATGCGCAGAGCATCGGACCGCTGCATGGCCACGAGCCGCATCTGCCGGCGGATATGGTCGCCGTCTTCCAGCAGGCTCACCTGCGCCTCGTCGTGTTCGGCATCGCTCTCCAGCTGCGCGATCCGCTCCTCGATGGTGCGGCGAAACCGGGGGCTGATCTCAAAGCCATCGTTGCCGGTACAGTTGGCGATCATGGCAACCTCCTCGGGGGAAACTCCTGAGGTTTTGAAGTTTTTTTCTCAGGCAGGCTCAAGGTTTTTATCCCTGTGCCGATATTAATTACGACTAATTTCGGGCGCCAGATTACCGTCGAATGGGACGTACGTAATCAAGTGTCCAGAAACGGGACAGATTGATCCCTTTTCCTGATCTTTTGCACAGATCAATCCATGGTTGGAATTAGTTTTCTCACCAGATGTGGCGGCGCATCGGCTAGTTCTGTGGCGTTGTTGCGTAATAGCCCTTGCGGACCTGCACCTTCATTCCATCTCCGCGGCATTCTACGCCGAGGTGCCGGAACGTGCCGTCCAGCTTGATGTTGCTGGGCGTGTAGCTGGCCACATATTGGGTACGCAGTTCGTCTTCAATCTGCTGAAAGGCTGCCTCGAGTTTCTTGCCGTTGTTGCCCACGTCGATGAGCCGGCCGCCGGTCTCCTCGGTCAACTTCTTCATGGCGGAGTAGCCGCTATAGCCGAAGCCGCCGTAGAAGCCCCTGTCAGCGATCAGAATCACGTAGGCGAGCGCGTTGGATTTTTGTGCCGCCGCGATTGCCTCGCCAATCTTCTTGCGGCTGCCTTCATCCTCGCCGTCGGTCAGCAGAATCATCGCCTTGCGGCCCGTCTCCTGATTGAACTTTTCGTTGGAGGCCAAATAAACGGCATCGTAGAGCAGCGTTCCCTTGGGCGTTCCGATGGTGGGAACGGTTCCCCCGCCTGCGCCCGGAATGCCCGCCGCTCCATTGCCTCCTGCGGTGTTGATTTCTGCCTTGTTCATGGCTCGCGTCAGCAGCCGGGCGCTGTTGGTGTAGTCCTGCAACAGATCCACGTCCACATCAAATGAGAGCAGAAACGCCTCGTCCTTTTGGCGGAGCACACGTTCCAGAAACTGGCTTCCCACTTGCTGCTCCAGGGGAAGCACGCGGTACTGGCTGCCTGAAGTATCCAGCAGAATCCCCAGCGTAAGCGGCAGTTGGGTTTCCGCCACAAAGCTCTTCAGCTTCTGCGGTACTTTGTCTTCCGTGATGGTGCAGTCGTCCTTGGTTAGGTGGGGAACCAGATTGCCCTGCTTGTCTTTGACCGTGAAGAACACGTCCACCAGGTTGACATTCATCTTGAACGTGGCCACCGATTGATCTTCGGGCGCGGGAGCCGGCGCTGTGCTCACCGGGGGTGCGTCCGGTGAGGGGGCGAGCTGAGCCCATCCCGCCGCGGACAATCCCGGCAGGCCGAACAACAAAGCGGCAATTCCCAAGCGGACACGCATGCTGGTCAATTAGACGAAATCCGTACCTTGAAGGAAGCATACCTGAACTGTTTCCGGGCTGGCTGGCAACCTGCGCGGCTGTAGCGCGTCTGATACTCTGACGACTGTAGCCCTGCTGGCCGGTTTTCAGTCCGGCGCGGCGTGTTTCCGCAGGCCGATGATCAGGTCTAAGCTAGTAAGGGACCGCTGAATCGGTAGGATGCGGCGTTTTGGGAGGACGGAATACCTGTGAAGCTTGTTTTAACGGCGACGGTGCTGGCGGCGTTTTTGAATCTGAGCCCGAATTTGAGCCCGGCGGCTCTGGCCCAACAACAGCAACCCGCGGTACCGGACGCCCCTGTGCCCCAGGCGCTTCCGCCCTTGACCGGCGCGGAAGGCACTCCGATTACGCCCGGCCAGGGTGCGGGGAACGAGGCGCCCGCCGCCAGTTCCTCTTCTGCCACTTCATCGCAGCAGCAGCCTCCGCCCAGCAACCCGGCGCCCTCCGACCAGCCCAAGGACGAGTTCCAGAAAACGCCCCCGGAGATGCCCGCCGCTGGGGAAGGGGTTGAAAAGGAAGCCACCATCTTCCGCCTGCATGTGAACTATGTGGAAGTTCCGGTCACCGTCAAGGACTCGAAGGGGAAACTGGTTGCAGGCCTCACCGCCCGCGATTTCAGGATTTATGAGAACGACACGCGGGTGCCGATAGGGTACTTTACCGTGGACGCGTTTCCGCTTTCCATTGCCTTTGTCATCGATCAGAGCCTGACGGCCGATGTGATGGCCAAGGTGAACAACTCCCTGGGCGCCATCCAGGGGGCGCTTACCCCGTATGATGAAGCGGCTGTCTTTTCTTACAGTAACGGCGCTCACGAGCAGACCGGTTTTACCGGTGCCCAGAGCAACCGTTTGCCCGCCGTGCTGGCGCTGACCAAGGCAACGGGCTCTGAAGAGTTGGTTCCCATCAACGACGGGCCATTCGCCAGTTGCAATATCCGCGAGAACGGCAACTGCGTTGACCCGAACCTGCAGTCCGGACGCTCTGCGGGCAATGGCTCGTTCATTACCATCCCCAAGGAAATCCACACCCTCAACGACGCAATCCTGGCCGCCGCCAAGGAGCTGTCGAACCGCCCCAAGGAGCGCCGCCGCATTATTTATGTCATCTCTGACGGCAAGGAATACGGCAGCAAGGCTACTCCTCGTGAGGTGATTCGTTACCTCCAGACCAACAAGATCACCGTTTACGCCACGCTGGTGGGCACCTCCGCTACCTGGGGTGAGGGCTATCTGAACAGAATCCATCTGCCTTTCACGATGTACGACAACATTCTGTACAAGTACATCGCGGCCACCGGCGGCGAGGCAGACTCCGAGCGCAACCTCAACGGCATTGAAAAGAGCTACGCCGAGATCGCCTCGGAGGCGCGCAACCAGTACACGCTGGGCTACTACAGCCACGAGCCGTTTATCGATGGCAAGTTTCGCAAGATCGAAGTGGTCGTCGACCGGCCCAGTGTGGAGGTCACCGCCAAGCGCGGCTATTACCCCACCGCGCAGGATTCCCGTTAGCCTGTGAATTCATCGGGAACCGCGGCAGGCCTGGGATTGATTTCGGCCGCCACCTGGGGCGGCTCGGACTTTGTGGGCGGCGTGGGTGCGCGCCGCGCTCCCGCCTTGCTGGTGGTCGCCTCCGGCCACATCTTCTCACTGTTTGTGCTGTTGGCCCTCTGTCATGGAATGCGGATTGCCGCCCCTGGCACGGCGCCTCTCTTCTACGCCGCTTTAGGCGGCTTTGAAGGCTCGCTGGCGCTGGCTATTTTTTATCGTGCGCTGGCCATGGGCGCCATGGGACTGACCGCGGCTCTCACCGGCCTGCTTACCGCACTGGTGCCTGTCCTGTTCTCTCTCTTTCGCGACGGCCTGCCCGCCCCGTTGACCGCCGCAGGACTGGCAATTGGTTTGGCCGCCATCTGGCTGATTACGCACACGCCCGCCGCAAAGGGACCGGAAGCGAAGGAATGTCCTACGCCTCCGGCTGCGCTCCTGCTAGGCGCGCTCGCCGGCGCCGGATTTGGCACGCAGCTGATTCTCTTCAAGATGGCGAGCGGGGGCAGCATCCTGTGGACCATGACCGCTGCCCGCGCGGCGGGCGTGGTGGCGCTTCTGCTGGTTCTCGCGGTTATGCCGCCCAAAGGGCCATGGCGCGGGTTTTGGCTGACAGGTATCGTGGCAGGAACGCTGGATACGGTAGGCAATCTGTTTTATATCCAGGCCACCCGGTTTGGAAGGCTGGATGTGACCGCGCTGGTCTGCTCACTCTATCCTGCCGGAACCATTCTGCTGGCCGCGCTTGTGTTGCGCGAGTGGCCGACCCGTCGCCAGATGGCGGGCATGGCGCTGGCCCTGGCTGCCGTGGCGCTGCTCAGCGTGTAGAGGGCCACAAGCGGGGCAATACGCACGAGGGGCCTGTGCATCTGCACAGGCCCCTCGTGCGTACTGCAATCCCAATTCACGCGGCCTGGACCCCGGCAGTCGCATCTCCGGAATTGAAACCCGGCTCGACCCCAGGCGCCGCGAATTACGCTTGTTGCGAGCCTTATTTGTGTTCGGTCGGCGCCGAAACCGGCGGTGCGGGAGCTGCACTCTGCTGTTGTACGCTCGGCACGCTCGGCGCGGACGGCGCGGGGTCGGTAATGCCTCGGATGCCTTCCCTGAAGCCCTTCAAGCCCTCGCCCAAACCCTTGCCCAGCTCCGGCAGCCGCTTGGCGCCGAAAAGCAGAAATGCAACCACGCCCAACACCACCAGGTGCCATGGCTGAAGTAGATCGCCCATCGTCTCATCCTCCGCGCGCGCCGCCCTGACCCGGCGCACAATCTCAGTAAGTATTGTCGCACACACTTGTATCCCCGCGCAGGGCCGCCAATGCGAGTACGCCGGGCACCCCTGACGGATCTTGCCTGAATCGCTCAGTTCACCTGCGCCGGCTTGCCCAGCCGCTCCGTCACCATGTCATAAAAGGCGCGCAGGTCCTCCTCTTCGCCCACCGTCAGCCTGCGATAAACCTTCATCAACGGAAACAGCCGCGAGCCGCGCACCTCTACCGCGGGAACCGCAACTGCGCCGCCCGGATACGGGGTCATCTCCCACACCCCGGCGTAGCGCCGCCGCAGCACCTCGCCCAGATAGCTGCCCCAAAGCCGCACCTCGAAGTCCAGATCGCGCTCCGGACTTTCGCCCACCAGCACCAGGATCTCGTCCAGCCCGTCGACCGATTCCGAGGTAAAGTCCAGCTTCTGCCGGAATTCGCGTCTGGCCAGTTCCGCCGCCGCCTGGGCGTACCCCTCCATCATCGCCCCCAGGTCAGGGTAGGTCGCCGATTCCAGACGTTTGCGCAGATCGCTTGGGTTTGTCATCCGTGCACACTCCAGAGTACATGCCTGGAACGAGGCGTAAGAATGGAACGCCGTCCTGCCCTTGTGTCAGACTGAAAACAGTTGTGGAGGGTCCCCATCTTGAAGACAGTCAAGCTCCTCGCTCTTGCCGCGTTTCTGATTCTGACCGCAGGCACGGCCAAATCCTCCGGCCGCGACATCTATCCCGATCCGGCGCAGGCCAGAGCCGACCTGGCCGCCGCCCTCAGGACCGCCGCGGAATCCCACAAGCGCATCCTGCTCGACTTCGGAGGCAACTGGTGCGTTGACTGCCACGTATTGGACCTTTATCTCCACGACGCCAGGAACGGGCCCATTCTGGAGGCCAATTTCGTGCTCGTGCACGTGAACGTCGGAATGATGGACGCCAACGAGGACATCGCCGCTCGATACCAGGTTCCGCTCCAGCGAGGCGTACCCGCGCTGGCCGTTCTCAGCGAGAAGGGGACGCTGCTCTACAGCCAGAAGACCGGCCAATTCGCGCCCATGCGCCGCATGGAATCCTCGGCGGTAACCAGTTTTCTGGTGCAATGGAAGCCCGTCCGCCCCGGCTGCTCAACCGTGATGGTGAACTGCTAGAGCGGTTCGCTCGTCGGGCGGCGAGAATCTCTTCAGCCGATCGGCTTCAGGTGCTTCGTGTTTTGGTAGGTGTAGGTAATGCGGTGGGCTACGGTGATGGTGGAAAGCGCGGCCAGTACCCACAGCACTGGGGCCATCACGCCCCAATGGTTGAATAGGGCGCCCAGAATCACCAGCACGATCCGCTCCGGCCGCTCCATGAAGCCCACCTTGCACTGGCCGATCAGCGCCTCAGCGCGGGCGCGCGTGTAACTGACCATCAGCGAGGTGACCATGACGAAGGCCACCAGCACCACATACCGGAACCGATTGATGCGGCCGTAATAAACCAGCAGGCCGAAGAACAGCACCACGTCGGAGTAGCGGTCGATCACCGAGTCAAAGAAAGAGCCGAAGACGGTCACCTGGTTGTTGCGCCGGGCTACGCGGCCGTCCACCATGTCAAAGAGGCCGGCGCCGAAGATCACCAGACCCGCGTAGAAAAACATGCGGCCTGAATTGTTGGCGTTGGCGTGTCCAAACAAGACCGCGGCCACAATGTTGATGACCAGGCCGATGAAGGTGAGCACGTTGGGAGAGATGCGGGTAAGCGCCAGGCCGTGCACAATGTGGTCAAGAAGCCAGCCGCATGCGCGGCCAAAAGCGCTGGTCCAGGTCATTCCTTGTCTTCCTTGCTATTGCACTTTGCCGGGGGCCGCGGCGCCGTCTTCCAGATCGCCCTCTCCCGCTTCATCGTGGATGGTAGTCAGTTTCAGAATCTCCAGCGCGCGCTTGCCGTTGGGGGTAACGATGGTGGCGATGTCGCCCACGCGCTTGCCCACAAGGCCGTGGCCGATGGGCGAGGTCGTCGAAATCAGCCCCTTTGAGACGTCGGACTCCTCACTGGTGACCAGGCGGTAGACGATCTCCTCGTCCTTGGTCGAGTCGAACACCACCACTGTGGAACCAAAGCCGACTTTGTCTCGGGGGATGTTGGTCAGATTGACCAGCGAGAGCTCCGCCATGCGTTTCTTGAGCTGCCCCAGCCGCGCATTCACAAAATCCTGGCGCTGCTTCGCCATGTGATATTCGGCGTTTTCCGACAAATCTCCCATGGCCACGGCTTTCTTGATTTCCGCGGGAAGCTCATGGGCGAGTTCGTGCTCAAGAATACCGATTTCTTCGAGAAGCTTTTTCTTTATGTGCTCAGGCATCCATGGTCCATTGCGGTGAGCGGGAATGCTCCATCCGCGCGAGATAAGAGAACTTCTTATCCGATTATACGCGGGGGGACGGAACGGCAGGGAACAGGGACTGGGGAACGGCTCGTGTTCAAGCTTATTGGGCGCCGCGGCATTACGGTGCTCGCTGGGACGTACAGACCCATGCCCTCAATCGGAAATTTTGCGATCCAGGTAGCCCTGGATCGCAGTCCAACCGGGCATTGCCTTAGCACCGATAAGGAGTCAAGGACGCTGGTGCCCTCTATTCTCTGTTTCTTCTAGTCGCTGGTCCCTGGTTCCTGTTCCCTGCTTTTCTCATCCAGGAACGACTGTAGAATCAGCGTGGCCGCCACCTGATCGACCACCCGCCGATGCGCCTGGCGGACATGGCCTGCCTCATACAGAATCCGGTGGGCCTCGCGGGTGGTCAGCCGTTCATCCCACAGGTGAATGGGCAGCCCGGAGAGCTGACCCAGCTCGGCGGCAAAGGCCCGCGTTTTTTCCGCCTGCGGGCTCACTTTCCCTGAAAGGTGCAGCGGATTGCCCACTACGATGCCGGCCACGCCAAATCGCCGGCAAAGCCGCGCCAGTGAGCGCAGATCCTCTCGCCGATTGTGTCGCCTTTCCAGCGTGAGTACCGGTTGCGCCGTCAGTCCGAGTTCGTCCGACACAGCCACGCCGATGCGGCAGTTGCCGATATCCAGACCGAGATAACGGGGATGCGTTTCCAACTTTGGGCTCCCAGCTTCCAGATTAAAGCTCTAAGCCTCACAGAAGAAATATCCTATATGGGTTGCAAGCCCGCTAAAATCGGAAAGGTAGAGAATCTTCACCGGCATTTTCCGCGTCTTTAATACTTGAAGGGTCAGTATCGACTGAATGGCAGGCCGCAAGCAGAAGTACAGGAAAAGGAAGAGGTCTGGCGGGGCGGGGGTCTTGCTGGCGATTCTTCTGCTAGCTTCTTTTTTGGCTGGCGCGGCGGTCTGGCTAATCCTGGCGCCATTTGGGCCGGACCATGAAACCTTCGTGGAACTGGCTCCGGGCTCTTCCACTGTGAACATCGGCCGGCAACTGGAAGAAGCAGGCGTGGTCCGCAGCCAGTTTGCCTTCGATCTGTTGCGCTGGTGGAAGCGGGGAACCCTCCGGGCCGGCGAATACCGGTTCGATCATCCGGCTCCGGCAACCGAGGTTTATGCGCGGATCGCGCGCGGAGATGTTTTTACCAGGGCGGTAACCGTTCCGGAGGGCGCGACCATTTTTGACATCGCAGCCCGGCTGGAGCAGGCCGGGTTCGGCCCGCGGCAGGATTTTTTGGATGTGGCAGCGAAGCAGGTGGGTTTGGTGTCTGACCTGGACCCGAGGGCGAAGAGTCTTGAGGGTTACCTGTTTCCAGACACTTATCATCTGGCCCGCAAGGCAACACCGGCTCAGATTTGTGCCGCCATGGTGCGACGATTCCGCGCGGTGGCCGGGCAGCTTGGATTGAAGGAAGATGTGCACGCAGTGGTAACAATAGCTTCGTTGGTGGAACGGGAGACGGCGGTGGATGCGGAGCGGCCGCTGGTGGCCAGCGTCCTTGAGAACCGGCTTGCAAAAAATATGCCGCTGATGACCGACCCCGCCGTGATCTATGGCTTGCAGGTTGAGGGCCGCTGGCGGGGAGCCATTTACCAGAGCGATCTGCATGCTGAAACCCCCTGGAACACCTATCTGCACACCGGTCTGCCGCCGGGCCCGGTTGCCAATCCGGGCGCGAAGTCGCTGCGGGCAGCCATGGAGCCCGCAAAGACGGATTATCTCTATTTTGTAGCCGCCGGAGCCAATCCTCAGGGACGGTCGCTTTTTGCTACCACCCTGGATGAGCACAACCGGAATGTGTCCGGTTATCGCCACGCCGTGAAGAAGGCAGGTGGCCGGTGAACATCCGACTTCGACCCATTGCAGCCGGAGCCCTGTTTCTTCCACTCCTGATTTCAGGTTGTTCCCTTCTGCCTACCACGCGCAAGCTGCCCATCCCCAAGGCGCCGATGGTCACGCAGACGGTCGCGCCGGAAGACCTGGTGGCGCGGCTCAATCAGCGCTGGGCGGCGCTGAATACGCTCACCGCCACCGTCGAAATCCAGGCCAGCGTGGTAAAGAGCAAGGAAGGCGTGGCCAAGGACTACACCACCATTCGCGGAAACATCCTGATGCGCAAGCCGGAGATGCTTCGCGTTTATGGGCGGGTCCCGGTGATCGGCACAGAGATGTTCGACATGGTAAGCGATGGGAAGAACTTCTCCCTGTATATCCCGTCTCGGAACAAGATCCTCAAGGGTTCGAATTCGTTGAAAGGCAAGTCCGCCAGCAAGCTGGAGAACATGCGGCCGGCATTCTTCTTCGATTCCATGGTGGTGCCGGGTCTGGAGTCTGACGATTTCTATTCAGTAACCGCGGATACCGTCACCGTCGAGGACACGGCCAGGAAACACCTTTACTCGATTCCGGAATACATTCTGAGCATTTCGCGGCGCAAGCCAGGCAGCCAGGAGTTGATGCCGGTGCGGTGGGTGTACTTCCATCGCGACGATCTGTTGCCTTATGAACAGGATGTGTACGACAGCGAGGGCAACCTGGAGACGCAGGTCCTGTATTCGGCTTACCAGGATTTCGACTCCGGTTCATATCCTTCCTCCATCACCATCAAGCGCCCGCTTGATGAGTTCCAGATTGTTCTGACCGTCGAGAAGGTGACGGAAAATATGGATCTAAAGGACGACCAGTTCCAGATCAACAATATTGCCGAAGGAACCAAGATTCAGAATCTGGAATAGCGAAATGCAGGGCCTTCGACGCCCCGGCCTGCGCTGCAACGCGATCGAGGAATACCCTCGGTTGCCAAGTCGCTCCGGGAATGGCGTGGACTTGCTTTCGCATTTCGTCCGCGCATGTTGACCCGGTATTTGGAAACCAGTCCAGAGTGGTATACTCCGTCCGAATCTGCGCTGAAAAATTAAGATCACTCCAGATTGCGGTGTGGCCCGCCAGGCGCGGCCTGCCTTCTACTTCAGCCTCTGGATGTTCGGCGTAGATGTTTGAGGAGTACACCGATGAGATTGACTTTCAAGATAAGTTTCATGGCCGGACTGTTGCTGTCGTTTCTAGCTGTTTCCCAACTATGTGCGGCGCAAGCGCCGGATACCGCGAAAAAGACGGTATTCCGAATCGGAGAGTTCAATCGCTCATCCGGCGAGTTTGCATCCGGAGATCCAAAACAGAAGGTGAATTTCGTCGTCTCTCAGAGCGATCCCTCCAAGGATTGGTTTGCGACGCAGCCAGCCGCGCGCAATGTTGCGGACAAGGCGCAACCATCAAGCATCGCTTCTGCTCCGCGTACAATTGCCTTCTCCTTGGAGCATCCTCAGGCAGAAACTTATCAGTTGCATATTGCTTTACTGGTTGAAAATGCCAGTGTGCCCACGTTGAAGGTCGGCATCAATGGCAAGGAGGGACTCTTCTATCTTCACTCCAAACTTGATTACAGCGGCGGTGACACATGGGACGCGTTCGATCCCGCTTACTCCTCCGCGGACATTGAATTCACGTTTCCGGGAAGTTACCTAAAAAACGGAACGAACACGATCGCGTTGCAGGTGATCCTGGAGGGGGACGAAGCTGTTCCCGATGCCGGGCTGAATTACGATGCCATTGAGCTTGACAGTGTCCCCCGAAGCGTGGAATCCCGAGCCTCGTCGGCACAAATTGTCCCCACTGTTTTCTTCCGCCAGCAGAACGGCGAGTTGCTGGAAACCGTAGAAGCATTCATCCGCAGTTCCGAGCGTATCGGACCGGGAAGCAAAGCCGATCTGACAATCGCCAAACAGAGTTACCATTCCGACCTGCGCGGCGGTTATGATTTCGGCGAAGAAAAAGTCGAGTTCCCTGTTCACGAATTTGCGCCTCAAACCGAAGCTCAACTGACCGTAGAGATCGACGGCCGAAAGCAACACTTCAAGCAATCCATCGATCCCGCGAAGAAGTGGACAGTCTTTATCGTTCCTCATATTCACGTCGATGTTGGATATTCCGATTACCAGGCCAAGGTTTCCGCCATCCAGAGCCGCACCATCGGCGAAGCAATGGACATGACCGCAAAGCATCCGGAATTCCGCTTCAGCCTGGATGGAGAATGGGACCTCCAGCAGTATCTTGAGACGCGCACCGCCGCGCAGCAACAGCGGGCTGTTGAGGCTATACAGAAGAAGCAACTGTTTATTCCCGCCCAATATGCCAGTTTGCTCACGGGCATTCCCGCGGCGGAAACGTTGATCCGCTCGCTGTATCCCAGCGCCAACTTCAGCAGAAAATACGGAACGCCGCTGGACTACGCCAACATCACAGACGTCCCCTCTTACACCTGGTCGTATGCTTCCATTCTTGCGGCTGCGGGCATTCCCTATCTTGCCGCCGGCAGCGATAACTATCGGGCTCCCGTATTGCTACAAGGCCGCCTCAATGAAAACTCGCCCACATGGTGGGTAGGGCCCGACGGCAAGAAGATCTTGCTGTGGTATTCACGCCACTACATGCACATGCAGATGCTGTTCGGGTTGCCTCCTGTCGTGGCGGCTGGGCACGATACGCTTCCGCTCTATCTTCAAATGTATGAAACTGCCAAGTACCACGCGAACTCCACCATCCTCTTCGGCACGCAGGTTGAGAATACAGACCTCTTTCCTCAGCAGGCAGAACTGGTGCAGAAATGGAATG
Source organism: uncultured Occallatibacter sp. (assembly GCA_964571165.1). Taxonomy (GTDB): domain Bacteria; phylum Acidobacteriota; class Terriglobia; order Terriglobales; family Acidobacteriaceae; genus Telmatobacter. The sequence continues at coordinate 342,562 of CAZNAW010000001.1, read as the reverse complement.
GCACTTATGCGTACCCGCGCTTGCAGTACTCGGGATTCCACGAGGCGCTGCAGGAAATCGAAAAACAGTTTGGCGATAATATCCCCTCAATCCGCGGAGATGGCGGACCATATTGGGAGGATGGCGCAGCCGCCGACGCGTATTACCTGGCCATGGAGCGCTGGAACGAAGCACGGGGGCTAACAGCGGAAAAGTTCGCCACGCTGGCATCGCTGGTGAATCCTCTTCTCAAGACAGATCCCGCCGAGTTGGGTCGAATGTGGACCGATATGGTGCTGATGGACGAGCACACATACGACTCGTGGAACAGTGTGTCCGACTCGAAGAGCAAGGAGGCTGTCGACCAGCTCGCGATAAAAGAGCAGTATGCGGTCAACGCCGCGGCTCGGGCGGACTTTGCGACCAAGCGCAGCATGGCAAACCTGGCAGATGCCATTCCCGCCGGTCCTGGCAGTCTGATTGTCTTCAACAGCCTGAACTGGAAGCGAAATGGAGCCGTCTTAGTCGATCTGGATAAAGGGAATGAGATTGTGGATGCGGCCACCAATCAAACGGTTCCCTTTGAAGTCCTAGTCAGCGGCAAGGCTTTCGATCACGTCCGCTTTTCAGCCCAGGATGTGCCGCCCGTTGGTTACAAGGTTTATACCATGCGGTCGGCGCAAAAACCCGCATCTCCTTCCGGGACGGAACAGCGCACGTCGCTTGAAAGTCCGTACTATAAGGTGCAACTCGATCCCGAGACTGGCGCGGTCCGCAGCATCTATGACAAGCAGTTGCAGCGCGAACTCGTAAGCCAGGAAAGCCCCTATCGCTTTGGGGAATATCTCTACGTTACCGGAGGCGACAAGGCTCCGAACACCATTCTTCAATACAGCCGTGTCAATCCCAGGCCGGAACTAGAAGTTCACCCCTCTCACCGCGGAAAGGTTGTGTCGGTAGCTCACACCCCCTATGGAGAGGTTGCGCGTTTGGAGAGCGAGGATCTGAACACCCCTTCGATCAAAACTGAGATTCGTCTGTTCGACGGCGAGAAGAAGATTGAATTCGTTGAAAATGTCGACAAGGCGGAGGTTGATAGCAAGGAGGCCGTTTACTTCGCATTTCCGTTCGCCATGACCCATCCCCAGTTTCAGTACGAGATCCAAAACGGAGTTGTGAACCCCGGGAAAGATATGTACCCAGGCGCGGGTCACGTGTGGTTTTCCGCGCAACACTGGGTCTCAGCCGAGCAGGATGGGATGTCGGGAAGCGTGTTTCCGCTCGATGCGCCGTTGGTCACGTTGGGCGACATCAACCGCGGCGATTGGCCTGAAGAGTTCGGGAAGCGCCCAGGAACCGTATTTTCCTATGTGATGAATAACTACTGGGATACGAACTATCGCGCCGGTCAAGGCGGACACTTCAGCTTTCACTACGTGGTTACAAGCGCGGCCTCGACTAGTGCCAGCGATTTGAGCCGCCTGGGATGGGAAGCGATTACGCCCCTGGAGACGGACATCGTTACGAGCCAGGACAAGGCTATAACTCTTTCGGCGCAATCTTCCGCAGCGCCTTTGGACACTCACTCTCCACTCAGCCTTGACGGAAAGCAGGGAAGCTTTCTGGAGATAGGCGATCCAAATGTCCTGCTGGAAACATGGAAGCCCGCCGAAGATGGAAATGGGACCATCCTGCGCTTTCTCGATTTTGGCGGCACAGAGCGAACCGTGACGGTCCGGACCCCCTATCTTCATCTGGACAGCGTATCGCAAACCGACGCCGTGGAAAGAGGTCAGGCGGCAGTGCCGCTGGCAGGAGACGATCAATTCCATTTCACCATCCATCCCCACGAAATTGTGACGATACGGATTGTGGAAGGGCACAAATGAATCCGTTCCAGGCAAATCCGTACTGCAAAGGAGATTTCCGATGAATCGTCGAGATTCACTTAAATTATTGTTGGCTGCGTCTGGCGGTTCCGCTCTCTCTCCATTGTGGGCAGCGAGTCAGCAGGTAGCCGCGTCCTCCCCCATGCCGGCTGGTAACACAAACGAGCCGTCTCCGAGCCGCCACGGCAAGGCAAAGGGCGCAATTGTGCCGGCGTTTTCGTGGTTGACGTTAGGCGAGGTAAAACCTTCGGGATGGATCAAAGAGCAAATGGTTCGAGATCTCAACCACGGTTTCGCCGGGCGATTGGATGAATTATGTCACGAAGCCTCATCGGATATTTTTGTGAGTCATCGCAATAGTGGGGTTTCTGAAAACACCGTCAATTCCGCCAAAGTCAATTGGTGGAACGGTGAAACAGAAGGAAACTGGAGATCAGGGTTCATCATGCTTGCTTATCTGGCAGAGGATAAGCAAGCTATGCAGAAGGCTGACGATTATGTCCATCACATTTTATCGTCGCAGGACAAGGATGGCTATCTGGGTGTCTTTGCTCCCGATCTCAGGTTTACAGAATCTGGCGAGCTCTGGACGCAGACATGTTTATTGCGAGGCCTGCTTGATTACTCCGAATTGACCGGGAACAAGCAAGTAAGAGAGGCAGTGGTTCGAGCCACTGACTGCTGTATCTCCGCTTATAGCTCAGGAAAAACACTCTTGCCGGCGGGTGCCGGAGGCGGAGACGGGGCGGGAAGCCACGACCTCATGATCTCAGATGTGATGGAGAGATTGTTCGATTTTACGGGCGATGTCAAGTATCGGGATTTTATTCAGGGATTCTACGATAAGTTGACCATTGTCGCGAAGGACGCGGATACCAGCCTGCCTTCATTGCTGAACCGGGATACCGGTTTTGCAAATCATGGCGCGAATACTTATGAAACCATGCGCCTGCCGCTGTGGCTATGGATCGCATCTGGCAGAGAAGATCTTGGTCGCGCTTCCCGCAACGCGCTCGATAAGTTGGACCGCTACACGGAGCCGAGCGGCTCGGCCGTGAGCCAGGAAAATATCTCGTTCTTAAGTCCGGATCCAACACTCACTCAGTATGAGTACTGCGCCACCAAGGAGATGCAATTTACTCTGGAGTCGGCACTGCAGAAAACCGGCGTGGCCTCGCTTGGCGACAAGATTGAACGGCTCTGGTTCAACGCCGCGCAGGGCTCGCGTTTGCCGGATGGGAGCGCAATCTCCTATCTCACTTCTGAAAATCGGCTGCACTGCGACGCATTAGCGCCAGATGGCAAAGACGATCGCAGCAATAAGTTCTCTCCCGCTCATTCGGATGTAGCTGTTTGCTGCAACCCGAATGCGGCAAATGTGGCCCCGCTTTACGTTCGTGGAATGTGGATGCGCCACTCCGGCGGAGGCCTTGCTGCCCTTCTTTACGGGCCATGCACTGTCTCGACCACGATTCATGACGTCCGGGTGCACATTGAGGAGAACACGCGCTATCCGTTCGAGAACACAGTGGAGATCGCGATAAAACCGGAGCATGAAATGGAGTTTCCACTTTTCCTGCGAGATCCCGCATGGTCAAACGCCACGACCGTCAAATGCGATGGCGCCGCCATTAGCCGTGAGGGTTCTTATTGGATAGTCTCCAAGAAGTGGAGAGCGGGTGACACGGTCAGCATCCACTTCCTGCCGAGCGTCAGGGAAATTCCTGCGGTGAACGGAGAAGTTGCACTTCAATATGGGGCCCTGCTATTTGTCCAGCCGGTTGAGGCGCATAAGACCACTGTCAAGACTTACCCGGTCCCGGGCTTCGAGGATACCTACTATCTCCCGGTTCCCGGCAAGTATGAAGCTTTGGCGCTTCCGGCGTCCTCAAGATGGCGCGGGTTCGGACTTAAGCCGGTTCATGTGACGAATGGCAGGAATCCGCTGCGCCCCTTTGATGAGCCGGTTGTGCTTCTGCAAGGAACCCTGACCAGGCAGTCGGACGGTGTGGAAACAGCCGTTTCGCTGGTGCCTCTGGGGAATGCCCCGACGCTGCGACGTGTTACATTCCCGATCGCGCCTTAGTTTGGCGGCGATGTGTCTTATAACCATGCCGGAATCCGGCCGGAATCCATTCCACAATGGGCCGAAGGATTCCGGCATCAACCCCACTGTGCAAGAAGCGCAGAGTTGCTCTAGTTGGCGGCGTGGAAGACCTGGTGCAAGTCGGATTTCCCCCAACCGGAGGCATAGTATGCCGCCCAATAGTAGGGGTGACGGTAGCGGGCGTCACCGCTGATACTCTGCCGCGCCGAGGTGAGCGCCTGGGGGACGGTGAGTCCCTTTGCCAGGCCGCTATAAAAGAAGGCCATCATGGGAACGGCGGAGGACGAGTCGATCTGCCAACGGGTAGCCACCACATCGGGCACGCCCAGAGTAGCCAGCGTGTCAACAATATCGCCCATGCCTCGATTCCAGCCCTCTTCTTTTTTCCCGGTTGAACAGGCAGAGAACACGGCCAGCCGCGCAGCCCTTGGAGGATGTTTGCGAAAGAGGGCGCTATCCAGGTAAGGCTTGTCGGTAATCGCGTCCCTGGGTTTCGTTCCAGCGGGGCCGGCAACGGCCAGGGTCGTCTTCGCGGGAGCCAGCAGCAGACGTGTGCCGCCGTCCTGCAAAGCGGCGTGGCCGGCAAAATGAATCGTTGAGGCCGTCGTCAGACGCGCGGCCACCTGCGCCTCGGTCGCCTGCTCGGCCAGCAGCAGATTCGGCTTGTTACCAAAGCGCGCCACAGCCTTGGCCTCGTTCAACACTTCGGGCAGAAACTGGTTTTCCCCGGAAGCTATGGAGGCCCCCACAATCAGAGGTTTGCCTGACCATTTGCCCAGCGAGGTCCCAGCGGCTGCCGGTCCGCGGTCTAGAAGCAGAGAGGGCGACTCCTCCAGATTGAACTGCAATCCGATGGGCCCCGCGGCGGTTTCAACCGATGGCCAGGGCAGATTGCCCAGCAGGGGATCGGGTTCGAGCAACAACTCCGCGTTTGCACCCGGCGGTTTATCAAGCCCCCCAACTGGCTAAGCAGGATGCCGCCGAGCCGGCGCGCCTCTCGATCGACTGAATCCATTGGGGTTGACGGCGAAGTGACCGCGCGCTCCAGACACGCTTCCGCCGCCAGCAGGCTTTCTTTGCCGACTGGAACCTCGGTCCAGGCGACGCTCTCGGCACTCACCCGATAAAGCAGCAGGCGATCCAACAAAGCAATCTGCCCCAGCAACCGATCCTGTCCGAGCCGCCCCAGCGTCTCGACAAGCCTGGGCTTCAGGCAATCAAGCCTTTTATTCCCGCAGACCGGCGCCGCATCCCCGAGGATTCGCAACCGGTATCGCTCCCAGAGAGCAAGAACCTCCTCGCCGGATCGGCCCTGCGCCAGCCAGACGCCTGCCAGAACGGCATACAGTGCCCGATCCTGTTGAGCCAGGACGATGCTCTCCACGCCGCCTTTGCCAGCCAGCCGTTCCTCTTCCAGCAGCGCCTCCCGGAGCATGGATTCGGCCGCTTCGGGATGACCCAGCGTCAAATCCAGCTGCCCGCGAATCACGGCATAGTCTCTGCGATGATACGAATTGTGCTCGCCGGCCATGTGGTCGCGCGCCGTATCCAGCAGCTGTGCCGCTGCGGCCAGATCATGGCGGTCAAGATAAAGGCTGGCCATGTCCATCTCATTCTCAGCCAGAAGTCCATGAACGGATTTTCCGCCGCCATTGGCCGCCAATTCGCTCTCCACCAGCCGCATCTGTTCCTGCGCCTCGGGAATGGACCCCGCGCGAATGGCAGCAGAGGCCAATTTGAACCTTTCAGCGGGAATCAATTCACGCGCCTGGCTCAGAGCAAGAACCCCTACCACCTCACGTTGCAGCAAAAGCGTGTGGCGAACACGCGGAGTGGCGGTTTCGACCTCTTCCAGTCCGGAAAGGGTGGTATAGAGCCGATAGGCAGGATAGTCGCCGGAATAGAACATGCGCACTGTGGGAAGGTAATCACGCCATGCGGCTTCGGTATCCCCCGTGTCCACAGCCGCTGCCCCCAGCATGTTCCTGGCCCGCAGCTCGAGAAGAGCGTAGTGGCGATCGTGGGCGAGGCTTACCGCACGCTGAAAAGACGGATTATCCTCCGCGGCGGTTCCGGGAGCGGGATCGCAGAGGGTGTCTTGCGTGAGGTCGTGAATCTGGATCCAGGCAAACTGTGGGTTGCGCCCGAGCACTTTGTGAGCCGCGATATAGCAGCCGGGAACATTGGACAAGCGCATCAGCGCATATGACCGCTCCACTTCCGCCCGGTCCTCTCCGGCGGCATTGCCCAGGGCGTGAAAAAGCCGGCTGGCTTTAAGCGCTGCCTGCTGCGCGACAAGACAGTCACCTAGAACATCGGCGTCGATGGCCTGGGCAAGAGCACGAGCAGCCTGGATGAACTTCGGATTGGTCTCGAAGGATTGGGATAGCGAAGAGTTGGAGGAAAGAAGCTGGGTAAGCCAGGGATCGTGATGGTTGCGTTCGAGCGATGCGGCGAGGGCCTGGAGCAGGGTGCGGGCGGCCTGGCAATTCTCCAGGCACGTCTGGGGGCACGGGGAACCGCGCGAGCAGTCCACCGGCAGGGGAAAGGCGGAGTCCAGCAGCCGGGGAAGCAGTGTACCCGATAGTTCCTCGTCGATTGGGTCCAGCGCGGCGGGGTCGGCCGCCAGCGCGCGCATCGCCTGCGCAGTGCCCAGGTGTTGTTCCATCCGGCTCTGATGGGTTTTCAACTGGTTCAACTTCTGTTCCAGGGCCTGCAGCCGGCGGCGGCCATCGGCCAGCCAGCGTGGATCGCGCTCGAATCGCAGATACCGGTTCCATGTTTCCACGGCGTTCATCACCTGGCCGCGATCCTCCATGGCGATGGCCTCGTTGAACAGCACAACCGGGTCGCCGGGGGCCAGCTCGTCCGCGTGGCGCAGATACTCCAGAGCCGTGGCGCGGTCGTTTTCGCTGCCGGTGCAAGCTCCGCGCTGAAAGTAGGCCGACGCATCGTCCGTCAGCAGACTGGAAGTGACCGGCCCGGCGGCCAGCAGGCGGTCGAGTATGTCGATGGCCGGATCGAAGTTCTCCTCGAGTATGTCTGCGCGGGCCTCGAGTTGCAGCCAATGGGCGTCCTGCGGCGCGCGCTCCAGCTGGCGTTCGATGCGGGCGCGCGCATCCAGCAGGGGAGCCGATTCGCGGCCCCCTCCGCTGCCGCGAAGATGCATCTGCGGGGTAACTTCAGCGAAACCTGCGCCGGGCATGCGCAGCTCAAAGATGCGGGAATGGGTATAAGCCTCGGCAAGCAGCCGTTCCGGAGTATTTGCCTGTTGCCAATACACGGTAATCGCAACAGCAATCGCCAGCGATGCCGCCAGGCTGGCCCCCACCCACAGATACCATCGCGATGCCCGCTGGCGCGGCAGGCTATGCTGGGTTTGCCGCGGGGTGCCGGAAAGCATAACTGCCAGGTTGTGTTGCCAATCGCGGGAAGCTGAAGCCAGCTTGCCAACCACGGCAGCCTCTGCTTCACTTGCCTCCGCTGTGAGCATGCGCAGGCGCGCCGCGCAGCCATCGCACTGGGCAGCATGAGCCAACAGCGCTGCGACCTTCGCCTCTTCCGCAGGTTCCGCCGTGCGCGCTTTCCCGCTGAGCAGCAGGTGCCACTCGCCCGGCTCCGGACAGCCTTCCTGCAAGACTGGCATCGGCGCACCCGCCTGGCCCTCATGCGAAGGAGCCTCCGCTCGGGACGCACGCCCATCCATCAACTCGTCCAGCACCCTGGCCAGGGCATCCTCAGTAGAGTCCGATGGGCGTTCCGGGTTAAGATTCTCACTCATGCCAGCACTCTATGTAACGGAATTTCGATGAATATTCCTTTAGTAAATCGTTTACTTCATCAACCGCCCTACAGTTATCTCACAACGGATCCATTATCGTCGAGTGACCCGTTCCCTAACTCCTGGCATTCTTCCTGCCAATGCATATGAGTTAGAGAGCCGCTTTACCCCGATTCCGTCTGGTTGTCCGGCTTTCGGTTCTCGACCTCTTCGCGCAGCCACTTTGCCACGCGTCGCAGCGCGCTCTCCACGCCCTTTGCCGTCAGTCCGGCGCCTGTCATGCCGGCAATCTCCTCCGCCGTCAGCCCTTGCCGGTAGTAGAGCCAAAACAAGGTGCGGTCCCGTTCGCCGATGACCTCCGGCGCAGAGCGCAGCTTTTGGTCCAGTTGGGCAAGCAGCACCGATCGCTCCGTTTGCGCTGCCTGGTATCCGCAGGCCGCCGGGAAGGGCGCCGCATCCTCAAACAGCGGCGTAGTCACTACTTTGCCACCCCTCTTCGCCGAGTACAGCCGCCGAAAGTAGTCGTTGGCCACCGAGGCGGAAACAATGCGCAGCAGGCCCAGAAAGGAGTCCTCGCCGCGCGGCTCGAATTCGCGCAGAATCCGGCGCTCCTGCTCGCACAGTTTCAGAAAAACCTCCTGCACGATATCGTCTACCATTTCAGGCGAGGAGCCGTTCACCCACATGCGAGAGACGCGCAGCGCCACCAGCGAGGCCAGGGGGGCGCAACGGCGCAGAAACTCTTCCCACTCCGCCGCATCGGCGGAGTGGGCACAGACCTTCGCGAGATCGTTCACTGACGTGCAAAATCTGTCCATTGCGTGGGACACCAGTTTACCCCAAGGATGTGCGGGGGAGTTACTTGTTAATAAATTCAAATGACACTTCGGGTTACCCGCGCAAGGCAATGTGTTTTGGCCTGTGCTAGTATCCCGGCAAGCATGCATGGCATGTTTTTGAGGAGTCCCGCATGGAAACCAGCCTCCGCCCAATGACCCTCGGCGAAATCCTTGACCGCACGGCCCAGCTTTACCGCTCGAACTTCGTTCTCTTTGCGGGAATCTTTGCCGTGTATTGCGGCGTGGCGCTGGTGCTGAACCTGTTGCTGATCGGCCTGGGCATGTTGCTAAAGGCGCTGCACATGACCGGCGGGCAGATATGGGTAACTCTCATCGCCGGCGGTATGGAGTTGCTGGTGCTCTTTCTCCTCATTGGGGCGGCCGTGGCTGCCATCAGCCGTGCCGTGGCCTGGGTCCATCTGGGTGAGCCGGCCACCATTCGGGGCGCCTACGCGAGCATCCTTCCCCGCCTGGGCCGATACCTGTGGCTGATGACCCTTACCGCGTTTGTGGTCTGGACGCCGCTTGCGCTGCTTTACGCGGGGTTTTTCGGGGTCTTGGCCTTTTATGGGAAGGCCTTTGGAACCCCGGCCGCCGCCGCCGGCCATCCGCCCGATCCGCAGACGGCGATCATCATCGGCGTGTCCGGGCTGGCATTCCTGCTGCTGCTTGTTCCCGTGGGGATTTACACCATTCTGATGGGTCTGCGCTATGCCCTGGCTCTGCCGGCCTGCGTGGTGGAGAATCTGAAAGCCCGCCCGGCCCTGCGCCGTGCTATCGAACTCAGCAAAGGATCCCGTGGCCGCATCTTCGTTCTGGGGTTGCTGGTCGGCGTCATCAAACTCGGACTGATCGGCATTACACAGATCCCGATCTTCCTCCTTGGGGCGGCCTTCAAAAACCATGGCCAGCTGAGCCCGGGCCTGACCGCGATTTCGCAGATCATCGCCTTCTTCACCAACAGCTTCCTCGGTCCCATCTACGCCGCCGGAATCACCCTCTTCTACTATGACCAGCGTGTGCGCAAAGAGGGCTACGACATCGAGTGGATGATGCAGGCCGCCGGCCTCGTACCGCCCGCGCCGCTTGCCGAACCGTCGGTCGAACCCCAAGCCCAATTGGAGCCGGCCTCGCCCTCTGAGCCCGCGCCGGAACCGCCTCGCGCCGCAGGCTCCGGAACTCCACCATCCACAGAGCCCGCATAAGGTGGCCGCGAGTATACTGGCGCGTGGTCTCGAAAGAACGATAACCATACCTGGATCAATTTTTTGGATCAATTTTTGCTCGGAGGACCTATGCCATCTCTACGTGCAACTCTGCTCTGCCTGCTTGCATTTTGCGCCGTTCAAACTGTGTCTGCTCAGGGGGAGAACCCGGCGTCAGCGAAGGTGACTTCGCCGAATGGACAAATTACGCTTCTTCTGTTCGATGGCGGGACGGCGGCGAACCCGGTTGGCCAGGCGTCGGTTGAAACGCGGGTCCCGGAGGGATTCCGCTACGCGGTCGAGTTCCACGGCAAGCGCTTGATCGCCGAGTCGCGGCTTGGTCTGGAAGTGGTGGGACAGCCCGCGCTGGGGCCGGGAATGCGAAGCGTCGGCGCGCAACCGGGCAGCGTGGACGAGAGCTATACCATCCCCGTGGGCAAAACCAGCACCGTGCGCAACCATTACAACTCCGTGCGCGCCGATTTTCAGGACGCAACCGGGCGCAAGCTGACCATCGAGGCGCGTGCGTTCGACGACGGCGTGGCCTTCCGGTATATCGTGCCCGAACAGCCCTCTTTGAAACAGGTACGCATTGCACACGAGCTTACCGCGTTTTCCTATGCCAAAGACGCCACCTCCTATCCGCTGATTCTGGACGGTTTCCAATCTTCGTGGGAAGACGAGTATCAGCAGCGGCTGGTGAGCGGCTTGCATTCAGACTGGCTGATAGGGCTGCCGTTACTGGCCGAAGAGCCGGGAATCGGATGGGTGGCCATTACCGAGGCCAACATCGACAACTACGCGGGCATGTATCTGCGCAAGGACAACACGGGTTTTCTGTCTCCCACCGTGCGGGCGGAGTTATCGCCGCGAGTGGATGAGACGGGAGTGGCCGTAGAGACGACAGCGCCGTTTTCGAGTCCCTGGCGCGTGCTGATGATCGGCGATGAACCGGGACGGCTGATCGAGTCCAACATCGTATTGAATCTGAATCCTCCCTCGAAGATCGCGGATACGTCCTGGATTCGCGCCGGGAAGGCGGCGTGGGACTGGTGGTCAGGCGATGTGGCGCCGAGCGTGACCTTCAAAACCGGCATGAATACCGCGACGATGAAGCACTATATCGATTTCGCCTCAGCGTCGGGATTTCCCTACATGCTGATTGATGCCGGATGGGCTATGCCGCCCGACGTCAAATCGGGCATCTCCACTGACACCGACGACATCACCCGCGTGAATCCGGCCATCGACATGCCGGAGTTGTTGCGTTACGCGAAGGAAAAGAACCTGCGCTTGTGGCTGTGGTCGCATTGGACCTCAGTGGACAAGTACATGGACCAGGCATTTCCCTTGTTCGAGAGGTGGGGCATCGCGGGCGTCAAGATCGACTTCATGAATCGCGACGATCAGGCAATGGTGGGCTTCTATCATCGCGTGGTGCAGTACGCGGCCGCCAATCACCTGATGATCGATTTTCACGGCGCCTACAAGCCCGATGGACTGCGCCGCACCTGGCCGAATCTCATGACGCGGGAAGGCGTGATGGGCAAGGAGTATCTGAAGTTCAGCGCCCGGGTCACTCCCACGCACGACACCACACTGCCCTTTACGCGCATGTTGGCCGGTCCCATGGACTACACCCCCGGAGCCTTCGGCAACAGCACCAGGGAGAACTTTGTGGTGCGCAATGAGATGCCCATGAGCATGGGAACGCGCGCGCACGAACTCGCGCTGTTCGTCGTCTTCGAGTGCCCCTTTGAGATGGTTTCCGACTATCCCGAGCATTATCAGGGCCAGAAAGACTTCGACTTCATCAAGCAGGTCCCGGCCACCTGGGATGAGGTGCAGGTGCTTGGCGGGCGGCCGATGGAATGGATCACGCTGGCGCGGCGAAGCGGCAAGGACTGGTACGTTGGCTCGCTGACAAACTGGGATGACCGCAACGTAAAGTTGCCGCTGACCTTCCTCGGTGAGGGCAAATACGTGGCTGAGATCTACGCCGACGCGCCCGATGCCGCCCAGGAGCCCACGCACACAACCATTTCCAAAAAGCCCGTGGACCACAACACTGTACTGGATATTCAGATGGTTTCCGGCGGCGGAAACGCAATCTGGATCCACCCGGCTGACGCGCATTGAGCGGGAAGCGCTGAGGGCTGCCGGTACCGGGACCCGGCCGTAATACGAATGGACCGTTCCATTACCATCACCGCATGCGGCGTAACGGCTACGATATCGGCAGTATGATGGACGCCGCCAGAATGATCGCGCCTGTGACTCCGCAAGACGGAGAAGGATCTGTTACGGCCGCCGCAACGGAAGAGGCGCCTTCGTGACGGCCTGCCATCTTTTTGCAAGCGCCGCGCTGGCAGCTATTCTGCTTGCCGCGCAGGCCCGCGCCAATGCGCCCGTCCCCGCCGCCCCCACTCCCCCGGCGGGCCACTGGCATGAGGCCTCGCTCGACGAGTACCGCAAACATCTGCTGGCGCTCACCACCCTGGTGGAGGCCTGCGCCAAAGCGCGGGACATGAAGACCTGCGACCCATCGCTGGTAGGGCCAGACGATCGCGTTCCCCTTGGCGAGGCCGCCAATGCCGAACGCCGTCTGGTGCGTTACGGATGGTTGCGCGTGCTGCTCTCCAAGGCCCAGGACAAAGACCCCCAGAACAAAGACAAGGACGAGTCCAGACCCAAGGCCGTCCTCGGCGCAAAGGATGCTCCCGTCGAGGACGGCACTCTCCCGCCTCCGCCCACCACCACCCAACTCCTGCAGGACGCTGAGAAGCGCCTGGCGCACGACCTGGCCCAAACCGGCGTCCCCACGGAACCCGCGCCTGCAAACGCCCCGCAGCGCGAAGCGATGAATCAGGTGCTCGCCGGACGCGAATTCCGCAACCTGCAGGAGCCTTCCGCGCGCGACGCGGTGATGGAAAAAATCAACAATTGGCTCAACCGGCTCTTTGAAAACGCCGCAAGGTTCGGCTCCCGCTCGCCATGGATCGGCCGTGCGCTCGTGTTCGCATTTATTCTGGCTGTCTGCGTCGGGTTGGTGTGGGGGCTGCTGCAACTCGAGCGCCGCTGGCGCATCCGCCTGGTGCCGGACGACCTGAGCCCCGCCGTCGGCGCCGCTTCGGCCCGCGACTGGCAACTCTATCTCGAAGACGCGCGCAAAGCCGCCGCCGCCGGTCTCTGGCGCGAGGCCGTTCATTTCATCTATTGGGCCGCCATCTCGCGGCTAGAATCCCGCAGGCTGTGGCCCGCCGACCGCGCCCGCACTCCACGCGAGTACCTGGCGCTGGTGGCTCCGGAAGACCCGCGCAAGGCCGGCCTCGCCGCGCTGACCGGCAGCTTTGAGCGCATCTGGTATGGTGGCCGGCCGGCCGTGGAAAGCGACTATCGCAAGGCCGAGCAGCTTGTCACGGCGCTCATCTCTGGAAACGCGGCTGCGGGAGGTCCGGCGCAATGAAATTCCTCTCCTCGCTCGACGCCAAAGACCGCAGATTGCTGCTCTGGTGCCTCTGCATCGCCATCGCGCTGGCGGCAGTAACCGGCTTTCTGCTGCCCGGAGCCAGCAGCAACGACAATCCCCTGCCCTCGACCTACCTCTCTGGCCAGCACGGCGCCCGCGCGGCCTATGAGACGCTGGTCCGCTCCAATTATCCGATTGAACGCTGGGAGCGGCCGCTCGGCGAACTGGCCGCCGAAGCGGGTCCCGGCACCGTGGTCATCTTTGCCCAGCCGTTCACCCGCGAACCCAGTGACATCAAGGCGGTGCGCACGATTCTGGAGCGCGGGGGCCGTGTGCTCTCCACCGGCTTCTGGGGCGGATTCATCCTGCCCGGCGAGGCCAGCGATACGCCCAAAGAGTTCAACTTTGCCGCCTGCCGCCTGGAACCCGAGGGGCTCGATCCGCTTTCCGGCTCCGGCGAGGTGTGGATGGTCCCCCAGGCCACGTGGACTGCGGGCAATCCCGCGCACCGGGTCGACTATAGCTGTGCCGGGCAACCGGCGGTGGTGGAGTACGACTGGGGCAAAGGACACGCGATCTGGTGGGCCAGTTCCACTCCGCTTGAAAATGGCTCACTCGCCCGCGCGCATAATCTCGACCTCTTGCTCAACTCCCTGGGACCGCGCGACGGCCATCGCTTCTACTGGGACGAATCGCTGCACGGGGAAGTCCGCTCAGAGTGGAGCTATGCCTCCGGGCCGTCGCTGACCCTGCTCCAGATCGGCTTGCCGGTGCTGGGTCTCCTTATCGTGTTCAGTTTCAGCCGGCGCAGCGGTCCGGTGCGCGATCTTCCTTCTCCGGCCCGCGCCAGGCCTATTGAATTTCTTGAGGCGCTAGGCTCGCTCTATCGCAACGCCGGAGCCGCATCCACGGCCATGTCGATCGCCTGGGAGCGGTTTCGCCGCCAGGCTTTGCGGGTCTGCGGCCGGCGCGGCAGCCAGGTGGGAGCCACCGAGTTGGCCGCGATGATTCGCCGCCGCTTTTCCCATGCCGACAACAGCCTTGAAGCCGACCTGGCAGCTTGCGAGGAAGCCGCTTGGGGCGAGACGATCAACCCTCGCGAGGCTCTCAAGCTGATCCAGACGCTCCATGTGCACCAGGAAAAGCTCATCGCCGCCGCAAAACCCGGCGGTCCGAACCCGAAACTGAACCCGCAATCGGAAAACATTCAAACGAAACCCCAGGAAAGGGCCTCATGAGCCAGGAACTGAACCAAGAACCAACGCAGGACCCCATCCAAGCCGCTAAAGCCGCGGAGCCGCTCCGCGCCACCAGCCAGCTGATTGCCCACGCCCGCACGGAGATGGGCCGGGTGATCGCCGGCCAGGGAGGGGCGATCGAAGAGGTGCTGATCGCCGTTCTGTGCCAGGGCCATGCCCTGCTCGAAGGTGTCCCCGGCATTGCCAAGACGCTTATCGTCAAGGCGCTCGGTCGGCTTCTCGGCCTCGGCTTCCAGCGCGTGCAGGCCACGCCGGACCTGATGCCGGCAGACATTCTGGGCACCACCATCCTGCGACCGGGTTCTGATAGCTTCAGCTTCCATGCCGGCCCGGTGTTCACTGACCTGCTGCTGGTGGACGAGATCAACCGCATGCCGCCGCGCACCCAGGCCGCGCTGCTGGAGTGCATGGAAGAGCGTCAGGTGACCAGCGACGGTGTGCGTCGGCCGCTGCCAGCATGGTTCACGGTCTTCGCCACGCAAAATCCGGTGGATTTTGAAGGCACCTATCCCTTGCCCGAGGCGCAGTTGGACAGGTTCCTGTTGAAGATTCGCGTGGCCTATCCCTCCCAGCAGGAGGAGCTGCAGATTCTTGAGCGGCACCACGCGGGATCAGGCGCCGGGCCCCTGGAAGACGCCTCCATCGCGCCCATTCCCGAAGACCTCCTTGCGCGTGCCCGGTCCGAAGTCCGCTCCATCCGCATCGAGCCGGAGCTGTATACCTACATTCTGGCCCTGGCGCGGCGCACCCGCGAGTGGCCCACCCTGCTGCTGGGCGCAAGCCCCCGCGCCGCCGTGAGCCTGATGCGCGTGGCCCAGGCCTCGGCAGCCTTCGACGGCCGCGATTACCTGGTTCCCGACGATGTCAAGCGTGCCGTGCAGCCGGTGCTGCGCCATCGCGTCATCCTCAAGCCCGAGGCCGAGCTGGAGGGCTTTGACGCCGATCGCGTGCTGGCCGACGTGATTGCGGCCGTTCCGGTGCCCCGGCAATGATCTCTCCCTCACTCCATCCCGAACCGGTCCGCGCCGCCTGCGAACGGCGCCGCCGCTGGGGTTTCGGTCTCACTCCGCGGACCATCGGCCTGCTCTGTGTGGGCTTTTTATGGCTCATTCCGGGTTTCTGGGATGGGCGGCTGGCTTACGCGATGCTGGCCTGGGACGCGCTGGTGCTGCTGGCCGCGCTGCTGGACGGTCTGCGCCTGCCACGCCCCTCTCAACTCACCGCCGGGCGCTCCTGGTCCAACGCTCCGGCCCTCGACTCGGAAACCGAGATCGAGCTGACCATCGAGAACCAGGCCCAGATGATCGTGGAGTGCCGGCTGGTGGACGACCTGCCGCCAGCCCTCGTTGCCCAGCCGGCTACTCATCGCCTCGCCGCCTTCCCGCGCGCGCCCGCTTCCATTCGTTACCGCGTGGAGCCGCAGGAGCGCGGTGACTGGGAGACGGGCTGGCTCTATGTTCGCTATCGATCACCCCTTGGCCTGGCCGAGCGCTGGGCCAAAGCGCCGCTCACCCAGACCGTGCGCGTCTACCCCGCTCTGCGTACCGGCGAGGAGCAGCAGATTTTCCTGGCGCGCAGCCGCCAGATCGACCTGCAACTGCGTCAGGTGCGGCAGCGGGGTCTGGGCCGCGACTTTGAGAGCCTGCGCGACTACCGCGAGGGCGACGACCTGCGTGATATCTGCTGGACAGCCACCGCGCGCCACGGCAGCCCGATCACCCGCCAGTATCAGACCGAGCGCAGCCAGCCGGTTTGGATCGTCCTCGACTGTGGCCGCCTGATGCGCTCCCGCGTAGCCCTCGTTCCACCGGCTTCTGTGTCGGGGCGCGAATTCAGTCGTGCCGATGTGCGCGGGCAGGCAGCGGGAGCTTTAACCCCTGAGGCAAGGACTTCTGCGCACTCCAAGCTCGACCACGCCTGCACCACAGCCGTGGCGCTGGCCCAACTGGCGCTCTACTCCGGTGACCGCGTGGGTCTGCTGGCCTATGGCCAGGGCCTGCAGCAGCGCCTTTTGCCCGGTCGCGGCGCGGCCCACCTGCGCCAGTTCATCGAGTCGCTCGCCCAGGTTCACGCCGAATCCGGCGAGGCCGACCACCTGCGCGCCACCGCCACGCTCAACCGCCTTCAACCTCGCCGCTCGCTCATTCTCTGGATCACAGACTTGGCTGAGAGCGCCATGCGGCCTGAAGTGATCGACGGCGCGGTGCAACTGCTACGCCGGCATGTGCTCCTTTTTGTAGCCATGGCCCAACCAGAGGTGGATCTCATCGCCCAGGCCCGGCCCAAAAGCGTGGAGCAGATGTTTTTGGCCGCCGCAGCCCAGGAAATGGCCGGGCGCCGCGAGTTGTTGCTCGCCCGCCTCCACGAGCAAGGCGCCCTCACCCTCGACCTCAACCCCGAAGCCCTCACCTCGTCGGTGCTGAATCAGTATCTGATGGTCAAGGAACGGGCGATGGTGTAGGGGAACGTTTCCGTGTTTTTGGACTGATCCCGGAATCCCTCCCGCTCTTCGCTTCATCTGAGACAATAATGGGAGTGAATCAAGCGCCACATGCTGTCTTCCGGCGGAAGGGAATGCCGGTTTTGCTTGCGATGCTGTCTTTGACCCTCGCAACAGCGCACCTGCTCGCGCAAGCCCCTAACCCCACCTCCGCCGCCAACCCCTTTTTCGGCAGCGTCACTGCCCGTCCGGCCAGCGATGAGACTCTTAAGCTCTCGTTGGACGACGCCGTCAGCCTCGGCCTCAAGAACAACCTTGGCCAGAAACAAGCCGAGAACGCCGAACGCACGCTTCAGGGCGAAAAGAACGAAGCGCTTCAGGAGTTTCTGCCCACCATCACCCTCACCGGCGACACCGGCGTTCACCAGACAAACCTGGCCGCTCTCGGCTTTGGCCCCGGCGTTATCGCCGACTTCGCGCCGCTCTTTCCCGGCGGCAAAATACCTGCCGGCCTGTCTGAAATCACCCGCGACACCCTTACCGAGGGACAAATCCACTTCCAGGAAATGCTCTTCTCCGGCCCGGTCATCGCTGGATACAAAGCGGCCGGTGCGGCGGAGAGAGCGGCCTATTTCGCCAAAATGTCTGCCCGCGGCCAGGTGGTGCAGCAGGTGGCTACGGCCTATCTGCACGCCATTGCCGCCGCCAGCGAGGTGGACAACGCCAAGGCCCTGGAATCGGAAGACAAACTGCTCTTTGACCAGACCCACGCCGCCCATGAGGCCGGAACCGTGGCCAATCTTGACGAATTGCGGGCGCGTGTCCAGCTCCAGGCCCAGCAGCAGGCCCTGATTGCCGCCCAAAACACCCTCGAAAAGAGCCTGATCCTGCTCAAACGCGAAATCGGCATCGATCCCGGCCAGAAGATCGCCCTCACTGACCCCGCTCCCTACAGCGATCTGGCCGCACAAACCCCCGAAGAAGTGCGTGCCGTAGCCTACAAGAACCGTCAGGACTACCAGAATCTGCAAAATGAGGTGGTCGAATACAAGGCCGTCCACTCCGCTTATCGCAGCCAGCGGCTGCCCAGCCTGAGCTTCGGCGGCTACTACGGAGTCAGCCAGGTCAACGGTGCGGGAAGCCATGGCAACTTTGCCGCCG
Organism: uncultured Occallatibacter sp.; assembly: GCA_964571165.1. Classification (GTDB taxonomy): domain Bacteria; phylum Acidobacteriota; class Terriglobia; order Terriglobales; family Acidobacteriaceae; genus Telmatobacter. The sequence goes on along the minus strand of CAZNAW010000001.1, from coordinate 324,433 downwards.
TAGGCACGTTGAGCGTGCCGCTTTTCCGCGAGGCCAGGTTGCGCGGCGATACTGAGGCCGCCCGCGCCCAACTGGCCGCTGTTGACGCCCAACTGGCCGACCTGAGAAACCACATCGACCAGCAGGTGCGCTCTGCCTTGCTCGACGTGGACGCCACTGCCAGGCTCGTCGAGGTCGCACGCTCCAATGTCGAGTTGGCCACCCGCGCCCTCTCCGACGAAACCGACCGCGTAAACGCCGGCGTGGACGACAACCTGCCCCTGGTCACCGCGCAAGCCACGCTGGCCTCCGCGCAGAGCAACCTTGTCGAAAGCCTCTACCAGTACAACCTGTCCAAACTAGCCCTGGCCCGCGCCACCGGCATCATCGAACAGCAATATCGCGTCTATCTCGGACGATAAGGCAGTTATGGTTTGAGATGGGTGCTTCCCATCCGTCTTGCGCTGATCCTGTGAAAAGTTATCTGCCTTCGCCTGCTCCCGTGTAACCTAGAGATAAGAGGCACCCCACATCCATGCCCAAAAAGCTCCGCATCAAATACTACGTGGAGCCGGACCCATCGGCCCTGGCTCGCCGGGCGGCGCAGTATTTTGTTGAGATGGCCGGGGAAGCGGTCGCCGGGCGTGGCCGGGCGCGCATCGCCATCAGCGGCGGCTCCACTCCCAAGGCCGCCTTTCAGTTGCTCGCCGACCCCAGCCAGCCCTGGCGCTGGCGGATGCCCTGGGAAAACCTTGACCTTTATTGGGTCGACGAGCGGGCCGTCCCTCCCGACCACGCCGACAGCAACTACCGCATGACGCGCGAGGCCCTTCTCGATCACGTGCCGCTCAAACCCTGCCAGATTCACCGCATGGAGGGCGAACTGGATCCCGAAGCCGCCGCTGCCCGCTACGAGTCGGAGCTGCGCAACTCCTTCCGCCTCGAAGGCGCCGAGAGTCCCCGCTTCGACCTCGTCGCGCTAGGCATGGGCAGCGACGGCCACACCGCCTCGCTTTTCCCGAACACCCAGGCCATCCACGAAATGAGCCGTCTGGTCACCGCCAACCCGGTCCCGCAGAAAGATACCTGCCGCATCACGCTTACCTGGCCGGTCATCAACCACGCCAGTTCCGTCTTTTTCCTCATCGCCGGAACGGATAAAGCCGCAATTTTAAAGGAAGTTTTAACTGGACCGCGCGACCCCGAACGGCTGCCAAGTCAACTGATATGGCCCGCAAGCGGTATACTCACACTGATTCTGGATAAGGCTGCAGCCGCACTTTTGCCCGCGACAAACGGGGAAGGCTGTGGGTGTTTGGAGAGGGAACGATGATTCTGGCGGGCGACGTAGGCGGCACCAAGGTCCATTTGGCGCTGTATGACTTTATCGATGGAAAACTCAAATACACCCGTGATAAACAATACCCGGCCAAGGAATATTCCGGGTTGGAAGAGATCGTAAAGCAGTTTCTGGCGGCGGACAAAGTAACCGCGGCCTGTTTTGGCGTGCCTGGACCGGTTCGCGACGGCCGTCTGCGCCTCACCAACCTGCCCTGGACGCTGGACAGCCGCGAGTTGGCCACTGTGCTGGCCATCGACCACGTCTTCCTGATCAACGATCTCGAGGCCAACGGCTACGGCATTGCCGAGCTGTCTGACGGCCAGATCTTCACCCTGAGCGAGGGCGATGCCCGCCAAATCGGCAATCGCGCGCTCGTCGCAGCCGGAACCGGCCTGGGCGAGGGCTTTCTGGTGTGGAACGGGCGCAGCCATGTTCCTTATCCCTCTGAAGGCGGCCACGCGGACTACGCGCCGCGCAACGAAGACGAGATTGACCTGCTGCGCTACCTCAAGCAGAAGTACAACGGGCGCATCAGCGGTGAGCGCGTCGTCAGCGGCATGGGCCTGACCAACATCTACGAGTTCCTGCGCGAGGTGCGCGGCATGGAAGAGCCGGCCTGGCTGGCCGAGCGCATCGCTGCCGTCCCTGACCCCAACGCCGTGATCACCGAACTGGCCCTGGCGGCCAAGAGCGAGATCTGCGAGAAAGCCCTGGACATGTTCGTCTCCGCCTATGGAGCCGAGGCTGGCAATCTGGCGCTCAAGGTGCTGTCGGTGGGCGGCCTCTACATCGGCGGCGGCATCGCGCCCCGCATTCTGGAAAAGCTCAAGGACGGCACCTTCCTGAAAGCCTTCACTGACAAGGGCCGGCTGAGCCAGTTGCTCGTCAACATGCCGGTACGCATCATCCTGGAGAGCCGCGCCGCCCTGTTGGGCGCTGCCGCCTACGCTGAAGCGCGCGCCGCCGAGATCAGCGGCATTTCGCCGCGCGCGGCATCGGTCAAGTTCTAGGCCTCTCATCCTGTGCTGAAACAGTCAGGGCCAGCCGCATTCGGCTGGCCCTGACTGTTTCTACCGATTCCCGAAAGCTTCACTGCCCAAGCGAATACATAACAGTAACAGTCGTCTCCACTTCCACCGGTTTGCCGTTGAGCCGGTAGGGCCTGTACTCCCATTGGGAGACGGCCCAAAATGCCGAGGAAGCCATGGAAGCTCGTGGAGCTGACAGCAGTTGCAGATCCCGGACCTTTCCGCCGATTCCGATGATTGCCTGCAAAACCACCTTGCCTTGGATATGAGCATCCTTGGCGTCCTGCGGATAGACAGGCGTCACCTTTTTCACCAGAAGGTTCTCAGCCATGTCAGCGCCGATCGGCACCTTGTCGATTTTTTCCGGCCGGGACCCCGGGGGAGGCACGAGCGCCGCATCCGATGGGCTCAATTCGTCTGTTGCGTCGACCTTGGCCGTGAGGATATTGCGCGTGCCTTCCCGGAAGGAAACCAGGCGCGCCAGATTCTTGTCCTGGATCTGCGTGAAGTCGCTGAACTTCACAACCTGTGTCCCAAAAGAGTAGACACCCAGCAGAAGCTGCTTCTGTGTATTGAAGCAATAGGTGGGAAACAGTCCCCACGAGGAAGTTTGGACAGGGTCTTGCTTTGGCGCGACCGGCACTGTTTTGAAGCAGGCGACCAGGCTGCCCGCCTGAGTCACGGCGTTGTCATCCATGCGGAACTTGGCCGGATCTAACTTGCCGGCGATGGTCAACGGCGTTAGTAGCGCGGCCTCAAGCTTGTATTCAAAGAAATTGAGCGCCTCGCCCGTGGCCTGGTGGGCAACTTTGCCGTCAGCCGTATGCCAATCCGTATAGGTTGCGCTCTTGCGCGTCCATGAGCTGCGATGCACCTGCGGCGAAACCCTCCAGAATTCGTAGGTTCCTTGCTCGGTAGGCTTTCCCGCATCGTCGTAAAGCTGGTAAGTCGCCTTCAGATGCCAGGGCTTGAACGCTGAGTAGTCATAGGAAGGCGCGAAGGCCGCAAAGAACCCGCCGGTATGTTCCGGCAGGCCCGGCTCGGAGTGATTGGTGGCTTGGCCGAGCCCCGGCAGCGCGGCCGCGAGAACGAGCGCTAAAAGCATAGGAGTACGCATGACCGTGAAAGATTAGCATAGCCATACATGGCTTCCGGTTACACTCATTTTCAAGAGAATTTAACGCCGCATTACAGTACCCAGCGTGGAGATGGTCCCGTGGAAGAAATACTGCCCCAGCCCCACCGTAAATAGCCAGCAGCCATAGAGTGCATGTTCAAAGCTCGAAGCGGCCAGCGAGCCTGTCTCCGCGTACCGCAGCGCAAACAGCAGTCCGCCGCCAAAGGTAAGCGCCACGGCCAGCCAGTTGTGGAAGATGATATGCAGAAAGGCGAAAGCTGCCGCGCTGGCCACAATCATCGCCCACTTGCCTGGAAACAGCGCCGCATACCGCTCGAAGAAGAAGGCGCGGTAAAGCAGCCCCTGCGGATAAACCGAAACCACTGGGTAAGCCACCATCACCACCGCCCAGAACGCCGGATGCGGCCGCACCAGGCTCCACTCCAACTCGGGCGCGAAGTGCCGCACCCCAAGCCAGATGCCCAGCGCAACTACGGCAAAAATAGCCAGGATCATGCCCAGTTGACCTGGCAACCGGCCCGCATTCCACAGCTTGGCGCGGTCAAAGCCCGGGTCGCTGCGCAATCGCCACCACGCATATCCGGCCACCACCCATAAGAGCGGCAGCGCGGGAATGCGCACCGGCGAAAACCTGTACCCCAGCGGCAGCACCACAAGCAGCAGCACAAACTCCAGCGCGAGCGCGAAGCGGGTCATCGGAGACGTTCCTCGCCCCCAGCATATCGCAGCGCAACGCTAAGTCCACGACTCATTTGGTCCGCCGCCTGAAAGCACGCCGCCTGGGAACGTCCAATCATTGCAACTGGGCGGGCGTGTCAGGCATGGAGTATAATCCGGTGTTTCGAATCGGTCGGTCGTTTCCTCCGGGTCGGGCGCTCAGTAGTAGTCCGCCGGAGGGAGGAAGGCGCCGTGGTTTGAGTCTCAGGACACCAGTTAGCGCCCCAAACAGCGAGCAGCCCTGCAATCAAATCGAGGGCGCAAAGCGCCTTCGCAGACAGAAGCCCGTGGAGGTTCGCCTGTTCCCTGTTTGTCTTCGCCTCCTATGTGCGGTGTCAGCTTTTCTGGTGGCGGGTTCCTTCTCTGCGTATCCCGCGCTTGCAGGTCAGCCGGTCACTGCGCAATCGCCAAAGGCGCCGTCGGCCAACCTGCCCACGCTCACCACGGCGCGCCAGGCGCACAGCCTCACCAGCGAGCAGGCCGCGAGAGCTTATCCCATCCATATCAACCGGGCCGTGGTCACCTACTACGATCCAAGCATCGGTTCCGGGCGCGCCGCCTTATTCGTTCACGATGAGACTGGAAGTATTTATGCCGAGCTTACCGCAGGTTCCACCGGAAACCTTCCTCCCGGAACACTGATTGATGTGAGCGGCGTCAGCGGCGCCGGAGAGTTTGCTCCCATCATCGCGCACCCCCAGGTTAAGGTGATTGGCCACGCCCCTCTCCCGGCAAACCCGCGCCGCGACAGCCTCACTCTCTTGGCCACCGGTGCTGAAGACACCCAGTGGGTCGAGGCTGAGGGTCTCATTCACTCCGCCGTCGAGTATGGGCATTACGTCCTGCTGCAGTTGGCAATGGAGGGCGGAAACGCCACCGTCGTCCTGGTAAAAGAGGCGGGCGCCAATTACGCCGGTCTGGTGGACGCAAAGGTGCGAGTCCACGCCAACGCCGGCCCGACGTTCAACCGCAGCCTCCAGATGATCGGCGTCCGCCTCATGTGTCCCAACCTTTCCGCAATCCAGATTGTGGAGGCCCCGCCGGGCGATTCCTTCAAACTGCCCATCCTGCCCATCGACAAGCTATTGCGATGGGACGAAGTCAATGCGTCGTTTCACCGCGTGCATCTGCGCGGAAGAGTAACGCTGCAATGGCCCGGCTCGTTGCTCTGTGTTCGCGACGCAACACGCGGAATTTGCGCTCAGACACCTCAGCAAACCCATGTGGCCGTGGGCGACGATGTAGACGTGGTTGGATTCGCCGAGGCCGAAGATAGCGCGCCTGTCCTTACGGAGGCGGAGTTCAGAAGCGCGGGCACCAGCGGGCCACTCGCCGCCCTGCCCGTCACCGCCGAGCAAGCGCTCTTTGGCAAGCACGATTCCGAACTGATCCAGATCGAGGGCCAACTGATCGGCAAGGACCTGGCATCATCCGACACAACCCTTTTGGTCTCCTCCGGAAAGACCATCTTCACTGCGCTTCTGCCCAAGGATCTGGCGGGAGCCGAAGCCGGTACATGGAGGATCGGAAGCGTTCTGCGCATCACGGGCATCTGTTCCGTCCGCCTCGATGCACAGAAAAGCGCCATCGGAGAAGGCATGGCCGTACCCAAGGCGATTCGGGTTCTGATGCGTTCGCCGCGGGATGTGGCCGTCCTTGAGAGCCCGCCCTGGTGGACGGTGGGCCGCGTGTTCGTTTTGCTCGCCCTGGCGCTGCTCGGCACGCTGGCTGTGCTTGGTTGGGTGGTTGCGCTCAGAAGACGCGTCGAGCAGCAGACAAGTCTTCTCCGCGAGAGCGAAGAGCGGTTTCGCCACATGGCGCTGCATGATGCCTTGACGGGCGTAGCCACCCGTCTGCTGCTTCAGGACCGGCTCAATATGGCGGTGGAAACCGCCAAGCGCCATCAAGTGGGCCTGGCTCTTCTCATGTTGGATATCGACAGATTCAAGCGGACCAACGACACTTTTGGACACGGCGCCGGCGACGAGGTTCTGCGCGTTACCGCCGATCGCCTCATGAAGGCCGTGCGCAAGAGCGACACCGTAGCCAGAATAGGAGGGGACGAGTTTGTTGTGCTTCTCCCCGGCCTGCGCGACCCCCAGTCAGTCGAACAATTTGCCGCAAATCTTGTTGTGACTCTCTCGGTTCCGATTCCCTTCGCTGGCCGGTTCTTGCCGGTTTCTGTCAGTATCGGGGTATGCACCGCTCCCGCGGAACAACTGGATGCGGATACGCTGTTGAAGAATGCCGATTTGGCCCTGTACCGCGCCAAGGCGGGTGGCCGAGGCGCCTATAAGGTTTACTTACACAATTGAATCGTGCCCAAATATCGCGCCCAAATGGAGTAGCGAACCGCCCGGACTCCTCCTGAATCAAGCGCCGTTTTGCCAAAATGTGCCGGAGCGGAACCGGAAACACCCGCCCGTCTGTACAACAGCAATAGGCTGAGGTGAAAATGCCTCTAAGCGTGGCTCCCACCTGCCCAGGGAAGGTTGAGGTCGAATGAAACGTTGGTTGATACGGGTGATTGTATTGCTGGTGGCGGGCTTTGTGGCCGTCTACGTAGGCGATTGGGCTATCTTCAAACTGCGTGGCTCCCCCAAATCCACCGTAACCGTCAACCACTTCCAAACGGTTCCACTGAAAGGCAACAAGGAAGAGTACGACTATCTTGGCTCTGAGGATGTGCCCTGCTCCGTTTCACTCTTTCCGCACGCAGGGCAAAGCCCCTGCTGGCAACTGCGAAGAAACCCAAATCAAAACACATCTCTCTGAATGTTTTCCTGAAACGAAATTTTCGGGCAAATAGAAGTTGCTCAGGGTGAAATGATCCATCACGTCTCTGGGTGATGTGAATCACGCCGCGGAAACGCACAGACGCCTAGCATCAGAGAGTCTGGCGCGCTTTTCCGAGGAGCAATGTACAGCCGCACCCAAAACGAAAACGGCAGCTTCAACACCCGTTGCCTCTACTGCTTCATGACCATCGCCTCTTGCGTGGAGATGGAGCAGGAGTTGAAAGTGCTGGAAGCACGCCACATCTGCCCGGAAAGGGCGCTGGCGGAGCTGCTCGAGAAGGAAAAGTCCATCGTCGCGAAGGCGCAACGGAATTAGCGCGGGCCTTCCCCGGCCGCCTTGTGGATGCTCCCTATTGCATGCGTGCAAGATCCCGCAATTGCCGCGCCGTAGCCTCAAGAAAAGTCTCGATACTGGCGCCGGGGGGTAGTTCCAGACCGGACTTCGCCTGGATTGCGGAAGCGATCCGAGCTGCCAGAGTCTGGCGGGTGCTCAGGCTCATATCCAACCGCCGCGCAAAAAATCCCTCCAGCACCTCCAGATCGGCCGCCGAGAGTTTGGCGATGCCGGTTGCGGGCAGTGTAAGAGCGGTATGAGGTTCGGGGATCGAGGCCCTGGGAGCAAAGATCTTTGCCGTGAAGGTCCGGGAACCCGACTCGCCCCAAAGCGGAGTCTCAGCCTCGCGATCCCTGACCACCAGAGTACCGGCAGCCAGGTCGCCCAACCGCTGATGCTGGCGGGTGACAAACATGGCGATCACGCCGACGGCATAGAAAGAGGGAATCTGGTCCACATAGCGGACCAGGTTCCGCGCCATCGACTCGAACAGCCCGATGGCCCGCCCCGAGCGCTGGATGACCCGGATCCTGGCCACCCGCTTGCCCGGTGTTCGCCCGTTCCAGAACGCCTCAAACAGCGTGAAGTAACCCCAGTTGACCAGAAAAACGAAAAAGATGGCGATGGCGATGGTCCACTGCTCAGAGATTCTTGAGAAGGTGTGCATGGCGGGCAGAACCATCGCGGCCAGCACCAGAAGCACCAGCAACCCGGCGCCCCAGATCAGGTAGTCGACCAGCAGCGCGATAAAGCGGCTGCCAATGCCGGCCAGAGGCATCTCGATCGACACCAGCTCCGGCGTTTCGATGCTAAGCTGGTCAGAACTCAGGTCCATGGCGCAAATCCTCTCCAACCAGTGGATTCTCAAGCGACGGCCCCACTGGGAGCGTCTGTCCTCCCTGTTGGCCCAATCCGATATGAGCGGCCTCGGGCAGCTTTCCCGCGCGGAACTCCAGGAGATGGCCCTGCTCTATCGCCAGGTCGCCGCGGACCTCTCGGTTCTCCGTCAGGACTCGACTGCCCGCAGCTATGCCACACACGTGAATCAGTTGCTGGCTCGCGCCCACCATATCATCTATTCCGGCCGAAAGACGAATTTACTCACCCTCTTTCGCTTCCTCAGGGACGAGTATCCCGTCATCTTCCAGCAACAGATTGGCTACGTGCTGGCCTCGGTTCTGGTTTCCCTGGCCTGGGGCGGGCTGGGCGCCGCGCTCACCAGCGCCCGCCCGGAGTTCATGCGCCACTTCGTCGGCCCCCTCATGATCGCCACCATGGAGCGGCACCAGATGTGGACCCACTCCATTGTCAGCGTTGCGCCCATGGCCACCAGTTCCATCATGACCAACAACCTCGCGGTGAGCTTTGTTACTTTCGCCGGCGGAATCGTCTTCGGTCTGGGAACCTTTTTCTATCTCTACGTGAATGGCATGATGCTGGGAGTCATCGCGGCGGCGTGCCACCAATACGGCATGTCCGTGGCGTTGTGGAGCTTCGTCGCCCCCCACGGATCGCTCGAACTGCCCTCGATCCTCATCGCGGGCGCCGCAGGTTTTCGCCTGGGCCACGCCATGCTTTTCCCCGGCGCCCTGCGCTGGCAGGATTCAGTGGCCCGCGGCGGCGTTGAAGCCACGCGGCTGGTTTCCGGCATCATTCCTCTATTGGTCATCGCCGGATGCCTCGAGGGCTTCTTCTCGCCGTCGCAAGCCCCCGTGTGGCTCAAGTTCACGGTGGGCGGCCTGCTGTTCACATTGCTGCTCTTGTGGCTCTTCCGCCCGGTGAAAGCGGCTGCTCAGCAGACTTAGGCGCAAAATGCGAAACCGCCTCTGCGCCTCATTCAACCGAGATAGACTCGATGGTTGGACCCGGATCGCCGCCGACTGAGAAGCTCAACACATTGTTTGCTCCTGCCCGATCCAGCAGCGATTCAATCCAGATCGCGCCTGGGACATTGCCGCTTCCGGTAGAGGGAAAAGCGATTCGCGTGGCAATCCGTCCGTTCACGCGCAGTTCAGCGAAGCGGGTCATCTTGTCCGGGTTGGTATAGGCGATCTGAATCCGCGCAACTTGGGCGCGCGAGGCTACATGCGTGAAGCTGAGCGGCTGCGTTGTCGCACCGGATGCTGCATAGGTGGTGAACTTGCCTTCACTTCCGCGAACGATCACCATCACGGCGTCCAGCGCCGGCACCGTGGCGGAGTAAGAAGAGTTGAAGGCTCCCAGATCTTTTCCCGCCCAAACATCCTTCACCGAAGCTGGTGAAGAATCCGCAAGTCCAAGTTCGCTCCAGTTCACCGCCATCGAGGCCGCCTCGCCGGTCCGGTTGAGCAGCAGCACCGCGCGTTCCCCGGCTGTCGAAAGCGCCTTTGACCACACCTCGAGCCCATTTCCTGACTCTGACACCTTCACTGCCTGCAATCCCAGGGCATCCTGATCGACTGCGATCACGGCGGGATTCGTCAGAGTGGCAAGCGTGGCATCGCTGAGTTTGGCAAGGTCGGCGCCCACAAGCAACGGAGCCCCCGAGATGGCCCAGAGGCTTATGTGCACGCGGTTCTGCGCATCGGTCAGGCCCTGCATGCCAAGCACCATCATGTCCGGATCGTTGTAAAAGCCGCTATGTTGCGCCTCGGGATGAATCCCCTGATCGAAGTTGTTAAGGACGCCCGGAAAGCTGGCCATGCGTCCGCTGTTCTTTGTATTGGCCACGATGGGGGCGACGATATCGCCGCTGGTGCGCCAGATGTCGGCCGTCACTCCGCCCACGTTGGGCGCCCAGGTCCAGGGACTGTTCTTTCCCCAGTTGCAGATGGAGAAGTAAAGCCGATGCCCGGTGATGGACTCCGCGCGGGCAATGGCTCGGGCAATCTCAGCGTATTGAATCGCCGGATCGAGGTTCTCCCTGTCGCCGCCGCACCAGTCCACCTTCACATAGTCGAATCCCCACTTGGCAAATTGCAGGAAATCCTGCTCGTAGTGTCCTTCGCTGCCCGTATGCGGATAGGAGGGTCCAAGGTCGGGGCCCATAAAGCTGCAACCGTCGGCTCCGGCGTCGGTGTAGATGCCGGCTTTCAGGCCCAGACCGTGAATGTATCGGACGATGTTGGCCATATCGCCCGCTCGCTCGCCCGGAGCCAGTGCCGGCCAGGCTTTGGCATCGACCACGATATTGCCATCCGCATCGCGCTCACCCAGCCACCAGCCTTCGTCGATATTCACGTATTGATACCCAGCCTTCGCCATGCCGGTGGAGACCATGGCCTTGGCCTGCTCCATCGCCACCTGGGAATCGATGGTGTTGGAAAAGCTGTTCCAGGAGGACCAGCCCATGGGGGGAGGAGGTATGGGAATCTGCCGTGCCGCGCTCTGTGCCGTCAGATTTTCCGTTCCGCAAAGAATCATCACTGCCAGCGCCAGAATGAGAGCCGGTCTGACAGGCGCCGAATTCATTTCCTTAGGAATGCGCATGTTTTCCTTCCACCATTTCCGTTCGATCTTGCATAACCATCCGGCCCTCTCCGCCGCCCTTACACCTTCACAAAGATCTTCTTGCGATAGAGGATCCACACCGGAACAAGGCAAATTGCCGTGAATGTCACCGAGTAGGCAAACGCGGCCCAGCCCGGATCGGGAATATGCGCGAAGGTGTGGGCAATAACGTAGGCCGTCACGTCCGTCCTACGCCCGTGTGTCATAAAGTGAATGTTGCCTAGCGTGCCGGGCAGCAACTCGCTGAACATGTAAGCCACAATGGCGTTCGATCCGAAGACCAGCCACGGCCAGGTCCAGCCTTTGCGCCATCCCTTCTGCTCCACGGTCCAGTAAGCCAGCGTCAGCACCAGCAGCGACCACCCGGCCGCCACCAGCACATAGGAACTGGTCCACATGTTTTTGTTAAGCGGAAACCAGACAGACCAGAGATAGCCCGAGGCCAGGCAAACCACCGTAGCCGCGGCCAGCCCCAGCGTCTTGGTTGGAACCGCCTTGCGTCCGCGCAACCAGAGCCCGGCAAGCAGACCCAGCAGCGTTGTGGCGATGGCGGGAAGGTCGCTGAGAAGCCCCTCGGGATCGCGCACGTTGTGGTCCGGGTAATCGAGGTAGAGATGATAGGGAAAGATATGCCGGTCCAGCCACGAGACCAGGTTCTGGCTCTGATCCATGAAGGGAATGTCGCGCCCGGGCACCCCTGCTCCCGGCACCGGAACCAGGCGCAGCAATGCCCAGTAGCCCACCAGCAGAACCACCAGCGCGGTCACCTTGGTCCAGACGCGCCGGTCCCACAGGTAAAACAACCCCACCACCAGGTAGCAGATCGCAATCCGCTGCAGCACCCCATAAATCCGAAAATGGGCGAGTTCGAAGGTCCAGGACCCGTTCACCACAAGCCCCAGCAGGAACAGAATCGCCGCCCGCTTCACCGTGTGCCAGGCCAGTTGCGCGCGGGTTGCGCCGCGAGCCAGTCGCGCCTCGAAAGCAAAGGCGATGGAGGTGCCCACAACAAAGACGAACGTGGGAAAAACCAGGTCAGTGGGCGTCAGGCCATTCCATTCGGCGTGGTTCATAAAGTGCCATGAACCCGCGCCGCCGTTGTTGTTCACCATGATCATGAAGGCGATGGTGATGCCGCGCAAAACGTCCAGCGAGAGTAGCCGCTGCACGGGCGAGGGGGTAAGAGCTGGGTTAGTCATTCGTGTTCAAATCTCCGGAAACGCACATTGGAGGGCCGTCCAATACCCTACCTGTTCAGGGCCTTGTTCGCCAACCCCACCCGCCAGGCCGCCGCAACCTCTCTGTCGCTTCGGCCCCCGTCGCTGCGATAGCATTTATCAGGGATGATGTGTCCCGAAGCCACAACACGCGGGCCCGGGGCTCCCGGCAACGTAACCTTGTGGCTGGGGTAGAGCGAGCGCCGGCCTTGTACGGAACGAACGAGTGCACAGGATCCCCGGTAATGCCGTACACTCCCCTTTCGGGGAAATTCTCTTGAAGATTCTTTGCTTACGCCTGGAGGCTATTCGTGCCCGACTTTCAACCCTTCGTTCCGCCCGAGGATAACCGCCCGGAATTTACCTTCCGCGCCGTCCTGCTTGGCTCCATCTTCGGCATCATTTTTGGCGCCGTCACGGTGTATGTGGGCCTGCGCGCCGGCCTCACGGTGGCCGCTTCCATCCCCATCGCGGTGCTCTCCATCAGCATCCTGCGCGCCTTCGGCCGCGCCTCCGTCCTTGAGAACATCATCGTCCAGACCACCGGCAACGCCGGCCAGTCCATCGCCGCGGGCGTCATCTTCACCCTCCCCGCGCTGATCTTCCTGGGCTTTGACCTCGAGTACTACCGGATCTTCATGCTGGCCCTGATCGGCGGCTTCCTCGGCGTGCTGTTCATGGTTCCCCTGCGCAAGCAATTGATTGTGGATGAGCACGAGAACCTGAAGTTTCCCGAGGGCACGGCCTGCGCCGATGTGCTCAAAGCGGGAGAAAAGGGCGGTTCCCTGGCCAGCCGGGTTTTCTTTGGTCTCGGACTGGGCGCGCTCTATACCTTTTTCCAGAACGAAAACCTGTTCGGCGCGTGGCCGGGTACGCCGGAGTTTCAGCCGGATTTCGGGCCGAACCACGTGCTGAAAGGAGCATCCATCAAGGCCGACGCCACCACCGAGTACATGGGCGTGGGTTATATTATCGGACCCAAAACGGCAGGTGTGATGCTGGCCGGAGGCGTGCTTTCGTGGCTGGTGCTGATGCCGCTGATTTACTTCTTCGGCAAGGAGCTAGCGCATCCGCTCTATCCGGGAACAGTTCCCGTCGGGCAGATGGGACCGAGCGACCTGTGGATCACCTATATTCGCCCCATGGGCGCCGGAGCGGTAGCGGCGGCGGGGTTGATCACGCTCTTCAAGACCATGCCCACGATCGTCAGCGCGCTGAGCGCTGGATTCAAGCACATGCGCGGCGGCAGCACCGCCGGGGCAGCCAAGCCGTTGCGCACTGAGAAAGACTTCTCCATGGGCACCGCGGTGGGCGGCTCGGCGCTGCTGGTCTTGATCATGTTCTTCTTCCTCTACTTCAAGCCGGTGCCGGGCGCTAACCTGGGGATCATCGAGAACCTGGCCGCATCCCTGCTGATTGTCTTCTTCGGCTTCCTGTTTGTGACCGTGAGTTCGCGCATTGTGGGCCTGATCGGCAGCTCGGCCAACCCCATCTCCGGCATGACCATTGCCACGTTGATGGCTACCTCGGCAATCTTCCTGGTGGCCGGATGGACGACGCCCGCCTTTGGCGCGCTGGCCATCACCATCGGCGGCGTCGTATGCATCGCCTCGGCCGAGGCGGGCGACACTTCGCAGGATCTCAAGACCGGCTATCTGATTGGCGCCACGCCGCGCAACCAGCGATTTGCCTTTCTCATCGGCATCGTGGTGTCCACGGTGGCCATCGGCTTCACGCTGAACATGATGAACGAGGCGTTGCAGGAGTTCCGTGCCGCGCCGCAGCCGTGGGACATCTCCGTGGCGCACTCGGGCGTGAGCGTACAGCAGAATCCCAGGGGTCTGCACGATCAGTTTCAGGTCATCGGCGCCGACAAGACCACGATCATCCACCGCAAAAGCGAGTACATTGTGCTGAACGCGCTGGGCTCCTCGGAACTGGCCGACGGCAAGTATCTCTACTCGCCAACGACGCACAAAATCGAAGTGCAGTGGATTCCGGGCATCGGCGGAGAAAAGGCCCCGGCGCCACAGGCCCGGTTGATGGCTACCGTGATCAACGGCATCCTGAGCCGCAAGCTGCCCTGGGGCCTGGTGCTGCTGGGAGTCTTCATCGTGGTTACCGTGGAGTTGCTGGGCATCCGTTCCCTGGCCTTCGCGGTGGGCGCGTATCTCTCCATCGGCACCACGCTGGCCATTTTTGTGGGCGGCGTGGTGCGCTGGCTGGTGGATTCGGCGGTGAAGAAGGCGGGCGGCGACGCCAATGCCGAGGGCGATGTTTCTCCCGGATCGCTGTTTGCCTCAGGGCTTATCGCGGCCGGCGGCATCGTGGGCCTGATCGGCGTGGCGCTGAAAGGCTACACGACCACCTTCAACGTGCCCAATCCCATCCATTTCCGGCTCACCGATAACCCGATATTCTCCGTGGCGGCCTTCGCCGCGCTGGCCTTCTCTCTCTATTACTTCGCCCGCAGGCCGCTGAAGAAGTAAGGGACTGTTATCGAGCCTGCGCCTGCGCGCGGGCTCGATAGGCCGAGCAGAAACATAGGCCCTGTATCAGGGCACGAATTTAGTCGTGCCGTAAGTAATTGATAGAGGTACAGGGCGTTAGCCCCTGAGTGGCTTTGCCCAAAAAGTGCCTAAAACGGCCTTTATGCCCAAGAGGTCGCGCGGCTGCCCAAAAAGCAGGAATCCCGCCCAGGAATGCCACCGGTCCGGTCCACCAGCCGCTGGATCGAGGCGTGAGCAAGTCTTGCTGAAGAGGTAACTACCGAGTAGCCGGTCATACGTCCGGAGCCGCCAGAACCCGAAAAGCAGTCGAGAAGGCGACATATCGGGACCGATCTGCGTCAACGAGCGCATTGGCGATTTGGCATCAACTTCGAATTGAGGAGCGCGATTAGGTCTCCCCATAATTAAGGAATCATGAATAAAATGACAGAGTTACGCCGTGGAATTTACCGGATCGAAAATCCTCACAGTGAGGACGAGGTGCAGGTCAGGGACGTTAATGGCGGAGCAGAGATGCCCATATCAGAATCTCTGTATCGATCCCGTAGATACGATCCCCCGGTTGAAGACCTGCCAACTCGTGAACAGTTTTACGCAGAAAAGCGGTGACTTGGGGACTATCATCACCCTACCCTCGAAAGCCTTGTATTCGTCCGACTGGGGCCTCGTTCTCATAATGGCATCATAGCGAGGTTTGAGAATTAACGAAATGGCACGGAAATGCTTGTTCTGTGACAATCGGGCCGACAGCAAAGAAGATGTTCTTCCTGTGTGGATTCAGGACAAACTCGGAGGTAAAAAACGTCCCGTCGTCAACGGATTTTACGGATACCATCGCATCGCAACGCAAGGGGTTAAGTCGAGCGTTAAAACTGGATGCGTTTGCCATGATTGCAATCATGGATGGATGAGCGAACTAGAGGATGAAGCGAGACCAATTCTCGGCCCCCTCATAGAAGACATTCATCTTCTTCTCGATAGGAATCAAAAACTCACAATTGCCAGATGGTCGGTGAAAACCGCAATGACCATGACGGCACTCAATCGCAAACAGCGAGAGAGTTTCTATGACCGCGATGAACGCTTTCGCTTCAGAGAATCATCGACGTTTCCTCGGCACACGCGTGTTTGGCTGGGACGCTATGGCGGTAGCGCGGAAGGGGGGATGTTCGGAATCGACGGATGGGATGGGAATCCCGAAGGCTCTAACGTAACGCATTTCTACATAACGACAATTCTGTTCAAGCGCGTCGTTATTCAGGTTCTCTCCGTACACGCAGGGAACTATCTGAAAGGAAGTACAATCGCTATCCCAACCCGCGGCAACTGGCGAGACGCATTGCTCGACATCGATATTGGCTCGTCCGCAAATATTTTTTGGCCGCCGCCCATTTCTATCTCCGATATCCTTGAGCCCACGCTCTTGCGCCTTGTCTATAGGTTCAACGTCAACGCTCGTCCGTTCGATCCGTTTGGACCGGATGCATGATTTCTGCCCTGTTACTGCATCTTCGAATTGAGTGCTAGCAGTCAGGCATCTTCTGTCGCAACCGCGTCCATATACTTAATTCCTGCTTGACGCTAACAGCCCAAATCGCTCATCCAGAATGATTTTCACGCGAAGAGCAGGATCGGTACTGGAAACGCCCTTCCCAACGGGAACATTGAGGATAGACACGATCCGGGATTTGCGTCGCCATCGCGACTTCAGGGGACCGATTCGAGGAGCAGCGTGGAATCGGGGGTACATCCGGATTGCCGAAGATCCAGCAGCTATCGCGCAAATCAGGATTACTGGTGACATTCACACCAATGAGTGAACTGCGCGACTGCATGGTTCCGCGTTTGCCCAAACAGAACAGACAAATTGAAGAGGAGCCTCGGAAGATTCCGATTCGCAGTCGCGGCAAACGCGCTTGCAGCGCATCCGCGTGCTTGGCGGAATCTTCGGGCGCATGATCGCTGGTTTTCAGGGCAACCGGTCGTACATTCCCTTGGCATGCGATGACACGTTTCCAAGGTGGTGAGCGCGGATGCGCCGGCCAGCAGTTCGAGAATGCAACGCCTGGAAATTGTTATTACTTGCCTGCCGGGACGGCCTTCTTGTGCTCCACGAAGGTGTGTGCTTGATGACAGTTCACACACGTCTTGCCTTTCATGAATGGATCGGACTTCAGTTGTGCCACCTGATCGGTGTGGCAGGAGTCGCATGCGCTTAGCGCCGGCATGCCCGCGAAGTCCTTTGATGCTGGCTCGCCATGGCACACGGTGCATTCGATACCGTTAGCGGCATGCGGGCCGGCTTTCCATTGGTCATATATCACCTTATGGCAGGTGGCACAGGTATCCCCGGCTGGAATTCCCCGATGGTACACATGCGGGGCTTGATCCTGCTGGGCAATGGCAGGCTGGACGGCAGCAGCCAAAACGAGAAAAACGAGCAGGGCAGAACTGAACAAAAGCGCGCGGAAACGATTCATGGGCAGATCTCCTGTGTAGGATGTCACTGTACGGGACCGGCGATGGCCGCCGTCAGTGATGCAAATCACATTCACAGGAATGCGATCTGCGCACTGACCGTGAGGGCTGTTGCCAAAGGAATGGTCACAAACCTCGCTTTATGCCGCCGTCTGCCGGTGCCCCCAGGTCTCGCTTCTGAAACCTGGGGTTTTGACTTTTCATCCCCACGACCCTTACTATCCGACCGTTAATGGAGAGACCATAATGCTACGAGCAAGAACTTGCGCGTTCATTGTTCTTTGCACCCTGTCGGCCTTACCCGCTTTTGCGAAAAAGCCCGCCGTGATCTCCGATAGCGAACTCGCACAGATCACAGAGCGGGGCCGCGCACTTTATGCATATGATCAAGCAGCCTGGCATGCAACCGACGCAGTGCGGGCAACAAATCCTCGCAAGGAAGAGGTCGGTCGCTACATCGCGCGCAAGACAGACAAAGGATGGATTGTCGCATTCGGCCACCTGAATGAAGCTAGGGACGCTTTCGTGGTGGCTTATCTGGCAACCCAGGGTCACACCCTTCAAGAGTTTTCTGTGGAGCACCTGGCAACACCGCAAAACGACACCGGATTCTATCTCGCCGCAGCCAAATCTATCGATCTCGCGCTCCATGATTTTCAAGGTGAGAAACGACCTTATAATGTAGCCGTATTGCCTGACCCTACCGGTCAACTTTATGTATATGTGCTTCCCGCGCAGACCAAGGATGGCGTGTATCCACTCGGAGGCGATGAGCGCTATCTTGTCTCTTCGGATGGAAACATGATCATAGATAGACGGCGAATGCACCACGACGTTTTGACGTTCGATCTCACAACGCCTGATGCGTCAAGAATGGCAGCCGGGTACCATATCCACGTGCTCAGCGATGTTCCCGAGGACTCGGACGTTTTCTTCGTCCTGACCAGGAAGCCTTCTGTTCCGGAATTCATCGGGGTTGATAAGAAGATACGCTTCCAGATTCTGGAGGACGGTAGAATTCTTAACGTGAAATAGATAAATAGGTACCCAAACCTTCGCGCTTTTTGCAAAGGTTGAGGAAGAAACAGCCCTGCGCCACCACCAGCAACCGCACCCCTTCATGTTCCTGCAAGCAATGACATGGAACAGATTCGCCGCCGTCCGATTCGCTTGCGAACCCCTACACCCGGGCAATCATAACCTCGGTCGACTTCACCAGCGCCGCCGCAGTCTGCCCCTTGCGCAACTGCATCTCCCGCACCGCATCCGCCGTAATGATTGACGTAATCTGCTGATCCCCAATCGACAGCACCACCTTTGCCAGCAGCCCGCTGATCTCCACCTCGGCAATGGTTCCCACCAGTTGGTTTCGCCCGCTCACATGCCGGAACCGGTCCCGCGATTCGATCCGCATCTTCTGGGATTCAATCTTCCCCGACGATTTCGTCAGCCGCTCGAGTTCGCTCTCCGGGATGCGGTGATGCCCGCCCGGCGTTTGAACCGTCTTCAACTTGCCCGCCAGGATCCACTGCTTGATGGTTGCGTAGCTCACCCCAACGGCCGCGGCCGCCTCGCGAGGTTTCAACAGGTAGTCCGGCTCCGCCATAGCTTTCCCCTGCCTTGATTCCCGAGTATAGGCGCGCCGCCAGGCGCTTGAACATTCCTCATGGATGGCGTTTCAAATCAGGTGGCGCCACTCGACGCTTCCCGCAAAAATCGTATGGATTCGTAAGTTCAAGTCATATAAAATCGCCGAATGAAGACCGCTTCGA
Source organism: uncultured Occallatibacter sp. (assembly GCA_964571165.1). GTDB lineage: Bacteria > Acidobacteriota > Terriglobia > Terriglobales > Acidobacteriaceae > Telmatobacter. The sequence goes on along the minus strand of CAZNAW010000001.1, from coordinate 305,631 downwards.
CGCCCGCGACCCTGAAGGGCCTGCTCGCCGCCGCCCTTTTCGCCCTTCCCCTAACTCTTTCCGCCCAGCAGGACCCATCCTTCATCGCCCGCTACCAGGCCCGTGTCACGGCCACTCAGAACCAGCAGCCCCACTGGATCACGCCCCTGGCCACCGTCACTCCCCGGCTGGAGCAGGAGTTCCGCACTGACTTTGTGCATCAATTCAACCCCAAGCGCTATGGCCTCTGGAACCTCGACAATGGAAAGGGTCTTGAGCTGATTCCCGAGCGACATACCGAACTCCTCTTGAACCTTCCGCCCTTCTTCGATCGCACCAATGGCGAGTCGGACGGCTTCGGAGACGTTTCTTTTCTTCTCAAGGAGCGCATCTTTGCGCGCAACGAGGAGCATGGGAACGCCATCGTCACCGCGTTTCTGGGCGCAAGCGTTCCTACCGGGAAGAACGGCAACGGAAGTTGTTGCGCCATCGTCACTCCAACCCTCGCCGTGGGCAAAGGCTTCGGTCAACTCGCGCTCACCTCCACCGCGGGCGGATCGCTTCCCGTAACCAATGCGGTGGGCCTTGGCCACACCATCACCTGGAACAACACCATCCAGTACCGCGCCGCCAAATCGGGTCCCGCGCGCCTTTTCTGGCCTGAGTTGGAGTTCAATTCCAGCATTTACAAGGGAGGTCCCGACGATGGGAACATCGCTACCTTCGCCACTCCCGGCCTGATCATCGGCCGCATTCCCCTGACTCACGATGCAAGCGGCAAACCCGGCCGCCTCGGCCTCACCTTCGGCGCCGGCGAGCAAATTGCGCTCACCCACTTCCACACTTACAACCACGCCACAATCCTCACCGTGCGCCTGCCATTCTAGAGCGGCTCCGGGGTTCGCGCGCCCTTTCCCTTGCAGTGCGAGTCAGGACTCGTCCGCAGCGGCAAGAGATTTGAGAATCAGTCACCTGCGCCACTGCCCGCAGACGAATCCCCTCATGCTCTTGCGAGCAAGCGAGGATGTTGAATGGATTGGCGGCGGTTGGGTTGCCCTTGAGGAGACGAGGCTACCGGAGAATGTGCCAGGCCTGCCAGATGCCGTAGAGGCCAAGCGCCATGGCAGTCTCAAGGCCTATGGCCACGAAGAAGCCTTTCACGCAACTTCCGTCCTCCGCACAGGACTCCAGCGGAGTGGCCAAAGAAGGGACTTCGAACGCGGAGGGCGCCCAGATTGGACCGGAAATCGCATCCCCTGGCAGAACGTACTCAGACGATTCAACCTGAAATTCGCTTAGAACCTGGCTCGCCACGTGGATTCCTTCCTCCTTGGAGTTCTATCGGCAGACCACCGAACTGAATCACCTTGGGTCCCGAAATGGACGTGCACCGCACCGGATGAGCCATTTTCCGGTTCTCTTTTTTGGAAAGATGTGATATACGTCACATCTCCTCAAGGGATTTTCCCGCCGGACGGCCCATCCCTCCCGGCGCCTGAGGTTCCCATTAAGCCTTTATCATCCCTCTTGAGGAGAAACCCCCATGAATTTCGCTGGCTGTACCATTTTGATCACTGGCGGCGGCTCCGGCATCGGCCGCGGACTGGCCGAAGCCTTTCACGCCCTCGGTAACCAGGTCGTAATCGCCGGCCGCCGGCAGCAGGCTCTCGACGAAACCATCGCCGCCAATCCCGGCATGAAATCTCTCACCCTTGACGTCGAGAGTCCCGCCGCCATTCGCGCCTTCGCCGCCCAGATAATGGCCGATTTCCCGGCCTTGAATGTGCTCATCAACAATGCCGGCATCATGCGGCCCGAAAAACTCCTCGCCCAGCAGCAAGACCTCGCCGATGCGGAAGCCATGGTGACCACCAACCTCCTCGGCCCCATCCGGCTCACCGCGGCTCTTCTGCCACACCTTCAAAAACAGCCCCACTCCGCCATCGTCAACGTGTCGTCCGGCCTGGCTTTCCTTCCCCTGGCCCTCACGCCAACCTATTGCGCCACCAAGGCCGCCATTCACTCCTATACGCTCTCGCTCCGCTATCAGCTACGGGCCACGACCACCGAGGTTTTCGAACTGATCCCGCCTTACGTCGCCACCGATCTGATGAGTGGCGCCTCTGACCCGCGCGCCATGCCCTTGGACAAGTTCATCGCCGAAGTCATGGGCATCCTGAAAAGCCAGCCCACGCCGCACGAAATCTGCGTCGAAAACGTGAAGAACCTGCGCTTTGCCGCCGAGAGCGGCAAATTCGATGCCATCTTTCAGGGGCTCAACGCAGCCATGGCGGATGTCCACTAGAGCAATTTCAGGGTTCCCGTGCCGTAACGGAGATCCCTCAGAGTGGCTCTTTTCTTGAGGAAAAAGCCACTTGAATGCATCCGCCTAAATCACTGAAACCCTGATTGCGGGGCGCGCCAGACCGGGCAATCCTGCTTCCACGGCGGGGCCCGGACTGGCACCCGGAAATCCTCAGCGGTATTCTGAATAGAGTGGCGCTCCCTGCAACAGGGGTGAGATTGTCAATCGGTCAATCCGGTTCAATCTTGTAGCGTCTGCCCATAATCAATCGAGGGAACACACTGTGATGGATATAAAAGCTGAGGAACTTGCTCAGCAGTTTGCCAGCGACAACTACGCGGGAATCTGCCCGGATGCCTGGGCTTCGATGGAGAGTGCAAACCACGGGTGCGCTGCCGCCTACGGCGATGATCCGTGGACGGCGCGAGCTGCCGACGCCTTTCGGGAACTGTTTGAAACCGATTGCGATGTTTTCCTGGTTTTCAACGGCACTGCCGCAAATTCACTGGCATTGGCGTCGCTTTGCCAGTCCTATCACAGTGTGATCTGCTGCGACTCTTCCCATGTGGAGACGGATGAATGCGGCGCGCCGGAGTTCTTCTCCAACGGCTCGAAGCTGCTCGTTGCTCAAGGTAAGGATGGCAAGCTCGTCCCCGCTTCCATTCATGAACTGGCGACCAAGCGCAAGGATATTCACTATCCCAAGCCGCGGGTGGTCACCATCACGCAGCCCACGGAAACAGGCCGGGTTTACACCATCGAGGAGGTGCAGGCCATCTCTGCCGCGTGCAAAGCGCATGGGCTTTCCCTTCACATGGATGGCGCCCGCTTCGCCAACGCCTGCGCCAGCCTTGGGTGTTCCCCTGCGGAACTCTCCTGGAAAAGCGGCGTGGACGTGCTCGGCTTCGGCGGCACCAAGAATGGAATGGCTGTGGGAGAGGCGGTCTTGTTCTTCGATCGCACGCTCGCAACCGATTTTGATTACCGCTGCAAGCAGGCCGGGCAGCTCGCGTCCAAGATGCGTTTCCTGGCGGCACCATGGGTCGGCATGCTTTCGAGCGGCTCCTGGCTCACCAACGCCGAACACGCCAACCAGTGCGCGCGTTATTTTGCTGAGCGCGTGACGCGCATTCCCAATGTGTCTGTTGCCTCGCCGGTCGAGGCCAACACGGTATTCCTCAAGGCATCGGACGAGACCCTCGAGCGTCTGCGCGGATGCGGCTGGCAGTTTTACACCTTCATCGGTGGAGCGGCTCGCTTCATGTTCGCCTGGGACGCGGATCTAGCCCGTGTCGATGTTCTGCTGCGCGACCTTGAAAAATGCGCCGGCGCGCCTTTCCCGGTCGCCAACTAAAGCCTCACCTGAGCCGATGCGCAGCCGGATCAGGTTCTTCCATCGCCCAGCCTGCTCTTCAATTGCAACGCCCCAACGCTCCGGCATTCCCCTATTGCGGCGCCGGAAGCGCGTAGTTGACGCCGAAGGTGACCTGGAATGAATTCCGCTTGGTCGGAGGCACTGTTAGCGGAGGATCGTTCAGGTAAGTATCAACCGTTCCCAGCGACAAACCCAGCCGCTTGTAAACCGGCAGAACGAGCGCGTCGATTTCGCCCGTGGAGTAGGCGTGCATGTTATTCCACGCTGGCAGATAATCCAGTTGCTGGCTGAAGATCATGCCCTTGGGCAGTTTGCGCATATAGTTAGCCGCGAAGGTGGAACCGATCAAGCTCTGGTCTGAGCCGGGCACCGCATTCAGAAAGTCCTGCCGTTCAAACTGTACGGTGGCTTTCAGGTCCAGGGTCTGCTTTGCTTGCTTGACGATCGTTAAACCCAAACCGCCGCCATAGATCTGCTGCAGATCCAGGCTCTGTGAGAAGTTGTGGTCAAAGACCGCCTGGCCCAGCGCGTAGTATCGGGCCGAGAAGTACTCATCGCGCTCGGCATACGCATGGTAGATTGCCGTCTCTTCGGTCGGCGTGCCCGGCTCCGTGATCTTTCCATAGGAGCCTTGAAGGCCCAGCAGCGTGCGGTTGCGGGGATTGAGCCAACCCACCGGGGGCACCACGCGCACCAGCGCAATGCCGCCATTGAAGGTGAATGTATTCTGCGTCGCTTCTACGATTGTGGCCCCGGCCGTCGCATTGCCCGTCCACGCTGAGAAGAAGCCAGGCTCGTGGCGCAGTTCCCTGTCAAAGGTCGGCTGGTCGATGACGTAGTCCACGTTTGCCAGCGGAATCGGCTGAGGGCGTTCCCCCTCGCTTGGCGTCAGCTCAATCTGCTTGTTCTCAACCGCCAGGCTTCCCTCCGGCAGGTGCGCGGGCAGCGCCTTGCGTCCAGTTTGGAATCCCTTTTGCAGGACAACGAACTTTGACGCCGAATGGATCTCTTTGACCTTGTCCCAGCCAATCGTAATGTCTCCGGCCATGTCGCTATGGAAGATAGCGTTCCCACCGACCGAACGAAGGAACTTGCCGGTCAACTGATCCCCGTTGGTGAAGACGATTACGTCCGGTGGACTGCCCTTGGCACTCGCAGCCGGAGCGGCTGGCGCCTGGCCCGCGGCAATCACTGAGAAAGCGCATAGAAGCGGAGCAGAACCGGCGAGCAGCACGCGGACCAGAAAAGTGTGCCCGCGGCGGCGTTTGCAGACAGGAAGGTAGGTGTGAATCAGACTCCTGAACGCATGTGTCATGGGGAAGCAAGCACCTCCTTTGAAGATTGAGACGACGCCACCGAAACCCGTAACTCCGGCGGCGAGCAGGATTAGTTTACTGCGATAAAACGCGGCCAAAACGGGGATTTATAGCGGTTCTCCAGTTGCTGAAAGGGGAAATCCCTGCTGCTGAGTGGCTTTTTCCTTAAGAAAAAGCCACCTTGCACGACACCAGAAACTCCACGTGAGCTGGAGAACCGATCTAGTGTGCCGCGGCGGTACGCATGTCCCCACTCCGCTTCCGGAACACCACCTTCAACTCGCGCCGCCAGTGCTCGCCGAGGGCGATCAGCTCCCACTCCACCTGCGGCGAGAAGTAGCGCAGCACCGGCTCGTTGGCCGGATGAATCCGCAAAGCCGGAGCGGCCAGCAGCAGCCGCGGCGCCAGCGGCGAAACGTCCGCGCCGGCAAAGTAGCCCTGCCGCTCAAAGGCCGACATCGATCTGCCCTTGCCCACCCCAGGTTGCCGGTCGTCGTTCAGCGCGCGCACCCGGATCCAGTAGTCCAGTGCCTGTAAAGGCAGGTGCAGGTCCTCGTCTGCCTTCAGCTCAATCACCGTCAGCCGCCCGTTGCGGTCCAGCGTCAAAAGGTCCATCAATCCCCGGTCGCCACTGGAAAGCGCTGGAACCTGGGAGTACAGCAGATCTTCCCGCAGTCCGGGCAGCAGCTCGGCGATTCCGCCCCGCAGCCGCGCCTCCAGCCAGCGCTCCGGTTGCAGCCGGAACAGCGGGTCGGTGTGCGCCCCGCCAGGATGCCGGCTCAGAAAAAGCCGCGCACACAGCTCGCGATACAGCGCTTCGGTCTCCACAGTGAGCGGGGTCTCATTGGCTCCCGCGCCAAAGCTGACCTCGTCCTCGCGTAGAAAGGAGTTGGCCGCAAACCCATGCCGGACCCGTGCAAACTCCAACCCATGTAACAGGAGTCCCACCTCGGTTGCAGAAGTTGCCCGCACCTCCACCCGTGCTCTGGCCGCCGGTGAAACCAGTTTCAGCAGCCTGTCGACTCCCGCCTGGCAGCGTTCGAGGGCCGCTGCGGCTGAAAATGCGTGCACCAGCCAGGAATCCACATTGCCGGTGTCGCGAAAGTCCACTGACACAAGCTCTTCGCTGCGCTCGTCCAGCGTAAAAAGCTGAAAATCGGCGGCAGCATGGTTCAGCCAGGCCATCCGTTCCGCCGTTGTCCGCCACGCTCCGGCCGGCACAATCACCTTCAGTCCGCCAAAGTGCCTGCGCTCGCCGCCCGTTTCCCTGCAATGGTCCAGCCAGAGAATCCCCAGCGTCAAAACACCGTCCACAATGGCCGCCGACTCCGCTGCGCTCACTCCGATCACCGCGTCGGCAGCGGTACCCCTCAGCAGTTTCCCGCGCACATACGCAGGGCCAAAGCTATGCTCCAGATCCATGGCCGAGCGCAGCCCGTCCACCTTCGATCCGAGAAAACTCCGCGTCAGCGCGCGCTCCAACAGTCTCTGGTAATTGTGTCGAGCAGCCTCGCGGGCGGTTGGGGTGCGGCGGTCGCTGCTGGGCACCAGCTCCAGCGCCTGTGGTTTGGCAGCGCCCATGCGGCGGGTCGTCAGCCGCAGGCATTGCGGGCGCTCCTGCACATCCAGCACGGTGCGCATCAGGTTGCGCTCTTCGCTCCACAGTTGCAGCAGGCAGCGGCCATGCGACTCGGTCACCGCGTAGCGGGCGGTGCGCATATCGAACAGAACGCGGCCATCCTCCAGCAGCGCGGCAGCCGGATGGTCTGCGAGATATTCTTCGATTGTTTGAGCCAGCCGTGCTGGAGATGCCGTGTCAACGCCTGCCGCCATGCGCGGCTCCTACCAGCCTCTGCGCCCACGCAGACCGGCGATGTGCGCGGTGTGGTGGCGCGAGTGCCAGTCATAGAGCGCCAGCGCCAAGGCCGGATTCTGACGCCCCGACTCGGGGTGGTTGTAGCCCTTCTGGAAGTCCTCTTCTGAGAGGCTTTCCAGCAGCGCCACCCAGCGCCCGTGCAGCGCCTCAATCAGCGCCAGGGAGCCTTCGACGGGCAGACGGCGGCTGTCGGCCAGGTTGGCCCAGGCGGCCTCGTTATAAGGCTTGATGGTGGGCCAATCCTCGGTCAGCGCCAGCTTGAAGCGGATGTAGGCGTTGGCGTGGCTGTCGGCCACGTGATGGACAACCTGACGAACCGTCCAGCCGCCTTCCCGGTAGGGCGTGTCGAGTTGTGAGTCGTTCAGTCCGATCACGGCTGAGCGCAGCCGCCCCTGCAGCAGACGCAGTGTTTGAATGTGCGCGGAGCGAATGCCCGCCGAGCTGCTCGCTGGTGGGCTGAAGCGGCCGATCGGATAACGAAGGTCGTCCAAATCTTTCATGGCACGAACCTTACCATGCTTCCTTGCTTTGACCTGCCCGTAGATCCTGACGAACACCTGGCCAAGCGGTTCGGCCCCGGCGTTGACGCTGCCTGGGGCCGCATTTCGCTTTAAGCGTGAGCGTGATGGTGATGATGGTGGTGGTGGTGATGGTGCCCCGGGGCAGCGAACACCGGGCTGGCAAACACCATCAAGAGCAATGCAGCGGCAAGAATCTTTTTCATGGCATGAATGTAACACGATTCCGGCGCGAAAGGTAGTGCATCGGCGGTTCCGCATCAAGACAGGAACGGGTGCGTCCCATTCGCTTTCAAGCACTTGCGATCAGCGTAAACTAGACACACAATGACCAATCCGGCTGCTTCCCCCCGTCCCAGTCACAAGCGATATTTCTTTGAGAAATTCGGCATCACCGAACGCCTTCTGGAGCGCTGTCTGGGAGAGGCCCTCTCTGCTGGTGGCGACTACGCCGACCTCTACTTCGAGTCGGTTACAGCCACCGCGCTGGGCGTCGACGAGCAGATCGTCAAGTCTGCCAGCCAGGGAACCAGCGCCGGCTGTGGCATCCGCGTTCTCTCCGGCGAGCGCACCGGCTACGCCTACACTGACAATCTGAGTCCCGAGCGCCTGCTCCACGCTGCCCGCACCGCCGCGCTCATCGCCTCCGGTCCGGCCAGGCAGATTGTGCAGGGATTCACGGAAGCGCCCACCGCCAATCTCTATCCTGTTCCGCTCGGCGGCTTCGATCTGGACCTGGCCGCGCGCCTCGAACTCATCCTGCGCGCCGATCGCGCCGCCCGTGCCTTTGATCCCCGCATCGTCCAGGTCCGGGCAAGTTACTCTGAGGAGCTGCGCCGCATCCTCATCGCCGCTTCTGACGGCGCCTTTGCCAGTGACACCCAGCCCCTCTGCCGGCTCAATGTCTTCGTCATCGCCAGGGAAGACTCTGTCACCACCAAGGGCGCGGCAGGCGGAGGCGGAAGGGCCGGTCTGGAGCAATTCACGGGATCCAAAAGCCCGGAGGGCCTCGCCCGCGAAGCCGCGCGCGGGGCCATTCTGCAGCTCGGCGCCGTCCCCGCCCCGGCCGGTGAGATGGAAGTGGTTCTCGGCCCCGGCTGGCCGGGAATCCTGCTCCACGAGGCGGTGGGCCACGGCCTCGAAGCCGATTTCAACCGCAAGAAGACTTCAGCCTTTGCCGGGTTGATCAGCCAGCAGGTTGCCAGTTCCAAGGTCACGGTGGTGGACAACGGCACCATCGCCGGTCGCCGCGGCTCGCTCAACGTGGACGACGAAGGCTCGGCGACCCAGGAGACTGTCCTCATCGAGGACGGCGTACTGCGCGGCTACCTTACTGACAAGCTCTCCGCCCGGCTCATGGGCTCCGCCAACACCGGCTCCGGCCGCCGCGAGAGCTACCAGCACATCCCCATGCCCCGCATGACCAACACTTACATGCTCGCCGGCGACGACGCCCCTGAAGACATCCTGCGCAGCGTCAAGCGCGGCCTCTACGCGGTCAACTTCGGCGGCGGCCAGGTGGACATCACCAACGGCAAATTCGTCTTCTCCGCCTCTGAAGCCTATCTCATCGAAGACGGTAAAATCACCGCGCCCGTCCGCGACGCCACGTTAATCGGCAACGGCCCCGAAGCCCTGAAATACGTTTCCATGGTCGGCCACGATTTGAAGCTCGACGAAGGCATCGGCACCTGCGGCAAAGACGGCCAATCCGTCCCCGTCGGCGTAGGCGTGCCCACCATCAAGCTCGACAAAATGACCGTCGGCGGCACGGGAAGATAGATCTGGAGCGAACAATGGCTCGAATGGTCCAGGTGGAAGTAAGAAGATGGCACGGCGTTGGCAATAATCGCGCATTTGGCTGGCAACTCATCTCAGTGAAAGATGGTTTGCGCTTGCGAGACGAAACGTTTCGTTGCCCCGAATGCCTTGGACAAGTGAAACTGATGTCGGCCTCAGAAGATACTCCAATGGCGCCGCATGGAGAACACTTTCAGAGAAACAGGGGGTGCAGCCTCGGCGATTGCTTCAATGGAGAAAGGCGAATCCATTCATCACCACTCAGATGAATGTCTTTATTTCATTCGAAGGCTCATGCTGCGTAGTCGTTTCGCACTATCGGCAACTCCAGCTCAATCCGCTCATGCACGACCTTCGCCGCGACCCGCCCGCGCGGCCCGCGTTCCAGACGCACTAATCCGTAGTTGGCCATCGTCTTCAACGTCCGAGAGAGATTCGACTTCTTGCGACCGGCAAGTTGAGCCAATTCATCCAAAGAACCGGGCGATTTCTCCGCAATAATGCGCAGCAGGTCGCGGTTCCCTGCCGAAAGTACCTTGGCAAAAGACTCCGTGGAAGGAAACCAGACCCGCGGCTCCTGTGGCCCGAGTTTGCGCTGGCCGCGAGCGATGGCTAGAGTGAGGGCCTTCATCTCGTCGTAGCTGGCGATTCCAACTTTGAGCGTCGTCATGGGAGCACCCTTTTCTCTTTCAGCACCGCGTCCACTTCCGTCCAGAAATCGGCGAGCAGCGTAGCGGCGTAGCTGTAGTCATACGGCTTTACGATCCGGATGCGGTGGCGATGATCCTGCGGGTCGCCGCGCTTTTGCTTCCCCACGGGATGAGCGTTGTCGAATCCAACCAACCGTTCGCCGCTCCGACCATGCAGCGTGAGCGAGTAATCCAGCCCATGCGGCTTCTCTAGCGTGGGCGGGACCCGTGTGACAACAAACCGGACCCAATGCCCGCTCTCGGGATCCACAACCAAAGTAAAGCCGTCCAGATCAAGCAGCGCGTCGAGAGCAGGATCGTGCTTCTGCATGACACCAGAAGGTTATCAGATAAAGATAACCCTTGCAACATCGATTTCGACTTAGGGGGGCAAATTCGCGTTTCATGTGGCAGCGGTATATGCCGAGCAGCAACCCATTTTGTTACTGTTGACCCATGCCCGAAGCCGCAACCCAGCCCGACCTGACCGCTCAAGACCTCGAATCCCTCGCCGCCGATGTTGTGTCCCTTGCCATGAAAGCCGGCGCAACCGACGCCGAAGCGGTGGTCCGCGAGGGCGACGAATTCAGCGTCAACGTCCGCATGGGTCAGGTGGAAACCCTCAAGGAGTCCGGCTCGCGGGGCCTTGGCCTGCGCGTCTTCCTGTGTACGCGATCGGCCTCGGCCTCCACCAGCGACCTGACCCTGGACGGCATTCGCCAATTGGTCGAAGGCGCAATGGCCCTGGCCAAAGTCACGGAAGAAGACCCCTTCACCGGCCTTCCAGAAACCGCCGAATTCGGCTCGCTTCCCGGCGACTTGCATCTCTACTACGAGGATGTCTATTCGCTCGAAGGCCCGGAGCGCATCGAGTGGGCCCGCCGCGCTGAAGCCGCTGCCCTCGCCGCCGACCCGCGCATCACCAACTCCGATGGCGGCGGCTTTGACGCGGCCACCGGCCGCAAGGTGCTGGCCAACTCGCGCGGCTTCGTGGGCGCCTACCGCAACAGCTACGCCGGTGTCTCCGTGGCTCCGCTGGCCATGGACGCGAATGGCCAGATGCAGCGGGACGGCTGGTGGTCCAGTGCCCGCCGGCTCGCCGACCTCGACACGCCCGAGTCCATCGGCCAGGAAGCCGCCCGGCGCACCCTTCGCCGTCTCGGCGCACGCCGCGTCTCCACCCAGCGCGTTCCCATCGTCTTTGCGCCGGAAGTGGCCCGTTCGCTGATCGGCTCGGTATTCGAAGCGGCCTCAGGCGACGCCATCTGGCGCAGCGCATCCTTCCTGGCTGGTCGTCTGGGCAGCCAGATTGCCGCGGAAAATCTGACCATCATCGACGACAACACCATGCTGCTGCCCAACGGCGCCGGAGGCTTCGGCACATCTCCTTTTGATGGCGAAGGATTGCCCGCGCGCCGCACGGTCGTCGTCGAGGCCGGTGTGCTGCGCACTTATCTTTTGAACACTTACAGCGCGCGCAAACTGGGCATGCAGTCCACCCACAACGCCTCGCGCGGGCTGGCCGGCACACCCGGCATTGGATGCGGCAACCTCTATCTCGAGCCGGGCACACTCACTCCGGATCAAATCATCGGAGACGTCCCCGCCGGCCTCTATGTCACCAGCCTGATGGGGTTCGGCGTCAACGTGGTCACCGGCGACTACTCCCGCGGAGCAACCGGCCTGTGGATCGAGAACGGCCAGCTTACCCACGCGGTGGAAGAAGTCACCATCGCCGGCAACCTCGCTGAGATGCTCAAGAACGTCACCGCCATCGGCAACGACCTGGTCTTCCGCGGCGCCATCGCTTCGCCCACCCTGCGCATCGACGGCATGACCATCGCGGGAGCCTGAACGGAGTCGCCGTGTCGATTGCATCTCTTGCACAATCGCTGCCCTTCGACCCGGCCGAGCCCAGGGCCACGCTGGACTGCCTTCCCGAAGGCTCGGCGGTCTTCTCGCTCTACGGCGCGGAGGCTCACGCCGAGCCGTACATCGGGCGCACGCCCAACCTCCGTGGACGTCTCTTGCGGCTTCTCCAGCCCTCGCCGAATCATCCCCGCCGCTTGCAGTTGGCTGGCCGTGTGCGCCGCATCGAGTGGCGGCTCACTGGCTCGGAATTCGAGTCGCTTCTTCTTCAGTTTGAACTGCTCCAGGGGGTATATGGGACCAAGTCCCTGGAGCGCATGCATCTGCGAAATCCGGCATTTGTCCGCTTTCTGGGCGGCAACCCCTATCCCCGCATCACTGTGACCCATCGGCCCAGCCCGCGTGAGGCCGATTGGTCTTACGGTCCGTTCCAGTCGCGCGCGGCGGCCGAGCGCTTTGCCGATGAGGCGCTCAAGCTGTTTCTGCTGCGCCGCTGCACCGACGATCTGGACCCCAACCCCGCCCATCCCGGCTGCATCTATTCCGAAATGAAAATGTGCCTGGCCCCCTGCTACCAGGGCTGCACGGATGAGCGCTACGCCGAAGAAGCCTCTGCGGTTGAGAGCTTCCTGGCCACGCGTGGCGACAGCCGCCTTGTCGTTCTCCGCGCCCAGCGCGACCAGGCCTCGGCCAGCCTTGACTTCGAGTCCGCCGCCCAACTTCACGCCCAGGTGCAGCGCGTGGAGACCGTCCGCGCTCTCGCCCCTGAGCTCGTTCGCCCTCTCAGCCAGCTTCGCGCCGTGATACTGCAACCCTCCGCCAACCCGGACGAGGTCGCTGTCTTCCTCTTTGAAAACGCCCGCCTGCGCGGCCCCGCCGGATTTTCGACCCTCGGCATGAGAATCCAGAATGAGCAGTCCGGCTCTACCTCGCTCTTCGCTCAGCCCATGACGATTGAACCCATCCCCGAGACCCCGGCACCCGAACCGCAACCTTCTGTGACGCCCTCCGAGGCCGCAATCGCCCCTCCCTCAAAGCCCATCCGCGGTCTTCTCGAAGCCCGCATGGAAGCAGCCCTGGCCACACTCGCAGCGCCTCCCGATGTCCCCCCCTCCGCAACCCTCCGCCAGGCCCATCTGGCGCTGCTCAAGCGCTGGTACTACCGTCCCGAGGCTCGCCGCCCCGGCGAAATCTTTTTTCCCGACCCTGAAAACCGCTGGCCGGTAAAGGCGATCCTGCGCGGTGTGGGGCGCGTGTTTGGCAGCCGATTCAAGCCGCCGGCCACCAGTTCCTAGGCCTTGCCGCAGACTCCGGCCCGCCGCCGCTGATACACTGACCCCGCAGGAAGATCGCTTGGGGAAATCTTATGGTTGAGCTGTTGCCATCCATATTGTCGGCGGATTTTGCCCACCTGGCCGATGAGATTGCCGCGGCCGAGCGGGGCGGCGGCACGGTCATCCACGTGGACGTCATGGACGGCCATTTCGTGCCCAACATTACTCTGGGGCCTCCGGTGGTCAAGAGCCTGCGCAAAGTCACCAGCCTGCCGCTCGATTGCCACCTGATGATCGAGAACCCTGACGAGTTCATTCCCGCCTTTGCCGATGCCGGCGCCAATTGGGTCAGCGTGCACTACGAAGCTTGCCCGCACCTCCACCGCTCGCTGCAGCACATCACCCAGCACGGCATGAAGCCGGGGGTGGTGCTGAATCCAGCTACCCGCGTCGAACTGATCCTGGAAATTCTGCCCATGGTGCATCATGTGCTGATCATGAGCGTGAATCCGGGCTTCGGCGGCCAGGAATTCATCCCTTTTTCGCTGGACAAGATCCGGCGCCTGGCAGAATTGCGCCAGGAACTGGGGCTGGCGTTTAAAATCGAGGTGGACGGCGGTGTGGCTCACGACACGGTGGCTCAGATCGTCCAAGCGGGTGCGGACCTGCTGGTCGCTGGCAATGCCGTCTTTGGTGCTGCCCGCCCCGAGCAGGATGCGCGTGCCCTGTTGGCTGCGGCCCGCAAGGCCGCAAACGAGTAAGCAAACAGGGCGGGGAAACGAGTAAGATTCAAGAATATTGGTAAACGGCAGATGGCCTGTGCGTGAGGGCGCTGCTGCAATGAGGTGGTATGAACCGGTTGTCGTTGAAGATTGCCGCAGTGGCTCTGGCTGTTCTGGTGCTGGGCGGAGTTTCGGCCCAGGCCAAAGACAAGAAGCCCAAGCACAAAAAGAACGAGAACTTGGCCGCCAACCCGCTGGCAGGCGTGAACTCCAAGCAGCCTGACAAGGAGCTCTTCGATAAGGCCATGGCGGCCATGAAGAAGGGTCGCTTTGACGTGGCCCGCCTCGACCTGCAGACCATGCTCAACACCTATCCGGAGTCGGAGTACCGGATGCGCGCCAAGCTGGCGGTGGGCGACAGTTGGTTCAAGGAGGGCGGCGCTGCGGCCCTCACCCAGGCCGAAGCCGAGTACAAGGACTTCATCACCTTCTTCCCCGATTCCCCCGAGGCGGCCGAGGCGCAGATGAAGGTGGCCGACATCTACTACGAGCAGATGGAGAAGCCCGACCGCGACCACCTCAGCGCCGAGCAAGCTGAGGAAGAGTACCGCAAGATGATCAACATGTTCCCTGACTCCACGCTGGTGCCCCGCGCCAAGCAGAAGCTGCGCGACGTGCAGGAGGTTCTGGCCGAGCGGGAAACAGAGATCGGGCTCTATTACGAGAGCCGCGAGAACTTCCCCGCGGCCATTGCCCGCCTCGATACCGTGGTCGATACCTACCCGCTCTACTCCAAGAGCGACCAGGCGCTGCTGGGCATCGGAGACGCATACGTCGGCGAGGCTCGCCGCATCCAGATGACGCCGAACATGCCTGGCGCCATCAAGGAACGGCTGCGCTCGGTCTTTCAGGATCGGGCCGCCGCAGCCTATACGAAGGTGATTACTCGCTATCCCATGGCTCCCCACGTCGAGGACGCCCGCGACCGTCTGGTGGCCATGAACCGTCCTGTCCCCGAGCCCTCCCAGGATGCGGTTGCCGAGAGCGACGCCGAGGAACGCAGCCGCCAGCCCTTGCACTTTACCGATAAGACCCTCGGACTGATCAAGCACGGACCTACGGTGGTCGAGGCGGTCCACGTGGGCGAGCCTACCCTGACCGATCCCAAGCGGACCCTCGCGCCAGACGTCAACAAGCAGAATATGGCGGTCTTTGCCGCCGCAGCCGTTGCAGGCAGGCCCGCCGCTACGCCCATCGGCGCACTGGCGCCCACGAGCCCCAATGAGCCTCCGCGCAGCGACCAGCCCTCCCAGGCGCCGTTGCAGCTTCAACCGCCTGAGGGCGGCACCGGCGTTGGCGTTTCGATTGTGAGCGCGCCTGCCGGTCCTGCCGCTGACCCCAATGCCGTGATCAAGCCGGTGGGACCCGCCAACACGGTCCTGCCCGCCGTTGAAAAGCCGGCCGATGCCCCCGATCAGGTCAATGAGATCAAGTCCGGCTCAACCCCGGCTCAGTCCACTGCCGATGCCAAGAAGAAAAAGCCCAGGGTCGACTCCAGCGACGAATCCTCCAGCAAGAAGAAAAAGAAGAAGGGAATTGCCAAGCTGAATCCGTTCTAAGCTGACAACGATTCAAGAGGAAAAGGCCGCGCCCTCATCCGGTGCGGCCTTTTCCTTTGCGGCGCAGGCTGCTTGCGAGCGCCGTCCCGGCAATTGCTCACTGGCCGCATCTGCTAAAGTGAGGGGTGGTCCCCTCGCTCGAAACCCTCTTTTGAAGTGGCTTCCGGGCACTCCGCCGGGGGCTCATTCCGAACCCCATGCCTCACGACCTGCCGAAAGCCTACGACCCCACCGCCATTGAAGATCGATGGGCCGAGTACTGGGTGCGCGAAAACCTCTTCGCCCAGCCCACGCCCATCGCGAATGCAACTGCCGACTCGCCGCAAGGCGAGCCCTTCACCATCCTGCTGCCCCCGCCCAACGTCACCGGCCGCCTGCACATGGGCCATATGCTCAACCAGACTGAGATGGACATTCTCACTCGCTGGCGCCGCATGACGGGCCGCCGCGCCCTCTGGTTGCCGGGAACCGATCATGCCGGCATCGCTACGCAGATGATGGTCGAGCGCCAGCTTGCATCGGAAGGCGCCTCGCGCCAGCAGCTTGGCCGTGAAGCCTTCGTCGAGCGCGTATGGCAGTGGAAGCGTCACTACGGCGGCGCTATTCTCGACCAGATGAAGCGCCTCGGCGTCTCCGTCGATTGGCAGCGCGAATACTTCACCATGGACGAGAACCTCTCCGTCGCCGTGCGCGAGGCCTTTGTCCGCCTCCACGAGCAGGGACTCATCTATCGCGGCGCCTATATCGTCAACTGGTGCCCGCGCTGCCAGACCGCCATCAGCGATCTCGAAGTGGTTTACGACGAGCATAAGGGCCATCTTTGGGAGATTCGCTATCCCGTTCTCGCAGCCGACGGCACGGAATCAGGCGAGCTTCCCGCCGGGGCCCCCGACGACAGGTCTTCGTCGTTGCAGTGGCTAACCGTTGCCACCACCCGCCCTGAAACCATGCTCGGCGATGTAGCCGTAGCCATTCATCCCCAGGATGAGCGCTATCTGCACTTGCATGGCAAAAAGCTCCGCCTCCCGCTGGTTGGCCGTGAAATTCCCATCATCCTCGACGAGTGGGTCAGCCGCGACTTCGGCACCGGCGCGGTGAAGGTGACTCCGGCGCACGATCCCAACGACTTCGCCCTGGGCGAACGCCATCATCTTCCGTCCATCAACGTGATGGACGCGACCGGCCATATCAACGCCGAAGGCGGCGCGTACGCCGGACTCGATCGCTACGTAGCCCGCAAGCGCATCGTCGCCGACCTCGAAAAACAGGGCCTGTTGGGGTCGATCAAGGACCACACCAACAACATTGGCCACTGCGACCGCTGCAAGACCGTCGTCGAGCCGCGCCTCTCCACGCAATGGTTTGTCAAGATTCAGCCGCTCGCCGACAAAGCCAAAGAGGCGGTCCGGCAGAAATACATCCGTTTCACGCCGGGGATGTACGAGAAGACCTATTTCGAGTGGATGGAAAACATCCACGACTGGTGCATCTCGCGCCAGCTCTGGTGGGGCCACCGGATTCCCGCCTGGCACTGTGCAAACTGCCATAAGGTCACCGTGGCTCGCGTCGATCCCACCGCCTGCGCCCACTGCGGCTCTGCCAGCATCACGCAGGAAACCGATGTCCTCGACACCTGGTTTTCCTCGGGTCTGTTGCCCGTCTCCGTCTTCGGCTGGCCCAACATCACCGAAGCCAACCGCGCCGACTTCGACGCCTTTTACCCAACCAGCCTTCTGGTCACCGGCTTTGACATCCTTTTCTTCTGGGTCGCCCGCATGATCATGCTCGGCTGCTGGTTTGCGTCCGACGTGCCCATGCCCGACGGCAGCCCGCGCTCGCTGGCCGATTCGGTGCCGTTCCGCGAGGTCTACATTCACGCCCTGGTGCGCGACGCCAACCGCGAGAAAATGTCCAAGACCAAGGGCAACGTCATCGATCCCATCGAGATCGTCAAGCAATACGGCACCGATGCGGTGCGCTTCACGCTGGCCTCCATGGCCTCGCCCGGCACTGACATCGCCTTCAACGTCGCCCGCACTGAAGGCTACCGCGCCTTCGCCAACAAGATATGGAACGCCGCGCGGTTCCTCTTCATGAACGTAGACCGCGCCGCTGAAATCGGCATCACTGTCGATCCGGCCACGCTCGGTGCAATGCCCGCCGTCGCCGAAGACGCCCCGCTCGAAGCCCGCTGGATCGTCGCCGAGCTTCACGCCACTGCGGCCAAGGTGAACCAATCTCTTGAAAACTACCGCTATGACGACGCGGCCAACACCATCTATCAATTTTTCTGGGGCAGCTTCTGCGATTGGTACCTCGAAATCGTCAAGCTGCGGCTGGATTTCTCTGAGACGGCAAACAAGGCGAAGACAGCAGCCGCGCTCACCACGCTCGTTCAAGTCTTTGAAGCGGCTCTCCGCTTGCTTTCGCCGTTCATGCCCTTCCTCACGGAAGAGCTATGGCACGCGCTCTATGACGGCAACCCGCCGGCCAGGTCGATCGCGCTCACCAGCTATCCGCAGGGCGAATCCAGATATCAGATGGATTCTGAACTTTCCGCTGCTGAGCCCGTAGTGCAGGGCTGGCTTGAAATGCAGAAGCTACAGCCACTCATCGTTGACGTCAGAGCGCAGCGGAAGGCCCGCGGAGTCCCCGAAAAGGAAACCATCCCTTTGCAACTGTTGGTCGATTCGCGCGTGGATCGGCAAATCATCGAGCAGAATGCAGAAGTGGTTAAGTTCCTGGCGAAGATATCCTTCATTGAGTTCAACACCACCGGACTTGATGGTCGCGCGGGAGCAAAAAATGGAGTGGGGTGGACTCTTGATGTTGTCTACGAAAAGCAAATCGACGTCCAAGCCGAGCGCGAGCGTTTGACAAAAGACATTGCGAAGTTCGAAAAGGGTCTGGCCGCCGCCGAGCGTCAACTGGGCAACGAAGGTTTTCTGGCCAAGGCTCCGGCTAATGTGGTTGAAGGGCTCAAGAAGCAGGAATCCGAGACGCGACTGCAACTCGAAAAAGCCCGCGCCGCGCTGGATGCGTTGCCACGAGCCGAGTGAGAGAAGCAACAGCAGTTCCTTCGGCTTCACTCCGCTTTTGGCCGCCCGGGGCGAAGTATCGGTTTGCAGGGAATTACGCAGAATTGCGGGAGAATAGAGACAGGACGGCAAACAGGGAACGTGAGCCGGTACACAACGGATCGGAGTTGCGGGAGCAGTTTTCGAGTACCCCCCTCCCCCCCCGAATTTTCACGTATAACTGTAAAACTGTGGAGCACGAAGACACAGCAGCTAGACGCTAGAAGCTGTTTTCCCAGGGAAAACGCACATGGATTGGAAGAGCAGCCGCATTGACGCATTGTTGGAGCAGGCCCTGGTGGAAGACATGGCAGCCAGGGACGCCACCACCAACCTCACCATCGACCCCGACCTGCGCGCCTCGGCCTCCATCATAGCCCGCCAGGAGATGGTCGTTGCCGGTTTGGGAGCCGTTCCGCGCCTGCTTGAGATTTTTGCCCGCCTTGACCCGCGCCCCCCGGCGCAGACCCGTTTCGAGGTCGTCAGCCACCCCGAGATCTTCGACGGCGTCCGCGTTCATGACGGGCAGGTGCTGGCCGTCATTCGCCACAATGCGCGTGTGTTGTTGAGCTGTGAGCGCGTCATCCTCAACCTGATGCAGCACCTCAGCGGCATCGCCACGCTGACGCGGCAATACGTCGACGCCATCCACGGAACCCACGCCCGCGTACTGGACACGCGCAAGACCGTGCCCGGCCTCAGAGTTCTTGAGAAATACGCGGTGCAGTGCGGCGGGGGAACCAATCACCGCCTCGATCTGGCCTCCGGCATTCTCATCAAGAACAATCACATCTCGCTGGGCGGCGGCATCCCCACTGTGCTCGCGCAGGCCCTGGAAAAGCGCAGAAAGGGCCAGCGCGTACAGGTCGAGGTGCGCACGCCACAGGAGCTTGACGAGGCCCTTGAATTCGGCGCCGAAGCCCTTCTGCTTGACAACATGACGCCCAAGGAAGTGAAGCGATCCGTGGAACGCATCCGGCAGGCAACCGCGGAGCTGCCAAAGCACGAGCAACAGGCGCGCTGGATTCCCACCGAAGCCTCCGGCGGCATCGTGCTTGAAAACATCCGCGCTTACGCCGAGACCGGCGTCGACTTCATCAGCGTGGGCGCGCTTACCCACTCCGCCAAGGCCGCCGACATCTCCATGAGCATCGCCGCGGAGCCCAGCTAGGCCATGATCGACCTCGCGACACTGGAGGCCGCGCTCTCCGGCACTCTCTTTGCGGGCAAGCTCCATTTTTCACCCGTCACCGATTCCACAAACACAGACGCGCTCCACGCCGCGCGCGCCGGTGGGCTGCACGGCTCAGTCTACTTTGCCGATGAGCAACGGACAGGTCGTGGCCGCGGCGACCACTCTTGGCACTCGCCTTCTGGCGAAGGGCTTTATCTCAGCATTCTTTTGCGGCCGCAAATTCCCATCGCTCGCCTGTCGCTCTTGCCCTTGGCCGCCGGGCTCGCCGCCGCCGATGCCATTCGCGCCGTCACCGGTCTCGCAGTCGATCTCCGCTGGCCCAACGATCTGCTCATCGGACCGCGCAAAACCGGCGGCATCCTTGTCGAAGCGCACGCCAGGGCCAATTCTGTCGCCTTCGCCGTTGTCGGCATCGGCATCAACGTCCACCAGCGCGGCTTTGACTGCGGCCTGTCCACGCCCGCTACTTCGCTGGATCTGGAAGCGGACACCATAGTTTCGCGTCAGGATATACTCATCTCCCTGCTAAAATCGCTGGAGCGTGAAACCCTCGGGCTGCTCGATCCGGCGGCCTGTACCGTGATTCCGTCGCGCGTCGAACAGGCTTCGACCTGGACGCGTGGCCGGAGAGTCCAGGTGCACGGCCCGCAAGCCTGCAAAGGCGTAACGGCCGGGCTGGATGAACATGGATTCCTGAGGGTGCGCACCGCCTCCGGCCCGGTAACCGTGCAAACCGGTGGCATTCGCGACGCCGAAGCAATTTGAGAAACGCGGACTGAAAAATATGCTGCTCGCTCTCGATGTGGGAAACACGAATACGGTGCTCGGCCTTTACCGCCTTGATGGCGAGAAACCCGAACTGGCCGCGCACTGGCGCGTCACCACCCATCGCGCCCAGACCGCGGACGAGTATGGTGTGCTCTTCGTGAATCTGTTTGAGATGAACGGTCTGTCTCCCAGCCAGGTGCATCACATCATCATCTCCTCGGTGGTTCCGCCGGTCGAGACCACGCTGCGCCAGGTCTGCGAAGACTACTTTCACGTTCAGCCGCTGTTTGTTGAGCCGGGCATCAAGACCGGCATGCCCGTGCTGGTTGACAACCCCTCCGAGCTGGGCGCCGACCGCCTCGTCAACGCCATTGCTGCCTTCGAGCGCTATGGCGGTCCCTGCGTGGTGGTGGACTTTGGCACCGCCACCACGTTCGATGTGATCTCGGCGCGCGGAGAGTACCTCGGCGGCGCCATCGCGCCCGGCCTCGGCCTCAGCGCCGATGCGTTGTTTGCGCACGCGGCGCGGTTGAGCCGCGTAGACATCAGGCGCCCCGCCAAGGTCATCGGCACCAACACAGTCACGCACCTGCAGAGCGGCCTCTACTACGGTTACATCGGTCTCGTGGACGGCATTCTGGAGCGCATTGTCACTGAGCTGGGCGCACAGCCGCGCGTTATCGCTACTGGCGGCCTTGCCCGCCAAATCTCTGAGGACTCGCGCTTCATCTCCGAGATCGACGACATGCTCACCCTCGACGGCCTGCTCATCCTCTTCGAGCGCAACCGCACGCCGCGGCCGCGCAGCCGCGCGCACTGAGGCGCAGCCGTGCTCAACTACTTCAATTACTTCACCGAAATCGAAGAACGCTTTCAGCAGCGGCGCGGATCGCTCTTGCTGCTCTCCACGCTCGACTGGGCGCTGATCGAAACCTGGCGAGAGGCGGGCATTCCGCTGGACGCGGCCCTGCGCGGCATTGACGCAGCCTTTGACAAGTACGAGGCCCGGCAAAAGCGTGGCCGCATGCGCCGCATCAACGGCCTTGCCTGGTGCGCGCAGGCCGTGATGGAAGCCGCCGAAGAACTGCGCGAAGCCGCCGCCGGAACAGCGCCCGTGGCAACCGCCAGCCGCGAGTCGGGCTTTGAGCAGGAGCGTGTCGCCGCGCATCTTGAAGCGGCCGCCGCTGCTCTCGATGCCGCGACCGTCGCCCGTGAAGCGTGCGCCGCAACCGCAATCCGCCTGCGCGAACTGGCCGCTGAAGTCCGCACAGCCGGGCCTGAGAACGCCGCAGTCCACGATTTGGAAGCGCTGGAGCGCACCCTTACCGTGCTCGAAGAAAAGCTGTTCGCCTCATTGACCGCCGCCGCACCCGAGGACTTGCTGGTAGGCCTCAAGGAGCACGCCGCACGCGAGCTTGCTCCCTATCGAGCCCGCATGGGCGCCGTCCAACTCCGCCAGGTGGAGCACCAATTCGTCCAGAAACAACTGCTGGTGCACTACGGCCTGCCGCGCCTCAGCCTCTTCTACATGAGCCAGCAATGAAGCCGCACAAGCCCCAATCCGCGCAGCCCCGGCTCGACAGGCCGCTACGTGTTCTGCCCGCGGCCGTGCAGCCCCGGCTTGTAGAGATCGAAAAGCCCATCTACGGTGGCGCGTTTCTTGCCCGCGTCGAGGGCAAGGCCGTCTTTGTGCCGCTCACCTTGCCCGGCGAGCAGGCGCGCGTCCGCATCACCCAGGACAAACGCGGCTACTCGACCGCCGAAGCCGAAGAAATTGTCTCTGCGGTCCCGGAGCGCATAGCCCCCGCCTGCCCGCACTTTGGCGCTTGCGGCGGTTGCCACTATCAGCATGCTAACTACGAAACGCAACTTGCATTCAAGCAGGCCATCCTGCGCGAAACGCTGGAGCGCGGCAGCGTTGCCGTGCCCGCTGAGATCGCCGTGCTCTCTGGCGAGCCCTGGCGTTATCGCAACCGCATCCGCCTGGCTTTCGACGCGGCGGGAAACGCCGGTTACCGCGGACGCAGCTCGCATGTCGTGATTCCCGTGAGCGAGTGCCCGATTGCCGCGCCACTGCTGCTCAGCGCCGCGCAGGCCTTTGCGGAAGTAGCCCGTCTATTCGCCCCGCCCTTGCGGCCCACTGAGATAGCGCTCTTCTGCGATGCGGCCGAAACCGCGTTACAGGCCGGCGTCTTCACCGCCAGCACCAAGCGGATTCGCCTGGATGAATTTGCCCAGGCCTGGCGCGAGCGAATTCCCGCCCTCCAGGGCGTGGAACTTGTTCTGGAGGGCCACGCCGGTCAACCGCCGCGCACCGTAGCCCAATGGGGGGCAACGTTTCTTGCTTACCGCGCCGCCGGGTTCGACTATCGCGTAGACCACGGCGCTTTTTTCCAGGTAAATCGCTGGCTTATCGACGCACTCGTTGAGCGTGTCACCGCCGGACACTCGGGCTCGCTGGCCTGGGATCTCTTCGCCGGCGTCGGCCTCTTCGCCCGCAGGCTCACGACCAACTTTGCCCGCGTAGTCGCCGTCGAGTCCGCACCATCCGCGGTGAAAGCTCTTGAAGAGAACCTCAGGGGAACAGCGGCGGCCGCGGTCCGGTCAGCAACTCTCGACTTTCTCCGTCGCAGCCGCAAATCGGCGCATCCGGATTTCACTCGTCCCGATTTGGTCGTAGTAGATCCTCCGCGTACCGGCCTGGGCCCCGAAATCACCGCGCTGCTCGGCGAGGTCGCGGCCTCCGCGCTCGTCTACGTCTCGTGCGATCCCGCAACCCTGGCCCGCGACCTGCGTGCACTGCTGGCCACAGGCTACGCCATCCAGTCCATCACCCTGGCCGACCTCTTTCCCCAAACCTTCCACCTGGAGACGGTGGTCCAGTTGCGCCGCTCCTGATAGGCTTGACGGCCATAGAACCTTTCTAACTTTCAGGTGCGATGCAAGCCCCTTCGACCGCCTCCGAGCAAATTCCGTTGAGCCCTGCTTCAGTCGGCCTGAGCGCCGTGCCTCTGTTCCACGCCGCGTGGCTCTTCGCCGCTGGAGTCGCCGCCACCAGTTGGCTCTGGCTGCGGCCCAGTCTGGTGCTCGTCGCGCTGGCGCTGATTGCCGCGCTCTGCGTCCTGGCGGCGTTCCGTGCGCAGCGCATCGCCTGGCTGCCGCTGGCCGTCCTCTGGATCCTGCTGGGCGCGTGGTGCGCGTGGATGGAGCCGCACCCGGTACCCGCTCCCGCGCTCGCCGCGCTCTCTGACGGCCTTCTGCGCACCGTGGAGGGCACCGTCGTCGATGCCGGCCCGGTGCGCGGCGAAATCGAACAAAACCTGAGCGAAAACGAGATCCACAACCCCTCCGCACCGGCAACCGAGCAGCGCCCTTCCCAGAGAATCGATCTCCGCGTTTCCACTGTCGAAGTCGTTACCGACGCCAGCGATGCCCAAACCCCTGTCGCAGGCGGCGTGCGCCTCACGGTCCGCTGGCCGGCATCTGCGCCAGCCCAATTCGCCACGCAGCCCATTCATTGCGGCGACCGCGTCCGCGCCGTCGTCCGTTTGCTTCAGCCGGAAACCTATCACGATCCCGGCGTCTGGAACCGTGAGGATTCTCTCCTCAACCATGGCGTCACCTCCACGGCCTCGGTGACCATCGACCATGTCGAACGTCTCGGCCCATCTCCCGGACTTTTCCTCGCCTGCCGCGTCAGCGGTTGGCAGCATGCATCGAGCGCCCGCCTCCTGGCCCTGCCCGCGGCCATGCGCGGCCTGCCCGCTCCGTTGCGCCTCACACTGGACGACGCCGTGATGCTGGCCGCCATGGTCGCTGGCGACCGCACCTACCTCACCCATTCTTTGCGCGTCGGCTTTGAGCGCACCGGCTCCTTTCACATGCTGGTAGTTTCCGGCTTCCATCTGGCCATTGTGGCCGGATGCATCTTCTGGCTCGCGCGCCGCCTGCGCCTTCCCCGCGTCCCGGCTACATTCCTCACCATCCTTGCGTCTCTCGCCTACGCTCTCTTCACGGGCTTCGCCACGCCCGTCCAACGCTCTCTCTGGATGGTCACCCTCTACCTGCTCGGCCGCCTTCTCTACCGCGAGCGCTGCCCTCTGAACACCCTCGGCTTTGCCGCGCTTTGTCTTCTCGCCGTCAGTCCTCGCAGTCTCTTCGACTCCAGTTTCCAGATGACGCTTCTCGCCGTCCTTGCCATTGCCGGAATCGCCGCTCCGCTGCTCCAGGCGACCATCCATCCATACCTCGCTGCCACGCGCGATCTCCGCCTCACCGCCATCGACGCCAAGCTGGCCCCAAAACTGGCACAGTTTCGCGTCACCCTGCGCATGCTCGCCTCCGCCTTGCAAGCGGCAAGTAACTCCCTCATCGCCTGGCGCATCTTTCCCTGGGCCGTGCGCTTCGTCCTTCGCCTAGGCGAACTGGTGGCCGTCTCCTGCGTAGTGGAACTGGCCATGACCCTGCCCATGGCCGTCTACTTCCACCGCATCACCCTCTTTGCCCTGCCCGTCAATCTGCTTATCCTGCCGCTGCTCGCCGTGCTCATGCCGGCAGCGCTGGTCACGCTGCTGGCCCTCGTTGCGTGGCCCGCCGCCGCTCCAATCCCCGCCATTGTTGTCGCGCTGGCGCTCCACATCGGCGTCGGCCTGGTCCATCTCTTCGGCTCACTGGTTTTTGGCGATCTGCGCATTCCCGGCCCGCTTTTCTGGCAATCGGCCGCATTCGTCGTACTCCTCGCGGCAGCCATCGCCCTTGCTCACCGTGCCGCCTCGTCTTCAACCCGCCGGTCACGCAGCCTGGCATGGGCCGCGCTCGTGATTGCCTCTCTCGTTGCCGTTGCGCCCCGCCCCTTAGATCACCCCCGCAACGCACTCCTGATGGAGGCCATCGACGTAGGCCAGGGCGACTCCCTCCTGCTCATCACCCCTGACGGCAAGTCCCTCCTTGTGGATGGCGGCGGCTTCGGTGGCGGCCCGCATCAAGCCCCGCAGGACTTCGACATCGGTGAGGAGGTCGTCTCTGAGGCTCTCTGGTCGCGTGGCATCCGCCACCTCGACGCGGTTGCCCTCAGCCACGCCCACTCCGACCACATGGGTGGCCTGCCCGCCGTCCTGCGCAACTTCCATCCTGCCGAACTATGGGTGGGTAACAATCCCCATTTCGCCGCCTACGACGCTCTGCTCGACCAAGCCGCCGGGCTTCATGTCCGACTCCGCTCCTTGCGCGCCGGCGATGCGCTCACCTTAGGCGCCACCCAGGTCACCGTCCTCGCGCCCTTCCCCAATTACCAGCCCGGCCCCGAGCCCACCAACAACGACTCGCTCGTCTTCCGCGTAGCCTACGGCGCCACCTCCGTCCTGTTGGAGGGCGACGCCGAAGCTCCCATCGAGCAGGCCATGCTGGCCGAGCCCGGCCTTGCCAGCACTCTGCTCAAGGTGGGCCATCACGGCAGCGTCACCTCCACGCGCCCCGAGTTTCTTGCGCGCGTTGACCCGCAGTGGGCCGTCATCTCCTGCGGCCTCCACAATCGCTTTGGCCATCCCCGCCAGGAGGTGCTGGAAGAGTTACAGACGGCAAAAGTCCGCACCTTCCGCACCGACATCAACGGCGCCACCTGCTTCTGTCTCGACGGCAAGGCCATCGCCCCGGAACTCTCCTGCGGTCGGCAGCAATCGCCATAAGGCTCCATGCTTTGCAAATTGTCCCAAGGCGAGGCGAACTCTCCAGCCTCGGCATTGCTCGACAAGAAAGCTACGGGATCAAGAAAGCCGCAGGATATAGGAGGCTCTCTGAGGTGTCTTAGTCCAGCTTCGTCACATGCACGCTGGCCTGAGTCTCGGGAGTCGTGCCGTCGTTCAACTGCACCTCAGTCGGCTTGCCTTGGATGAGAATGCGCTGGACGGCCTTGCCGCGTGCGGGAACCAGAACCCGTTCGGTGGCGAAAGTCGACTCCGATCGCACGGTGACCGGAACTTCAGCGGAAGCGTAGCCGCTGTTGGCAACGTTGACGGCAACCAGCCAGTTGCCGGTGCTGGTGGAGCTGGGAAAGACACTTTCGATGCTCAGGTCGGGCAAGCCCTTGTCCGCATCCACCCAATCGGCAAAGAACCACGAAAGGTCATGATGCGTTCCGGTCTGTTCGAGCAGCTTTTCGAACGAACTGCGGCCGGAATCCTTGCCGAAATCCTGAGCGGGGTCATAGGCGCGAAGAGCGGCGGAGAGGGCAAGGTCGCCGGCCACATCCCTGAGCATCCAAAACACGTAAGTAGCCTTGGTGCGGTAGTAAACCGGGGAAATGGCCAGGGCGAGTGGCTCACCGCCGCTCTGGCCGGGACTCTCGGGCTCGGCCACCGCCAGAGCTGTGCGCGAAGCCTCCAGTGTGCCTAAAGCCCGGTCGCGGCCGTGCTGCTTTTCAACCCACAGAGTGCCCATGAAGTTGGCCACTCCCTCATCAAGCCACGCGCGGGGCGACTGCGTCACGCCATTCAGGAAGGCGCGGGTGAGCGCGTGGACCAGAATGTTGTCCAACTGATCCGGACTGGCCTTTGCATTGTCTTGGCGGATAGCCGTAGCCACCAGAGCGCCGGTCTCGAAGGGCGCATCCTGAGTGTCGGGCAGGTCAAGCAGCGTGAGCTGCGACCGAGGCCGCTGCCCCAACCAGCCCTCCAGAAAGGGCGTGACCGCGACTGCCGCCGTAGTCCAGGCTTGCACAGCCGATTCGTCTTCCGGAAGGGTCCAGAGCGTCATGTTTTTGCCGGGGTGCGGTGTGCGGATGGCCACGAACAGACTAGGCGCTTCAAAACCCAGAGTTGCAACTCCTGTGTCGGTAGTGCTCACGCCTGCCACATCCTGGCCGGCATCGGTGGTGGCCAGTGTAACCGGATGGCCGTTGATAAGGGCCACGGTGGGCGCCTGGCCGTGCGGGAACTCCACCGTGAGCCGCAGCCGAAAGCGTGCCCCGGTCAGCCGCAGCTTGTGCTCGCCCATCTCATCGAAGAGCCGTGCCCCGTCCCCGAGAATGACAGGAACGCTGGATACGGGATACCAGACCACGTTGCCAAAACCACGCAGTCCCGTAAAAGGGACGCCGATCTGGTCCCAGTCCGAGTGAAGCGCCACATCTTCAGGAGTCCCGACAGCCAGCAGGCGCTGGGCAGAGGCGGCGATGGTCCCGGAATAGGTCACGTCGAGTGGAAGGCTGGCTCCCGGCGCCAGCGGTTGGGCCAGCAAAACCGCCGCCTCGTGCAACTGGCCGGTGTGGTCCGTGTCCGAGTTGAGCGTAGCCACGAGAAAGGAAACGTCCGCGCCGTCGACACGAATCCGCTCCCAGACGAGCGACGATGAAATCTGCAGCGGAATGTATGCGAGCGGAGTTTTGCCATCGTTGCGCACCGTAACCAGCGCCCTGACGGCAATGTGCTGCTCCTCTGTGCGCAGTCGCACGTCCAGATCAAAAGCGGTGAAGGTAACCGCTTGCCGTTCGGCATCCGCTGCGGAGGGCTCACTCGCCATCTTGATTGACGGTGTAGCTGCGGTTGGACGGGCCGCATTCGAAGTCTGACCGTTTTCGTCAGTGGAACGCGAAAAGATGACCTGGCCGCTGCCCTGTTTCTGCTGGGTCGCTGCGGCTGCCTGTGGCGGGGCTGGTAACGTCGAGGTCTGTGCTGCAGAGGACCAAACCACCATGCCGGTGGCCGCCACCGCCAAAATCCCGGCAAATGAAAACTTCATGAACCCAGGCCTTTCTGTTTCTTTGGTTTCGACGCGGTTGCTGCCTTTGCGAAAGCAGTTGCTCCGGTTCCGGCCAGGTTGCGCGCGGCGTTTCGGCGCTGGCGGAAGGCCTCATAAAGCACCACCGCTCCGGCTGCCGAAACGTTGAGAGAACTCACGCCGCCGGCCATGGGAATCCGCAGCAGATGGTCGCAGGTTCGCCGGACGAGATCGTGCAGTCCCGCGCCCTCGCGACCCAATACAATCACGCAGTCGCCGGTCAGATCGAACTGATCGTAGTCGGACGTTCCGCGCTCATCCAATCCGACAATCCACAAATTCTGGCCCTTGAGTTCTTCCAGAGCGCGCACCAGGTTGACCACCCGCGCGATACGCAGGTGTTCGGTTGCGCCGGCGCTGGCCTTCACGGCCACCGGGCTCAAGGGCGCCGATCGCCGCTCCGTCAGCACCACGCCGTCTACGCCGGCGCCGTCGGCCACGCGCAGCAGCGCGCCCAGGTTTTGCGGGTCCTCAACGCCGTCCAGCGCCAGCACCAGCCGCCCGAAGCCAGTGTTGCCACCTGCCTTTGTCATCGCGGGGTCCGGCGTAAAGAGATCCTCAATGGTGAGAAACTCCTGCGGGCGCACCATCGCCACCACACCCTGGTGCGCGGCGGTTTGGGCAACCAGCGTCAACTGCTCCCGCGCTTCCTGGCGAACTCTGACGCCAGCCTGGCGGCAAAGGGCCACCAGCCTTTCGAGGCGTTCGTCTTTCCGCTCGCGAGCCACCAGCACGTGGTCAAAGCGCCGCTTCCCGGCTTTGAGTGCCTCCTCCACCGGATGCACTCCATAGAGAACTTCCATGAGGGATAGTGTAGAAGATCGAAGGAAAGGGCGTAGAGTGGGGTTTTTCAGGTTGCGGCAGCTTGCGCCGGGCCGCATACTGTTGCTTCTCAAAATTTGTGAGCGCTTCAGCAGATTTGCGCTGTGAGAGAAAAGAGAACATCCACCCATGAAAGACAATGAACCCAGCTCCGGCTCCTTGCGCATCAGTCGCCGCAGCATTCTGAAGTCCATCGCAGGCGTGGCAGCGGCAGGCGCACTGCAAAGGCCGTTCGCAGGCATGGCACAGCCCGCTTCGATCAATCCGAAATGGTATGGCTTCAATCTGCTCGAATACTTCTCAACCGACGCAGACTGGATGAATCACTTTCCCTACCGGAACGACGGCCAGTTTCAGGAGGACGACTTCCGGTGGATGCGCGACTGGGGCTTCAACTGGGTTCGCCTGCCGATGGACTATCGTTTCTGGACCGATCCCGCCGACCCTCTGGTGATCCGGGAGAAGGACGTCGAGCCGATTGATCGCGCCATCCGCCTGGGCGAGAAGTACAACGTGCATGTAAACATCTGCCTCCATCGCGCGCCGGGAGAGTGCATCCTCGACGGCATGGACGCGGCCCTCACGGGAATCCACGTCACCGGGGAGAAAGCCAGCCTCTATACCGATCAGGCGACGCTCGAGGCCTTCGTTCATCAATGGGTTTATTTTGCGGAGCGCTACAAAAGCGTCTCCAGCAGGCAGCTCAGCTTCAATCTGGTGAATGAGCCGCTGGAGCGGGGAAGCACTCCCCAGGGCGGCATCAAGGACTACGCGCGCGTGGCACGCGCCGCTATTGAGGCGATTCGGGCCAGGGACTCCGAGCGCCTGATCGTTTCAGACGGTTATCAGGGGGGCACGGAGCCGGTGCCGGAACTGTTCGGCACAAAGGTTCTGCAATGCTGTCATGATTACAGCCCATTCGAATTGACCCACTATCGCATCCCCTGGGCCCGGCCGATGAGCGACCAGGTGCCTCTGCCCACCTGGCCGCTGAAAGACAGCAACGGCAAGGTGATCGCCGACAAGCAGACCAAGCGCGCGGCGATGAGTCCCTGGTCGGAACTGGCCGGCCATGGCGTTCCTCTCCACTTTGGCGAGATGGGGTGCGGCCATCACACGCCTCCCGCGGTTGCTTATGCGTGGTTCAACGACACGCTCGACTTGATGGGCGAGTTGCACTCGGGGTGGGCGCTCTGGAACCTTCGCGGTCCGTTCGGGATTCTCGATACCGGGCGAACGGGAACGAAATTCGAAAACTGGCACGGACACCAGCTCGACACCACATTGCTGAACCTGCTGAAGACCAAGATGAAAGCATGAGACGCGGCTGCCGGGAACTTCTCTTCTCCGCGACGCTCCCTGCGGGCTCTTTTCTCTTGCCGCAGATCCTGACGGACCGCATACTGAGGCTGTCTTGAAGCCCATGAGCCCGTCTACCCAGAAGTCCTTCACCGCCCTGCTGGAGCCGGACCAAACTCGCCTGCAATGGATCATTGCGCGGATTCCGTTCGATGTTGCCAAGGCATGGCCTGAGCGCAGGGGCTTGCGCGTGCGTGGTGAAATCGGCGGCTTGGCCTTTCGCACTTCTCTGTTTCCCGATCCGCGCGGCGAAGGGCACTTCCTGCTGGTGAACAGGAAAATGCAGGCGGCGGCGAAGGCCAGGGCCGGGTCGAGGGTGCTGATTCGCCTGGAGCCGGATCTGGAGGAGCGCGTGGCCGTGATCCCGCCGGAGTTGGCGACTGCGCTGAAAGGCGACCGTCGGCTGCGGAAATGGTTTGACGGCTTAAGCTACTCCACGCGCAAGGCGATAGGCGACTGGGTCAACGAAGCCAGGAGCGCCGAGACCCGCGCGCAGCGCGCCGAAAAGATGGCCGAGCGCCTGCTGCTCACGTTGGAGGGCGAAACCGAGTTGCCTCCAATTTTGCATGCGGCCTTTCTGCGCCAGCCATTGGCGCGCGCGGGATGGAACGCGATGACGCCCGTGCAGAGACGCGGCTGTTTGCTGGCAATCTTCTACTACCAGAGCGTTGAGGCCCGCGAACGCCGCGCCGCCAAGGTCGTCGAAGCGGCCCTGCGCGTGGCCAGGAGGGGTACACCTGGATTCAAGTGAGTGTGTTTTTTTAGAAACCCGGGATCGGGGGTGACCCGGGAAGCATTTCTGTCGTCTAATTAAAAGAGATGAGCATAGCCGCGTCCGTTCGCCCTTTCTTCGCACAGGTTACCGCTACCGCAGTTGACGATCAGGTTCGGCAGGAGAGCCTTGCCATAGCCCAGGGGCTCAAGCGCCAGGAAGCCGGTCTGCTGGACGAGCTGATCGTCCGCTACCAGCACCGCCTGCTGCGTTATCTGCTTTATCTGACCAGCAACCGCGAGATGGCAGAAGACCTGTTCCAGGAGGTCTGGATGCGGGTGCTGGTGCGCGGTGCTCAGTTCAACGGCAAGGCGCGGTTCGATACCTGGCTCTTTACCATCGCGCGCAACCTGGTGATCGACCAGCGGCGCAAGCGCACGATGTCCAGCCTGGACGAACTGTTTGATGGCAAAGGCGACGATGACCGGCCCATGAGCTTCGAGATTGCCGACGGCGAACCGACTCCCCTTGACCGTCTTTTCAACCTTGAGGACCGGGAACGAATCGCCGCGGCGCTGCTTCAGTTGGATACGCTGCATCGCGAGGTGCTGGTTCTCCGTTTCCACGAGGATCTGTCGTTGGACGAGATCGCCAAAGTGACGCACGCGCCCCTTTCTACCGTAAAATCAAGACTTTACAGGGGTCTTGCCGCAATCAAGCCCAAGCTCGAACGCAGCTCGTTGCGCCGCCAGGAGGCGGTGTGAAGAACACGCCCCTCACCGTGGGCGCGGACAGCGACGCTCGGACCGGGGCGGACGCAGATCCCGATTTGGTTTCGGCTCTCGCCGGAAACCAGGCCAACCGGGAATGTGCCGTGGCCCATCGCACCCGCCGCGTGGTCATCACCTCGCTGGGTGTGATGCAGGAGCAGAAGGCAGGGCGGAAGCGGATTCGCTCCCTTGCGCTGGCATTCATTCTGCTGGTTGTTCTGGCACTGGGTCCGTTGGTCTGGTGGGCCGTGGAGAACCTGATCGCCGCCGAACACCTGACTGACCCTGCCAGCCAATTCAGTCTGTGGGTTTGCGTCCTCTGCCCATCGCTCGTGGCATCCGCGCTGGTAGCTGGCTGGGTACGCCACAAGTCCTGAATCCGGAAGAACCCGAGCCAAAACGCAATCAGTACGTATCTTAAGCAACTTACCTATTCTTCTTTCCGTCGAATCAAATAAGGGTTAAGCTGAGCTTAATCTTCTGAAAGACCCTCCGAGGGAGGGATTGCCTATGCGTGATCCACAATCCATCACCGTCAATGAAGACGAGCGCATGATTCCTGTGTGGTCGATCATTGTTGCCATCGCGGCCTTCGCGCTTGTCGAGTACTATTTCTGGTTTATCCTCCCCGTGGGGCGAAACCACGCACCGCCGCTCGGCTTCCGTATCTATTTCAACCTCTCCTGGGGACTGCTTGCCGCACTGTATTTCCTGATGGTCGGCTACGTTAGCAAGGATGCACCGCGGCGCGCCATGAGCTCGCGCTTCTGGATCATGATTTGCTTCGTGATGCCGGGTGGCATCGGCGCCGTGCTTTACTTCCTGCTGCGCCAGCCGGAGGTTTCGCTCTGCCCCGCGTGCTCCACGCATGTGCAGAGCGACTTCCACTTCTGTCCGCAGTGCGACTACCAGCTTGCTGCCAGTTGCGGCAACTGTTTCCGCACCGTGCGCGCCACTGACCAGTTCTGTACGCGCTGCGGCCATGAGCTGGCCCGCGACCACATGCCGTCGCGACTTCGGGTTTTGGGCGAGTAAATCTGCCGCCCAGGCATCGGGGCCGGGGTCCGTCCCGGCCCACCTCGTCCAGCCCTGCGGGAATTGACCCGGACGGGTGCGCTTCCTACAATCGAACTTCCGATCTGCATGTCCATCTCCGCGCTCATCATCGACGACGAACAATTGGCCCGCGACGAGCTCAAGTATCTGCTCGACCAGGTGGGCGGCGTGGATGTGGTTGCCCAGGGGACCAATGGCATTGAAGCCGTGGACCTCATTGAGGAACATCATCCCGACCTCGTCTTCCTGGATGTGCAAATGCCAGGACTGGACGGCTTTGCGGTGATCCAGCGCCTGATGGAGCGCAACCGGCAAAAAGCGGGCGTGGACAATGGCAAAGATGCCGAACCGCTGCCCCAGATCGTTTTTGCCACGGCATATGACCAGTACGCCGTCCGTGCCTTTGATGTGAACGCCGTCGATTACCTCTTGAAGCCCTTTGACCGCACCCGCGTTTTGCAGGCCGTGGACCGGGTCCGCAGCCGCATGGCCGGGGGCGCATCGGGGGCTGTGGGCGCGCTGCCCGAGTCGCAAATCGACGCGCTGCTCAAGCTGCTCAATCGTCCCCAGGGCGCCGCGCGCACCCCTCAACCGGCCAGGCTCATTGTGCAGGCGCAGAGCCGGCTGCTGCTGGTGGACCAGGCTGAAATCTGCTACGCCGCCATCGATGAGGGCGTGATTCGCATCGTCACCCAGACCTTTGAGGGCCACTCCAAATGCCGCACGCTCGAGGAGTTGCTTGAGTTGCTTGACCCGGCTCTCTTCTGGCGCGCCCATCGCGGCTTTGTGGTCAACATCAACCACATTCGCGAGGTGGTGCCGTGGTTCAAGTCCAGCTACCAGTTGCGCATGAATGATAAACGGCAAACGGAGATCCCCGTCAGCCGCGCGCAAACCAAGCGGCTGCGCGAACTGTTCAATCTGTAGAGGGTTTCTCCTCCGGGGTCAGCGTTTCAGTCGTACCGCTCGAAGACGATCTGCTTGCGGTGCCAGCCAAAGCCGGTCAGCCGCTCACGCACGGCGGCCACCATGTTGTTCAAGCCGCAGATGTAGGCGTAGATGTCGAAGCGCAACTCGGCGGCAGGTGTTGCCGGGGCCGGCGCAGGCTGCGGCAACGGCAGGCCGAGACGGGCGGCGCGCTCCTCCACGATCCGGGCCACGTGCTCCTGCACGTAGCCGCGCAGACCGCCCCAGCTCTTCGGAGCGCGGCTCAAAGTGGCCAGATAATGGAAGTTGGGTACGCGCCGGGCCAGCGCCTCAAACTCTTCGCGATAGTAAATCTCGCTTTCGAAGCGGGTACCGTAGACCAGCCAGATATCCTTCCCTCCACTCCGATCAGGACCATCCTGGGGAAACAGCCACTGCACAAAGCTGCGCATGGGCGCTACGCCGGTGCCGGTGGCCACCAGGATCGAATCAGTGATCGGCTCGCGCAGAGTGAAGTAGCCGTGCGGCCCGTGAACATGAATCTTCCCGCCGACGGGCAGGGGCACATCGGGCAGGTCGGCCAGGTGGTTGGAAAAGAAACCGTTCTGCACCCGGTTCACACACAGGTCGAATCGGTTGCCGTTAGCCGCCGAGGCGATGGAGTAGGCGCGGGTCTGCTGCTTGCCGTTCGCGTCCTCGGCCACCGCGGAGATAAACTGGCCAGCGGCAAACGGGAAACTCTCAAGCTCGTCGAGGACGAATTCGAAGTGGTAGCACTGGGAAGATTCTGAAATGCAGTCTTTTCGTTCAAGACGTGCGGTGTAAAGCTCATGCGCCAAGCTGATTCTCGCCGGTGAAAGGGATAATGTCCGCTAAATGGACTGTAGAAAGTATCGCCAGCCGAGGGCTGAAGTGGCAAGTTGCGGTTCCCATTCTGTGGTGTGGCCGTTCGCGAAGGCTGCGACGGGATGCACGCCGCCTCCTATAATTGACGGGAGCCGCTGAGGTCCCAATGGGAGCGCCGGCTTCTTATCTCGTCTTTTGAGGAATCCATGGCCGCATTGATCGAAGCCATCAACGTAAAGCGCAAGATGTATTTTGAGTTTGAGAACACCCCCTACTACTGTCTGGAGGTGGAGGTTTCCACCCCAACCGCCCGTGGAGGCCAGACCCTGGTTCGCCTGAAGATGCGCAATCTTCTCACGCGCGCGGTCTTTGACAAGACCTTCAAGGCCAGCGACAAGTTCAAGGAGCCGGATCTGGAGATGGTCGAGGCATCCTACCTCTACAGCGATGGAGAGGGTTCCTATTTCCTTGACCAGGAGAGCTTCGACACCCTGACCCTTTCCGGCGAGATGATCGGCAACGCCCTGAACTTCCTGGTCGAGGGCGCCTTGATCCAGTTGCACAAGTACAATGGGAATCCCATCGGCCTGCAACTGCCTGAAAAGGTTGAGCTGAAAGTTGCCTATACGGAACCCGGCGCGCGCGGCGACACCAGCGGCAATGTGACCAAGCTGGCCCGGCTCGAAACCGGCCTGGAAATCAAGACGCCGCTCTATATCCAGGAAGGAGAAGCGGTCAAAGTCTACACGGAAACCGGGGAATTTGCCGGGCGGGCTTGAGCACCTACTCCACCGTGACTGACTTGGCCAGGTTCCTGGGCTGATCCACGTCGCAGCCGCGGCGGACGGCAATGTAGTAGGCCAGCAGTTGCAGCGGCACAATCTCAATCAGTGTAGACAGCAACCCCATGGCCTGCGGGATGAAGATGACATGCTCCACCAGGCCACCGATGGTCGTGTCGCCCTCCGTGGCCACGGCAATCACGCGGCCGCTGCGCGCGGTAACCTCCTGGATGTTGGAGAGAGTCTTCTCATAGCGCAGCCGCGATGCGGGATCGGCCTCGTCGCGCGTGGCCAGCACCACCACCGGCAGGGTCTCGTCGATCAGCGCATTGGGCCCGTGCTTCATTTCCCCGGCCGGATAGCCCTCGGCGTGAATATAGGAGATTTCCTTGAGCTTCAGCGCTCCCTCGAGAGCAATCGGGAAGTGAACGCCGCGGCCCAGGTAGAGAAAATCGCGCGCATTCGAGAATTCCCTGGCCAACTGCTCGCATTGGGCCGTGCGAGAGCGCAGCGTCTCCTCAATCTTGCCGGGGATGCGGCTCAGCTCCTCGATGAGCGCCACCGACTGGGCCGTGTCGAGCCTGCCACGCAGTTGGCCCAGCTTGAGGGCCAGCAGGAACAGAGCCGTAAGCTGTGCGGTGAAGGCCTTGGTGGAGGCGACGCCAATCTCCGGGCCGGCGTGCGTATAGATGGCGCCGTGGGCTTCGCGGGCCACCATGGCGTCTACCACGTTGCAGATGGCCACGGTCTTGGAGCCCAGGCTGATCATCTCCCGCTGCGCTGCGAGAGTATCGGCGGTCTCGCCGGACTGGGTGATGAGCAGGCCGAGCGCGTTCCGGTCAGGGATGGGATTGCGATAACGGTATTCACTGGCGTAGTCCACATCCACCGGTAACCGGGCCAGCCGCTCGATCATGTACTTGCCGGTGAGAGCGGCGTGCCAACTGGTGCCGCAGGCGGCGATGTTGATGCTGGAAGCCAGGGCCAGCTCTTCGTCGGCGATCTTCATCTCGCCCAGAAACACCTTGCCTGAATCCAGTGAGACCCGGCCCAGCGTGGTGTCGCGCACGGCCTGTGGTTGCTCCCAGATTTCCTTCAGCATGAAGTGCTTGAAGCCGCCCTTTTCCGCCTGAATCGGATCCCACTGAATGCGCGTGATGGCGCGCTGGATGGGGTTGCCGTCAAAGTCGGTCAATTCAACGCCGGCCAGGGTCAGGATGGCCATATCGCCGTCGGCCAGAAAGTAAATGTTGCGCGTGTGGTGCAGGATGCCGGGAACGTCGGAGGCAACAAAGGACTCTCCGTCGCCCACGCCGATGACCACCGGCGGACCCAGGCGGGCAGCCACAATTTTGTCCGGCTCGGCGGCCGATAATACGCCCAGCGCAAAGGCTCCGGTGAGTCGCTTGACCGCGCGGCGGACGGCTACTTCCAACGGAATGGGCAGGCCGGCGGCATCGGCGTCCAACTGGACTTGTTCGATGAGGTGGGCAATGATCTCGGTATCCGTTTCGGTGACAAATTTATGGCCCTGGGCGGTGAGTTCGCGCTTCAGCTCAAGGTAATTCTCCACAATGCCGTTGTGGACCACGACAAGGCGGCCGGTGCAGTCGCGGTGCGGGTGCGCGTTCTCCTCCGTGGGGCGTCCGTGGGTGGCCCAGCGCGTGTGGCCGATGCCAAAGGTGCCTTCCAGCGGATGCTCGCGCAGAACTTCTTCCAGGTTGCAGAGCTTGCCCGGAGCGCGCCTGACTTCCAGCGTGGTTCGGGATGGGCTGCCTACGGCGATGCCCGCCGAATCGTAACCGCGGTATTCAAGGCGCCGCAGCCCCTCAATGATGACGGGAACTACCTTCTTGGGACCAACGTAACCGACGATTCCGCACATGCGACAATTCTAAGCGAACGCGGGGAGTTGCCAGCTGCGATGCGAAGATGTCTCGCGGAGGAACGCAAATCCCCAGGCGCGCTATTCCTCAATGCGGTACGTGAACTCTTCGATCACCGGGTTGGTGAGCACCTCGCGGGCGATGCGTTCGACCTCGTTCCGTGCCGCCTCGGCCGTCAGCCCCTCGGCCAGCGAAAGCGCAAAGTATTTGCCCTGGCGAACGGCGGTTACATCTGCAAATCCGATCTTGCGCAGTGCATTGTGGATGGTTTGGCCCTGCGGATCCAGGACCGATGTCTTCAGCGTGACATAGACATGCGCCTTCATGATCCGTGACTATAGTATGTCAAGCGCAAATCTGCAAGCTCCTTTGTTTTCATCGTGTTCTTGGTGTCCTTGAAAAATCTGGACACCTTTATTTCTTTACCCGAAATGCTGGCGCTTGGGGCGGTGTCCATCTGGACACTGAGTCAACTTAGCACGGTTTCTGTGCTGGCGGTCACAAACCTTTGGTAACTCTCCGTGTTAGCGCGGCGGCGTGAGCCGCCGTGCCTATGGCGCGGCCCGCTCTGCTGCAACCCACGCCGACAGACACAACAGGCCGCAGAACAGCCAGCGGTGAGGCTGGCCCACGACGACGGCGGGACCGGTGAGAACCACGTGAAGGCGACCGACTGGCGAACCGCACCAGACGCAGGACTGTGAATGATTGGTTTGTGCGCTCACGGGATCTCTGTGCACGGCTGTCAAGGGCGTCAGTGGCCGCAGCCACGCGCAGCGCGAGCGGAGCGCCCTTGATCTGCCGTGCTACACCATGGCCTAGAGCGCGCAAACTGGCACACTGTTTCGACCTGGGCGCTTAGCCCCTGAGCGCGCAGCGCGGCGCGCAAGGCGACCCGCATCCATCCCCTTCGCCGGTGTCCGCCGCGTATCCAGTGCGCGGACCGTGCGCGCTGGCGGTGGACATGCGCGCCCTTGGCCGTGCGCAGCGCGGCGTCTGTTGCTCTTGCTTTTGCGGTTGCTCTTTATGGTCTTTCGGAGCGGCGAGGGCCGGTGTTTGGTGGCCCGATGCCCCGCGCCTCAGCGCGGGGACGAGCGGGGGAAAGCCGAGCGCGACGAATGGAGCGCAGCGACGGAGCGAAGCGCAGGAGCGGCGGCGGTGGGCCGCGAGACCGCGAAGCGGAAGGCGGCGCGCCACAGACCGCGCGCAGCGCGGCTGAGTTGGTTTAAGCGCAGTCCGCCGGGCCTTTAAGACGCGCGCCTTGGGCGACGCGCTAGGAGCGGAGCGACAACGTGCGGCGACCACCAATAGGCGCGCCGCCGCGTATAGCTATAGGCTTTGTTATCTAGTCGGGTTGTATCTATGGTCGTTTGCTGGTGTCGCTGTCAAGAAGGTGCGCCAGCGTGGCACAGACTACGGCGGCAATGAGGAGTCCAGCGCTGATGCTCACCCGCCCAACTCCCGCTCCCGCAGCGCGGCGATGCGGTCGAGCAAGTCGACGGTGTCGCGTCCTTTGCCTTGCGCATCTCCGAGTTGGCGGGCAAGACCGGCAATTGCTATTTCCCTGTCCGTGACCTGCTGCTCCTGATGGCGCAAGATGGCAAGCTCGGCAAGGATGGGGCTTACGTCCTTGCCCGCGCGGTGCCTGTCTGCTGCCTCTCGGCCAAGTACGGCGAAGCGCGTTTCCTTGCCGATTTTGGTTACTTCCTCAATGTTGTTCATGTTTTCTGACTCCGAGGGGTGGGGGGGTTGTTGGCCCTACAGGATGTCCATCTTGTCCAGCGTTTCAGCTAACCGTTTGCGTGCACGTGGCAGGATGTAACTAACTTTGCGGACCGAGCAGTGGAGGATTTTGCATACTTCCTCTTGCGGCTGGCGTTCGCGGTAGACGAGCAGCAAGACGGTTTGCTCCTCTTCGCTGAGTTGGCCGAGGGCGCGGTCAAAGTCGATGACCCGTACCAGACGCGCATCGAAGCTCCGGGTGTTGCGGGCTTGCCAGCCGGTGCGCCGGTATTCGGTTGTGCGCGAGGCGCGAAGCGCCAGACGGTCTACGCTCCATTGCCGCAGTCGGGTGATGGCCAGTACTTCGTTTGAGGTCATTGGCTGACCTCTTCGTCCTGGGCGTTCCATTCCGGTTCGTCAGCCCATAGCTTGGCTTGCGTGGGACCGTCTTTCTTTTCGGTTGGCTGGGCGAGCCAGTTGGCGGCGGCTGGTGCGCTGGTTTGGGCGGGGGTTTCCCGGTCGGTTGTGGCTAAAGCTTCGGTGGGGTCCATGGCTGGCAGAATACCATGGGTTGCGGTCGCCTTGACGGCGACCGCAATATGTTGTGGTTTAGTGGCTCGGGCAGGATGCCAGAATCCGGCTGGCGATGGCGCGGGCTTCCTCCCACATTTGGGCGCTGTCGTCGAGGGTGCAGACGTCCCACAGGTCGGTTGCTGAATGGTGCAGGATGCGGGCGAGGCGCGCCGCCGGTGCTGGCTGGCGGACGAGCGGCCCTTGCACTTCGGTAACGCCGGTGAGGTCTTCGGTGCGGGTGGGGGTGGGGGTGGGGGGTGTCATTTTTTGGCTCCTTTCTGGTTTAGGACGCTGAGCGCAACTTGCGCCGCGTACAGGAGTTGCGATCCGTCCCGCCCGTCAAACACTTCGAGGGTTATGCCTTGCGCGATGCAAGCAATTGCGGCGCGGATGGTTGGCAAACTGTCCATTTTGGGCATGGCCAGCTTGTAGGCGACACTGGCCATGCGGAGGGCTTTGTTGGCCGTTAGGCCCTTCGCCTGGGCTAGCTCGTATGCGTGGGTCCATTCGTCCTTGCAATGCTCAAGAGCTTTGTTGCTGCGGCTGGTGCGGTCGCGCGGCGGGGTTGCTCCGGCTGCTTCAAGGGCGACAGTCTGATGGTGCGCGATGAGGGCTAGTCTCATGCGGTCTTTTCCTTTCTCCATGCTGGGCGCTTGATGATTTCGAGTGTGCTTCGCTTTACTGGGCGCATGTCATGGTCCAGATACCAGATGGTTGACTGGAGGTTTCTGTGTCCCAGCAGTGCTTGCACGTCCCGTATGTCACCTGTGTAATCAAACATTGCCACAGCTGCCGTGCGTCTTAGGTCGTGAAGTGTGAGCTTTCGGGTTATCCCTACGCTGAGTCTGAGCGCTTTGAAGTGCCGGCGCAGTGTTGCCGGGTCTTCGATGAATCTTGGTGTGGCTCCATGTTTGTGTGGTTCGTTTCTCCAGAGTTGGTATACGAACGGTGTTGGGTCTTTGCGGTCGCATGGCTCGATCAGGTCTTCTATTGTTTCGGTTGTTGGCAGTGTGAGGCGTTCGCCGCATTTGGTCTCGAACCTGAGTGTCCGTCCCGATGGGTCATGGTTTGCTGGCCCGATTCGGGCGGCTGTTGTTGACCGTATGGCGAGGTCCCCACACAGTGCGATCCAGAGTTGCATGTATGGCCGTGCTGCCTTCGTCAGTAGTGCGCGCTCTTCGTCGGTTGCAGTGACATTGCGTGGGCGCAGTCCTGGGTATGTGTCCACCAGATGGTCTAGTTTCGGCGCACCGTGGTACTCCCATAACCATCTCAGCAACCGGCGCGTTGCGCTTACTTTGTTGGTGAGTGTCGAATGGGAATAGGCTGCTTTGCGGATGGCTGCGTTCGCGTCGTGGATGTGCGCTGGCGAGAGTTGTCCGGGTTGGATCTTTCCGACGATTGAGGCGAGGAGTTTGCCCGCTTGGTAGACGGGTGCGTGTTGGTTTCGCCCCGTGATTTCAGCGAGAAGGAGTGAGGCGACCGTGGCCCTCTCGCTTTCGTTTTTGGGTGCGCGCGTTCCTTTTGCTCTGCCTCGTACGCGAGTGCTGCGCGGCGTGTGTTGAAGGATTTTCGGGTGCGCTGGCCTGTGTTGTCCCGCCAGTCTGCGTAAAATTTTCCAGCTTTCTCGAACATGTGTGTCCTTTGTTTGGAGTCTAGTTGGTGTCCGTTTTGTGGCTTGGCCACCTTTGGACACCGAGCCAGATGCAATATCCTCGCATTTGACGCGGGGAACGCACGTGATGGACACTACGATCCGTGACTATAGTATCTCCGGCGTCTGGCCGGTGATTCCCCAACAGCCGGTTAGATTCCCCGCGCCGGTTCCACCTCCCCAACCCTGAAGGAGAAGCAAAAAAGAAATGGTCAACTATCTGGAATTGCCAATCGGCGAACGCGCTCCCGAGGTCTTTCGAGTGGTCATCGAAATCCCCAAAGACGGAACGCAAAAATTCGAATACGACAAGCAATTGCACGTCTTCAAGTTGGACCGCAACCTGCACTCCCCCGTCCACTACCCTGGAGATTACGGCTTCATTCCCTCTACGCTGAGCGACGACGGCGACCCGCTGGATGTACTGGTGCTGGTGCCCGGACCCAGTTTCCCCGGTTGCGTGCAGGAGGTGCGTCCCATCGGTTTACTGGAGATGCTGGACCAGGGCGTGCTGGACGAGAAAGTACTGGCGGTGGGCAAGAACAACCCGCGCTTCGGCAACATCTGGAACTTCACCGACATTTATCCGCACCTGCTGAAGGAGATCACCCATTTTTTCTCGATCTACAAGGACCTGGAGGGCAAGCGTGTAGAGGTAAAGGGCTGGCATGATGCGGCCTACGCCCGTGACCATGTGCTGCACGCCGCCAAACAGTTTCAAGAAACCAAGGCCAAACTGAAATCTGCCGAATAGCCGGGAACGGTGGTTGTAACAAGTAAGGCCTCTCGCAGATGGACGCAGCCTTACTCGTTGCGCAAGGGCAAACTTTCGACCGCAGCCGAGGCCGCCGCCCGGTGCCGCGCCAGCGGAGCAGCCGTAAGCCAGTAGAGTCCAGGACCCAACAACCCCACCACAATCGCAAAGAGCAGTGCCGAGGTCGTGCCTATGAGTTTCTCATCGCGCGAGGAGTAGAGCGTATACCCGATCAGC
This sequence comes from uncultured Occallatibacter sp., assembly GCA_964571165.1. Classification (GTDB taxonomy): domain Bacteria; phylum Acidobacteriota; class Terriglobia; order Terriglobales; family Acidobacteriaceae; genus Telmatobacter. Next base: position 263,376 of record CAZNAW010000001.1, on the reverse strand, counting down.
GCTGCCGGCCCTACCCCCAGCAAGCAGGCAAAGGCCAGATTGCCGGCCTTGAAGGGGCGCGCCAGGTTGGGCTCACGGATGCGCAACACAATCAGCGCCAGAAATTCCAGCAGCAGGCTTGATCCATACAGAATGAGGTCAATGGAGATGAGCCGCTCGAAGGGCAGCTTAAGCGCGAGGGCCCAGGCCAGCCCGCACAAAAGGACACTCACCCATGGCACACCGCGGCGGTTGCGCCACGCTACCGCACGAAGCAACATGCCGTCCTCGGCCATGGCCATGGGCAATCGCGTATAACTCATCGCCAGCGCGTTGAACATGCCGATCCCGGTAATGGTGCCGCCGGCAACCACAGCCAACCCCAGAACCGGACCACCGAGCGCCGTTGCCGCAGTCGTCCAGTCGCCAGTAGTAAAACTATCCGCGGAGAGGCCGGCCAGGGCCATCGCCGCCAGCGGCAGTATGTAGGTGACAGCCACCAGAACGGTGGCCGCGATCATGGCGCGGGGATAGTTTCGCTGCGGATTTTCCACCTCCTGCGCGACGGTGGAAGCGTTGTCCCATCCCATGTAGTTCCACATCGCCACCAGAACTGCTGTCGAGAAAGCGGACTGGGAGGCAGGCTGGCTCCATTGCACCGCGGGGTGCAGCGTGAGCCCGCGCCATAGACCGAGAACCACAAACACGACAAAAGGAGCCAGAAGCAGAACAAACAGCCACACCGAGTCCTCGCCCACAGCCGGCGCACCGCGCAGGTTCCACGCGCAGCAAACCGCTACTACGGCCAGAGAACAGGCGTAGCCCTTCCAACCGCCTGTGATCGCCGGGTTGAACTTACCCACGTAAAGAACAAAGATGGCCGGATAGATGGCCATGTCGAAGATGCTGGCCGAGAGCGAGAGCCAACCCTCCTGATAGCCCCAGAACGGGCCCAGCGCGCGCCGGACCCAAATGTAAAAGCCGCCTTCGGCAGGAATGGCGCTGGCCAGCTCGCCAACCATCAGCGCGGTGGGCAAACACCACAGAAACGGCAGCACCAGCAGGATGAGGATGGCTCTCAGAAATCCGGCGCCGCCGAGGATGTCCTCAATTCCATAGGGACCACCCGACACCATGAAGTAGGTAGCCGCCACCAGCGGTAGAAAACGCAACTTCCGCGTAGCCGAATTGAAGACAAAAGGCATATATGCGAACCTACAGCATTTTCGCAGAGGGCGGGACGCGCTGTCACAGAACCTGGATTGCACAACCAGAATGGCCGATTTCCAGCGGCGAGTCCTCGTCGCAAGAACCGAAGGTTCCGGCCTGAATCGATAGGACCCCGTCAAAGGGTGGAGCGTGCGACGGCCTTTCTTGAGGACAAATGGGTGTACGCTATCTGCGAAGTTTCTCTTGCCTCGTTCGCCGCGGCAGGAAGTGGATAATGGCCTGGGGAAAAAATGGACCGGCCTCCAAGTGCTCATTTGTTCCGACGCACCGCAAGCGCGACTTCCGGTATAATCCGTGCAGACCCGGAGAGATGGCCGAGCGGCTGAAGGCGGCGGTTTGCTAAACCGTTATAGGGTCAAAAGCTCTATCGGGGGTTCGAATCCCCCTCTCTCCGCCAGTGAGTCAAGCTGTTTATAATAAATAACTTAGATGTAGAAAATCTTCCCGATTTCCGGTCTAATTCCGCATAAATCTTCCCCCAGAGAATTTCTCTCGGGTTGCTAATCAACCTTTGTGTCACCCATTTCTCTGGTCGACCAGAGAGCAGTGGAGCATTTGAACTTGGCCGAGCAGCCGAAAGTTCGGCACGTTACCCAGACTCATCTAGGCGCTGATGCGCGAGGGACGATCGGAGGCAATTCGTACTGAGCAACGTAGACAAGAGGAAATCAAATGCAGAGAACGCGAACTTGAACGCCAGGTGAAGTGCACGGAATGGCAGATGGCGGGAAGCAAATGCCGGAGCAAGTCGAGGGATTGTTGCTGGAGCAGGTCGTGCACGGCGGATCCAAATGATTTTCGGCACGAGAGGTTCTTTAGCCAGGAAGTCTCCACCGGCGGATTGGTTGTGGTCTGATTGTTTGTTAGTGTTTCTGTGCCAAAAGGGGCGGGGAAACTTTGGCTGTTTCCGAATCGTGATACGCAAGACCATGCGTGATTTCATTTATATGACTTATGGACGGTAAGGTCGTTCTTGCACTCCAGCCCCTGTACCGAAGTTATACCGTGATCTTGTTGCAGCCAAGAGAATCACCCTTTTCGACTCTCAGCCTCCGCCAGCCATCCACGGCGCAATATCTCTGATGGGATACTTGACAGGTAAGGCTTGATGTCGAGAATGGGCGTTCCGTCGAGCATGTCAACACCGCGCACGTGCAGTGAGCTGTTTTCGCGGCGCAGCAGTTCGACCACGGTAAGTCCAATTGGGTTGGGACGGCGTGGTGATCGTGTAGAGAATACACCGTGCGGACGGCTGTCGGAAGGCGGTGTGACCATCAAGTCGAATCCCTCGGAGCGGTCGAAAGCCCACAGAACGATGAGGTGAGAGTAGCCTTCGATGTCGGCGAGCCCGAGGTCAAATTCAGGAAAGATGTTGAGCACCCCTTCTTCCTCGTGCTTGGCTCCAAGACCCTTCGGAACAGCGGCTGCATCCTTGAAAGGGCTGCGAACGAATCCAATTGGCTGCGGAGTAAACATGGGCACCAGTGCCTCCGTCATTCATGCTAAACCGGAGCGGGCACATGGACGCTGCAATGTACCGAACGCTTGAAAAGCGCGTTTTCTAGCCAGGTCCACCAAAAGGAGTCCCTATAACCCAAAACAGTTAGAGAGCCGCAAATTACCTCCGCGCCTCCCAACCGTCATCGAACAAGCGCAGGAAATTGGTGCGGCCGTACGGATGCTTGACCGCCTCTGTTTCGTTGAATTCAACTCCGATGCCTGGGAGGTCCGGAGGCTCAACGCAGCCATCCCGCATTCTCGGCACGCCCTCGAAAAGATCGAATGCCCAAGGCTCCAGAAAATCATCGAAGCACTCCTGGATCAGAAAGTTCGGAATGGACGCATGAATGTGGGCGTTGATGGCCGTGTTGAGCGGACTCTGCGCTTGATGCAGGGCGACAAACGCCTCGGCAGACTCCGCAATGGCGGCGGCCTTCATCGCTCCCGATATGCCGCCGATGTTCAGCGTCTCCGGCTGCACGATGCTCACCGAGCGATCTGACACGAGGTCAAGAATCTCAGAAAGGCGCGTGAAGCGCTCGCCGGACGCGATGGGCACTTTGACTGACCGTGCAACCTGCAAGGTGGAAACGATGTCGGTGGAAAGGACGGGCGTTTCGAACCACATGGGATGGAACTCCTCCATGCGGTGAGCGAGATGAACAGCGGTTGAAACGCTGAACCGGTCGTGCCCTTCGACAAGAATATCGACCCGCTCGCCGACCGCGTCGCGCACTGCGCGAATGATTTGAATGGACAATTCCTCTTGCTCGCGGTTGAGGAAACGATACGCCGATCCGAACGGATCGAACTTCAGCGCCGTATAGCCCATTTCTTTCACTTTGCAGGCCGCCTCGGCGAAAAACGAGGGATCCCGCGGGCCCTTGTACCATCCGTTGGCATAGATTCTCAGGCGCGGCCGCTGCTTTCCTCCCAGGAGTCGCCACAATGGCGTGCCCAGGTGTTTCCCGAGAATGTCCCAACACGCAATCTCAATCGCGCTCATTGCGACCGACGTGCTAAGAAACGTACCCTTGTATATCTTTTGCCACAGGCGTGTCGGATTCAGAGGATCCTCGCCGATAATGAAGTGGCTTATCTCATTCAATTGGGCGTCGATCGGAGCGGTCTCCAGTCCCCCGGTGGCCTCGCCGAGTCCGCTAATGCCTTCGTCTGTAACCAGCTTGACGAATAACCAGTTCTTCCACGGATTGCCGACAATGAAAGTCTTTAAATCGGTGATTCGCATAGATCTCCGTAGTAGCACCGCATAATTACTGGTTCAGTGCCCCATTGCTCAAAGGTACACCCGTAGCTTGTACTATCCGCGCTTTGCCCCAACTCATCAGAGGATCGAGAGCCTTCAGCAGATCATCAAGGTAATTCGAAGCGATCTCGTCCAATCGGGCCGCTCCGTTGCGTTTCAGCGGGCAATCGATTACGCCCCGGCGATACAGTACTTCCTTATAACATCCCTCAACTTGCGCCTCGAAAAAGAAGAGCGGAGCCAACTCCTTGTAGATGTGGAGCGCCCGGGACTCATCGCCCTCTTCCAGCGCATTCCAAAGGGCAACCAGCACATCGGTGACATGGCAGCCGGGCATGTTACCGCCAACACCGCGCCGGTACTCCTCGATGAGAAAACGGCCGCCGGAGCCGCCGAAGAAGCCTTTCACCGAGCCATCATTCCCCTGAACGACCTCTGTCAGTTTGAGTGTGGAGGGTTCTGTTTCTTCCTTGATGTACTGAACATGTTCGATCTCACGGCATAGTCGCAGCATGAACTGCGCAGACATTTCTGTACCGATCGGTCCATAGCAGTCCTGAATGAAAACGGGCAACTGCGCTGCGTCGGAGATTGCTCGGTAGTATTCGAAAATGACCTCTTCGGATACCGGCCGGCGGCGGATATGCGGCGGCATGGCGATCACCGCATCGGCGCCGATCACACGCGCGTGCTGGGCAAATTTGACTGCAATTTCCCGTGAGGCCGCGGCCACGCCAATTACGACAGGAATCCGACCTGCGTTCTGCTCTACAAGGATTTTGGAAAGCCGAAACCGCTCTTCGTCGCTGAGCAGGATCCATTCACTCGCGTTCACGGGAAAGACAAGACCGTGTGCTCCACACTCAAAGCAGAAATCCACAACGCGGCGGAACGAGGGAATGTCAATCTCCCCAGTCTCCCGGAAAGGCGTGGAAGGGATGGTAAGAATGCCTCTGAATTTTGCGCTCATATTCTTGCCTGACCTCTTTCGGTTCTTCGACATGAAAGGACGACGACTTTTAGACAGGTAAAAGAGAGAGAATTCGCCAGGATGCCCGGCTGGGAAACCGCGTTTCTACACCCAGCACACAACTTCCTGCTCCCCTATTCCGTTCCTGGATCCAATCACTAGAGCGGTTCTCCAGTTCACGTGGAGTTTCTGGCGTCGTGCAGGGTGGCTTTTGCTTCCACCCCTGCGACGAAGACCTGTCGCCGGGGACCCCGGAAAGGAAAAAACCACTCAGCAGCGGCGATTTCCCTCTACTGCAACTGGAGAACCGCTATAACGCTGAACCATGCCTGGCTCCAGTCACATGGCCCATAAAGTCAGGCCTCTACTACATATATTGGTACACGCCCAGTCGCATTCAGCAAGGTGCAGTTCAAGAGTTCTGAAATCGAGTAGATGAGCACCTGGCGAGCCTTTGTCTGCGGTCTCAAGTGGTTGCCCTCTCGCAGCTCAATCGATTTGAGAGTTCTACTTGACGAACCAACTGCGGGGCGGCGCGGGCTACCTGGCGAGCGGATTCGCTTCTCATGCGAAGCCGCCGGTCTATGCGGTGACACCCAATGTTCTTCTCTTTAACTTTTGCGATTCCGGTGCCACACCAGCGGCCAGCGGCGAGCGGACTCGAGAGACATTGATGGAGATCGGGACTGGGTGAATCGTGCCTCCCAGCATCGTTGAAATCCTGGCCGCAGCGGACATCACCAACGTGGCGATTTCTTGCTCGCCGACGCTGGCGAGCCTGCGCGTCTCCATGGACACACTGATTGCCGCCACTACGCGTCGCGTGTAATCGCGCACCGGCGCCCCAACGCAACTGGCTCCCTCAAGCGCTTCCTCACAGTCCGTCGCGTAGCCTCGCTCGCGAACTAATACGAGTTCGCGGTCCAGAGCGGCGTCGCTCGTTATCGTGTGCTGCGTTTTGCGCAAAAGCCCTTTGGGTCCGATCACTGTGCCAATCATTCCCGGATCGAGATGCGCCAACAACGTTTTTCCAACTGCCGTCGCATGAGGAAATTCCACTCGCTGGCCGATGCGCCAAGGGATTTGCCCGGCACTTAGCGTGCCGATCTGTTCTATGAAGACAATTTTCGAGTCGATCAGGTCGAGAGTGGCCATATTCGCCACACCACCTGATAATTCCGCCAATTGGCGTAGAACTGGCCGGGAAACGTCACTCAGGCGCAACCGTTGATGTACGAGATGACCAAGCTCCAACAACTCCAAGCCGAGACGATAGCGGCCTCTCTCGCCGTCTTGCTCGATGAAGCCAAACTCCTGGAGCGACTTGAGGATCCTGTGCACATCACTCTTGAGCAGACCGGTGAGCGCCGCAACTTGCGTGAGTCCAAGGGAGGAGCAGCTATGGAAGGCCCTGAACACTTGACAAGTCTTTTTAATGGTCGTAGCCGTCTTCATTTCACAACAGACCATATCGCATGTTCTGCTGGATTGGAAAGAGGTGAGTTCAAATTGATTGAACTACGGTATCGGGGACTGTCGCCTAAGGATGAACCATCCGCTCAAAATATGACCCCACTTTTATGCCGCGTTAAGTCGTCGGAATCACCCCCTCGACGGGCTATTTGTTGATCAGGGCTATGAATTTCACACGTGAAGGGGACGAATGAAATGTATCTCCGTCACTCCCGAAATCGTGAATCCTCGAGTCCCTGCACTTCTGCTCTGATCCGGAACAGATCGCCGGCTCTCGGTTCTCGAGTACACTGTGCCTCGGTTAGAGGGGACCGGGCCGAGGTGATGTACAGTTCATCGAGGTTCGCGCCACCGAACGTGCAACTGGTTGGATACGTCACCGGCAGCATGATTTTCCGCTCCAGTTTACCGGCTGGGTCATATCGGACGACCCTCGCTCCTCCCCATCGTGCGCTCCACAAGAATCCTTCCCGATCTACAGTGAGACCGTCCGGGAAGCCTTCCCCGTCTGCAACCTCGATCAATACGCGACGGTTTTCAATCGAATTCGAGGACTCGTCAAAATCGTAGGCGAAGATGACGCGCCGGCGGCTGTCGGTGAAGTACATCGTGTGGTTGTCGGGGCTCCATGCGATGCCGTTGGAGACCCCGATTCCCAAGTCCATCTTCAGAAGCAAGCGCCCAGGCCCAAACCGATAAAGCGCACTCTCTAAACCCGGCCCCAGGCTGCCCACCCAGAAGTTTCCCTGGCGGTCAACAGCGGCATCGTTGAAGCGGGAGTCAGGGCGTCCCTGCTCCGGATTGGGAGAAATCGCATCGAGGGACCGGTCCGGCCAGTTCCACATGGCAATTCCCTGCGCGGCCGCAAGGATGAGCTTGGCGGAATCCACAACGAGGCCCAGTGCGCAGACGGGGATGCCAGTGTCAATCGTCTCTACTTGTACCGTGGCCGGGAAAAAACGATGGAAACAATTTCCCTCAATATCAACCCAAAAGAGGACTCCACTCCTGGCGTCCCAGAGAGGTCCCTCACCTAATCGATCTCCAATCCCAAGTACGTGCTCAACCTCAGTCACAGATGCCGTCCCTTCAAATCCACAATCCACCCGAAATGTTGAGTTCGCAGCCCGTCACATGGCTGGCCGCGTCCGACACCAGATAGGCAACACCGGAAGCGATGTCCTCTACAGTCTCCAGTCTTCCCAGGGGCGCATCCGCTGAAACCTTTTCCAGGAACTCCCGGCCGGAACCGCCCGGCGCATGTTGCGACCGGAGTTCCAGCTCGCCCTCGGTAGGCACCCATCCCACAGTCACCCAGTTCACTCGAATCTTGTCCGCCAGCAAGACTTGCGCCAGTCTCTTGGTCATGGTCAAGAGGGCTCCCTTGGAGGTTGCATAAGCAATTCGGTCGCTAAGGCAACGAAACATCGTTGTGGAGCCGATGTTCACGATTACTCCCTCACCCTGACTCCGCAAGTGCGGAATTGCTGCCTGGGTACACAGGAAGGGGCCGCGCACGTTGACTGCGAAAATCTGATCCCAAATCTCCGCGGTCGTATCCTGGATTTCAGTAATCGGGAAGATGCCTGCGTTATTCACAAGCACATCCAGCCGCTTGTACCGGTCAACCGCCGCGTCGATCAATTTACGGCAGGCTTCGGGATCGCTGACGTCCGCCGGGTGGAACCATGCCGTGCCCCCTCCGGTTGTGATCTCTTGAACAATCGCCTCACCTTCCGCTGCCCGGCGTCCCGACACCACAACCGCAAAGCCGTCGGCTGCGAGGCGGCGCGCGATTCCCGCGCCGATGCCGCCAGTGGAGCCGGTCACTACTGCTACTTTCTGTCCGTTAGCTGCCATACTTACCCCCAAAGGTGTTCTGAACCATTCACTTGGTAAATACCCTAACGACCATTGGATCCTCGAACAAATGAACCCACACCGCGTTATTTTCGTGCGGCGCATTATAGAAAACCGGGTCGGAGGACGGTATCCAACGCGAGCCTTTCCATTGGCCGGCCTCGACCCGCAGATGCTTGAGAGAGGGCCACGCGGCCAGCGGCGACTGCATTGACACCGACGCCTTCCAACCGACCAGAACAAACTCGTTTGGCGCAGGATGCAGAACCATCACCTGCCCACCAGGATCGAATTTCACGGTTACCCTGGTTCCGGCCACCTCGCCCGTGTTGCTTTCGCCGTCCAGGAAGACTTTCAACTTATCGGTGCCGGCACAAAGCGCGATGGCCGGAGCCGCGCGCTCGATGCTCGTGTACGTGCGCTGTAAGTCGAACGCGCCATTCGCCAGAGTCCCGTCCTTGAGTACATAAGGCTCCGACTCCGTGATGGTCGACATATTGATCGCCCAAGGAGAAAATAGCGGAGCGGCGTAGTCGCCCACGGCGAGGAAAGCCAGGCGCGGGGCAACTGCGCTACGATCCGCGTTGGTCTCACTGATCGCTACTATGTTGCGGCCGATACGATAAGAATCCATCCGCTTCAGCAGGTCATCCGCTCGCGCTGACACGCTATACAAATTCTGAGAAATGAATGTTACCTTCGGGAGGAACTTCAAATATGTGGCGACATCCTCCCCAGGATTCCCGTACACAGGGCCGAATGGATAATTAATGAAAAACGGCAATGTATACTCCTTCGCGCCGGCCTCGGTAACGGTATGCAGCCAGCCGGAGGCGAATCGATCTGCCGAATATGTCAGGTCGTCCGTATACCCCCCCGCCTTGAATAATTCGTTCGAGCGCGGAGAATGGTCACGCCACTTCTTGTGATCCCTGTATCCGGTTTCCCCGTTGAATACATTTACCTCATTCTCCACCTGAATCATGATGATGGTGCGGGTCTTCTCATCGATTTCGCGAATATGCTTCATAAATGCGCGAAAAGCAGTTGCCTCTCGATTGATTACCGCATCGTTGTCATAGGAAATGATCCCGTGGTACGAGTTGCCATCTCCATCCACGGCACGCGGATACGTCTTATCGTCCTCTAAGATGTCCATGGGCACGAAGACCTGGTTGTCCAGATTGCGATAAATGTTTCCACTGGAGCCGCTCGCGTAGTGACCGAACCAACCTAAGATCAGCTTCAATCCATTCGCTTCGGCAAGCGCCTTGACGTGATCCACATAGGAGAAATCGAAAACTCCCTTTTGCGGTTCGATCTGGGACCATTTCACAGAAACCTTGAGAGTATTCATGTGCATCTTCCGCGCCGCCGGATATACATAGTCCCAACCGTCCATGGTCTCGCGATAGCGCCCGTAGTGGCTCTGGTACCATGGCAGCTCGGCGGTAAGCGCAAAGAACGGGCGTCCCTCCACAAATAGAAGCTGCCTGCCGTCCACACTCTCGAAGTGCGGGCGCACATCCTCAGAACGCAGCTTCGCCAGGCTCTCGTCCAGGCTCTTGTTCGGTTGGGCGAATAGGGCCGATGCAGAAAGGAGACCAAGCATCACAACAATCTTAACGAGCTTCATGTGAATATCACCCTGTGTTCCGTGTTTTCCCCGCATTCGCGAAGATTGTGCTTAGGAGAACCAGTAACGCCCCGCCAACGAGTTTCAACGTCACGGGCTCGTGCAAGGTAGTAGTTGAAATCAACACGCCGAAGACGGTCATTAAATAGATAGAGATCGCCACCGGAGCCAAGGGCCGGCGCGTCAGAACTTCCAAGAACAGAATCATCGACAAGCCGTACACAAGAACGCATAACAACGCCAGACTGCACCATGTTTCCCAGTGCAATCCGGCAACTTTCTGGATGGACAGGGGCTGCTCGGTCAGGAGATGAAAGGGATACAGGCTTAGGACCACGAAGATATAGCTATAGAAGAGAATCTCCGCAGGTCCGAACCGGTCAAGCAGCTTCTTGCTATAGGCGTTGTAGAATGCCGATCCTAAAGTGGCGATGAAGAACAGGAAGACGCCGAACAGATAGTGCCAGTTAGAAATCGTGCCACCGCCGCTTACATTGATTCCCGTCATGAGGAGCACGCCCGCGAGGGCAAATACGAAACTCGGCAGTAAGCGCCAACTGAGAGCCTCACGGACAATCAGAGCCGCAAGAAATGCATTGAAGATCGGCGTGGCCAGCCCGATCACAGCCGCATCTGTCGCGGGAATATATTTGAGCCCCCAGGTAACCAGGACATTGCAGGCCACCTGACCTACCGCTCCCAGCAGAAAGAACCGGAAAACATTGGCGGGACGTAATGCTTCTTTCCTGACCACGCCAAAGTATGCGGGCTGGTCTTTCAGCTTCCACCGCAGCAGCGGAAGCAGAAGGAAAATGGCGCCCACCATCGGGAATAGGGTTATCGAGACAGGTTCGAGCTCGCGCAGCGCAACCTTGGAGAGCGTCCACTTGAGCGCCCACATAAAGTTGATTACGATCAACAGAAATAGGTCGCCCCTCCAGGACGCGAATGACGAGCGGCCGTTCCTTGAGTCGGGAAGTGGAGGGCACACCGGAGGTCCGTGGGTGCAAGTGGCCGAGTCTTTCAATAGATGCTCAGACAAGGAAGTGGCTCCCGGATAGCCCGTCGAATGTTGACCTCCGTAACTCCATCCGTGACGTGGCTACCGTCCTCGACGGACCTCCATCATCACGCAGACTGCTCATCCAATCATCGGACGTGCTCACGGCCATTCTGACATGCCCTGCTTACTAAAGGCCTCGGAAACGCCAACCTTGTTTAACCGCTTCTTGAACGTAGTCGCCGCCCAGGCTCCGCCTATTTGCCTCGTTGGCTGCGCGGGCGTGTGGTCTGCGCCACGGATGTCGCATGACTGCATTGGCCCAGCTCTGTGCCGTCGCTCAGGAATGCTCCAGACCTCACACTCTGCGCCTGATTAGAGAGACTATCGTGCGTCGCATCTCGGCGCGAAGACCGCGTTCAAAACTATTGAATTAACTTCTTAAATGTCTACCCGACCTCACAGAAGGGGTTGGACCGCCCTGGACTCATGTCTGTTTTGGATTGTGTGCGTCCGCGAGCGGTTGGTGATGGAGGACAGGAGTCAATCAAACAGCCCCAGCTTGGGCTGTCGATGGGCGTGATCGATACCATTCTGAGCGACGACAAGCAGACACAGGTGAGGCGGCGGCGCATGGTGAAGCGGATTTTCGAACAGAGTTCCTCAAGTGAGGCACTATGAAGATGGCTTCCGCAAGAGCTCAAGACGATGAGAGCGGGGTTGCAGACCACGCATGCAAGACTTGCGGACGACCAGTTCCACGGGAAGCAGGATTTGTCGGGGAGGCAATCCTGGATTGTCGATCCGCTCACGCATGACACGCACCGCCGTTTGACCGATTTCCCGGCAAGGCTGCCGAATTGTCGTTAGAGGCGTGGCGAGAAGGACTGCATACGTGACGTCGTCGAATCCTACGACGCCGATATCCTGCGGCAGTCGCAGTCCCAGGCTTGAGAGAGTCTGGATCAGCAAGGCCGCCCCAAGGTCGTTTGAGCAAATGATCACATCTGGCGGGTCAGAACCCAGCAGACTACTTACGAAATCGGGATCGGTCGGGTCCCCACATGCCGTTCGCGGTTTGGCGAGCTGCGCCCGCTCAGTTGCCTCGCGGCAACCGGCTAACCGAAGGTCTGTGGTTCCTGGAAAATTGGGCCGGGCGAAGAATACGAAGCTTCGATGGCCGAGATTAATCAGATGCTGCGTAAGCATCAGACCGGCGATGAAGTTGTCGATGCCCACCAAATCAAATTGGCTGCGACCGGGAAACTCGAACATATCCCGATCCAGCAGAACGACTGGGATGTGGGCGTCTTGAAACGCTTTTGCGATCCGCAGGTTGACTGCCTCACGGTCAGGAACAGTTTCCAGCGGGGCAAAAAAGACACCGGCCACCTTGCGTTCAATGTACTGACGGCAAAGTTCTTCGGCGTCCGCGGCAGAAGAAACAGGAGCAGCGGCATCGCCCCACCAAACAGAGAAGCCGTTGCCCTGGCCGAAACGTGAGATCTCGTTGCAAATTGGATCAAGGATTTCCGTATTGCCCAATCCAGGAACGAGTAAGCCGAGGGTTCTCTCGGTTTTGGCTGAGGGTTTTGAATCGCTGGACTTTAGAAAGGTCCCGGAGCCAACACGCCGGCTCACCATGTTCAAGCTCTCCAAATCCCGCATGGCGCGGGCAACCGTTGGACGCGAGACGCCAAACCGGCGTGCCAGTTCCACTTCACTCGGCAAGCGCTGGCCTTCCGCATACTTTCCTGCCGCAATCTGCTGGCGAAGGGCAGCGGAGATTTTCCGATGTTCCGGGACCTTGCCTTCCATGCGCATCGCACCTCTAGAACAGATAAAGGCTATTACAACTTTTTATCTTTAGCAAGTGCATTGGAATTGACGTTCTCACAATTCAGCGAGACTATCTAAGAAGAGCGGTAAGAACTCAGATCTAGATTGGTAATTACATGATGATCGAAAATGGTTTACACGAAGAAGTTTCGTATTTGGATACGACTCTGGCTGGAATCGCGGACGCTCGCGTGGCGGTTTTCGGCGACTTCACCCTGGACGCCTACTGGACGATCGATGACGGCGAAGAGGAGATGTCAATTGAGACAGGTCTGCCGGTCCGAAGAGTTAGGCAGCAGTTCTACAGCCTTGGCGGCGCCGGAAATATTGTTGCCAATCTCCTGGATCTTGGCGTTCAACATGTCCAGGCAATAGGTGTCATCGGAAAAGACCCTTTCGGTCATGAAATGATGCGTCTATTGACGAAACGTGGCGCTGACGTCAGCGGCATGCAGACGAGTGATGACTGGCAAACGATGGTCTACGCCAAGCCTTACCGGCGAGACGTAGAAGAGAGCCGCCTGGACTTCGGCGCCTTCAACACGCTGCCGCAGCAGATCTTTGATGCCTTGATATCCTCCCTCGACCGCGCGGCTTCCTGCAACAACGTTGTCATTCTCAATCAGCAGATTCCGGCTGGCGTCAGTTCTCCTGAGATGATTTCTCGAATCAATAGCCTGATAGGCGCTCACGCCCGCACTCGATTTATCGTCGACGCCCGGCACCGTGTGGCTCTCTATCGAGGCGCGATCATCAAGCTCAATTCCCGAGAGGCTTGCCGGTTCTTGGAAGAGCCTTGGGAAGACGGACTCGTATCCGAAACAGAGGCGAAATCCTATGCTCGCCGTATCTCCCAGGTCACGGGACAACCCGTATTCCTAACCCTCGGCGAGAGAGGAATCCTCGCAGCCGATCAAGACGTGATCCACGAAGTTCCCGGCATTCAGATTCTCGAACGTATTGATCCGGTTGGCGCTGGCGACACGGTGGTGGCGGCGATATCCGCCGTGTTGGCGACAGGCGGCGATGCACTGACTGCTGCGACACTCGCCAACATAGCCGCCTCGGTCACCGTACGTAAACTGCAAATGACAGGCACCGCTACACCGGAGGAGATTCGCTCTGTGGGATCGGAGCCGGACTACATCTACCGGCCTGAACTGGCGAGCGAGCCGCGGCGGGCACGTTACCTGGAAAACACAGAGATCGAGATCATCGCGGAACTGCCAGAGGTTCTGCATCTCAAGCACGCCATCTTCGACCACGACGGCACCCTCTCCACCTTGCGGGAAGGCTGGGAGCAGACCATGGAGCCAATGATGGTGCGGGCGGTGCTCGGGCCTCGTTACGAGGATACCGATGACTCGCTCTACCGCAAAGTATTGAACGCGGTCCGCCAGTTGATTGACAAGACTACCGGCATCCAGACGCTTGTACAGATGCAAGCACTGGTAAAACTGGTCCACCAGTTCGGATTCGTTCCCCCGGAGCTAATACTGGACGAGCATGGCTATAAGCATATTTATAACGAGCAGTTGTTGAACGTGGTCCGTCAGCGCCTGCGCAAGCTGGAGCGCAAGGAGTTGGCCCCGGAGGATTTTCAGATTAAGAATGCCGCTCAGCTCCTGCAACATCTGAAAAGGCGCGGAGTAAAGTTATATCTTGCCAGTGGCACGGATGAGAGCGATGTGGTGGCTGAGGCCCAAGGGATGGGCTATGCGGACCTGTTCGAAGGAAGAATTTACGGGGCGATTGGCGACGTAAAAGTTGAAGCGAAAAAGGTGGTTCTTGATCGAATCATCTGCGAAAACGGCCTACATGGGCACGAGTTTGTGACCTTTGGCGACGGTCCGGTCGAGATCCGTGAAACACATAAGCGTGGAGGCGTTTGTGTTGGCGTTGCCAGCGATGAACTTCGCCGCTTTGGGACAAATCTGACCAAGCGCGCGCGCCTGGTTCGGGCAGGAGCCGATCTGATTGTTCCTGACTTCAGCCAGTTGCCCACGCTCTTAGCCTTGTTGCAGTTATCCTAGCCAATGTAAATCTTTGTGATTCAACCGGGAGCGAACATGCAAATTGAAACGCCCAAAATCGTCACTGCAGAGGAAATGCGGATCGAGCGCGATCGCCTGGTATCTCAAGGCAAGGTCCTTGTCTTTACCAATGGATGCTTTGACATTTTGCACTGTGGGCATGTGACTTACCTGACCTTTGCTCGCAATCAAGGAGACGCGCTTGTGGTGGGTGTTAACTCTGACGCCTCGGTCAAACGTAACAAGGGCGAGGACCGTCCGATCAATACACAGGATGATCGAGCTTACGTGTTGGCATCGCTGCGCGCTGTTGACTATGTTGTGATTTTCGATGAACAGGAACCGCGGGACCTGATCGCGCAAATCCTGCCGCAGGTTCTCGTGAAAGGCAAGGATTGGGCTCACTACGTAAGTGGGCGCGACGTCGTGGAAGGCCACGGTGGGCGCGTAGTTCTGGCCGACATGGTTAAAGGACGATCCACCACCAACACCATCGAACGGATTGTTCAGGTATACGGGAAAAAGGGAGCCGCAAACAATGACTAAGTTAATCGTCGTTACGGGCGCAGCTGGCTTTATCGGTCGCAACACCGTGGCCGCATTGAACGCTCGCGGAGCAGACAATCTTTTGTTGGTTGATACGCTTGGCAAGGAAGAGAAGTGGCGCAACCTAGAGGGATTGGCCTTCGAGGACATCCTCAATCCAGAAGAGTTTCTGAAGCGGATCGATTCGACAAGCCAACTCGAAGTGGATGCCGTGATCCATCTGGGAGCATGCAGTTCTACTACTGAGAAAGATGCGGACTTCCTTCTCAGCAACAATTATCACTATACGCGTTCCCTGTGCTCATGGTGCCAGGAACGAAACGCGCGGTTCATTTATGCATCGAGCGCGGCAACCTACGGCGACGGCACGCTGGGTTATTCCGACGATGACAAGGTCACTCCGACTTTGCGGCCTCTGAACATGTACGGATATTCGAAACATATGTTCGATTTGTGGGCCTTGAAGACCGGACTGTTTGACCGTATCGTGGGGCTTAAGTACTTTAATGTTTTCGGCCCATATGAGGACCACAAACACGACATGCGCTCAGTCGTGAATAAGTCGTACGATGATATTTTAAAGAACGGCGAGGTCTTGCTCTTCAAATCGTACCGGGACGGAATCGCGGATGGCGAGCAGAAGCGAGATTTTGTTTATGTCAAGGATGCCGTGAATGTCACACTGCATTTTCTGGAGCATCGGGATGCTGGCGGTCTGTTCAACTGCGGCACAGGGCAAGCTCGTACCTGGAATGATCTGGCGTGGGCCGTCTTTTCCGCGATGAACAGGGAGCCAAACATCCGTTTCATCGAAATGCCTGATTACTTGCGCCTCAAGTATCAGTATTTTACGCAGGCCGATACCTCCAAGTTGCGTAAAGCAGGGTATATCACCCCGTTTACCAGCTTGGAAGATGGTGTCCGGGATTACGTCGCAAACTTTCTCGCGGTTCGTAAAGTGTAGTGCAGGGACCAGCTATAGCATTTCCGGAATTGGTGTAGACCGAAAGCACGAGGCAAAGTGGCTTTTACTTTCCGGGGTCCCCGGCGACAGGTCTTCGTCGCAGGGGTGGAAGTAAAAGCCACCTTTCACTGCTCTCAAAGAGTCTACGTGCATTCCGAAAATGCTCTAACTGGTTGTTATCAGAGAAACACACATTGGAAGGAGCCGCGGCGCCAGGGCACTTGACCAATGGCCTAGAAACGGCTTTGACTTATGCCGGCATGAGTATGTGTACCCGTATATCGCGACTTCCACTAGCAGCTATGCCAGTGGAAGCCGCGATAATTCGCAGTTTCAGTTCAGTCGCTCTGCGGACCCTGCGCTTTCTACGGTCATGGACGGAGGAGCATCCACTAGCTTACTACCCCATTGGGTATTGGGTTTATCCGCCATTTCCAGAATCAATGTCCCCCCATTTGCGATGTCCGAGTGCTGAAACCACGCTCGGTTAAGCGGTTTACCGTTCAACTGAGCCGACTGAATGTACTTGTTGCGCGCAGAAACGTGACTTGCGAGGACAGTGAATTCCTTTCCATTACCTAGTCGGATCGTGCTTTTCATGAAGATCGGACTGCCTATCTCATATACAGGACTGCCAGGGCATACCGGATAGAAGCCGATCGCGCTCAACACATACCACGACGAGGTTGCGCCGCCATCATCGTCTCCTGGAATGCCTAGTGGTCCGTCTCCATACCACACATCCATCACTTGCCGCACGCGCCGTTGCGTCTTCCACGGCTGTCCGGAGAAATCGTAAAGATAGGGAATATGAAAACTGGGCTCATTGCCCTGGGCGTAGAGACCAATCAGGCCGGTGGCATCTGGGAACTGGTCAAGAAAGCGATATTTCGATGTTCCATACTGTTCCACGAATAAGCGGTCAAGCTTTGCGTTGAATGCATCGCGGCCTCCCATTAAGTGGATGAGTCCCGCGACGTCCTGTTGAATATTGAAGGTGTAGAGCCACGAATCGACTTCGGTAAAGTAATCGCGCCCCCCTTGTCCTCCGCCTAACTTTGGATCGAATGGCGCCACCCATTCTCCATTCGCGCTTTTGGGGGCCATAAAGCCGATTGCAGGGTTGAAGACATTCTGGTAGTTATACGCCAGCCTGGTGAAGTAGCCTTCGTCCGAGTTCTTTCCGAGAGCTTTCGCAAGCTGCGCCACACACCAGTCGTCATAGCTGTTCTCAAGTGTTACTGACACTGCCTGGCGGCGTTCCCCGGTCACTTCGGGCACCGTTTCGCTTTCCCCTGTTGCGAGTGCCGGGAAAAATCCCCTCGCAAAGTAGACCCGATCCAGGCTTGTGAGCGGCCCCCGGCTCCAGGGGAGCATGGTTGCCTCCGTGGCGTTCTTGCGCATGGCCGTGTAGGCTTCCTCAACATCGAAATCGCGATAGCCTTTCAGGTAGGTATCGAGAATGAATGCGGCTGCGTGGTGGCCAATCATCACCGCCTGCTCTCCGCCTACCGAAGGAAAGGATGGGAGCCAGCCACTTTGTTCATACATGCGAAGATAGGACCGGATCATGTCCTCCTGCTGTCGGCCATCGAGCAGAAGCTGTAACGGGTGGAGCGAGCGATAGGTATCCCAGAGTCCATCGTCGATGTAGAAGTCATGACCCTGCGCTGCGTGTACGGTGTGGTCGTAACCGCTGAAATATCTGCCATCCTCAGTAATGTCAGTCATACGGCCAAGAGACCGGTAAAGAGCGGTATAGAAGATGGTGCGCTGCCTCTCCGTTCCGCCCACGATCCTGATGCCAGAAAGCGCGTCGTTCCACAGAGCTCGCGTCTGCGCCTTCACACGGTCGAATGTCCAGCCGGGGATTTCCCGTTCCAGATTGTGGCGCGCCTGCTCCGCACTGATGTAGGACAAACCGACGCGAACTTCAATTTGCTCTGCCGAGGCCGTAGCGGCGTCTGTAACAACTCCAATGTCGTCCCCGGTTTGCTTTGCGGCTTGAGATAGATCGTCCTTGTGCCAAGTCTGATATGAATCGAACGGGCGGGAAAACTCCACATAGAAGTACTCTCTCGTTTCATGCGCCGATTCTGCGATCTTTCCAATCGGATCATCAATCCGCTGACTACCCTGTATTATTTTGTTTCCTATCACCGCGAGTTCCGAGCCATTGCCGGCGCTAAGTGCAAGGTGGGCATGAACACTGGCCGGAAACGTAAATCGGTAGTATGCAGCCTGGCGGGTTGCCGTAAACTCCGCTCGAATTCCCCAGGTCTGCAGGTCTGCTTCATAATAATATGGAGTCGCGGTTTCGGAGTCGTGGTCGAAGTCAGAGGCATAGGTCTCCGAGTGCGTACCAGTTGCGCCAACCGAAGCCATCAAGATCGCGGGACCAACGGGAAAGCCATATATCTTATCCGCTAGATAGCGATCCGTGATGCCGGGAGTTGTAATGGGAGCAAGTCGCGCCATGCCATGAGGGCATTGCACATATGGAATGGTTGCGGTGAGCAACTGCCCAATGCCCCCGATATTAGGGGACACATAATCCACAGGTTCTTTCTGCTGTTGAGCCGTAGCAGCAAAGGTGAAACCGATTAGAAAAGCCGAAAAGACCAACGTAACTGCACGCTTCATCACCCATCTCTTTCTATTGTGTGTCTTCCTGCTGGACCACATGCACAAATTCAACGCCTCTTTCGAAGAAGCGTTCC
This sequence comes from uncultured Occallatibacter sp., assembly GCA_964571165.1. GTDB lineage: Bacteria > Acidobacteriota > Terriglobia > Terriglobales > Acidobacteriaceae > Telmatobacter. Next base: position 244,359 of record CAZNAW010000001.1, on the reverse strand, counting down.
TGCACTATGACAGCGTTACGACAAGGGCAGGACTTATGCTGAACCCTCTCCAGCACCACAGGACTCGGCATATTTGCATGGTACCAGCGGCGGCGATCGAGCGGGGATGCCATCGCCCGGCTGTATGTCATTTCTAGAGAACATTCTGGCAAGAGAGATGGCCTCGCGTCCATTGGGGCCCTTATATAGAGTGTCTCGTGCTCGCAGTGCGAGGGTTGAGCGCCTGATTGGATTCGATTGGGACCGCGGCCTGCGCCTCAAGTGTGGTGTCCGAATGCGCTTCTTCGAATCAGCGGCAGCCACAAGAACTACGGCGCACAAGAATTGCGTCGAGCAGCACCTGCTTGCCGGGTAGGGCATTTCCGGCTTCGATCCGTTCGAGCAAGGTAAGTGCCGCCTGCTCGCCAATCGTGGTGGCCGGTTGCGCAACAACGGTCAGAGGCGTATCTAGGCTGTCTGCAAATGGCACCTCGTCAAAACCGATGAAGGCGATTTGGCCCGGCATGCGCACCCCGCGCACCGCAAGCGCCTCCACTACCTTGATAGAAGACAACTCGCTGAGACTGAAGATGGCGGTGGGCGGATTTTCCATGTGAAGCCATTCATCCACCTGGGTGTCGATCGCCTCCGGTCCGGGCACTGCGAGACATTCGGGAAGAGCAGCTTCATTCATCGCATCGCGGTAACCTTGCATGCGCTCGCAGATGGAGTACAGGTGGCGGTCGACGCCAATGCACGCAATGCGTTTGTGACCATGCTCGATCAGATGCCGCACGGCCGTGTACGCGGCTTGCCGGTTCTTCACTAGGACGGCGCCGGCGTTTTCATCGCCCAGCGGCTGATCGAAGAACACCACGGGCTTGGAAGCTAGTTTTGGGGAAACGAAGTGTGGAGCGGAACTGTCCGCAGGCACAACCAGGAAACCGTCAATCTGCCGTTGGATGAGATATTCGATCTCTTCTTTTTCGGTCGCGCTGTCTCCGTCGGTAATGATAAGCACCGACATATAGCGATGCTCGCGAAGGACGCGCTGCATTGCCCGGATGCAGCCAATCATAAACGGGCTGCCAATGTCCGGCACCACGATGGCAACGACGTGGCTTTGCCTGACCCTAAGACTACGGGCTATTTCGTTGGGATAATATCCCAGGCTCTCAGCCGCTGTGCGGACGCGCGCCAGTGTCTCCTTGCGGACATGACCGACTCCGCTGAGTGCACGGGAAGCGGTTCCCATGCCTACCCCGGCGAGGCGTGCCACATGCGTAAGCTTTGGTCTGGTACTTGACGAACTCGGCGCCATAAAGTTGCTTCCTTCCACCCGGTACCTCAACCAGAGGGAATGAAAACAGTCTCTTCAGAATCGCTGTGTGCTATACAAAACGCCGGAAGGAAGATGACCTTCCTTCCGGCGCTCTGTGGTTATTTGCCGGTTCCTAGAATACGATTCTTATCGAACCCTGCATGTGACGTTCGGTGTTGGCAACGCCGGTGGCAGTGCCGTAACCTGCCTCGCCGTAGTTGCTGTTGTAGCCTCCTACTCCGGCTACGTTGAATGCGTTGAGTGCTTCCATGCGGAACTGCACATAGCGGGTTTCGCCATGGCCTGGCCAGAACGGAAAGGCCTTCATCATGGACAGGTTGGTTGTGAAGTCACCGGGATCCCTGATCCAGGATTCTGTCGGAGGCATCGTGCCATAGACAAAGGGTTCGGCCGTCTGAACTGCGGCGGTGTTGAAGACCGGTGCCGTAGTCACAGGTAAAACCTGGCCTGGCCCCACGAGAACAGACTTGGCCCCGCGGAAGTACTGGCTTTGGAGGTTGGCGCAGTTCGTAAATACGCAACTGGTGAAGATCTGCTCAACCCGGATTCCGTTGTTGTTATTGACCGTTACACTCTGAGTCATATCGATAGGACGGCCGGAGTTGTAACCGGTTGTGCCGGCAACCTCCCATCCGCCAACAATACCGTTCAGGATGGCTCCGCCGACTCCCTCGGGGTTACCAAGGAATTGGCGTCCCTTTCCAAACGGGAACTGGTAGAGGTAGAAGATGTTGAACCGATACTTCTCATCCAGCGGGCTGATGCTACGGGTGATGGGGATCTGATCCACGCTCTGCAACCGGTGGGAGCCTACGCCGCCCGTACCGATGCCGCCGCTTAGACCGGTTTCCTCAGGACCGCCTACATCGTCCAACAACTTGCCGTATTGGAAGTTGGCAAGGAGCTGATAGCCATGGCTGAGCCGCTTTTCCGCTCTCAGGGTCAGGCTCTGGAAGTTCGCCGTGCCCCAGTTACGGCCATAATCTGTAACCGGTCCAAAGTACGGCATCGGATACTCGAGCATGGCGAGCGGCTGGGTTGGGCCGGTATAGCTGCCCTGATTGGTTTGTCCACCGCAACCGGTGGGGCAACTGGCGGTGGCGCCAGGCACCCAATTGGGCGACGGGACGCCTTGCGTAGAGTACAGGTTCTCATTCTGCGGCACAAAGAGCTGCTTGGGGAATTCGCTCACCATGAACAGCCCTTCCAGGCTATGGCTTACGTTCCCGGTATAGTTGGCCTCAAGCAGGAACTGATGCGGCAACTCGCGCTGGATGCCCAGGTTGATGTCGTACTCATGGGGCATGTGCAAGGTGTTCGATACGCCGGAACCTTCACTGCCAGTCTCCTGGTAGTTTGCCACCGTCGGATCGAGTGAGAACGTGGTGATCTGGCTCGGGAAATACGGATTCTGCCAGTTGGCTGTGGAGGGATCTACGCCGTAATCGTTCTGGTGCCACGAGTTTCCGGCGCCGCTCGACGTTCCCACATAGGACGACGGGAGGAAGGCGCTGGCATCGCCCGTGGTGGGCAGGTACATGATGCCGGCAAAGCCGCGCAGAACCGTCTTTTCGTCCAGTTTGTAGGCGAAGCCAAGCCGCGGAGCGAACTGCGCGGGGTGATAGCCGGTTGCAAAGCGCGAAGGATGCGACGGCGTGCCCGGGATTTCAAGCGTTCCGTTGGGGAATAAGCCAGTCTGGGCCCACTGGGGTTCCACGACATTTGCGGCTTGAGCTGTTGTCAAGCCCGCAGCGGCCAGAGCCGTTTGCCAGTTGTAACCGGAAACGACGCTGAACTGAGAAGCAGGCTTGCCATTGTCCCAGATGTAAATCTTGTTGTGGCGTTCCGTTGTGGGAGACTGCATATCCCAGCGGAATCCGAGGGAGAGCGTAAGTTTCCGCGAGAACTTGTAGCTGTCTTGAATGTAGGCACCATAGTAGTTCTGCTGCAGATTGCGGTTGAAGAAGGAAGTGGTGTCCATCCAGTCGTTCAAGCCCAGCAGGTAGGACCCCATGCCCGTCAGATCGCTGAAGTCGGAGCCGTATCCGGCATCGTAACCGTATTCGGTCATCGGGTCGCCGATGAAGATGGCGAGCCCGCTACCGGATTGGTACGTGTCGTCATAGTACTTGCGGGTTTCGGCACCATACTGCAACGTGTGCTTTGAAAGGACCTTGGTGAAGGAGCCGCCGAGCGTACCGGCCGTGGAATTCGACAGGTCGTTCGAGGCCGAGTTGCTGAACGGGCAATTGTACGGGCAGGTGTTGCCGTACTCGAAGTTCACGGGCATGTAAGGCTCGTTGCCGTTCAGAAGTCCATTGGTTACCGAGTCCAATCCCCAGCCGAGGGAGCTCGCCCCAGCACCCAGCGCGGAGCCGGATGAATATGGGTTGTAGAAGCCGCCCGCGGTAACCGACAGGGTCAGGGTGGGATTGAACACATAGCTGTAGTTCAGAGTGAGCGCCCATCCGCCAGGATCCGAGGCGCTTGTGGCAGGAATCTGCGGACCGCCCCATTGGGTCTGGCCATTGGACCAATTGCTGTGTGTGAATCGGCCATAGATTTTGCTCTTGTCAGAGAATGCCTGATCGATTCTGACCGAGTAGGACGTCGAGTTGGAAATGTTGTTCTGTGTGCCTTGATAGTTGGCATTATCGCTGTAGCCCGCGGTCGGGGTGCGATTCGGCTCGGGAATGAGCTTCATGGCCGCCACGGACGGACCACCGTAAGTGGTGATCAAGCCTGAGGGAACATGCATGCCATCGCCGCCAAGGGGGTTGTACTTCTGGTATTCATTACCGCCGGGATTTCCGGCATACCCAGTGTTTGGAGCAACATTCTGAACCGGCTCCGCCGAGCAGTAGCTGGGATCGTAGCATGGTTCCCACATCGACGGCTTATAGACAGTGCCGTTGTCGGTCAGGTACTCGCCGCTAAGGTCGCCGCTACGCTCCGTGTCGGTTGGGTATTGGCTGATGACGAGCGAACCGGCCTGGGCGAAGCGGACGGTCTCATACGTGCCGTACCAGAACGTCTTGTTCTTGCCGTTATAGACATGGGGCAGGTAAACCGGACCGCCGCCCGCGGCTCCGCTGTCGTACTGGTGGAAGGGTGTCTTCGTGCCGCCAGCGGCCTTCTGGTACCATCCGCTGTCGTTCAGGAAGGCGTCCTGATAATAGGTGTAGAGCTGTCCGTGAAGGTCGTTGGTGCCGGCCTTCGTGGCCACGGTCACGGCGCCGCCGGAAACTCTGCCCACATCGGCTGTGAGTCCGTTGGTCATGACCTTGAATTCCTGGACATCGTCGATGCCGGGAGTTTCGCTGTTTACAGTATGGCCCTGGCCGACGACCACGGAGACGCCATCCACGAGGTAGTCGATGCCGGCAGTACGTCCGCCGTTGATGGTGGTGTCGTTTCCGCCACCGGCCTCAGCGCCGCTGCCCTGTACGTTACCGGAGAGTGTGATCAGTTGCAGCGCATCGCGATTCAACTGCGGAAGATCCTGAATCATCTGATACGTAACAACTTCGCCTGTCTGTACATCCTCGGTTTGAAGAAGAGGACTCTCAGCCGTTACTGAAACCGTTTCAGCAACGCTGCCGAGCGCCAGTTTGAGGTCAACGGCCAAGTGGTCCTCTACCTGCAGGAGAATGCCAAGACGAACCAGCTTTTTGAAGCCCTTGGCTTGTGCCTGGAGGATGTACGGCCCCGGCTGAAGATCATTCAGCTGGTAGTATCCGGCAGAGTTCGTGACCGTGTCTGTATGCGACTGGGTTTCTGTGTCGATGGCGACCACCGATGCGCCCGGGACAACCGCTCCCGTTGGATCGGTGACCAACCCCGTGATGGTGGCCAAGGGAGTTTGTCCCCAGACCGTCATGCTGCTAAACGCCAAGGCGATGACAACGAGTGCCAGCCATATGGCGTGTGGCGAAAAGCATGCTGCTCCTCGCGCGTACTTCGGTTGTGTCATGGTGCCTCCAATGAACTGCTATGAATCACTTCCATTCGTTGTGATCTTTTCTGATGGACTTGATTCGCGCCGAACTATATTCCCTGGCATGCCTTTTGTCAAGGGGAAAGACGGGCTGCCAAGGCAGCACGGTGCGTGCGCTCATGGCATGCGCTGCAGGCAAGTCTGGGGAGGGCGAGAAACAAGTGCGTAACATATTGATAATGAATACGATATGATCTCAGAAGACAGAGGAGAAAATGGCGCCTGACAAGCCTGCAAATTCTCAATGAGATTCCGCCCGCGATCTGGCCGCATGCCTGCCCAGTCGCGACCATCCCGGAGACGGTCGTCTGGCTCATTCCCGGGAGTGCCTACAGTGCAGCTGCCGTGAGGCGCTTTTTTGCTTCCGATGCAGGAGGATCCAGATCATCCCAGAAGCGTGCTCCAAATCGTGCATCTTGGTGACTGCATGGAGAATTTTCTGTCCAGAATGTGTGGCTAAAATTCATCTTTGGCTGCCACGTTGCTCGAATCTCGTCCGGAAGCTGGCCTTGCACGAAGATTCATTAGGGGGAAAGTTTTATCTGTGAATGAAGCCGCATTGACAGGATGACGGGAGTTGCAGACGCTTGCTCGCATGGCGGGGGTTATTCGCTCTTGAAACTTTGAATTTGGCGTCAGCGGTCCAGAATCTTCTCAACGGAGACGGCATCTACGCGAAGAGGCACTCTACGCCATTGTCAGTGAGCACCTGCTGAAATTCGGAGGCAATTTCAGCGTCGGTAACGACCTGATCGACGTCGCTGAGGTTGGCGACGTGGATCATGGCGTCGTGGCCGAACTTGGAGTGGTCACTAACGACGACGACCTTATGGGCGGCGCGGATCATGGCCCGAAACGATTCGACAATCAGACTGTTGGAATCGCTTATGCCAGCGGAGGTGATGCCGCGGATGCCGACGATCAAGATGTCCGCGCGGACGCTGTTCAACATTTTCTCGCAGATGGGACCGAGCTCAACGCCCAACCTGGGGAAGAGGTAGCCGCCGGTGAGTGTGACCTCAACTTGCTTGCTGTCCCAGAAAACCTGGGCGACAGGAATTGAGTTGGTTACAATCTGAATCGATTTGTCCTGCAAATTCTTTGCCACTTCGACCACGGTTGATCCGCCCCCCAGCAGGACGGTCTGACCGTCTTTGACAAGAGAGGCAGCCATCTTCCCAATACGGCTCTTTTCCACATGGGAACTCACGGACAGTTGGCCAAAGTCCATGGCTTCGTCCCGAGTCTGAAGTGAAATGGCACCACCATGAACTCTTCGCAGCACTCCCTTTTCTTCCAGTTCAATCAGATCTCGGCGAATGCTGGACTTTGAAGCTTCAAACTTCGAGCACAGTTCTTCAAAGCCCACAAATTCCTGCCTTGAAAAGAGTTCCTGGATTTTTCGGGTGCGGAGCGTCTGATGCATTCTCGTGATAATACCAAACGGCCGATGTTAAGTAAACCGATTTTTCTCCATAGACTCTGCACTATTTAGAGCGTATCATTTCAAACACGTTCATGTGGAATCAAACGAAACCTTAGAATCAACGGTCATTGCAACCATGATGCGCAAAACCATTCGGATTGCTTTGCCGCGCGCGATCTTACGCATATGGAAATTACAGAGCACTTGCGTGTTTATGCGCTGATCTTCTGGATGGGAATTGCAGTCGCCTTCGCAAAGCTGAGCTTGGGTGGACGGGAATCGTGGCACCGCTCGAAGCGGCAGCAAACTCCGCATAACCGCGACTCGAAACCACTGTGGCAATTCTCTGTAAATCGGGCGTGCCATCTCCAGCGAGCGACCTCCTCTTCGCGCAAGTTGACGCTCGTTTCCAGATAAGTCAAGCGCGCCCTCATTGCGATGAGACCCTGTCCGGAAGATAAATAGCCGCAAGAGTGACGACGATCTCCTTCGCTGCTTCTTGCTCAGTGACGGCGGTATTCGGGACCAGCGGAGAACTCATCGGTAAGCTGTGACGAGTCAAGCTGATCCGGCAGCATTTGATCAGCGACACAAATCTGTGTGACGCAGGTCTCCGTTGACCAGGCTGTGCGGGCTTAGCATTGAATACAACTGTTGTGTTGCGCTTCCCTGATTGACTGCCAGGCCGACCGCAACGCGCATCCATTCCATACGCAGCGAAGGAACGGGTATGAAAAGCGCCGTTGAAGCATTGAAGACACGGAGAAGTATTCGCACGTACACATCCCAGGCCGTGGACCGAAAGATTATCGAGGAAATCATTGACTGCGCTCGCCTGGCTCCCACAGCGATGAACGATCAGCCGTGGGACTTTGTTGTCATCACCGGCAAGAACGACCTCGGCCGCATTCCGGTGATGCTGGGGCATGCGGAATTCATCGCCAACGCCGCCTTCTGCGTGCTGGTGTTGGCACGCGAAACGGGCTGCGCCATAGAAGACTGTTGTGCCGCCACAGAAAACCTGCTCGTCGCCGCCGAGGCGTATGGACTGGGCGCCTGCTGGGTAGCCGGCGCGAAACAGGCTTACGCGCCAGTGGTGGCCAAAGCCTTCGGGGCACCAGAGAGCCACAATCTCATCAGTATTGTCTCTGTGGGCTATCCTGCGGAGGCGCCGGCGATCGAGAAGCGCGCATTGGCTGAAGTCTTGCACTGGGAGCGGTTCTCCAGTTGACGTAGAGTTTCTGGCATCGTTATAAGTCTACGAGCATTCCGGAGCTGGGGTATTTACTCAACCTGCCCCAAGCGGTAGTGTATTTCCGTGGAAGATTATCCTCGAACGTTGCTGGAACTGGAGCGGCGGTTTTCGACCGAGGCGGCTTGCCGGTCCTATTTTTTCTCTGCGCTGGCCGGAGGGGTTTGTCTGTCCGCGGTGCGCCGTGCGTGAGGCATGGGGTATGGAGCGGGGACTTTGACTCTGCCAGGACTGCCGCTCGCAGGCCTCGGTAACGGCTGGGACGGTCTTCCAGGACTGCCGCGTGCCGTTGATGCTCTGGTTCCGCGCCATCTGGTATGGGACCCAGGTGTGAGAGTCCGGCCATACCTGTGCTGCAATCGCGCGAGATTCAGGTCTTACGAAGGCCAGGGGCGTAATCACGTATGACCGTCTGCTGGCGCCGGCGTTGCGACGCGCCGTTTTTTCGGTTTCGGATTGCGCCTGGACTCCACCGCAGGAGACGCAACCGAGTGGCGAAGCTTCAGCGATGTTTCCAGAACAATATGCTTTGCGGGACCTTTATCGCCTTCCAGACGATCAAGCAGAATGCGAGCAGCTGTTGTGCCAAGTTGGTATCCCGACTGCGAAACAGACGAAAGCGAAGGATCGGTTGTTTCGGCGAGATCCAGATCGTCGAAGCCCATCAGCGAAATATCTTCCGGGCAACGAAGGCCTGCCTCGCGGATGGCCAGCAGTGCTCCAAGCGCGATCATGTCATTCCCTGCGAAGATCGCCGTGGGACGGGGAATCAGCCGTAGCAGAATCAGGGTCTTTGAGTGGCCTCCCTGCTTGTCGAAGGTTGTTTCTTGGACATACTCCGGCGCCAGGTGCAGCTTGGCCTCGCGCATGGCACGCTTGAAACCATTCAGGCGCTCTCTGGCATTCGTCAGATGCAGCGGACCCGTGATTGTGGCAAGTTTTGTGTGCCCCATCTGAAGCAGACTACGGGTTGCGTTGCAGGCGCCCGCTTCATTATCGGCAGTCACGCTATCGCCGCTCCAGTTCTTTGGAAGGCGGTCAATGCAGACTACCCCCGTGCCCGCTCGGCGGTACGATTCCGCCTGTGCCGTAAGGTCGCTGAAATTGGACGGGATTACGATGAGACCGGCCGGGAGATAAGTGCGCAGCTCATTAAGGTGAACCAGTTCCTTGGAATGGTCGTTGTCAGTGTTGCAGAGGATCAGACGATAGCCATTCGAGAAGGCCACGTCTTCCGCGCCGCGAACAACCGCCGGGAAGAAGGGGTTCGTGATATCCGGGATGATCATCCCAATCATGTTGGTCTTGTCTCGTCGTAGGCCACGCGCAAGTTGACTTGGTTGATAGCCGGCAGCTTGGACAGCTTCAAGCACGCGCTTTCTCATGGGCTCTCGAACGCCCGCTGAGTCGTTAAGCACGTGCGACACCGTGCCAAGAGAGACGCGGGCCATCTTGGCAATCTGCTTCATGTTGGCCATGGCATCTATTCCTTGAGTGTCAAAACTGTCGGACGAGAGACTATTCTCGTGCGGATTCTCCCAAAATATACTGATTATTGAAACATTTCAAGAGCGTGTTGCAGATACAGGTTGCGGGTTGAGTGCGCGGCAAGAGCAATTGCCAGGCCATGCAAATGGCTTCCAGCCGCATGGCGCGACGGAACGGCATCCATGACGACTACCACTGGTCTCAACATGACCCGAGACCGCAGACCCACATCAAACCCTAGTCACATGGCCCAGCGCTGATCGTGCAACTCCGCCGTATAGCCTCATCAGCATTTTCATCCACTACCCCGCTGACGGCGGACGTGCTCCAACTTTCTGCTTCAGCTGACTCACGGGTTCCATACGCCCGGGTTTTCCATTCGGCCTGGGCCGGCACCCTCCAATCCATTCATTTTTAGCCCACTAGAGTCGCAGCACGGCAGGAACCTGGATTCAGGACATCGGTATCCAATGTGGCCGTTAAAAACTCGCGGCCATCTTCCAACTCATCTCTTCGCGTCTCAATGACTTTGCGGTTTGGGGGCTCAAACGGTACGCGCCGAGGAGAAGAATAGCCCCAATCTTCATCTCAAAAAATCATCTTGACAGATCAATGAATTCGATATTAGGATTTCGCCGTCAGCGTTTGAAAGGTTTCAAAATTCTCTCACACTTCTCTCACCGAGGCCTGCCATGACTCGACGCATCCTGCTCTCAGTGGTTTCGCTATTCCTGCTCCTCGTGTCCGCCAGTTCGTGGGCGCAGTTTGCGCAACGCGGCGGTCTCGAGGGCACTGTCTTCGACCCTTCCGGCGCCGTTGTTCCCCGAGCTCAAATCACATTGCTCGACATCGCGCAGAATCAGAGCCGTCAAATCAAAGCCGATGCAGTTGGCCACTTCGAGTTCGATAACCTTGCGGCCGGCCAGTATCAGCTCACGGCAGCCTTGGAAGGATTCCGTACGGAAAAATCCGAACCCATCGCAGTCAACATCGGAACCGTCGCCCACTACGATTTCAAGTTACACGCAGGCTCTGTGCAGGAATCCGTAACAGTGACGGACGAAGTGGGCGGCCTGGAGACAGACAAGATAAGCATAGATACCAACATAACAACGCAGCAGTTCGAAGATTTGCCTTTGAACGGGCGCAACTTTACCTCCGTCGCAGCCCTGGCGCCAGGAGTATCTACCTATCCACAGGCCAACATCAATCCGGGAGGAACCTACGCGGTGGGGGCGATGTTTGCCATGGGTGGAACGGAGTTTACTGCCGGTGGCGCGTTTCAGGGTTCGCGCGACAGCGGCTTCTACGTCAACGGCGTCAACATCAATGACAATTACGAAAGCAGCATCAGCTTTGAGCCCTCGGCCGAAGCTCTTGGAACGGGAACGGTTCAAGTGTCCGATTTCTCCGCCGCCATTGGTCATGACATCGCCGCATTGACAATGCAAACCAAGGGAGGTTCGAGCCTGTTCCATGGCGAGGCCTTCGAGTTCATGGAGAATAACGATCTGAACGCAGTTAACCCCTGGGTCAACGCTAACGAGATCATTACTGGCACCCCTGCCATCAAGCCGATCTTGCACCGCAACCAATTTGGAGGTAACCTGAGTGGACCGATATACATTCCTAAGCTGCTTCCAGGATTGAAGAAGAGGCTCTTCTTCTTCGCAAATTATGAAAACTTCATCGAGCACGACGGGGATCAACTGATAACTGCTTCGGTACCTTCCGCCGCTGAGCTTACGGGAAACTTCTGTGAGCTGCTATACCTCAGCGACTGCGCTAATGGCGATTACAGCAGCCCCAACCCCAACCCCATTCAACTGTATAACCCCTTCTATACCACGTATGACGAGAGCGGGACCAGTTCACGGCCGCCCATTCCGAACAATCGCCTCGACCAGGCGACGCGGTCTGATGGATCGCCGCTGGTCGACACCGGGGCCCTGGCGATTCAGAAAGCGCTTTGGCCCTCACCAAACGTTCCCAATACGCCCAGTAACGAGGTGAACTACACTGCCTATCAGGCTCCCGGAATCTCCAACTATCACATCGATACTCGTTTTGACGCCAGAATTACTGACAAGGACTCCATCTTTGTAACTTGGTCGAAATCGTATGGATTGTCCACTCTTGCGGGCGGCATTCCCCCAAACGAACTGTATAACTTTCCCACCCAGGACCAGGCCTACCTGGTGACGGCGAACTACGTCCATATATTCACGCCGCGCTTGACGAATGAGCTCATCTTTGGGAACGGCGACGGAGCCTTGGTGACACTATCGTCCAGTCAATTTGGCTGGTACAACAGCAGCAGTAATCCGTTGAATACGCTATTTCAGAACACCGGAACCGGCATAACGAAAGGCGTGTTTGCGGTGAACGCTGCCGGCTACGCCGTCGCGGGTCCCGGCGAGGTATTCCGCGCCGAAAATGAGTCCTACCAAATTTCCGATAACCTCGACTGGGTGCTGGGCAGGCACACGTTAACCGTCGGCATGAACTACTTCCGCAAGAGCGAAATCGACTGGGACATCCAGCGAAACGCTTATTTTCAAGGCTTCAGCACTAGCGGCGGCGATCTCGGCTATGTAGGCGGCGACGGCATGGCCGACCTCGAGATGGGCGTTCCCTCGAATATGTGGGTACGCTATACCATCAATGGTGGAGACGCCACATCGCCGGACTACAACATTATCTTTCCCTCCTGGGGCATGTATGTGAATGACAAGTTCCGCATGACTCCAAAGCTCACCGTCTCAGCGGGATTGCGTTATGAGTTAAGCATCCCGGACTATACGCCCAATCCGTCTATCGCTCCCTGCTGCGCCATCTATACCCCGACCGCAGATGGCGGCATCCTTGAGTATCCGGGTATCGCTGCGGGGCTGCCGGTGCACTATTTGAAAACCCCCAAGTTAGACTTTGCTCCCCGTCTCAGTATTGCCTATAGTCCCAGTCCGCAAAGGGTAATCCGCGTCGGTTATGGCATCTTCTATGACACAGGCGCCAGCCAGATATCCAACAACGTAGGCAATGCGATTTATGGAACTTCAGCCGCTGTCAATTACAACGTAAACAACGCCACTTTGGGCGACCCCGTCGACACCCCGGCCCTGACTCTTGGTAGTATCTTTCCTGCTCCTTTGAGTACGACTCTGGGATCGTTTCCTGTCTCGACAGGCACGGGAGAAGGATACGAGGGCGATGGTTATTTGACCGCGGTCACCTACTACGACCAGAAGTCGACGCCGCTGCCCTACTATCAGCGCATGATGCTCGACTTACAGCAACAGGTGGGAGCCCACGATGTCTTCACCCTATCCTACTCGGGAGCACAGGGCCGGAAAGGACAGAACGAAACAAATATCAACCTGCCCCCTTATCAAACGGGATGGACATACGGCGGGGGCGTTGGAGACCCCACGTACAACGCGGCGCGTCCTAACAGCGTCGGCAGGTTTAGCGACATTTACGTGATAAGACCTAGAGTCAACTCCTTTTACAACGCGGCCATTATTCAGTACCGGCACGATTTCAGCAAGGGGTTTCAGGCTACAAGCAACTATACGTGGGGCAAGACGGTTTCCGATTATCCCTGGGTCAACACTCTGGGAAATAACGGCACCTCGGGTGGCGGCACCGGTGGACTTCAATACCCGAATCTTTACGACCGCGGCGAAAGCAACCAGTCCCATCGACACCGCTTTGTTTACAGCGGAATATGGAGTCCAACCTATGGCAAGAGCTGGCCGCAATGGGCAAAGCAGCCCCTGACCGGTTGGCGCATTACTGGGATTGGAACGCTGGAATCGGGCGATGCGCTCACGGTGTATAACGGCGGCCCTAGCACACCCTGTCCCGGCAGCGACGCCGGCACCAGCATCTGTCCCACTGGCTATGGCTCAAGCGCGCAGGACGGCGCCGGCTTTGATGAACTGAATGTTTCAGGCAATCCGAACATCGGTCACGGAAACAAAGGTTTTTCGCGACAGTTCGATACATCAAAGTTCTCGGTCCCGGCAATGAATGTTCGTGGAAACTCAGGCTTGGGAACAGTAAGAGGTCCCGGGCAGAACAATGTGGATTTGTCGGTTGCAAAAACATTCACTCTGTACGAGCGCCTTCACCTGGAGTTGCGAGGAGATGCTTTCAACGCTTTCAACCACACGCAGTGGACTGGCGTAAATACGACCTACCCGACCGGAAGTACGCAATACCCCTTTGGACAGGTCAATGGGGCTAGGGAGGCCCGCATCGGGCAAGTGGCGGCCAAGCTGGTCTTCTAGCCTGTTCGACTGGGCCCATCTTCCATAGCCTTTGCTGTTGGCGTTTTTCTCAGCCTCTTTGAGGAAATCGTCACTTGACAGCGGCGAGTGGCGGCTTTTGTACCCTTCAAAGCGTGAGAGACATGAAAGCGGGCTGGCTCATCGCGCTTGTTGCAACTGCCCGGGAGTTTGCGCATGTATCAGCCGGAGATGTACGGAATCGCTCTGTCGTTCATGATCCTCAGCATGTTGTGCTGGGGATCGTGGGCAAACACCCTGAAGCTGTGCCCAAGATACAGATTTCAATTGTTCTACTGGGACTACGTTATCGGCCTGATCGCCGGAGCAGTCGTCTGGGGTTCGACCTTAGGGAGTTTTGGCAGCGCCGGCAGAGCATTCTACGCAGACATCACCCACGCCGGCTTGCATCCTATCCTGATGGCGGTCATTGGCGGGGTGATCTTCAACATAGCCAACCTGCTGCTTGTGGCTGCCATCGATATCGCCGGGCTGGCGGTTGCATTTCCCATCGGCATTGGGCTAGCGCTCGTGGTGGGCGCGGTTGGCAGCTACCTGATTTCACCCAAGGGCAATCCGTTGCTGCTGTTCGGTGGGATTGCGCTCGTGGTTGCGGCGATTGTGTTGGACGCGATCGCATACCGGTCACGCGAAGCAAGCCGCCCTGCGATGAGCCGGCGAGGCATAGTCATCAGTCTGATTGCCGGCATGCTGATGGGATGCTTTTACCCATTCGTTTCAAAGGCAATGACGGACGAAAGCGCCCCGGGACCATACGCTGCACTCCTGTTTTTTGTACTTGGCGTAGCTGCTTGCTCCATCCCGGTGAATTATCTTTTGATGCGCATGCCCCTCGACGGACGTGAGCCCGCTTCCATGAGCGGGTACTGGCAGGCGCAGGGGAGCTGGCACCTATGGGGCATTCTGGGCGGTGCCATCTGGTGTACCGGCGCCATGATGAATTTTGTGGCGTCGCAGGCGCACATCGTCGGACCCGCCGTTTCCTATTCGATCGGCCAAGGCGCCACTATGATTTCAGCGTGCTGGGGTGTCTTTATCTGGAAGGAATTTGCGGCGGCGCCATCCCGCTCCAAGGCTGCTCTGGCGTGGATGTTTGTTTTCTTCTTATGCGGACTGACAGCGATCGCTATTGCGCCACTTGTTTCTTAGCATATTCAGCATTTTGTAGTGTCCTTCAGGAGAATCACTTTGTTCGTGCAGAAGCCAATTGTTGTGGTGGGCAGCATCAACACTGATCTGGTTGCGGTCACCAAGAGAATTCCCGCCGTGGGCGAGACCGTAATAGGAACCGACTTCCAGATTCATCCTGGCGGTAAGGGAGCAAACCAGGCTGTCGCTGTCGCCCGGCTCGGTTATCCAGTGCGGCTGATTGGACGCCTGGGCAGCGATCCATTCGGAGCGCAACTGAGGATGCATCTTGAGAGCACCGGCGTGGACGTTGCAGGCGTTGCGAAAAACGATGGAACCTCGGGGGTTGCGGTCATCGTGGTTTCCAGTGAGGGAGAAAACAGCATCGTCGTCACGCCGGGTGCGAACTCAAAGGTAACTCCTCAGGACTTAGAGACGAACATCGAGATCATTCGGCAGGCAGGGATTGTTCTCGCGCAACTTGAGATCCCGCTCGAAACGGTTGAATATCTGGCCTCGCTATGCGCGCGAGAAGGCGTGCCTCTGATGCTTGATCCGGCCCCTGCAAGAGACCTGCCGCAAAGTATTTTCAAGCACATTGAATGGTTTACGCCGAACCAAACTGAGGCTGCTTTCTTTGCTGGCGGTGAGAGAAGCGACGTAGAAAAGATGGCTCCTGCCGAAATGGCAGGATTGATCCTGAGCAAGGGAAGCCGTGGCGTTGTACTGAAAATGGGCGCGCAGGGTGCTTATTTCGCGTCGCAGGAATGTCTTGGAGAGTCACTTCCCGCATTTCATGTCAGGGCGATCGACACGACCGCTGCCGGAGATGCGTTCAATGGCGGTTTTGCAACCGGGCTCATGCTCGGAAGGTCCCCCATCGAGAGTGCATACTTCGCTGCCGCCGTCGCCGCCATATCGGTAACACGGATTGGAGCGCAGCCTTCGATGCCCAATTTGGCTGAAGTGGAAGAATTCATGGAGAACAATGCGCCAAGGAACGCATGCAAATGACTAGGACCTCCATGCGATACATCGCTGGACTGTGTGTCCTAGGAGTGGTCATCGCGGGTCCGCCGGTCCTGTATTCTCAGTCGGCAGCGCAGGGCCATCATCCAAGTCAGGCGCCACATTCGGCCCTTCCCTGGTATGTAACCTCGGCCGCGATTCATCGAGTCACGTTGAAACCGAACACCAGGTTTTGGAGATACGAACATCTATCTCTGAATGCGCCGGAGGCTGCATCTCAGTTGCGCGCCTGGAAAGATGAAGGAATCGATGCCATTGAGATTTTCGCTCCGGAAGAGGGCGGGAATAGTTATGGAGGTCTGGACGCAAAGAATCGGTTCGCGCTCGATCCTGGCCTCGGCTCGATCGACGACTTCCGCCGCTTAGTGCGACAGGCTCACGCCATGCACATGGCCGTCGTCACCTTCCAGAACCTTGGCTATGCGGCTCTCGAAGCGCCCCAGTTCAGGCAGGCGGAAGAGGATGTGCGCGTTGGACGCACGACACGGGAAAGCCAGTTCTTCTACTGGAGCGACCACGCAGACTCGCCGCCCCCAGCCACGGGAAACAGCTATTTTCTCATTCGCCCATCCTTGCCGGGCTATGACGCCAGCAAAACTGAGTTCTGGCAATGGAGCGAACGTGCGGAACGCTATTATTGGACGCGCTGGGCGGGCAAGGATGCAAACGGAGAAACAACACATCTCCCTCAATACAACTGGTCGTCACCGGCGTGGCCCCAGGAAGCAGCCAAAGTAGTTGACTTCTGGATGAAGACCGGGCTCGATGGAATGGTTGTTGACGCGGTGAACTGGTACGCCGGATTCAACTGGAAGAAGAATGCGGCGCTCATTGCGGCTATTCGCCGGCATCCTGGGTTTAAGTTGATCCTGCCAGAAGGAGGGGGAGCCTTCCATACGGATGATCCAACTGGTTGGATTCATGACGGAGCATGGACTGCTTTGTACGACTATGGACTCGATATCTGGTGGGAGAAAGAGAGTAGGCCAATGCTCGAAAGCATCAACGCCGAGGATCCTGCCATCTTCGAGCAGGCCTTAAGGAACTACCATGACCGCGTGGTCGCGGCGGGTGGGATACTCATTCAGCCAGTCCTCGATTTCAAGGATCCAGGAAAGCAGCGTCTGGCAGAGGGACTGCTAGCAACGTCCGGCGATTTACCGTGCTATTGTAGCTCCGGCCAATCCATCCTTCGCCCCGCGCCGGGCATTTCAGATCTTCTTAAGCTCAAGACACATCACCCAGCGCTCTACCAGAACAGCCTGCGGCAGCGTATTGCGACGAACCATGACAAGACCCTCTACGCCACCTTGCGCTATGCGGCGGATAAGTCAGAGCGAATTCTGGTTATCTTCAACTTTTCCTCTCAGCCGATAGCCGCAGAGACAGACACCGAAGCGATCAATGGAAGCCGATACCTGGATCTTGAATCCGGAGAAACGGCGGATGTCAGCCACAGGACACTGGAATTCGAACTGACCGCATACGGCCATCGAATCTTCCGCGTAGACCCATAGGTATACGAACTTGCCCCCACGAAAGGACCTTATGAAAGCGTTCACTTCAGCCATCCAGAGAGCTGCAGGTCTCTCAGTTCTCGCGGCCGTCTTTGCGGCACCCTTATATGCGCAGGACACCCACTACGCCCCAAAAGGGCAGCAGATACCGCCACCCGCATGCTTTACGATGCGTGGTGCGTGGGAGGGGGGATACATTCCCTGCACCACATCCAGCCATAAGGAATGGTTGGCTGATATATTGCACTGGCGCGCTGAACGTCGAATCCGTATTGGTTACGATCCAGCCCGGTATGAGCTGCCCGCGCTCAAGTGGACGCAGTCCAGCTTCATGCAACCTCAGATGATGGTGCATGACCGGTACTTCTACGATCCCGTGGCCGGCAAGTACACGGTTGACCGGTATCTGGACGACCTGGACATGCGGTACGGAGGAATCGATGCCGTACTGATCTGGGCGACATATCCGAACATGGGAATCGACGATCGCAATCAGCAGGACATGGTGCGTTCGATGCCTGGCGGGGTAGAAGGCCTCAGGCAAATGGTTGCAGATTTTCATCGTCACGGCGTTCGAGTTCTGTTTCCCATGATGATGTGGGACCAAGGAACGAGAGATCCGGAGACTTCCTGGCCCGATGCAATCGCCCAGTTCATGAAGCAGATCGACGCCGACGGCATCAATGGTGACACGCAGGATGGTGTCCCATTGGCCTTCTCACTGGCGGCAGACAAGGTAAACCATCCACTCGCTTTCGAACCGGAAGGCGGCCCGCACGACGAAGCTCTCGCCTGGGATGTACTTACCTGGGGGCAATACCAATTCCAGTTTGTTCCCACGGTCGACAAGTATCGATGGCTTGAACCTCGACACGAAGTCAACATTCAGGGTCGCTGGAATCGCGACAAGACGGACGATTTGCAGTTCGCGTTCTTCAATGGAGAAGGTTGGGAAAGCTGGGAAAACGTATGGGGCATTTGGAACGGCGTGACGCCCCGCGATGGCGAGGCAACGCGGCGGGTTGCAACAATCGAACGCGCATTCGCACCTTTCCTTACCAGCCAAGACTGGGAACCGTTCTATCCGATGCACATGTATGGTGTCTTCGCGAGCCGCTGGCCGTTGGGGGACCAGACACTTTGGACCATCGTGAACCGCAATCAATACGACGTCGATGGCCGACAGATGACGGTGCCATACAAACAGGGAGTGCGGTACTTCGATCTTTACCATGGCGTCGAACTGCAGCCGACTCAGGAAGGTGACCAGTCAGTGCTTGCTTTCGCGACCGAGGCGCATGGTTACGGAGCAATTCTTGCCACGCCCGGCGAGCTCGATGCACAAGTCCGGCAACTGATGACAAAGATGAAGCTGATGACGCAAGAGCCTCTTTCGACTTTTTCTCACGAATGGAAGCCGCTGACTCAGCATTTGGTTGAGATTCAGCCGTCGAAGACATCCGGTTCCGCTCCCGAGGGGATGATACGCATCGAAGCCGGCGACTTTCTGTTCAAGGTTGAAGGAATCGAGATTGAGGGCTCCGATGATATTGGTGTCGATGTGCAGTACCCGTGGGAAGATAGTCCTCGGCGTTTCCATGAGCACGTGGTAAGCATCAAGCCGTTCTACATCGACAAGTATCCGGTGACGAATGCCGAGTTCAAAAAATTCCTCGATGCGTCACACTACCATCCGAAGGACGACCTCAACTTCCTTAAAGACTGGAAGGACGGCAGATACCCTGACGGCTGGGCCAACAAGCCCGTTACCTGGGTCTCGCTTGAGGACGCCCGCGAGTATGCAAAGTGGGCCGGCAAGCGGCTTCCCCACGAATGGGAGTGGCAATACGCAGCACAGGGCAAGGATGGCCGGAGATTCCCGTGGGGTAATTGCGATTGGCTCGCGCCTGCGCCCAGCGGAGGTCTGTTCCCGTGTCCTTGGGAGAACGACCCGAAAGACATGCCGGGGCCGACTCCAGATAAGGGGCGCGTGATGCTTCCCGCTAGCGAAGTCGACGCGCATCCGAAAGGAGTGAGCCCGTTTGGCGTGATGGACATGGTAGGGAATGTCTGGCAGTGGACGGATGAGTACATCGACGAGCATACCCGAGCCGCCATTTTGCGCGGAGGAAGTCACTACCAGCCGCAGGGCTCCATCTGGTATTTTCCGCAGGCCTACAAGAATGATCAGCACGGCAAGCTGCTTCTGATGGCACCCAGTTATGACCGCTCCGGCGCAGTGGGCTTCCGTTGCGTAAAAGATGCAGAGTAGCGATTGCTATGCGCGCTTCGCTGCCGTAAAGAGCCTCGATCCTCTGGCGACAATCCATTCCATTGCTGTTCGGAAGATCGAGGCCTGCTTCAATCTGTTTAGTTGGTTGCAAGCTTGTTTTGCTGGATCTGATCGGTGCGTCAGGACACGAGACACGTTGGGTTTCAATCTGGCGCATACTCTTTTATGGTGTGCGAAGTAGATTCTTGCCCTTTTGAATCGCTTGCTTCAGTCACATAAGCCATTCTCTGTCTTATACATAGCTTCTATTCAATCTAAAATGGAACCCCAACGTCGAGCCCCTGTTCGACGATATTGGGGCAATGTCGCCGATGCAGGGCGAACCAATCCCGAATCTGCCGTGAGAGGCATAGCCGGGTCGCTAAGAACCCCAAGCGGGGATTGTTGCTGAGATGCCCGCCCGGCGGTCTGGATTTTTGTCCTCACCAAATTTTGCTTACGATCGCCTTTTCTTCGCCATTATAGGTTAAAATTTGCCAGATTTTTGCCATTTGACGATTTTTCTTGACTATTTGATCAAAACGAAGCTAATGTTTTGCTCACTCAGTAATTCCACGGGTCAGACTCTGCCCAGCATGAGGTCGACCCAAGCAGCACTATGACGACAACGGACGGATCAGACGCGACAAACAAAGTTGAGGCCCAAATGAAAACGAAATTGCTGCGGCTCGTATGTGGATGTGCCCTCACCATGCTGTTGTGCATCTCCTTTGCCCTTGGCCAGACCGTAACCGGTTCGATCACAGGGGAAGTGACGGATCCCAGTGGCGCGGTTGTTGCTGGCGCTCACGTGGTGGCCCATAACCTCGATACAGGCGTCGATACGCCTGCGACGACCAATTCGGTAGGCCTCTACCGTATAGAGTTCCTTCCGATCGGCCATTATCAGGTAAGCGTAGAGGCCAGCGGATTCAATACCGAGACGCTGCCGCCGTTCACATTGGAAGTCCTGCAGACCGCGACATTCAACGTCAAGTTGATGGTGGGAAGCACTTCGACCAGCGTAAACGTCTCGGCTGCGTCGCCCATTCTGAACACTGAAAATCTCACGATATCAAGCACCTTCACCGCCAACACCATTGATAATTTCCCGCTCAACGGCCTGGATTTTTCCGCCCTGACCCTGTATCTGCCGGGTGCGGTCAGTACCTACGGAGCCTCCGGCCCGACAAGCTTCGAACGCAGCACGTATAACTCCGACACGCCCAACTTCAATGGCAATCGCGCCCAGGCGAACAACTACACCCTGGACGGCATTGACATGAATGAGACGTACAACAACCTGATTTCCTATAGCCCCGCTCCTGCGGCGCTCGAACAGGTGCAGGTTCTTACGGCAGATTCTCCGACTGACTACGGCAACGTGAATGGCGCCGGCGTGGTGAGCGTGTTGAAGAGCGGAACCAACCAGTTCCACGGCTCGGCCTACGGCTACGTGCAGGATTACAGATTCGACGCAAACTCATATGCGCATGGCTATCAAGGCCTTCCAACCAGCCCCTATTCATTTGCCCAGTTCGGCGGCACCGTGGGCGGGCCCATCCTGCACAACAAATTGTTCTTCTTTGGCGATTACCTGGGATCGCGCTGGCATGTGGGCGGGCTGAACACAGCAAGCGTGATTACGGACTCCATGCGCAACGGCGATTTCTCGGTGCTGCTCACCGGCGACCATCCTATCCAGCTCTACGACCCGCTGAACGGCTTCGCTGCTTATGAGGGCAACATGGGCGTCCCAATCATCAATCCGGTCGCCAAGTTCCTCTTTGCCAATCCGCAATTCTACCCCGATTGCGGCGGCGACAATCCTGTCACTCCCAGCAACGGCAAGTGCGTGACTCCGACCGATGGAATCGCGGGCAACAACTACGAGGCCCCAAATCCTAGCTACAAAGGCAACAACCAGGGCGACGCAAAAATCGAATACGATCCCCGTGCAAACGACAAGATCACGGGATTCTATTCCATCTCCCACGCCTACGACGGGTCGATCCCGGTTCTGGCCATCACCTTTCCGGGCGTCAATCTCTATCCCACCTGGATCACGGGCGTCAACTGGGTGCACACTTTCTCGCCGAGGATGGTCAATTCGGCGCGGGCCGGTTTTACGCGGACAGATTGGAATCAGGGCTTCCCAGTGGACCTGACCGGCGCTTTTGGAACGGCGGGTAACGCCAAGGTCGGCATCGATTTCCCCAACCAGAGGTTTAACGGCTTTACCAACCAGGGCTTCAACGCCAACATCAGTGATGTGGGCACGACGGCTTACAATGGCGGCGTGATTGACAACACCTACAGCTACACCGACAACCTGACCTGGCAGCGCGGAAAGCACTATCTCAGCATGGGCATCCAAGCCCGCCGCTACCAGAACAACTACCCCACCGGCAACAACGACGGCTATCTTGGATCGCTGAACTACTCCGGCAACTTTACCTCGAATGGCAACGGTTCCGGCGGATACGGCCCGGCGGATTTTGTGCTGGACCGCGTACAGTCGGGAGGCGTAACTCTGGCCAGTGTCAACGTTGGACAGCGCCAATGGCGGACTGCCGGCTTTGCGCAGGATAACTTCAAGGTGCTCCCCAACCTGACGTTGGTCTTCGGCATCCGTTACGAGTTCGACGAGCCCTGGATCGAAGAGCAGAACAGGACCGGAAACATCGACCTGACAACGGGGCAGATTGACTATGCCGGCCACCTTCCCGTGGGCGCGTTGCCAGGATCGGGAATCTGCAGTAACCTGGCCTGCTACCAGCCGAACTACCGGCAATGGATGCCGCACATCGGGTTTGCCTATCAACTGAACGACCGCTTTGTTGTTCGCGGCGGCTACGGCGCCACCAGCTTTTTTGAAGGTAACTCGTTCAATCAGCGCCTGACGGCCATTGCGCCCTTCCTGCAGGCGGCCGGCTTCTCGGTGAGCTCCCCTACGACCGAGTCAGTGCCCACACCCAACACCGCCGAGGAGGGCTTTACCGCCTCCGACACCTCCGTTCAGTACAGTAGTTCCAACAATGGCTACACCGCCTATCCGCAGAACATTCAGCCCGCGTACGTGCAGGAGTTCAACCTGACCTTGGAATACGCGCTCACCCGCACGGCTTCTCTGCAGGCCGGCTATGTTGGAGAGACGGGCCAGCACATTGAGGACTACGGCAACGTCAACCAGTTGACCGTGAATAATGATCAGGCCTCGGCCCCGTTCTACAACAGCCAGTACATTGGCGTGGATGGGATCGACTCCGCGCTCGGCGTCGGCGGCAACGGTGGTCTGCTGATTACCGAGTCGCGCGCCATGATGAACTACAACGCGCTGCAGGCGGTGCTCCGCCAGCGCCTGAGTCATGGCCTCGAATACACGGTCAACTACACCTACGGCAAGGCCATGACCAACAGCCTGGGCAATTACTCATTGAACGTCAATGGCTTCAGCGGCGCATTTGAGAATTACTACAACAGTGGCGCCGACGACGGCCCGGCCGGTTATGACATCAAGCACAACCTCTCCGCCACTGCAGTCTACGCACTTCCGTTTGGGCGCGGCAAAGAATACTTCTCCTCGAGCAGCCGGGTGTTGGATGAAGTCATCGGCGGCTGGAAGCTCTCTACCGCTGCCGTCGCCTACTCCGGATTCCCGGAGGTCATTACCGGCGGATCGAGCAATTCCAACAGCTATGGGAGCAATCGCGTCAACCAGTACCGCAAGCTGAAGGTCGTCGGGCGTACCAACGAAAACTGGTTCGGCACCGATCCCTCGGCAGTTCCCTGCCTCACCGCGGGAGTGGACAACGGCTCCTGCGCCTTCGGCGTGCCCGCCAACAACGTCTTCGGCACCTCTCACAACGGCGCTGTGCGCGGCCCCGGCTACTTCAACATGGACATGGCGGCATTCAAAGACTTCCACGTCTACAGGGAGCACACGGTGGGCTTCCGCTTCGACGCCTTCAACGCATTCAACATTGTCAGTTACGGCAACCCGGATACCGGCATCACCGATAGCACCTATGGCAACGTTTCTCTCCAGGGTACTCGTTCGAGCGAGCGCCACCTGCAGTTCTCCGCGAAGTACACGTTTTAGCGAAGGGGCTGCTGCGACATGTTGTCGCGGCAGCCGATTTCGCGCGGGTATTTTCCCAGCCTCCGGGTTCCTCGGCTGAGGAAATGCTGTTCATCGGGGGATTCGGCTTTTATGGGAATGGGACGCGGACAGTATGAACCTTGAGATTTGTGTCGATTCTGTGGAGTCGGCGATCGCGGCGGAGCGCGGGGGCGCCCAGCGCATTGAACTCTGCACCGACTTGCTGGAGGGAGGCATTACTCCTGGCGCAGGGCTGATCGCTTCGGTCCGCCGCCGGATTGCAATTGACGTATTCGTGATGATTCGCCCTCGTGGCGGCGATTTTTGTTACACCGAACTTGAGTTCGAGGTCATGCAGGAAGAGATCAAGCATGCGCGGCAACTGGGCGCGGATGGCATCGTCCTAGGCCTGTTGGACGAACAGGGTCGCGTAGATGTGGGCCGCACGCGCCACCTGGTGGAGTTAGCTCGGCCGTTGCCGGTGACATTTCACCGCGCTATCGACATGACGCCGGATCTGCCCACGGCGCTGTCTGATGTGCTTGCCACCGGTGCCAGCCGCATTCTCACTTCTGGCGGCGCGCCCAATGCGACGCGCGGTGTGCGCGAGATCGCCCGCATGGTTGAGACCGCCAATGGGAGCATCGCCATCATGGCCGGCGGTGGCATCTCAGCTAACACCATCGCGACCATTGCCGAGACTACGGGCGCCAGCGAGTTTCACTCCAGCGCCAGGACCGCCGTCCGCAGCCCGGTTCGGTTCCGCAAGGAAGGGATGGCGATGGGGGACATCCGGGATCGCGAATACAGGCGATTTCTTGTGCGGGAAGAGAGCGTGCGCGCAATGGTACGCGCGCTTGATCGATTGGCCGAGGAGCGAGTTACCGCGCGGCTCGGCTAAGCCGCGGCTCGGCATGCGCATCCTGACAGAAAGGCCGATTGGCGCTGTCCCAATGTAAAATGCGTAAGAACCTACGATCCTGATTCCACATTTCAATGTCCACAAAAACAGATCAACGAGCGAAGAGAATTCTGCAGGTGCTGTTGCGACAAGGCAACACCTCAGTTGATCAGTTGGCGGTACTTCTTGGCGCATCCGCGGCCAGCGTTCGTCGCGACCTTACACGGCTCGAGCAGCATGGCCTGGTGCACCGTACTCATGGAGGCGCCAAACTGGCCGGACAGACGCAATACGAGCCATTCCGATTCGACTCCTCTTTCCAGGAGCGGGAAGGACGCTTTACCGAAGAAAAGCGCCGCATCGGACTGGCCGCGGCGGAGTTGATCCGCGAGCATGAAACCGTGGGTTTCACGGCTGGGACTACAACCACCCAGGTGGCGCGATGCATCCGGCATCGTAGTGGCATTCATATCATCACGAACGCTGTAAACATTGGCATGGAATTGAGCAATCAAGCTGCCTTGAACGTGACACTTACCGGAGGAACCATGCGCTGGGCAGGCGCGTTCTCGCTCACTGGTCCAGCAGCAATGGAGACTTTGAACGGAGTGTTCCTCGACAAAGCCTTCATTGGCGCGTGCGGTGTGGACATGCTGCGTGGCGCCACGACCATTGAGCCGGACGAGGCTGCCGTGTTCCGTTCTATGGCCCGGCAGGCCAAGCAGGTCATCGTGGTGGCCGATTCAAGCAAGATTGCCATGGTAAGTCCGGCTCTGATCTGCGCCGTAACCGACATTGACATCCTGATTACCGATTCCGGGATCGCGCCCGACGCGCTCGCCGGCTTCAAAGCCAACGGTGTCCAGGTGCTTGCTGTATGAGAAAGGTCATGGCAGCCTGCAGATTGTCGAAAGCTGGGCATAGAATGCGAGAAAGTAGGCTGCAACATCCATGACACCCACCTATCCGCCACCCCTGTCCAGTAATTCCTCGGCCAAACACCGCTATAGTCTCTTTCTCCTGCTGGTTGCCGGTTTAGGCGGCTTGCTGTACGGCATCGACGTGGGCATTATCGGCGGCGCGCTGCCCTACCTGGAAGCAACATCGCGCCTGACGGCAGCGGAACTCTCCGTCATCGTGGCGGCTGTCCTGTTAGGCAGCGTCTTTTCCACCTTGTTTGCGGGCATACTTGCCGACTGGATGGGTCGCAAGCCGCTGATGATCCTCAGCGGCGTCACGTTCGTCCTCAGTATCCCGGTAATTGCGCTCTCGCACGGATATGGGCCTTTGTTCTTCGGCCGTCTCCTGCAAGGCATCAGCGGTGGACTCATTGGCGTGGTGGTTCCACTGTACCTGGCCGAGTGCCTGGTGGCATCGAACCGGGGCAAAGGAACCGGCATCTTCCAGTGGCTGCTTACGCTTGGCATCGTTGTGGCAGCAATCGTCGGAATCTATTACAGCTATCGCGTCCAGGCAGTGGCCGGAACCGCCGATGCCGCCACTTTATTTGCCTTCAAGGACCAGGCCTGGCGGCGCATCTTCTGGGTATCGCTCCCTCCGGGCGTGCTGTTTGTGCTGGGAAGCCTGCTGGTATCAGAGTCCCCACGCTGGCTTTTCCGGCGTGGCAAAAAGGAGTTGGCTTATGCCGCCCTGCTTCGTTCCCGCTCTCCGGAACAAGCCTCCTTCGAGTTGCAGGAGATGGAAGAGACGGCGCGAACTGCCAAGGCAAAGCTCTCAACCGGGAAAAAGTTTCAGGATTCCCTTCTGCGCCGGAAGTATGTGATTCCATTCCTGCTTGCTTGTGCCATCCTCTCCTGCAACACAGCAACCGGCATCAATTCGATCATCGGCTATAACGCCAGCATTCTCTTGCAGAGTGGGCTCTCCGATCTTCATGCGCACTGGGGCTATGTGGTTTTCACGGCCGTGAACTTTCTCATGACCATGGTGGGGATGGTCCTGGTAGATCGCGTAGGGCGCAGGTTCCTGTTCATTCTGGGCACCAGTGGAATCATCGTTTCCCTGGTCGGCGTGGGCATCCTGTTCCTGCGAACTGAAAAGGTGAGCCTTGATTCTGGCGACCTGGTTCAAACCATGGTCGGCTCCAATCAGGAACTAACATTGCGCTTCGATCAAGCGGAGGCGAGCAAGCTGCTGGCCGCGCGAGGATCTGCGGGCAAGCTAATTGATAACAATCGCGCTTCCCTGGCCATCATTTATTCCTACGGGGATTTCACGGCAGCCACCAGCTTTGTGCGCTCCGATGATCCGGCCGCCGTTCCCATTCAAATTACACGCGCAAGCTGCGTTCCCGCCAACAAGGTCGAGGCTCTGTTCAAGAATCCATTCGCCAATCTTGAGGCCGCGCGGTCCGCGCCACTCAAGATCCAGAAAGCCCTCATCGGGCGCGTGCCGGATGCTCGCCACGGTTGGCTGGTCGCCTTTGGACTGTACGTGTTCATGGCCTTCTATGCGTTCGGTCCCGGTGTATGCGTGTGGCTCGCCCTGTCGGAGTTGATGCCTACCCGTATCCGCTCCAACGGCATGAGCATTGCCCTAGTCATCAATCAGCTGGTTTCGACCACGCTGGCCGGCATCTTTCTGCCTTTCGTCAGCAAATACGGCTATTCCTCCATGTTCTTCCTGTTCTCCAGCTTCACCGTGATCTACTTCCTTGTTGTAGCCTTCTTCCTGCCGGAGACCAAAGGTAAGACTCTTGAAGAGATTGAAGCCCATTTCGAAGGCAAAGCAACCGCTTGAACAATCGCGCGGCCCGCACGGGCAAGTTTTCCAGTTGGAGAAGAATGAAGCGCTTCCTCTTTTCGGTTATGTTGGTTCTCGCGGCAATCCCCTGCCTGCAGGCGCAGCCGGTGGCGCTCTTTTACCTGACCAATGGTCCAGATTCCATCCGCTCCTTTCTGGCGCATTCCTCCCAGATTGATCTGCTGGTACCCACCTGGTATCAGGTGGACGAGAACGGCCTGGTAACCGGCGCTCCCGATCCCACCGTGCTCAAACGGGCTCAGGATGAAAAGCTGCCTGTCATGCCGATCGTTGCTCTTTTCAACAAGAAGGGCTTTCACGCGCTGGCTACCAATCCAGTCGCCCAGGTTCGCTTGAACGATGCGATGATCCGTGAGTCCAAGCTCCACGGCTACACCGGCTTTCAGTTCGACCTAGAGAACGTGGACTGGACCGATCGCGATCTATTGACCGATATGACGAAAACTTCAGCGGAGGCGATGCACAAAGCCGGTCTGCAATTAACCATCGCCACGGTGCCTAATGCTCCCGGTTACCCTGGCGCAGGCGGCTTCGCCAAGTGGATCTACACTGACTGGCGCGGCGCCTACGATATCGCCGCGCTTGCTAAATACGTCGACCTGGTCTGCCTGATGACCTACGATCAGCACACCCGCTGGACCATGCCCGGACCCGTCGCCGGCTGGGACTGGACTGTTGAGAATCTCAACTACGCACTCAAAGTCGTTCCCAAAGAAAAGCTTTCTCTCGGTATTCCTCTCTACGGCTACCACTGGTACACCGGCGCTCCCACCAAAGAGAGCGAATCCAGCGGCGAGAAGCCGAATCCCACTGCCGATTACATTGGCACACCGAATGCCCTGCAACTCGCTGAAGCCTACAACGGCAAGATCCAGTGGGACGCTGAAGACCACAGCGCTTACTTCTACTTCTATCGCGATCAAATGCGCGAATGGATCTTTTTCACTGACCAGCGCACCTTCAAGGACCGCTACGACCTTGTTCAGAGAAATGGCCTGCAGGGTTTCTGTTCCTGGGTGCTGGGCGAAGAGGACCCCGCAATCTGGACGTTCCTGCCCCACCGGCACTGACCTTGAACCGCAAACCGATAGGAAGGCTGAAAAACATGCGGTATTTTCTCGGCGTAGACGCCGGAGGCACCAAGACCGAGTTTGTCCTGGGCGATGAAACCCAGGAACTGGCCAGAGTCAGGACCGGCACCATCAAACGCATGAAAGCTGGTGAGGAGACCACTGAAGCCAACCTGGAAGACGCGCTGCGCCAGCTTACCGCCGCCACCGGCATCTCCATGCAGGCCATTACCCGCTGTTGCATCGGTACCGCCGGTGAAACCGTTCCGCTGGTCGTGGATTGGCTGCGGCAGGCCTTTGCCCGCCGCGTGGGCGGAGAGCTGATCCTGATTGGTGATGTCGAGATCGCTCTCGACGCTGCTTTCTCTGGCAAGCGCGGCGTGCTGGTTTTGGCCGGCACCGGTTCCAATGTCGCCGGACGCGCCGCCACCGGACACATTGTGACCGCAGGTGGCTGGGGGCCCGCAATGGCCGATCAGGGGTCCGGACACTTCCTCGGCCTTGAAGGACTGCGCCGTGGCTTCCTGGCTATCGATCAACAGCGCCAAACACGCTTGCTGGATGTTGTCCAGGCTCACTGGAATCTGGCATCGATCGGAGAACTGATCGAATTCGCCAACGCCAACCCCGCCCCCGACTTCTCAAAGCTGGCGCCGCTGGTCGTTTCCTGCGCGGAGCAGGGCGACCCAGTCGCTCAGGAAGTGCTCGAACAGGGCGGGGCTGAATTGGCCTATCTGGCCAGCCTAGTCATTGAACGCATTCGCAGGTTGGAGTCTGACCATTCTGAATCTCCGATTGGAAACCCCGCTCAGCCGTTCGAGCTACCTGCCGTGGCCATCGCCGGCAGTATCCTGGAACACGTTCTCCCAGTCCGCCAATCCCTTGAAACCAGCTTGCGCGAGCGCTATCCCGGCATTGTGATTCTTCACGCTCCCGCCGACCCTCCCGCGGGCGCCTTGTGGAACGCACGCCATCGCACCGCCCGCTCCGTTCCGTCAACCGAAGCGACACTCTAACCTCAGTGAACTTGCACACGACGCCGGTTTTCACTGGAGATCCATCAATGAAGACTTTCCGAATTCTATTTGTGGGAACAGCGCTCGCCTTTTTGCTTTGGGCGCCTCCTCTGCCAGCTCAAAGCTTCTCTGATGTCAAACCTGCCCCACAGCAGCTCGATTGGCAGGATCTTGAGTTTGGCGTCATCATCCATTTCTCCACCAATACATTCCTCGACCGCGAATGGGGCGACGGCACGGCCGATCCTGCCGTCTTCAACCCGTCACAGTTTGATCCTGACCAGTGGATGAAGGCCATTCGCGACTCCGGCGCGAAATATGTTGTACTCGTCGCCAAGCATCATGATGGGTTCTGCCTCTGGCCCACCGCGCAAACCGATTACAGCGTGAAGTCGAGCCCCTGGAAGGGCGGCAAGGGCGATGTGGTCGGCGATGTAGCACGCGCCGCACGCAAATACGGCCTCAGATTCGGAGTCTATCTTTCTCCCTGGGACCGTCACGAACCCAAATACAAAGACTCCGCCGCCTATGATGACTACTATCAGTCAGAACTCTCCGAGCTGGCATCGAACTACGGTGATCTGGTCGAATTCTGGCTTGATGGCGCGGGCAGCGCCGGCCACGTCTATAACTTTACAAAGATCATTGAAACTCTACGCACTTATCAGCCCAACACCATCGTCTTCGCCGACACCGGGCTCTTCGAGTATGGTGACGCGCGCTGGGTGGGTAACGAGAGCGGGCGCGTTCCTTACGAAAATTGGAACGTCATTGATCGTCACGGTTACCTGCGCTGGCGTCCTGTTGAGGCCGACACTCCGCTGCGTGCCTACCATTGGTTCTGGCATCCCAACGATGAAGCTTCGCTCAAGAGCCTCAACGAACTGCTCAGCACCTACGACGAAACCGTTGGGCGCGGCGCGCAGTGGATGCTCGGCCTTGCTCCGGATCGCCGCGGACTCTTGCCGGAGAGTGATGTCGCCCGCCTGAAAGAATTGGGCAAAGCTCTTCGAGATCGTTATGCACACAACCTTGCTCTTGCACACGCGCCAGCATCGGTTGAAGTCTCTGCCGCGCTTGACGGCGACCCGGACACTTTCTGGAGCGCGCCCGTAGGTTCTCATCACTCCACGCTTGAGGTCGGCTTCTCGAAGCCTGTCACTTTCAACCGGTCAGTCACCATGGAGTGGCTCAACGCCGGACAGTGCATCCAGAAATACTCCATCGATGTCTGGACTGGAACAGCCTGGAAGACAGTCGCCGCCGCTCAAGCCATAGGCCATAAGAAGATCGATATCTTCCCGCCCGTCACTGCCAGCCGCGTCCGCCTCAACATTCTCTCCAGCACCGATGCCGCAGCCATTCGCGAATTCCAAATCTATAACATCAAAGAAATAGGCGAACAAAAGTGAACTTTTGTATCGGCCAGCATAACCTTTCTTGGGATCTTAACCTGGATGGAACGCGACGTTGGCTATGCCGGGAAAGTAGTCCGAAACTCTGCCGATGAATCTTGCGGCAGGTATCGCGCATGTCCAAGGGCATTCCCATGCGAATTGCGTCTTGAGCCAAATTACGGGAGAGTTAACCGCTCCGGGAGTTTCCCCGCATCTTGTTTTCAGCTCACCGCGGTGGAAGGACTGTCTTGCGATCCTCCCGCACCCGCATCCTGAGCCGGACCAGCCGCCCCAGGTGTCGCATTATCGGCGGGGCCCGCATTGCTCGCGGTAGCTGAATTGTCGGCCGGAGGAGTATCGTTGCTTGTCCACTTGGAATTGCCGTAACTTCCGGTTGCGGTCTTGGCGCAGCTTTCGAGCCAACTCTTGAATGTACCCGGATCTTTCCTGCGGGCGCAGTTGTAAATTGCGTCCGAGGGAAAACCAGCGCCCAACGAATCCATATACTTGAGACATCCTTCGCTCAACATGTCTCCGCCGCAATTCTTGTTGTACTCGGCACGGCAGGCTGTAAATATGTCTCCCATCTTCCACGTGTAGTAGGCACACTTCGCGGCGCTGAAGAGACCGAATTGCGGGCCCTGTTTTCCAGCCGCGGTCAATTGCGGAGACGGTCCGGCGGATAGATCGGGCGCGGCTCCCTGCTGCACGACGTGCGCCAGTTCGTGCGCCAGCAACTGCTGTCCAGTCGCGGAGTGGGGATCGTATTGATTTTGCGAGAAGACCACGTCATTGCCGATGGTATAGGCGAGCGCTCCTATGCGTGCCGGATCGTCCGCCTCGGTAACCGCCGTATGGATGCGCACGGCGCTGAAGTCATGCCCAAAGCGGGGCTCCATTGAATCGCGAACACGAGCGGACATCGGATGGCCTGCGCCGCTGACCGATTTGCCGAAATCCCGCGAAGGCATAGTTCCGCCGCTCTTGCCGCCGGCCGGGGCGCTGTTCACTCCGCCAGCACTTTTGGTCTGGACCGCAGCGGCATCTTCTTCCTCGCACGCAGCGCATTTGCGACGCACAATCCCGGACGCGCCTGTATTCGACAGGGCCGGATCCGGCATGCGCATCACCTGGTCTGCGACGCGATCCGCTTCAGCTTCCAGCGGATCGTTGGCGGCGCCAATCTCAAGCCGGCACTGCAAATGCGGCGTCGTGCGCGAGAGCCGCCGCAGAGCCGCCTGATTGCCCCAATAGGATCCTGCGGGGAGTTCGTTTGACAGGCTGGCGTGCGCGCGATTCATCTCGCGCACCGCGTGAGTCGGAGTTGTTGCCTTTGCTTGCCGGGTTACACGTTGCATGCCAGTCGCCTCCTGGTTCACCGTGCCTGAATCGGAAGATAGACGTTCATGTTCCTTCTCTCCCACTGCGTAGTCGGAGCGCAGATCGCGGTGAAACAGAACCGATCCGCCTTGCGCAATTCAGCTATGCTTATGCCGCGTATCGATGTGAGGCTGTGGGGAAAGCGGGGAAAAAGGAAAAAGGAGCTGCAAGCAGCCCCCTTCCATTAAGCTCCAACGGGTATCGAACCCTCTAACGCCATTAGCGCTATCCTCTCCGGAGGTGAGAGCGTTACCGAGACTGTACCCCATTCCTAATCGGCGGGTCAAGAGATTTTCACCGGTCCCTTTCTGCCCTTCAACTTACATTGTCGGTGCTGATAAACCCGGGGATGGAATTGCTTGCATTCGACCAGTTATCGGCAGCCTTCCACAGCGCGCCTTGTGACGTGGACGCGGAGCTGGGCTGTGCGAAAATCCCCAGACTGAAGCCTTTCATGTAGTTGCGCTCCACAAGCACCCTGGGACCAAGAGCGCCCGTAACCTTGATGGCATAAATGTCCTGGCCCGCATCTTCGGTGCGCGTCAGTTCCAGATTGTTGTCGTTGACAATGGCGCTGGTCACGCCGCCAAGAAAGATTCCATGGCGGTCGCCGGTCGTCTCGGGCGTCATGCGAATGGCCACCGTGTTACCGCAGACTTGCACTTGATCGGCCTGTAGATGCGACACGAGCGGCGTGGCTTTCATGTCGCTCAACCCGACATGAATTCCCTGCGCCGTGCCTTCGATCGTGTTGTTGAGAATCCGGATGTCGCTGGCAACGTCTCCGGCGACGACGATACCCTGCGAGGAAGTTGAATAGAGCTGCGGCAGCAGGGTGGCCAGATAGTTGCGGAAGGCGGGGGCAACCGATTGGGAATTCTTCACCACGGCGGCCGCGATATTCTTGACTGCCAGGTGCACCGCACCCATGCCGGAAGTTGCGCTGAGTCCCGCCTTGCTCAATGCGTCGGTCCAGGCGTTGGTCAGCTTTTCGCTGCTCACAAACTGGAGCTTCACCGTTCCAAAGGTCGCGGTCACGTGTGCGCGGCCGACAGCTCCCAGGTTGATGTGGGGCAGAGTTTTTGACACCGTGTTCACCGGGGAAGGCGCAGCCGCGCCGGCCGGAGAAGGATCTGCATTTTTCGCGGGGGCCGTCGCATCGGCGCCTGGTGCGTGCGTGGCCTCGGCCGGCGTCGCTTTCCCAGCTGCTTGCTTCTTGCGCAGGCGCTCCTTCGCCTTCTTGGTGGTGGGCGGCGCGGTGTCGACCAGGGTCAGTTCATGAACCAGTTGTTTCTCCAAACGGAACTCGACCTCGGGGTGGGAGGAGAGGTTGGTCGGGTTGATGTTGCGCGATTGCATGGGAGTGACCACCAGATTTCCTTCCACCTGGGCACGATCCGCATTGACCAGCAGAATGCCGGCCTGACAACTTCCCACCTTGAACTCGCTGTTCAGCACGCGGACGTTGAATGGTTGCTGCGCGGCATCCGCAGTGGGCCGCGTGTTGTAAACGTAGAGGCAGGATGCTGAGCGCAAATCAGCATCGGCGCAGGCCAGCCAAACCCGCTCGATATCCACATAAGCACAGTTGCGAAAGGTCACTGCGCCTTGTAGATTCTTGGTCGCATTGGCCGCCGAGTAGCCCGCCGTGCCGGCCTCTACGCAGATATCGGACAAGCTGACGCTGGGACAATTGTCAAACTCCAGCACCGCCTCTAGTGACTTGCCAATGATCGCCGTGCCCGCGCCGGCACCGGTGATCTTCACAATCTTCTTTGAGATTGCGATCTTGCCGGTTACCTGGAATTCTCCCGGCTGGAAGCAGATGCTCAGCGCGATCGCATCGCTGGCCAGAGCGGTGTTGAGGGTTCCGAGCCAATCTTCCGAGACGTCAAGAACCAGATTGCAGCATGTGCACGCATCCAGTTTGGTCAAGGGCAGGAAGGTGAGGCGGCAATCGGGAGTGACCGGACCGGCGGCAGCGCCTGGAGTCAAAACGGCCAGCGCGCAAAGCCATTGGCGCGGTCCGTCAGCGGGCTGCGGCCCCTCAAGATAACGCTGGGGATAGACCTGCTGCGGCGTATTGGGCCGCACGGCGAAGCACCAAAATGGCCGCGCCAGCAGCGAACCCGTGGGCAATGCCTTGATCTTGACCGTGACGGCCAGCCCGGAAACGTTGTCGAGTTGCACCTGCTGGCCTGAGGTAAACGGAACCTGCGCCTGCCATAAGCGCACAAACAGGGTATTCGGGTCCGTTGGCAGAGTTGTGCCCGGAGGTACAGTCAACTGCTGGGTCGTGGGGTCATAAACGGTGCCTGTTCCCAAGGTGACAATGAGGCCCTGCGGTGCGGCAACATAGTTGTCGTCCGCCGAATCGCCCAGCACTGTTGTAGTTCGCAACACCTCGATCACCTGCCCCGGCTGTGGAGTATGGGCGGCATCGACGGGCGCCTGGCTCAATTGGAGAACCTGCGGGCCTACCACCGTGGCCCGATAAAGAAACGAGGCGTTGTTCCATCCCCACAACAGGTTGCCCGAGGGAGACGTAAAACTGGAAACTGTCACCTGGACCAGTTGGTTGTCCGCGCCCAGATAGCCGCCCTGAGCCGGTGGGCAGCAGGGATCGGCGGGTTGCGTAGGGGGGAAGAAGCCGACCTCAAGCGTGGCGATGAAATCAAGCTCCAGGGTCTTCGAGTTCAGAATCAGACCCATTTTCTCCAGCGTCTCGTTCAAGTCCTTCTCAGCCGCGCCACACTGCGATTCAGAAGTGGGTATCTCAACAAAGTGCTGCATGAGCCGCGTGCGAGCCGCCGTGTCGGGGCCGCCCAGCGCGACCTCCTGCAGGGCCTGGTCCTCGGTAGCCGAAATGCTCTGCTCGGTCACCAGCAGCGCCACCAGATCGTTTCCGCTCTGGGCCGTCTGGCTTGGAGCAGGCATGTCGAGCCACTCCGGCTGGCTCGCCAGGTTGACTGACCCGGCGAGTTCCATACGCCAGCCGCCAACGTACATGGTGCCCGGCCCTACCGAGACGTTGCCGCTGCCGTCGACCGACACCTGGTAGCCATTGTCCGGCGTGCCTGCCGGACCGATGAAGTCGATCGTCTCCAACCGCAGCGCCTCGCTGGCGATCATGGCCTGCTCGTTGATGTCGGCCTCGAGTGTGACCCGGCCCTGTTGTGCGACCACCGAGCGGTAGTCGCGCGTTGGATCGAAACTGATGCGTGCGCGATCGCTTCCCACGATAAAACTCCTTCAATCTGTCGCTCGTTCTAGTCCACGTCGATCCAGACCGGTAACTGCCCGATCGGGGAATACTCTTCGAACTTCAATGCAAGGCCGCGTCGTTTCAGCGCGACATCTTCAAGGCAATACACACCCATTTCGGAGCCATTCTGGGCTCCTGCCAGAATCGTGCCCGCATTCATCGCGTCTGTTGGCGCGCGGCCGCACCCCGTGCCGCCGTTGCCGGGGGCCAGTATGGCGGAGTCCGCGTCGCTGCGCAGTTGTGCGTACCCCGGCTGGCCAAAGCTGCGTGACACGAACAGCGCGGCCTTTGCGGCAACCTGCACGGAGCGGTAAGGCTGGTGCAGATTGCTGCCCGTGGCGTATGCCGTAAACCGCACGCAACCGGTTTGCGGGTCCTCTACCGTCGCCAGGCTGTCAAGAATGCTCTCTGAAGCCTGCAGCCTGTGGGTGTAAGTCGGCCCCATCACCGTGCATCGGGAGAGTGAAACGGTCCCCTCCTCGAAGCCCAGGGCCAGGTCTGCCAGCGCCAGCGGCCAGGCCGCCTCGGCCTGCGCCGGGGTGAACTGAGCAATGGCCGCGATCATCGCAGCAATCAGGGCGCTCGACGGCGCCGAACCGGGAGCGTAGGTCTCCAATTCAGTTGCGAGCGCGGCGGACGAGGATACCGCGATCTTGGCCAAGGCATTCGACTGATACTTGAGCGAAGCGGCCAGGCTGGCCGCATCAAAAATGGTGGGGTTCTTGAGCGTACCGGTCGTCACTACTGCGTGCGTCGGAATCGCCTGGATGATGCTGTCGGTTGCCGTCATCTGCTGAATGGCTCCGCCGTTGGAGGTGCGAATCGGCCCGGTGATGCTCCGATCGAGAACAAGATTGGTGACCGTGCCTTCGATGGAAAGCATCATCGGCTTGAGCGGCAATTTGTCAATCGCGGCAGCGAACATCGGCGGCGGAGTTTGCGGCTGCCCGTGAGGCAACGCCAGCGCCTCAAAAGATGTGCCGGGATCGAGTGTCATCATGCGCAGGTAAACGCTGTCGAACGCACCTTGCAAGACGATGTCCGCGCCCTGCAGCAGAAGGCCTTCAAGAACCAGCACGGTAGGCGAGCCCGATGTGCCCGCTTCGCCGACGATGGTCCAGCTTTGCGGCGCCGCGCCAGTCCAGCGAAAGACGGGACGCTGCTCACTGAGCGCGCACACGGCGACGGTTGCGCCGTTAGGCACCGTCAGCGTCTGGGTGGGGCCGGCGTACGTGACCGAGTCGGAGATCTCGATGGTTCCGTCGGTGGTAACTGCCTTGAAAGCGTTGTTGAGATCCGCGACGTTTCCGCCCGCGATGGTGGCAGTCAAGGCAGGCAGCGCCAGTTCGCTGAGAATCGCATTGTCGTATCCGCCCGCGCCAATCTCTCCCAGCAAGCCGAAGTTATAGCAGACCGCAAGAGCGCCTTCAGGAACGCCGCCGACAAAACTGAAGCGGCCTTTTGCCGGATGGATGGAGAGCTGCGCCAAAGGCAGCGCCGCGCCGCTTCCGCCGGCCAGCATGCCGACAGAAAAGGCCTGCGGCGAGAAGCTCGCTGAATACAGATTCTCAGGCACGGTCTGCCAAAGCGTTTCGCGTATGGCCACCGGCAGCTCCCACTCGTCGGGTGACACCCAGTGTTCGCCCCACGCGGCAGCCTCGGCTACGCGTTGCGAAGGCGCAAAGAGGGGAATGTCCCGGCCGGTCGGATCGAAGGTGAAGCACGGCGGGGAAGCACCATTGCCGACCGGCGTTGCGGCCGAGATGGGGAATGCCTGCAGCCACCACAGGAAAACGCCCAGGTTGTGAATGTTGAAGTGACCCACCGTCTGGCCTGGAGCGCGCAAGTCGGCGGTGTAGAAGTACTCGTCGAAGGCGTTGCCGGTATTGCTGGCGGCATAGGGATTGCGGAGGTCGGCAAAGCCGCCGGCCTGCGTGTTGCTGTAAACGCCGATGAGCCCTTCGGCG
This sequence comes from uncultured Occallatibacter sp., assembly GCA_964571165.1. Taxonomy (GTDB): domain Bacteria; phylum Acidobacteriota; class Terriglobia; order Terriglobales; family Acidobacteriaceae; genus Telmatobacter. Next base: position 206,737 of record CAZNAW010000001.1, on the reverse strand, counting down.
ACCTCCAGCGATCCGCTGGTGAAACCCTCCGGCCCGTTGAGCGGATTCTCGATCTGGTAGCTCAGAGGCGGATCGAACTGGTGCCGCGTCCGGCCCAGGCGGCGGAAGAACTCCACCACGCGGGCGTCGCGGGAAGCAATGTCGGCCGCCAACTCCTCCAACACGCCCACCGTGCCCGCGCGCCGGCGATAGTAGATGGTCTTGGCCACGTCGATGCGCTGCGCGGCCGCATCCAGACAACTCACCAGCCGCGTCGCAACCAGATCGCCGATGTAGGGAATGACCCAGTCGTCGCAGGTTTCGATGGATTGGTTCTCGCCCAAGCGGTCAATGTTGCGGCGCACTACCGCGGCCTGCGCCCCGATGCGATTGACCAGTTCCCGCAGCGGTCCCGTCGAGCCGGGCGTGGGCCCCACATCCAGCGTGCGGTAGATCGCCGGAAACAGTTGCCATAGCCGGTCGGCGTACCACTCTGCGTATCCGTCGCTAATCATTGCCGGCTACCTCCGTCGAGAGGAAGAAATCGCTTGGGTCCAGTGAGAAATACGCTCCTTCGCCTGGAGTATGCAACGGCCCCGCATCCACCGCTCCGTTGAATGCGAATTGGCTGGATTGGATGGCCACGACTCCGGTCACATTCAGGCACGCCGCCTCAATGACGCTGTCGAACAGCCCCTGGCCGATGGCGATATTCGCCGGCGAGAAAAGCCCGATCGTCGGATCGCAGAGCGCTGTTTGCACTGCCGCTGTGATCGCGCTGGCATCCGCGCCGGCGGGCACAATCAACGTCATGGTCAAAGTTACGGCGATCTCCGTAGCGGGCAGGACGGTCACCGGCCGGTTCGGATCGCCAGCTGCCGAAAGCAGGGTTTGAACGGAGGCTGCAACGTTCTGCTCTCCGGCAACGTACACGGTCACGCTGGCTCGCAGGTTGGCTGCATCCCACGACCATGTTGCGGCTGCCATGGTCACTCCAGGCGCCTGCGCGGCCAGCGCCTGGTAATCGAAGACCGATACCGCGCGTCCAAAGGTCAACACCGACCGCGGGGCATATTGCTTGAGCAACGATGCCGGGTCGGGATCGCTGCCCCCGGAGACGGCTACGGGATTCACCACCGATTGCAATCCTGGATAGCTCTGCGCGATCACAGTCAGCTTTCCCGCCGGCGGAGAGGCTGCGCCGCCGCCAATCCTGTAGGTAGCCACCACATTGTTGTTTCCCGTGGTCAGCCGCGCCCCGTTTACGCCATCTCCAAAATCCACCCACGTGTTCTGGTTGGAGTCCTCGCGTGTGACAAAAATCTGCGCGTTAGCCGCCTGGCCGTAAAAGCTGGCTACCTCAGTCCACGGCAGGCCGTTCACAGTGATCGAAACCGTGCTTGCGTAACTGGATCCCGTGGACAGATAGGTCACCGGAGATTTCGACAGCATGAAGCTTTGTCCAGCCACCGTGGCGTCGCCGCTGCCAATGATCTCATTGGCAACCGTCTTGCCGCATGTGACCGGGAGAAGGTTGTAGAAAACGGTGATGGGCGGCTGAAGACCGGGCGAGAGCGGCACGGCTGTCGTGGACGGCCAGCTCACACTCAAGCTGCCGTCACCGGCCACGGTGGCTGTCGCCAACTCACCTGTTCCATCGCTGTCATCGAGTAGGATGGGCGCCGGGCCTCGCGGTGCGAACTGGGCCGGCTGCACAGCCAGCAGATTGCTTGAGACCCCATCCCAGGCTGCCGGCGGTTGATCGATGAGCGTTCCTACTTCAACCCAACCGAACAGCAGGCTGACGGCGGAGATCGAGCCGCTCAGCGTCGCATTCAAGCTCTGATTCAGCGTCAACTGGGTATGCAGCAGAGGTATCGGGCTTTTGTCGGTGCTGGGTATGGAATTGGGTGACCCGTTTGCCGAAGCATCGCCGAAAATGTCTACCACGTTGGTTACCTGCGCCAGTTGCGAAGCCCCCAGCGTTGGCGCATTGAAGACCACCCAGTCGTTGGGCCGTATTTGCCGCACCACGCTGGCCATCTGGATCACGGTGCCGGTCGAGTCGACCGCGCTGCCGTTCACAGTCCACAGCGCGGCGCTCTGGTTGGCCTTCATCAGGCGCGCATTCGACGCCGTCATGGCTCCAGGAGCCGGATTGGCGGTGAACAGCAATTGCGTTTGCACTCCGCCGCCGGCAACCGTTTGCACCGCGGGCGGCGCTGAAAGCGTGATCAAGTTGGGAGTTGCTGTGTCGTCCCGTGGTCCAAGCAGCAACGTCATCCCGTTACTCACTGACGTCACGCTGCCCTTCAAAAGTACCGAGTAACCGGAAAGCCATTCGCCAGGATCGAAACCGATATACAGCCGCGGCGCGGCAACTGCTTTTGCGGAGAGCTTTGTCTGCGCCTTCCGCGCCAGCATGCCCAGGCCCGGCAGCTCGATGGGCAACGAATCCCGGAAGAAACTGGAAAACGTCTCGGCAATCAGATTCGGCGGCGGCAGCGCAGGCACCTGATCTGGAACGCCGATTGGTGTTGTCTGAGAGAGTTCAAACGTCTGCGGAGCACCACCGGGGCCAGGTTTGCTCTGGAACTGCAAGCCCGCCGGCAAAGTTACCGTCTGGCCCGGGAGCACGCTGGGTGTGACCAGCGCGGCCAGGGTTCCTGTTGCTCCAATCGCCGGCCGGGGTCGATAGCCAAGCAGTTGGATCAGTTCTGCGGGAGTTTCAGGCAGAGCTGCCGTGCGCAGGTAGTCTTCATTGGCAATGCGCTCGTTGTAGAAAGTGAGAATGTCGGCCAGATACGCCCACCACTCGACCATCATCACAGCCAGATCGACCACCGAGGGATCGGCGCCCACGCCCGATTGCCAGGCGGTGAGGGACTGCTCGAGCGGCGGCTGGCCGGGAGCGGCCAGTAACGGTGTTAGCAGCGCCTGCCGGAACGAATTGAAATCCCCGGCGCAAAACGCGATCTGCGACAGTCCGGGCAGATTGGTCATCGGCGTCGCATTGGCTCCATCGCAGGGGCAAATGGGTGTTGTGCTCATCGGCCGCCCTCGGCAATCACGCGGATCGTGCCGCGCTCGGGATAGTTGGGGTCGTTGGCGACGCGCAGTATCTCTCCGGCACCGAATTCAAGCACCGCCGGAAGCGGCTGAAACACATTGCTCGCGCCGCGCTGCCGGTACTCCACGTCGAGTACGCCGTTCACCCCTGACACACCCTGAATGGCCGCTTCAAGATTGCTGCGGTAGAGCGGGGTGCCAAAAGTGAAGCTGTCGGCATAGAAGAATCCCTCGGTTCCGTCCGGCTGCTCGGCATCCGCCAGGCGCGACAGGACGCCCGCTTCGACATCGCTGAAAAGCCAGCCGGTGTCCACGCAAACGGTGATGACAAGGTCGATGGAAACCAGCGTGGGCGGCGGCGCATAGGATTCATACCCGGCAAGCCGCCTGCGGTTCAAAAGGTCGATCAGTTGCTCCTGCTCGTCCTCCGTGGCGCTGACGCCACGGGTTCCACCGGCGGTTGGATCAACCGAGGTGAAGACCGTCAGCCAGCTTCCCGTCCAGCGGAACGACGTGCCCGCCTTCAGCACCCATGGCAGCGTCTCGGCCGCCTCCTCGTAGTCCGCTGCCCGCACCGCCCGGTACTGCACGGCGCGAAAGGCCTGCGGCGCCATGCGCTGAATATGCTGTGCCGTCTCTGCATCAGCGCCATTGGTCACCACAAACGGATTGCGCACACTGGTCATGGTTGCGGCCGCGCTCGGGTCAACGTTCTGAATGGCTCCGGGAGCCAGATTCCCCGCCGACCCCAGTCCGATTCTGTACATGATCGAGTACACATCGCCGTCCGCCGGCTGCGCTCCGAAGTTGCCGTCTCCGAAGCGAATCGTATCGCCCTGGTCACCGTCGTACTCCCATTGCGTAGGCGCGCCCGTGCCGTCGGTCGCAACCACCCGCCACGCCGCCGGATCGACGGTATAGGCCGTCTCCGTCGCGGTCGCATCCAGAAGGCTGGTAGCAAACTGAAAGGCAGCCGGCTCGGGAAGAACACGCCTGACGATGAGTTCCGGCTGTGGCTCGGCAACGTCCGGGTCCGCGCCGGATCCGCCGGCCGCCACCGAGGGCAGCCAGGTGAGGCTGGACTGGACCGGACTGCCTGGCGCTTGATTCGAGCGCGAGAGCGGATAGCGGAAGATCCAGTTCGGCTGCGCGTCGGTGCCGTTGGGCCCATATCGCGCGATGGCGACGGGGATCCCCGCCGACCCGGCAGGTGCGGTTCCAATGGCAAATGACTCCGTGAAGCGCTGGCCCTGCGTGGCTGGCAGCAGATTGCCCGCCACATGCGTCTGGGTCAGGTCATGATCGCGCGTCAGGGCATCGGCCGCGCCCCAGGTTATGGCGGTCACAGGCGTTGGCGATCCACCCGTCAGGTAAATCGGATCCCATATCTCAGTGGCCTCGGTAAGATTGACAACTTCGCGAATGCTCTCGCCGGGAAGGTCGGTCTGGATCAGCAGGGAGATTCCACCGGCCGCAATCTGCGGGCCGAAGTTGAAACCGTGGCCCAGAATCCACATCGATGTCGATCCGCAATTCAGGCACTGCTGGCTGTCGTCGAACCAGTAAGGTTGAATGCCGTCGTTCCACAGCGGGGAGACAACGTATTGGGTGGCGTCGGCCAACCCCGTCCCGATCTCGAAGGGGACGATGACTCCATCCGGCGTGGTCGCGCTGATCAGCGCGCCGGCCGGCACGCTATTGCCCGTCACGTTGCATTGAATCGTGGTGCTGGCCGAGAGCGAGGGCGTGGGCTCATAGTCGACCAACCGCGCCATGCTCACCAGGGAGCGGCGCTGCGTGGCGTTCAGCAGCGTTGCCTCGGTCGCAACCCGGTCCTGCAGGTAGCTCAGTTCGTCGGCCAGTGCGCACAGGGCTTCCATGAACATGACGCCGAAGTCGGCTTCCGAGCGCTCCTGCCAGGAGGGATAGCGCTGCGCGGAGAAGTCGTTGAGCGCCAATTGGAAGCTCTGGAAATCCTTGGCCGTGTAGTCGATCGCAGGCAGGGGCGGCTCCTCCGGTTCGCAGCAGGAGCTTTGCGGAGCGCAGTCGAAGTCCGATGGGCAGAGAACCTTGAAAGAGAAGGTCGCGCTTGAATACATCGGGTCCAGCGTGGTCAAGGGCTCGAATGAGCCGGCCGGACCCGAAGAACTCGGCGTGCCGGTGGTGAGAGTCAGCGTGTAATTGGAAAAATCGCCAGCCTCATTGACGTAGACCGCCAGCACCGGACGCCCGTCCGTATCGACCGACCAGTCTGTCGCATTGTCGACCGCCCGTGCCAGGATGCCCTGGAGCCGGTCGCCGCCGGTGATGGTTGCCGCAACCACAGTTGGCGAGGCAGGCTGCACCGGGACCGTATTCAGAAAGTGCACATAGAGTGTCGTGGCATCGACGCTCTGCAACTCGACAAAATCGATGCCGTTCACCGTGCTCGATTCGAGCACCAGCACCAGGCGATTGCGCGGTTCCGTCAGCGGTTGCGTCATCTCAGATCACCTGCACCTGGGTCTGGGCTATCGACTGTGTCTCAATCAGCACGTAAGTCACCTGAATCACGATGGCGCTATCCGGCAGCGGGGGTCCGGAGACGGCTCCGCCCGTTGAGCCGGCCTGCGTTTGCACCGTGACGTCCTGCACAGTGATCTGGTTGCCCAGCCATTGATTCAACGACTGCGTGACAACCAGCTTGGTGGTCGCGCCCAAAGACGAATTCAAGGGGGCAAAAAGCAGACGCCGCAGCCCGGCACCGAAGGTCGGCAGGCACACGCGCTCGCCTGGATTGGTGAGCAGAACCTGTTGGACCATCTGCTCCACATGGCTTGCGTAATCGGTCTGCGCCGCCTGACCAGACGCGGCATCGATCGCAAACGGATAGCGTATGTCCCGTCGCGTCATCTAATCCTCCCCGGCTCCCGCCGATCGCCGCTCTGGCGCCCGATTCCTTTCATGCTCACAACCCCTCCACCGCCGGTTGCGTTACTACAATCAACACCGCACCTTGCGGTGCCTCGGTCGCCGCAAGGCAAAGCCCCACGCTGGCCTCATTCAGAACAAGATCTCCGCCGGCCATCACCCGCGTGGCGCCCTGCACCCACTGCACGGTTACGCACGGGCTTGGCACGCCTGCCACATTGAAGGCGCATCCTGCCACTGTGCAGAGGTCCGATACGCGCAGAACCGGCGCGCCGGCGTTCACCTGCGCCTGGCCCGGCACGGCCATCACCATTCCCCCGTGAGGACACATCATGGTGCTCGAAGCCGTCAGCAGCGCGGGCATCAGCTCACCTCCAATGCGCCGTTGTTCACATTCACCCCGCTGGCACCGATTGCCACACTGCTGCCGCTGGAGCTGCTGGTCACTCCGCTCGAATCGAGCACCACCGTGTTCTGCTGCGCGTCAGTCAGCGTAATGCTGCCCGCGTCGTTGTCCATGGCCAGCGAGCCTGCGGCGGTGATGATGCTTTTCACCGTCGCGCTGGCCTGCGAGGGAATGTCGCCGGCGTTCCAATACATGCCCACCCACACCGGATAGGAAACATCGCCGCCCTCGAACTCGATCCACACGCCGCTGCCTACCTCCGGCAACATCAACACGCCCACCTGCGGCCCGGCATAGGGAACGCAGGGCATGCACCATCCCGTGCCACCCATGGGCAGCACCGAAGGCACCGATGCCTTGATCCGCATCGTCGACGCATCCACATCCGTCACCACCCCGCGGTACATCCCGTAGAAGCGGTTGCGTATGTGATCCATCAGTTCCTGAAGCTGCCGGTCGCTCATAAGCCCAATCCACCTGGCAGCAACCCAGCTCCGGGCGCTGCTCCCACGGCATTGCGCATCAGCACAAAATCCATCGTGTGCTTCTCCGCCGTGATCTTGTGACGAACGCTCCAAACGAAATACTTCCCCGAGTGGAGCGAGCCGGCCGCATTGAGTTGCGTCACCGTTCCGGCCCGCAGAATCGAACCCAATCGGTTCACATCCGCCGTCCCCTTGCAGCGAACAAACCACCCCGCCTCGATCAGCACTGACTCTGCCCGCTGGGTCAGTTCCTGCCCGTCATCCACGGTCGCGGTCAGCACCGACGTCACGGTTGTACCGGCAAAAGCCGCCAGCCCGCGCGCCTCAAGTGGGTCCAACCCGGAATCGCTGGTCGTGCCGCCTGCGCCGTCCTGGTCCGAACTTGTAAAGAGCGCTTGCATGGCCACCGTTGCCGACGGGCGCATCACGTCCCATGTGATATCGACCGCATCGATGGTCGCCGCGGTCGCATCGTTGAGTGTCAGCACGGTGGCTGGATCGCCTCCCAGCGCCGGCCTTGCGAACGAGCCCGTTCGCTGCCCCGGCGTGTCTGTGCAGAAGACGCGAAACAGTTTGCCGTTGCGCCGAGCCAGTCGCCGCAGAAACTGCGCATCGGTGGCCCGTTGCATCAGACTGTTGCTGTCTGAGGTATGAGCCGGAGAATCGTCGCTCAGATTTGCGGCATCCGGTGTCATCCCGTAATTCCCGAAGATCGTATTCGCGACCGCTCCGTCGGTTACGTCTGCCCACTCTTTGATCTGCTCGGTGGTGTTCATCAGCCATGTCGCATCCTGGCCCCAGACCTTTACGGTGCTTGCCACGGTGCCCGTGTCAAGGTGCGCGGTCTGGGCCAGCACATAGCCATCTATCAGACACTGCGTAATGCCGTCGCTGGCGGCGGCTGTAATACAGACATTGGAGAGCGGACCCAGGCGCGTATCGTTCACCAGGTCGTAATCGCCCGAACTGGTGACGTTTACCGGCAAGGTCATCGAGAAGGCGCCCGGCATATCCACGTTCTCCTCCACATCCAACTCCACGATCGCCGCCGTCAGATCGGTCGCCGCCTGCCCGCCCACCAGAATTGAGAAGGTGCTGCCCATTTACTGCCCTCCCAGGGGAATACCGATCAGGGACCGTGCCTCAAGGGCCGCCGCAACCGGCGAGTCATTCGCGTCGCACAGCTTCCAGAACAGTGTCGGGTCCTGCAAATACCGCGCCGCCAGCAGGTCCAGCCGGTCGCCCTGAACCCGGGTGTGATAGCCGGCAAGCGGTAAGCTAACCGGTGACTGCCACAGCCGCGTTGCGGTCACAATGCGACCATCCGGCAGGTTTACGGTATAGGGCGTCAGCTTCGCGTATCTGCTGTTCGAGGCAAACATTGCGCTTGATTCAACCTCCAATTTCCTATGGTCTTAAACCGGCAGCATTCCGATAATCGACTCCACGCTATTGGCTAGGTTGGCGATCGCCAGCGCCTCACGCAGGCCGGTCGTATACGTTGCCGCCGCGTTTGCAAGCGTGCCCAGCGGCCCATCGACATATTGCAGTTCAGGCGGTGTGAGCACCTTCAGAGAAATTTGCGCCTCGGCGTGAGTCGGAATCAGCAGCGTGCCGTCATAAATTTTTTCCGTGATCGTCAGCGCTGTCACCCGTACAGGAGCGATTCGGCCCGGTCCCCAGACAAAGAGCACTGTGGGCAACTGCGCCGCCGGCACCGACGTGACCGCAGGCGGGGCGCCGCTAAGTCCCAGCGCCGACGACACCGATCCGATGAGGCCACCGCCAGGCGGGGCGGTAGGAAACAGCAGCATCTCCAGCGCCGCAATGCGCGGATAGACGCCGCTCACCGTTGCCAGCCCAGCCGTTACCGCACTGCCGTCCGCGATCGTCTCATCGGCGTCCATCGTCAGCGTAAAAGAGAACGACTCCTCAGGCGGACCGGTAATCGCCAGCGGGTTGCTGGGGCTCTGGCCGGGCGTGTTGGCGCCGCCGCTTTTGGCCGGCGTCCAGGTGTGCGTCATAGTTTCAGGGTTGTACTGGAACAGAATCACGTTGGGCACAGGAATAGGAAAGCTCTCGGTAAACTCGATCAGTGCGCCGCGAAGATATTGGCCAGTCATCCGAACCTATCCAATCTGCTTAAGAATCGAGTCCACAATTTCTTCCGCCAATCGCGGCAAATTCCTGCTTGCCGCCTGCTCGTTCAAGTCCACGTTCAGCGTGTCGAAACTGCCTTGTTTGAGCGACGCCGCGCCCAGTCCCTTGCCGACACGTTCTGCAAGCTCACCGGCCTGCGCCACGGTCAGTCCCGGCACGTCCAGCACCAGACGATCGATCTGGATGTCGTTCATCGGCTCACCTCTGCGACTTCCGGGGCAGAATTCATAGCACGCCCGCCTTGCCCAGTGGCGCCCGCAGCAACTGCCCCTGTTTGGCATACTCGCGCTGTGCCGCAATTTCGATGTGTTCCATGCCGATCCGCGCGCCTTCATTGCGGGCCAGAAACGCCGCTCCCAGAGCAATGGCCTTGATCTGCGCGCCGTTCAGTTCCATCTCCTCGGCCAGGGCGGCAAAGTCAATGTCTTCGGTGATGGTTTCGCCGCCGGGCGCAAAAGCAGGCAAGGACTTCTCCCACAAAATGCGCCGCTCCCGCTTGTCTGGATTGAGAAAATCGACGACAAAACGCAGCCGGCGCAGAAAGGCCGCGTCCAGATCGTTCTTCCGATTGGTGGCCAGAATCGCAATCCCGTCGAACTGCTCCACCCGCTGCAGCAGGTAGTCAATTTCGATATTTGCGAAGCGGTCGTGCGAGTCTTTCACCTGCATACGGCTGCCAAACAGGGCGTCAGCCTCGTCGAAGAAGAGCAGCCCGCCAGAGCGCTCACAGGCGTCGAAAACATCTCGCAGGTGCTTCTCGGTTTCGCCGATGTACTTGTTCACCACCCCCGCCAGGTCCACGCGGTAGAGTTCCAGGCCGAGTGAGCGTGCCAGCACCTGGGCCGCCATGGTCTTGCCCGTTCCGCTGGGCCCGCCGAAAAGCGCGGAGATTCCCTGGCCCAAATGCGTGAGACGGCCAAAGCCCCACTCCTCGTAAACCTCCCAGCGGAGCAGCACCTGCGCTTCAAAATCTTTGAGCACCCGGCGCAGGCTTGGCGATACAACCAGGTCATCCCAGGTGTAGGGGCATGGCAGCGACTGCATCAGGTCACTGTAGCTTTGCACGGCGCGCCGCAGAGCCCGATGCACCGCGTTCTCTGAAGCCGACTGTGCCGCCAGCCTCACCTCCATCGGAGTAAGCCGCTGGGTGCGCACAATCGCAGGAGGTTGATCGTTGCTGCACTGCGCCCACACCGCCAGCCTCTGCGCCGTTGACAACGGCTGCAAGGCGTACCGGTGCGTGGCGCTCGCGTGGACTGTCTCTGCACCGCGCAGGCTGCGGCAGCCAAGGAGTTTCAGTTCCATCCACTCCGGCGCGCCTACCGTTTCCGCGTCGCGCCAGTAAAGAACCGAGCCTGTGGCTCTAGCCAGCCGGGCGGCGCGAATCAATCCGTCGATCTTGCCTTCTGCCGTCGCTGGCGATGCGCACTGCGCCAGCGGCGTCCTCACCGACAGAAGCCGGCTTCCAATGGTTGCGGCGAACTGCGCCGCCAGGGTCTCGCGGCCCGATCCATCCGGGCCCGCAACCACGGCATCAATATCCCACTCGCCATTGGCGAGGATGCCCGGCGCCAATTCGGCAATCATCCGTACCAGCACATCCCGATAAAGGCAAGGCAGACTGTTCGCCGTCTCAGCAGCGAAGAAGCGCGCTGAGCCGTCCAGCGAGGGATCAGCCCAGCGCTCCTCTTTTACGCTGAGCACCACGGCCTCGTCCACTTGCCAGGCTGATGCGGCATGCAACACCGGCTCTCCATTCGCCGGGCGCGCCAAACGCCAGCGCAACAGGCCGGTCATCCCGGCCGGCAGCCCATCCCTCCAGCCAAACAGGGCCGCAGCCGCGGCTGCGGTCGGTTGTGTCGCGCGCGTGTCGTCGGCCAGATAGGCGAGCACCCGGCCCAGCCTGGGATCAAGCTCGACAGCAACACACAAAGCCAGCAGCTCTTTCTCGTTCCCGGTCAAGTTGAAACTCTGCCCAATCGAAACCCAGAACTCGTTCACCTGCAGTACGTGATCGGCTGCGGCGGCAGCCTTTGCCAGGCGCGCCGGCTCGGCTTCGCGCAGAAAGCTCCGGTACCGCTCCGTCTCGGCGCGCGGTTCGGTCAGAATGCGCCGTACTTCGCCGGGCGGAATTGCCAAACCCTGATCGGGGCTGGTCTGCCCTTCGCTCCACAGGCGCTCTATCCAGGCCGTGCGCAGACGGGCACAGGCGCGCACACGCGCCGCAATTGCGTCTGCTGTTCGGATTGGAGCTCGCTTGCTCATATCTTCATCAGGGAATCAGTACCCACCAGCCCGGAGGGGCTTCCATTGCATTGACCACCACTCTGACCGGCACATAGCTTCCGGAAATAAAGCCCGAGGTGGGAATCTCAAATGAAATTGACCCGCTGACCGCGTCCACGGTGGCCACTCCCGGAGCGACTGCGGCAGCTAATGTCAACGCTGTTTGATCCAGCAGAATCGAGGTTTCGCCATCGATCAAGCCGCTGGCCGTAAACGTATAAACCCCCGACGCATTGGGCGTCAGCACGGGCTCCGCGGGCCCGATTCCATTGACCACGGGCGCGATCGAGACAGGCAGCGCGTTGCTGCGGAACGCCGTAGTCGCGTTGCCCACCGTGAGCATGTACGCTCCCGGCATCGGCGTGGCAGTGAGAGGCGTGCCCGAGGCAGGAACGGCTGCGTAAGTTGGCGCCAGCCGCACAACCAGCTCATCCGCATTGCCCGCCGTGCCCGAAGCCGAGGTTCCAAGCGCCCTCCACAACGGGGGAACAGGCCACTCAGATCCACCACCGGAGGGGCTCAGGTAGACAACTGCGGCATCCACTCCATCCAGGCCGCTGCCGCGCACCCGGATGCTCTCTCCGGCTGCCGCCGCGGGCTGGCCCAAAACGGTGACCACTTGCGACGGATCGGTTGCGTTGGGAGCCACCCTGTAGGCCACCTGCATGGCCACTTCGAACAGGCGCGGTTCCGGCTCGGGGATGGGCGAGGGCAGGTTGAGGTCCGCTCCTACGCTGAGCGACACCTCCACCGGCGTGCGCACCGGTTCGGACGGTGGACTCTCGGGAGTGAGAAACACAATCGCGACCCGGAACATCGCCGAGAGGCGGATAGGCACTGTGATCGCTTGCCATAGACGGCTCATCTCCTCGATTGAATCCGCCTCCACTGTGACCGTGAATTCGGCCGTGGAACTGACGTAAATGGGATTCGCGTGGAAATAAGCCAGCGCCACACTCATCAGATACTGCTCCATGTGCCAGTTCTTTTCTGAATAGCTGGTGAGCAGATACGAGAGGTTGAGACTCAGCGGCTGAGAGGCGTTCAACTGGCCCCGCTGGCCCTGCACGGGCGTGTTTCTCCAATACGGGTCGCGTCCTACGTGCAGCAGGTATAGGCTCAGCACGTTCGTGCCTTCGGTGCGCGAAACAGCCGGCATGAGTCCTGAGACTTCAAACTGGAATTGGTTGGCGACATAACGCGGGGAAGCCTTGATCGCATCGCTCAACTGCGTGATGAGCAAATGCGTAACCTGCGCGAGATCCTGGACGCTCCATGCCATCGCCGTTATCCCTGAACCAGTCCGTAGTGCCACGCCAATCCGCGCGCCAGTTGCCCTTCGTCTCGCGGTCGCGTTCGCGACTGCGCTGCCCGGCTTTCCGCTGTCTGGCCAGCCACCACAACGGCCGGCTGCATCGCCGCGGGCTGAGGAAGCACCGCGCGGATTTCAACCGTTCCGATGTGAACTCGCGGGCCTTCGCTCGCTTTGCTCTCAATCGCTTTTGCAGGCGGCGGAAGCACGGTCTTCGGCGGGTCCGGCGCAATGCCCTTGCCTGCGCTGGAATCACGCGCCTGATCCTGCCTTGCTGGCTCGTCCTTCGCGGCCTTCGGCCCATCCGCGACAATCCCTCCCGTCAATTCTTCGGCCACCCGCGACGGGCTCACAAGCCGGCTCTCGGCGGCAAAGGGCGTTGGCGCGGATTTCCAGGTTCGGTCGGGTACTGGTGCGCGCTCGCTTCGCAATCGTGGACCCGCTGCCGGTATTGGCGCTTTATCCTGTCCTGCTTTCTGCTGGCGCCTTGGCGTCACATCCGCGGTTCTAACCGCAAGCGGTTCCTGCGCAGACACAACCGATTCTGCCTTGTCAGCCGCTGAAGGACCGCGTACCGCGGCCGCGCTTCTCCGCGGCCGATGCGCCGACACATGCTCCTGGCTGGCCTCTGCTGACTCAGCGAGCATCTTGAAAGTCGGGATCTGCGAGGGCTTCTGTGCATTCCCCGCAACAACGGGACGATTCCCGACGACTGATGACGACCGTGGCAACGGAAGCTCCTGGCCGCCGGGCGTCAATTCGCTCCGTGTCCCCAAAGACGGCGGGGATGAGCGCGCCGATGAATTCTCGGCAAGAACGAACCGGTCCTTAATGACGGGCGCATGGGCGCGCTCTGCTTCGGCGTACGGGAATTCGCGCCGCACTTTCAACACAGGCTCGCCGCGTGGCAACGGCTCCGCAAGCTGCATCAGATATCCACGCCTGTTGGTCGCCTTCGTCATACCACCACCCGTTCCCGTCGCCGAATGGTCTCCGCATAGGTCCGTCTGCGGCGCTGCGGCATGGCCAGGATGGCTGCCTCGTCCCAGTGGTATGCAGCCGCGATGGCATCGATCTCTTCGTGTACTCCCGCTGCGGAAACTTCGAGTTCATCCATGACCAGCCGCGGCACGTGCAGCGAAATCGTCACTGGCTGGCCGCACTCAGGGCAATTTCCCGTCAAGGGCCGTGACACCGGCGGCGCCATGGCCTCCATGGCGCGTTCCGCGTGGGCGATGGTGCGGGCGCTGACGCGGGCATTTGGCCCAATCGAACGGATGCACCGCTCCGCCAGCAGCGCAGATGCGCCGGGCTGGCCGAGCACATCCACCTGGTCCTGCACCTGCGGCAACCGGAACCGCACACCCTGTCCCGCCTTTCCAGTCAGGCGAAACCAATGCGCATCCCCGTCGCACAACTCCACACCGGGCCGCACGGCGGGATGCACATCCGCAAGAAACGCCAATATCGAGAACTCCAGTTCCATCCGTTCCCCACATCCATGAGAGTTGTCCCGGAACACACACGCCACCCTGTCGCCGAAGAGAAACCGCCGCAGCCCCAAAAGCGCTGTTTCAAAATCCGTAACGGTCAAAGCCGCCCAAAGCTCCCGGCTGTTGTCCGGGCTCGGGACCGCGCCACTGACGTACTCCGCTACTTTAGCCAATCGGGGCAAAACCGCGAGGGCGCGCTCGACGGCTTCGCCCGCGGCTTCAAGAATGGCCACATCGTCGTTCCCGTCGGGCACTCGAAACAGAACTTTCAGCCCGCTTACCGGCAGTTCCACCTCTAGGTCTCCAGCGGCTCGGTCAGCGTGGTGTCCTGCTCCCAACCTTCGTTTTCCAGCTTGATGTGTTCGATGGCGATCGCATTCGCACCCGCATCCAGGTCGGGCAGCGCCTGGTACTCCGACACCCAGCAGCGATGAACGAAAAACCGCCACACCGGCTGCCCTTCCTCGTTGAGAAGATCGATCCGGACTTCCTTGCGCAGATTCGCCAGCGACTGGCTCGGCGATCCTTTATCAAGGACCTGGGCGTAATTTGCCCACTGCACAAAGTCCTGATCCTCGGTGAGCCCGCGTTCCAGAGTGATCGGTTCATATTTGGTCCGCCCCAGTCCCTTGCGGATGATCGGGTCCCCGCCTGACTTGTACTCGATCACTTCCGAGGAACGCTTGAGCGCTCCAACCTTGCTGACCACCGCGACCGGAGAGGTCGACGTTCCGAAATACACCAGGAAACGGTAGCTCTTGTACGGATCGAAACGGTTCACATTGACGGTAAACGGCTTTCCCATAAAACTCGCTCTCCTTGGCTCTGCATCCTCAATGCCGGCTGCTGGTTTCCCGCGCTTGACGCGCGCTTTACGATGTCTGCCCCGCCAGTTGCGCTATCTTGATCACCACGAACTCTGCCGGCTTGAGCAGCGCCACGCCCACCACGATGTTGACCACGCCCAACTGCTGATCAGCAGATGTAGTCGTCGTGGAATCGCACTTGACCTGAAAGGCCTCACTGGGCGTCGAGCCCTGAAGCGCCTGCTGGTTGAACAGCGAAAGCAGAAACGCTTCGATCGAGCTCTTGATGGCCAGCCAAAGGGGCTCGTCATTGGGCTCGAAGACCACCCACTGCAAGTTTGAGATCAGCGTCTGCTCGATGAACAGGGTCATGCGCCGTACGGGCACATACTTCGATTGCGCGAAGGCCATATCCCCGGCCACCAGGGTGCGCGCCCCGTACACAACTGTGCCCGTGCTGGCGAAGCTGCGCAGGCAGTTGATCGAGTCAAGGTTCAGCACGCCTTGCTGCTGGTCGTTCATTACCCCGGTTGCCACCGGCCCGGTGGTTCCCAACAGAGGCGTCCCAATGCCCGCCGGCGCCTTCCACACCCCTCGCGTAGCATCCGTGGTCGCAAAAATGCCGGCCACATAGCCACTGGGCGCCACAGCCATGGGGATGCCGCTGACCGGATCTGTCGTTGTCAGATACGGAAAATAGAGAGCTCCGTTCTGACTCAGGGGAATCGTTCCCACCAGCGAATCGATGCTCGGGAGCGCACTTCCCGGAATTTGAAACGCCGTGGCCTGCGGCGGCGGATCGACGATGGAAAAGGCTCGCTTGCGTTCCGCGAAGGCCAGCGCCGCGCTCAGCACCACGTTGTCTGACACGCCCGGCACCAGAAGAAGGTTGAAAATCTCCACGTTGTCCAGCGAAGAATTCGCCTGGAAAGCGGGAAGAAAATCGGCCGCCGCATAAGTCGAGGTGAATCCTGCCGGCAAGCCCTGCACGGGCGATGACCCCAGCACGATCAGCGAAAAACTTGCCGGGGCTGGAGGAACAGGCAGCGCCGGAGACGTGTAGGGGAACTGCGTGCCGTAGGAAGTGCCGGAGATGGGCTGCACCGTGACCAGCGACGAAACGTTGTTGATCAGCGAGTCAAGACTGTTTGGCTGCCCTTGTGCAATCGTCAGGTCAACGCTGCGGTAGACCTCGACCTGAGTGCCGTAGGTGATGACCAGGTCGAAGAGCGTGTAAATGGTGGGTGTGGCCGGATTTGTCCGCAGGTTGGTCACCTTCGCCGTCATGGGCACGACGTCTGTGGGCTGCTGCGCCAGAAACTGAATCCCGACCGTGGGTTTGGTGGCATCCGGAAGAATGCTCGCAACAAAGCAAAGGTCGTCGGGCTGGCTGCCGAACGGCACTGGACCCGAAGGGCTCTGCGCCGAAGGCTGTAATCCAACCACGTAGGCGTTGTTGCCTCCGTTGAGAAAGAACGCATAGACCGCGCGGGCTACGTCTGCGTCCAGCAGCCCGCTGGTATACAGTCCGCCGAAGTTGCTCTCGTAATCGCTGAAGCTGAATAGCTGCACCGCCGTATTGAAGGGTGCCTTGGTCTTCCATGGATGGGTGTAACCCACAAAGGCCGTGATTGAAGTGGGTGCTGGCGTTATGGTCTGGGTACTGAGCGGCAACTCCTGAATGTAGATGCCGGGGTAGCTATATGCTGTGGCCATGATCGAACCTCACACCTGAAGTGAACACATACCGGAGACTTGAACCGTACAACTCAAAAAGCAATCGGGGAACTTACGTTTGCGAACGACTGAAACTTTTCCAGATCCGGCTTTCCCCTTCATTAGCGAGTCAGTGAATACCTGCACCTCAGGGGAATAAGAAAAACCGAAACCTGTGCAGCGATTGATGAACGTCAAGAGGATGCCAGCAAGCTGGCCGAAGCCGGGGTGGCGGGAGTCGTGCCGGCTGCAGACGCCCCACCGCTCAACGTTACGGTGCCCGCGGCCGGTAGCGGGCCGCTTTGTCCGCTTACTGTTATCAGATAAGAGAATGGGGTTGCGGTTGAAAGCGATGCCAGTGTGATACCCGTCGCGACCTTGCTCCAACTCACTGTAAGTGTGAACGTGGTGGGAGTAGCACCTGAAGCTGGCGCAACCGTAATCTGGATGTTTTCAGCATCCGTCGCATCGCTCGTGCTGGTTGCCGCCAGGGTAAACGCAGTCTGGGAGTTATCGGCCGCTTCCGGCACTGCCGCGTCGAATCCAGGGCCCGGTCCAATCGTACCCGTGTAGGCCGCCGGCATCTCGCCAGTGCCGGGGTCGGAAAGATAAACCAATCCATTCGCGGCAGCCGCACTTGTGCCCAGACTCGTGCCCAATGCAGCTGGCGTCAGTCCGGAATAGACCTCTGTCGCGCTCACCGTCACTGTAACCGTTCCCGCCGCGGCGGAAGGGTCAGACAACACGACCGTGATCGTATTGCCCATGGGACCCGCTTGAACTGCGGTTACGGTCAGCGATGGTGGAGTAACTGGCTGCGAAGCGGCCGCTACAAACCCCTGCGCTACCATCTGTTGAAGCAGCGCAAGAATAACCCCTTGGTTTGCAGAAGTGTAGAGGGGCGAAGACGAAGCATCCACGCCGTTCGCCGAGAAATAGATCGCGCTCAGCGGCAGCTCTTCCTGACTCTGGTTGGCGTCGACAAAAGAAACCGGCCCGGTACCCAGCGCCTGATAGTAAGGCATAGGTGTCCCTCCATTTTCGAGATACTGCCGTGCTCATCAGGCCGCTGCAGAAGCGACTTAGCCATGAGACCGGCGTTTCGTTTCAGAATGACAACCGAAGAGATCGATCCATTGCAGCATGTGCCTAGCTGCTTTTGCCTCCTGCGGCCATAGCCGCAGGTTGGCTGGTTGCATTGCATGGGGCCGACCTGCATTCTGGGGAAATGTCGGCCACGGGGAATTTCAAGGAATTCGGCCACGAATGGCCGGTCTTGGTCACTTCGCCTTCAGAGCAGTGCTTTCCTACAGAATTGCGGTCAATCGAATCAAGTCTTTGCAGCCTGCTTCCTGGCCGCATTTATCTATTTCCGACCTTGGGGAGAAGTGTTGGCCGTCCAAATTCCTCAATCGCCGCCAACGGCAACTGGAACCGTCACCGAGTGATGGCCGTTCCGGCTTCGCAATTTGTACCACAACTCCTAAACGGAAATACAGAAGAATATTCCCTTTTTTTTAGAAGCAAGTCGCGCCCCATATATCCACGGTCTCCGTGCGACGTGTCCCTTGAAAGTACCCCGGCTAAATCCTCGATGAATCAGCCTGGACCTGACCCCTCAGACCTTTGACAGAAGGGGCATGAAAACCTAGCTGCTAAACCGAACAAAACAAACGGCCGGATCTGCCCGATCCGGCCGCCTCAAATAAGTACGAGCTGCGTCATACAACCGCCGCTCTTGCGAACTCACTGAATCATTATCGCGCGCCGCTCGTATGGCCCGTTCGTTGCAAGGCCAGCCGCGTGACGGCATCGCTCTGCTTCACCATTTCGTGAACCGAAAAACCCTTTTCCGCCAGCGCTCCCGTGGGACACGCCTGCACGCACTTGCCACAGCCGGTGCAGTTCCGCGCCTGCCCCCAGTTATCCCTAAGATCGCTGACGATCCGGGAGTAGATACCGCGCGATGCAACCTCCCATACATTCGCTCCTTCCAACTCGGCGCACACTCTTACACAGCGCGTGCACAGAATGCAGCGATTGTGGTCCAGGACGAAGCGATCGCGCGTCATGTCTACACTCAACCGCGGATTGTTGTAGGAGTAGCGCACATGGGTGATGCCCAGGGATTGAGCCAGCGACTGAAGCTCGCAATGGCCGTTTGACACGCACGCCGAGCAGATGTGGTTGCGCTCCACCAGCAGCAACTCGACGGCCATCCTGCGGTACAGTGTGAGCTTGGCTGAGGTGGTCTTGATCGACATCCCATCCTGAATGGGAGTGGTACAAGCTGGCAGCAGGCGGTCGGTGCCCGCGAGTTCCACAAGGCACACACGGCATGCTCCCACCGCGCTTAGTCCCTTCAGATAGCAGAGCGTCGGAATCTGCTTCCCGTTGGCCTGGGCCGCCTCAAGGATTGTTTGTCCCGCCTGGGCGGTCACTAGTTCGCCATCAATTCTGACGGAGATTGTTTTGTTCGGCAACGCGGCGCTCCTTTCTATTTCGTTGGTCTCAATTAGCACCGACGGCGGTTCTCAGGTCACAACGAAGGCACCGGCGGCATTCCTCAAGCGCCTCTTGCGAATTGAGACCAGCAATCACTTCTTCCTGTGAATGAACACGGACTTCTGCGGGCACACTGTGCGCCGTGTGGCGGCGGCTGAGGCTCGGCTCTCCCGGCGCCTGGCGGCTATAGGTGAACTGCGGAAAGAGCCTCTCCCAGCGTTGCTCGCCCATCAGGCGCTCGTCGATTTTGCGCGCGGCCTGTTTGCCGCCGCCCATGGCGTTGGAAACATTGGATGCGCCAGTGATCACGTCTCCGCCCGCATAGAAACCGGCGCGGCTGGTCTCCATTGAGAAGCGATCCACCATGATCGTTCCTTCCTCTTTAAGTTCCAGGCCAGACGCGCGACAGAAGTCCAGATCGAAGGTTTCGCCCACGGCAAGAATCACGCTGTCGCATTCGAAGCGCTGCACTTCATTGGTGGGAATGGGCCGCTTGCGTCCCGATTTGTCGTATTCGCCCAGGCGCGTCTTAACAACCTCAATAGCCTTCACGCTTCCGTCGGCGCCACCCAGGATGCGGTGCGGCGCAGCCAGAAAGACAAAGCGCACACCCTCCTCTTCCGCAGCCTGAATCTCCTCATCGATCGCGGGCATGTCATTGCGTTCGCGGCGATAAAGAATGGTGACGCTTGAGCCCATGCGCAGCACGGTACGCGCGGAATCGATGGCCGCGTTGCCGCCGCCAATCACCGCTACCCGGGAACCGGGAAATACCGGCTCTCGTTTAGCCACCGATTCAAGGAACGGCAAAGCAGGATATACGCCTTTCAGCTCCGTTCCGGGAAGATAGAGCCATGATTCCTTCCACGTTCCGATCGACAGAAAGACGGCATCGAACTCGCTTGCCAGCTCATTCAACGGAACATCCAACCCCACTCTGGTGTTGAACACCATCTTCACGCCGATTCTCTCGATAAGATCCAGTTCGCGTTGCAGGACGGACTTGGGCAGCCGGTACTCGGGAATGGCAAAGCGGAGCATCCCTCCAGCCTCGCTGCGCTCTTCAAGGATGGTGACGTCGTGGCCCAACATGGCCAGATAAAAGGCGGCCGTGAGGCCCGTCGGGCCTGAACCCGCAACGACGATCTTGTGCCCCGTCGGCGCGAGCTTGCGCGCCGCGATTCGCTGCACCATCGGCTCGAAGCGATCTGATTGGTAAATCGCATCCGCGATATAGCGGTGTACTTCACGCATGTTCACCACTTCATCGAAGGATTGCCGGCGGCAGCGATTGTCGCAGGGATGCTGACATACCCGGCCAGTGGAGGCGGGCAGTGGATTGTCGAGAATCACCGACTCGAAAGCATCGTCGAGGCGGTTCTCCAGACAAAGCTCCAGGAAGCGCGGAATGTTCATTCGTAGCGGACAACTGTTTTCGCAGGGAGAAAGAGCCAGTTCCTGGCATACGCCGGCGCGGCAACGCCTGGCCACAATGTGGTCTTCATATTCCTCGCGGAAGTGGCGAATGGTCGTGAGCACAGGATTTGGCGCCGTCTGGCCCAGCCCGCAGAGCGAACTCTCGCGAATCATCCGCCCCAACTCATCCAGTCGGTTCAGGTGCTCCGGAGTTCCACGGCCTTCGGTGATCGCATTGAGGATGCGCAGCGCCTTGTTTAGCCCCACCCTGCAAGGCACGCATTTGCCGCAGGATTCGGAGTGCGTAAACTCGATGAAATAGCGGGCCACATCCACCATGCAATTGTCTTCATCCATGACCACCATGCCGCCAGAACCCATGATGGAGCCAATCTGCGCCAGGCTCTCGTAGTCCACCGGGGTATCGAGCATCTCTGCGGGAATGCATCCGCCGGAAGGCCCGCCGGTTTGCACGGCCTTTACGCGGCGTCCGGCGATTGCTCCTTCTCCAATGTCATAGATAAAGCTCTTCAGCGGAGTACCCAGCGGCATTTCCACCAACCCCGTGTTTTGGATCTTGCCCACCAGGGAAAACACCTTCGTGCCAGGACTCTTTACGCTGCCGGTCTCGGCAAACCACGCCGGGCCGCGGCTCACGATCGGCGCAATATTGCACCACGTTTCAACATTGTTGATATTGGTTGGTTTGTCCCACATTCCTTTCTGCGCGGGAAACGGCGGGCGGGGGCGCGGCCTGCCGGCATAGCCCTCCAGCGAAGCAATCAGGGCCGTTTCCTCGCCGCAGACAAATGCTCCTGCTCCCTGCACCAATTCAATATCGAAGTTGAATCCACGATCAAGAATGTTCTTGCCCAACAGCCCGTATTCGCGCGCCTGTTGGATGGCATGACTCAAGCGGTGCACCGCCAGGGGATACTCAGCGCGCACATAGACGATGCCCTCGGTCGCGCCCGTCACGTAAGCGCCAATGATCATGCCCTCCAGAACTGAATGAGGATCGCCTTCAATCTCATTGCGGTTCATGTAGGCGCCGGGATCGCCCTCATCGGCGTTGCAGATAACGTACTTGGCATCTGCCTTGGCCTTGGCCAGAAAATCCCACTTGTTGCCGGTGAGGAAGCCCGCCCCGCCCCGCCCG
The DNA here is from genome assembly GCA_964571165.1 of uncultured Occallatibacter sp. Lineage (GTDB taxonomy): Bacteria > Acidobacteriota > Terriglobia > Terriglobales > Acidobacteriaceae > Telmatobacter. Next base: position 185,035 of record CAZNAW010000001.1, on the reverse strand, counting down.
CGCAGCCGGGATGCCTTGATCTGATCGAGCACGCTTTCCCCGCGTCCGTCGATCAGCACCTTGTAAAGGGCCTGATATCCGCCAACTGCGATGTATTCTTCAATGTCTTCAGGATTGATCAGCCCGCAGTTCCGAAGAACAATTTTCTTCTGTCCCTTGAAGAACGGAATAACGTTCCATGGCGCCACTTCGGGATAATCCTGGCCATATTTCAAGTGTCCGGTAATGTGGTCCCATTCCTCGATCTTGAAGTACACGAGGTCGGGCGGCATTCCCTGGTTGGAAAGGCTCTCCAGAATGCGTGAGGCGTCGTTGGCGTGTACGCGCCGCAACATCACCAGCGGAGTTCCCGGCAGCCGGACGCTCACTAGCGGCTCCTGAAAGCAGGAGCCAAAGCAGCCTACCGACGTCAGCAGCACTTCTTGCCCGCCGCGTTGAATCGCCTCATTCAAGGCGTGATACACCTCTTCTGCGCCATTGCCGCGGCCGCAGGTTCCCATCCCAACCGCAATCCGGGGAATGGCCGGCAGCAGCTTGGCAAGCCCGGATTCTCGCACCGCGTTAAACGCGCCAATATCCAGAATTCGCGGCATCACTGCCTCCCCTGCATCAGAGCTTTCACTTCCCGCTGTAGCGTGCGTTCATTCACATGGCTGAGGATGTGGTGGTTCACTTCAACCACTGGCGCCAGCGCGCATTGGCCGAAGCAGGCAACCGTGCGAATGGTGAACTTGCGGTCGGGTGTGGTGAGCGCCAGCTTGTCAGCATCGTTGGTCTCGCTCAGATCCTGTCTGCTCAGCCCCAGATCCAGGCACAACTTCACCAATAAATCCCGGGAACCTCGGGTGTGGCAGGCTGTTCCACGGCAGACACAGATCACGTTGTCGCCTTGCGGATCGAGGTTGAACAACGCAAAGAAGGTTGCGGCGCTATACACCCTTGCCGGGGGCAACCCGGTCTCTTGCGCGATATAACGCAACGACTCCATCGACAGAAACTTGTGAGCGTTGGCGGATTGAACTGCTTCAAGGATTCCCAGCAGGGCCCCGGGACGGCCCTCGTGCTTTGCTACTGTCTGGTCGATCAGCAGCCTCTCGTGAACATCCAGGACTTCATCGGCGACAGGCTTCATCATTCCTCCTCTCCAGGCACCGCGACGCTAGCAGTGCGATGCGAGGACCACAGGGCACAGAACTCTTGATATGACTTGGGGACAGGTGGCAAAACCGTCGGCTGCATGCTCCGGAATAAGTAAATCGAGCGGGCGCGCAAATCAGACCTTCCTCCGTTTCTGCACTCCATCTCCGCAGAGGAAAGAGGGTAAAAAGAGCATTCACAACAAGGGCTTCGCATGGCTGACGAAAGAGGAATCCGCGCTCGAAACTCAGATCAATCCGCAGTGAATTACCCTCACAACATGTCCGTGCGGAACATTGATCCTATCTATGAGTGTCTGGATGTGCCTCAGATCACACGCGCCTGTGATTTTGAATTTTATGAAACTAGCACTCCGCGAGCATGCCGCGCTATGACAAGCGCTGTCTAACGCAACCCATGCTCTCCGATGCGGCTGGATCGGGGAGATCCGGTGGTTTGTTGGGGTTATAGCGGTTCTCCAATTGGTGTAGAGAGAAAAGCCACTGACCTTCGGTGGCTTTTTCCCCAAGAAAAAGCCACTTTGCACGACGCTGATGACTCCACGTGAATTGGAGAACCGCTCTAATATGTGGGTTCTCAGGCCCTTTTATCCCAGGTAGAAGGGGGTTAGTCCCAGGCGCATTTTTCGAAGGTTTTGACAGGGTGCTCACGAAGCACACGTTACGCGTTGTCCTGTGGCGATCTGGCGCAGGCTCTGGCCCTGGCAGCGGTCGCGTCGGAAGGCGGCATGGTTCAGTTCCAGTCGCCTGCGGAGTTCAGCCAGCCAGCGCCTCGTTCTCTGCAGGCTGTTTGAGTTCACCGCCCTGGTGACGAGGTATCAAACGTTCGATGAAATTTCGAGCTTTGCCCACCGCAGACATTCCCGTTCTTGCGTCATTGAGGGCACTCAATGCGTTCTTAGAATAAAATCCGGGAGCTGAAAAGGAGCCATAGGACTCGTTACCCGCCCCACGAGAAGATCACGTTCACCGTGGTCTCCACCTCGACTGGCTCGTTGTTGAGCAGATAGGGCCTGTAGCGCCAGGTACGCACGGCGTCGATAGCTGCCTGCCGCAACATCTCCGGTCCGCTCACAGCGTGCAGGCCTTGGATCGATCCAGTCTTCGAAATAGTGGCTTGCAGCACCACCGTGCCGGAAACTCGGGCTGATTTGGCGATAATCGGATAAACGGGCTGTGTCTTCTGAATCAGCATTCCCTGAGCCACACCAGCCGAGATATTCACAATCTTGGGAGATTCGACCCTTACCTTTGGACCGCTCTGTCCATTAAAGATGCTCCCGGTCACGCCAGCCGAACTGGCGCCGAGACCTTCCATGCCTGCCACGGCGGGGCCCGACGAGGGCGGCGTGTCCTTCCCGGCTGTCTTGATATCGCGCGGAATCCGCGTGGGTGCATTCAGCTGATTGTTCATCATCTCCGACTGCACAGCAGGCGGCTGTTCTGCCTCCTGGATCGTCCCGGGCTCCAGCGCGATCGCGGGCGATGGCTTCATCAGTTCCGGCGCAGGCGTCGTCAGCGCCGGTATCGTCAAGTTGGTCGTGGCCGGCTGCGACATTGCTGATCGATTCAGAGCGACCGTCTTAGGCAGGGAGTGATGATACTTCAGCGGGATCAGCACGGCCAGAACTAGAAGTGGAACTGAGACGATGGCAAAAAACGTCCCGGTCATCTTGCGCTTACTCTTGCGATTCAACCCTTTTTCAGGATTCACGCTATAGGACTGCAACGGCCAGGGATGTTCTTCAACATGCTCATGGGCCGTTGCCGGCGCACGCAAAGCAGTGCTATCAAGCTGCCTGCTTTCCACATGCGACCCGGCGGCTTGCACCGTCGCAGGTTTCGCAGGCAGCGGCGGGGTCGCATCAAAGTCGTTGAAGTCTTCAGGCAGTGTCGCGGGAGGTCTCCCGCTGTCCCATTCGTCGAAATCCGCGGGAAGCAATGCAGGTGCCGTTTCCTTCAGAATTGCTTGAGATGCCATTGGCCATCCGCTCCTTTCACATAGGTAGCGCCTTTGTAAATGCGCGTTTCCGGTTCGCCCGGCTGATTGGTGGTGCTGCCGGTTTGTAATGCCTCTGGCTTCGTGTCCGTGATGTCAGTGCCCCTCGAGGTGTCTGTTGCCGTGAACCTGGCCTGCATTCCTGTCGAAATTGACGTTTCCACGAGAAAAGGTTTGCTCTCGCTTGCGCGCTTCTGACCTCCTATAACCGCGCCATTGGCTTGAAGTACCGCAAAAATATCTTCACTATCCGCATCGGCGGGCGCAGGCGTAAGCGGATTGATGTGAGGTAGTCCCATCACCACAAGCGGTACAGTGGCTTGCGCCGTGGTGTAGTTCGCGATATCTGCCGGGGTGAAGGTTACCGAAATCATGTGTGTTCCTGGTGCAAGCACGGTATCTTTCGCTGGAGCACAGACAAATGTGCCTGGAACCGATGCTGTGGCATCGAACTCAGTAGCGCTCAGCGCCGTGCCATAAGAAATAGCAGCGGGCGTCGACCATGTGATGATCGGCGTCGCCTTGGTCACAGTGAGTGATACGGAGGCCTCCACCGTGGAGTAATCCGTTGCTTCTGTCGGAGTGAAGGTCACCGAGAGCGTCTCTGTTCCCGCCGCAGGTACGTCGCCTTCGACGGGTGTGTAGGCAAATGTTCCCGGAACCGACGCCGTGGCATTGAGCTGAGAGGTGCTGAGCGCGGTGCCGTACGTAATCGGATCGGGTGTCGACCATGCAATGGCCGGCGTCGCCTTGGTGACAATGAGTGACACGGATGCCTCTGACGTGGGTAAGTTGGCATCGGTCGGAGTGAAGGTTACCGAGAGCGTATGTGTTCCCGGCTTGAGCACGTCACCTGCGGCAGGACTGTAGTCGAATGTTCCCGGAACCGACGCCGCGGCATTGAGCTCCGTAGCGCTCAGCGCCGTGCCATACGCAATCACGGAAGGATCCGGCCACGTGATAATGGTTGGCGCTGCCTTGGTAACGGAAAGCAACACCCTGGCTGTCGCCGTGGTGTAGTCGACGGTATCATCCGGCGTAAAAGTTACCGAGAGCGCGTGGGTCCCGGCTGTAAGAACGTCGCCCGCGGCGGGCGAATAGGCGAATGATCCCGGTACCGATGCTGTGGCATTGAGCTCGGTAGCGCTGAGCGCGGTGCCGTAAGCAATTGAATCGGGTGTCGGCCATGTAATGACTGGCACGGTCTTGGTCACAGTAAGCGACGTGGCGGCCTGTGCCGGGGTGTAGTTCTCGCTGTCCGCCGGAGTGAAGAATACCGAAGGCGTATGGATTCCGGCCGCGAGCACAGCGCCCATTGCAGGAATGTAAACAAATGTCCCCGGCACGGATGCCGTGGCATTGAGCTGAGTGGCGCTGAGCGAAGCGCCGAAGGCGATCGGATCGGGTGTCGGCCACGTGATGTCCGACACCGCTCTCCTGACTGGCAACAAAACGCTGGACTGCTTCGTGCTGTACTTAGTGGTATCTGCCGGAGTGAAGGTGACCGTGAGGGTCTGGACCCCGGCTGGGAGCACTTCCCCTGCGGGCGGATCGTAGGAGAATGTTCCCGGAATCAATGCTGTGGCATTGAGTTCTGTGGCGCTGAGCGCGGTGCCATAAGTCATGGCCTGGGGTGTCGGCCATGTGATGATAGGCGTTGCCATGGTCACTGTGAGCGACACGGCAGCCTGCGCCGTCGTGTAATTTGTAGTGTCTGTTGGAGTGAACGTCACCCAAATGGTATGCGTTCCAGCCGTGAGTACGTAGCCTTTGGCAGGAGCATAGTCGAATCTTCCCGAAACCGATGCCGTGGCATTGAGCTGAGTGGCGCTGAGCGCAGTACCGTAAGAAATCGGAGCAGGCGTCGGCCACGCAATGATCGGTGTCTCCTGGGCCACTTCATCGGCATCTTTTTCCAGGATGTGCCATTGGCCTTCAGTTCCCTTTACATAGGTGGCACCCTTGTAAGTGCGCGTTTCCGGTCCGGTCTGTTTATCGGAAGTGCTGCTGCTTTGCAATGTCTCCCGCGTTGCAGCGGAAGGATGAGCGTCGTCCGAGATGTCCATTGACGCTGGGGGTTGTGAGAATGTCAGCGGTTCAGGCGGAATCAGCGTGTGCGCGGGAGGAGTATAGACGAACGGCTCCGGGGTATCCGCTTTGGCGTCAGGCCGAATCGGGCTAAGCGGAGGCTCGGCGCTAGCTGGGCCGGGTGTCAGCCGTGTAATGCTCAACGGCTCCTCGTTGGTGCCATTCTTTGCTGAATGATTTCTACCGAGACTTCTGAAGCTGAAGCCTCTCTTCTTTTCCTGGGGTAGGGGTTGCCCGGAAGCAGCGCTGACCATCTCCCGGATCAGGCGTGAAATCGGCGAGTCTTCAAGTACCAGCGGGGTAGCGGTGTTCTGCATCTGCCGCACAGCGGCATAGTCGTTGGGAATCCTCCACTGGACCGGCCTGGTGAGAGCTTTCTCAATATGTTCGTCACCAACCCCCAGCGTCTGAGACTGGTATCGGTTGATTACGACTTCGAGTTTGGGCCCACCTGCGCTGAAGAACTGGCCGATCAGGCGATTTGAGTTGCGCAATTCCGGGATTGCAGCCTGAGTAACCAGGTAGATCGTCTTCGCTTCTTTGAAGAGAGCCGTACCCACAAAATCAAGCTTCGATCCAACATCCACCACCACGTTATCAAAGCTTTGCCGCGCAACTGTCATGAGTCTGTCGATAGACTCATTGGAGGTCTGGTATTGGGGAAACTTACCTGGAGCCGCGAGTACGTTTAGTCCCGAACTATGCTTGACAAGGAGCTTTGAGAGAAAGCTCGAATCCAGCCGGCCGGATTCCTGAAGAGCGCTGATTGTCGAGAATTCCGAGTCAAGCCCCAGGTTGAGCGCAGCGTCACCAAGCGGGAGATCGAGATCGATCAAGAGGGTGTTTTGCGAAGTGTCCTGGGCCAGGGCGACCGCAAAGTTACAAGCGATCGTAGTAACGCCAGCGCCGCCCTTGGCACCTAAGAATACGAACAGCCTGCCGCCTACCCTTTTTGGTTGATTTGCCGGACGGCGGGCTGCGGCACGAACCAAAGCCTCGGCCATCGTGCTCTGGGTGACAGGCAGAGTCAGAATCTCGCGAACGCCTGAGCGCATGCACCGAAGCAATAGTTCAGGATCGTCCTTCTCTGAATAGACCATCACCGTCGCTACGCCGTTGGCGCAGATGCTCTCCACCAGTTCGAGGGCGTATTCCCGGTCACTGTCCAGGTCAATAATTATGGCGTTGTAATGCCGTTCGAGCAGCCTTGGCACATCGTCAAGGCTGGGAGGATAGGAAGAAAATTCGCGGACTTCTCCCCCTCCATGGCACTCTGCAAGAACCCTCGCTACCGCATTGCGGCGCTGCTCGTCGGGGCCGATCAGGGCAATCGACAATGTGCCGATATCAAAGAAGTCGGGATATTTCGTATCGAGATTCGGTGAAAAGCCTGAACCCATGGCATGACCTCCCTCTGCCGACTCCAGCGTTCTTTGCCGCTCAACCTCTACTTGAGAGGTCGTTTGTGAGTCGAGCTTGATTGATTCCACCCTTCAACGAGCAAAAGGGTGTCGGTTAAGCAAATCTGGGAGTGTTGCCATGGCGAGAACGACGTGACCTGCTCGCCAACAGGTCTTGCTGAGAAGGAGAGACACCGAGTCCATTTTGGTTACGATATCTCACCCCAGAGAACTGATGATAATCGACTTTCACCGGTTTTGAGTTCAGTACCAAAACTTTGGTAACTGTAGACATACAGTACCAAAGTTTCGGTAAGGATGCCTTTTCTCCGTGCATATTTCAGGCGAACTTGGCCATCTTTTGCCAGGAAGAATGAGGCAAACCTATGGTTGTGCATGGTGTTGCCGAAGCAGATCGAATCGTGGTCGCTGAGCAGCCTGCAACAGATGCCGGAGAAGACGGACAAGAGGCTTGTAAGGCATGCGCGTCCGGCTGGCTATTGTCGGCGGAAGGACACCTGACACGGGAGCGGTACAATTCTTGCGAATCGGAGCTGACAAACGAGAATCAGGATGAGATGGTCGGCGACCAGGGCACAGTGTGCCCCTTGACGCTCCAGACACGCATTCAGAGTTTTAGATGCGGCCATTTGAAGCATTTAAGTCGGAACTACGATCCGAGTCGCAAGAAGCCTGTGTTAGGCTTCATCGCAAAAGAAATGGATGGCACTGAACCTGAATCAGCGTGTGGTCGAATTTCTGAAGGCAAATTCTGAACAACAGTTCACTGCACAAGGCATCACAAGCTGGGTTCTCGCACATTATCCAAAGGATGCAACAGGGAAGTCACACAGAACGCGGGAAAGAGAAGCATTCCATTGCGAATGGCCAAGTACGCAAGACCCAGACAAGGCGGATACAGGACACAACGTTCAGTATGAGTTGCAAGAGATGGGAAAGGGGATGATCTGGAATGAGCTTTGCTTGGAGGATGCGGTCACTGGTATGCTTAGCCCTGTTGGGACTTTGCATAGCGCCATCGAGCCCCGGATCTACTTCGGCGTCATTCGAAAAAACCGAACACTCCATCCCTCTTCGTCAAGGATGGGAGATTCAGTCGGCTTGTAAAGTACAGGCTGACGGCGACCAGCTGTCTTCCATTCAATACAAATCTCATGATTGGATTCAGGCCAATGTTCCGACGACCGTGCTTGCGGCCCAGGTAGCAGCGGGTATTTACAAAGATCCATATATGGGAATGAACCTTCGCAACATTCCGGGTACAACCTACCCTATTGGAGCTAGATTTTCGAACCTGCCCATGGCACAGGACAGCCCGTACCAATGTGGTTGGTGGTATCGCAAGCAGTTTCAGGTCCCAGCTGGCTACCAAGACAAGACTATTTGGCTGCATTTAGCGGGCATTAATTACCGGGCGAATATTTGGCTAAATGGCCAATTAGTTGCAGATACCAAACAAATCGCGGGTGCATACCGAATCTACTATCTTGACATCACAAAGGCAATAGCCGTTGGTCAACCAAATGTTCTTGCCGTCGAAGTATTTGCGCCCCTTCCTACAGAACTAGGTATCAACTGGGTAGATTGGAACCCTGCTCCGCCAGACAAAAATATGGGACTGTGGGGGCCTGTAGACCTGGTCACGACTGGCCCGGTTGCTATTCGTTCACCTTTCATTACGACTCATTTCGAAGACTCGAGCTTGAAGGTGGCCGACATCACTGTAATCGCTCAATTGCAAAATGCCCTGGATCATCCTGTAGAGGGCATAATTTTCGGAAACTTTGCAGGAGTCACTTTTGAGCAACCCGTCCAGCTTTCCGCGGGAGAATCAAGAAGCATCAGCTTCTCACCGGAACAGTTTCCGCAATTGAAAATATCCCACCCTTCGATCTGGTGGCCAGCAGAAATGGGGGCACACCCACTCGAAACCTTAACGGTCCGCTTTGTCAGCAACGGCCAAGTGTCCGACACAGTATCTGCTCGCGTTGGAATTCGCGATGTTACCTCTGAGTTGACTAACAACGGTACTCGCCTGTTCCGCATCAACGGGAAACCTATCCTGATTCGTGGAGCAGGTTGGTCGCAGGACATGATGTTGCGGCAAGAGTCTGAGCATCTTCCCGAGCAAATTCGAATGGTAAAAGACATGCATTTGAATACCATTCGTCAGGAAGGGAAATTGGAGGCAGACGAATTCTACCACCTGACCGACGAGAATGGCATTCTTGTTATGGCCGGTTGGTGCTGCTGTGACGAATGGGAACACCAGATGCAGTGGACTCCGGGGATAAATGAATACCATGAGGCAGATAGTGGATATCTCCGCCCGTGGCCCCCAGAGATCCTTCAAGTGGCTACCACATCTCTTAGAGAGCAGCTATTGCGTTTGCGCTCTCATGCTTCTGTTCTCGTATGGTTGAACGGAAGCGACTATCCGCCGACAGCCCCTGTTGAGCAGGCGTATTTGAATGTAGAGAAGGAAACTCGATGGCCAAATCCGACTCTTTCCTCTGCCGGCGGATTTATAAGTAGTGTTACCGGACCTAGTGGGGTCAAAATGACAGGTCCGTACAACTACGTTTCTCCCTCATATTGGCTTGTAGACACCCAGCACGGGGGCGCATTTGGGTTCAACACTGAAACGAGTCCCGGCCCAGCCATTCCCCAGCCCGACAGCCTTGTCAGATTTCTTCCTCGACAAAATCGTTGGCCTATTGACAAAGCGTGGGACTATCACGCGGGCGGCGAAGGCTTCATGGATCTCGACGTATTCAACGCCGGGATGCGTGCGACCTATGGCTGGCCAAACTCGATGAATGCATATTCGCGCATTGCGCAGACCATGGCCTATGACGGCGAACGCGCTATGTTTGAAGCCTATGCGCGCAATAAGTACACTTCGACCGGCGTAGTCCAATGGATGTTGAATAATGCGTGGCCCTCAGTGATTTGGCACTTGTATGATTACTATCTGCAAACAGGAGGCGGATACTTCGGTACCAAGAAGGCCTGCGAACCCGTGCATGTGCAGTACTCCTATGACGATCACAGTATTTATGCGGTCAGCAGTCTTCCTCTCGCGATGCCGTCACTGACTGTTCATGTGGAAGTATTTGACTTGAATTTGAAGCTAGTCTTCCATCAGACAAATACCGTGAATCTGGCCGCGGACGGGTCGCAGCGCGTTATGGATATTCCAGAGAGCGTCTTTCAGCCTGATCACTCGATTCACTTTGTCCGCTTGGAGATGAAAAATGAGGTGGGAGAGATCGTTAGCCAAAATTTCTATTGGATCCCTTCTAAGCTGACTCAATTCGACTGGGCTAAGACCACTATGTACACTCCTGCTAAAGTGTATGCGGACATGCAAGCCTTGCGGACACTCCCCAAGAGCGAGATCCATGGCACACTCACAATCGCAAACAATGAACTGCATGTTCATCTTGAAAGCGGATCGCATGCACTGGCCTTTCAAGTGGAGGTGCAAGGTTTTGCCGCTAACGGCGAGCCCATCATCCCACTTTTATGGAGTGATAACTTTATTGAATTGATGCCTGGAGAGCACCGCGATCTGATTGCGCAATTGCCCGAGAAGTATTCGGGAACAGGAGCACACGTCGTCATCAGCGGGTGGAATACCAATACCCTTAGCCTGGGAGAAAGTCCATCGAGGAGCAAGGAATGAACAGAAGAGAACTGGTTAAGAGTTTGATCAGCGTGGTTGGATCCATGAAGTTGATGCTGCAGAAGGCAGGCGCGGTCGCGGCGGAGCCCTTGGTGTCTGGCCGATACGAGGTCCAGTCATCTCTGCTGAGCGTGGAACTGAATGAACAGGGTGAGATCGACGAGCTGGTGTTCCGTTCAGACCCCACAAGAGTGTTTAAGCGCAAAATATTGGCACGAACGGTTCTGACGGAATGCAGTGTGCGCCGATCCGAAGCCAGGAAACTGGCTGATGGAAGCGTTGAGTTCAGCAAAACACTGACCGATGACGGAGGCAAGAGATCGTGCCATCTGCATGAGCGTTTTATGCCCACGAGCTCCGGCAGCATTCGGTGGGAAATCGAGATAGTCGGGGAAGGTGAGCCGTGGAGTGCGCCTATCGAAACACACCTTAGCTGGCCCGCCACGGATGAAACCAAATTCTGGACTACGTGCGGTGACAGCCGGCCCAAGGGTGCGCCCGGCTGGAATGATCCTCTCATTCCCTCGGCGTTTGCAGAGCGAACGCTGTCCTATGGCGGCAAGACCGTTGAGGGAGACCTGTGCTTCAGTGTTCCTGTTGCTACGGTGCTCGAGACGCGAGATGACGTTGGATTGAGTCTGGCGCTATCGCCCGCTGAGACCGTGCCCGAGATGAATCTTTCTACCACTTCGGACGGCACAATCGTTTTCTCGCGACTGTACAGCCGGATCGGCAAAACGGGGCCGGTGCGCTTCACCGTAGACCTGGTCGCGCATCCGGCAGACTGGCGTGGTGGCCTGGGCTGGATGGTGGCTCAGTATCGGCAGTATTTCGATCCTCCAAATCCCTTGACTTATCAGGTTGGCGGCCTTGGCGCCTACTCCGAATACGAGGGGGATCTCGATGCGTACAAGTTCATGAGCATGGGATTCCGGTTCAATTGGAAGGCCGGCTACGACTTTCCCTACATGGGAATGTTTCTGCCACCGGTAAGTGATGACGAGGAGTGGGTGTGCAATCGCGCGACAACGGGAACGCCGGAGTTTCCCACGTCGATCTCCCGTTTGCGCCGGTACTCGGAGAGAATGCGCCAGAGCGGATTTCACGTGTTGAACTACCTTAATGCCTGCGAATTTGGCGAAAACATACACGAGGTCAAGCGCCTGACCAAACCTGATCCGAACAGGGATCGGGATCTGTGGCGTGACCCGAGCGAGTTTGTCTTTAACGTGCTGGGAGACGCGATCATGCGCGGCCCGGACGGCAAGGTTCTCAATGGCTGGCAGAATGACGCCCTGATGGATCCCGGCGAGCCGGTGTACGAGCGGTTCCTGCTGGAGCAGGCGCGGCTGCATATCGAAAAGTTTCCGGCAAGCTCGGGACTTTGCTTCGACGAAATGCAATACCTGCGTGCGTATAACGTGCAGCGCGATGACGGGATCACCTGGAAAGATGCCAGACCCGCCCGCTCTCTTGTGGTGTCCTGGCGAGACCTGATGAGCAAAATGGGACCATTCATGCACGGGGCCAACAAGGTGATTTACTGCAATCCGCTCTACAGGCGGCTGGACCTCATGGACCAGATGGATGGTTTTTACGACGAAATTTGCACGCTGCCCGAAAGCCTCAACGCTTCTGCCTTTATGGCCTTGCGCAAGCCCCACGTTGTGTGGACCAATAACATTGTCAACCCCGATCCCGACGCCTACTTTCAACGCCATCTTTATATGGGCGCATATCTTTCGGCCCCCATCCCGGTGAACAACCACGACATCATGCCTTGCGGGCCCGCGGTTGACCAATATTACGTGGACTACGGACCGATGTTCGATGCCTTACAGGGTCGCAGGTGGGTTCTTGATCCTCACGTGATAGAGGTCGAAGGGCAACACGCAAAGGCGAACTTGTTTTCGATTCCCGGCGGCTATCTTGCCGTCGTGGCCATGGGCGGGACCAAGCCCGATGCGCGGATATCCCTGCGGAACCTCGACCGGCTGCCAGGCCAGAAGAATTTTGTCATCGAGGCGATACAACCTGGGCAAGCGAAATGGACTCCGATCAGCAGTATCGAACATGGCGATTCGTTGACTGTGGTTGTACCCTTGCAGCGTGGTTGTGCCATGGTCAGGCTCTTATACGCCTGGATCAAACCGGAGAAGCACTACTTCATTGACACCTTGACGGTGAATCTTGGAACCACGATTCAGACAGCCAAAATCCATTATTCACTCGACGGCCGCAAACCGGGACCCGACTCTCCGGTTTATTCCGAGCCTTTCACTGTGGACAGAAGCACTATGCTCACGGCCGCTGTCTTTCAGAACGGAGCGCAGACCGGTTCGGTTTTGACTGCTGAACTGGTGAAGATGCTACCTCCTGCCCCTTGGATATATCCGTTTGACACCAGCTTCAAAGACAGCATCAAGGTTGAACTCCGCCAGCCTTATTCGATCGCCGGTAGTGAGATTCGCTACAGGCTGGATAGCAGCGAAGTTCCGAATCTGTCGTATGGGCCATTAGCCCTGCCGGCCCTACAGAACGCCACTCTCTTGGATGACGGAGCCACCCTGACCAGCGGCGAGGTCACAAGCCAGTCTCCTCTCTACACCGGCCCCTTTGAGCTGAGCGCGAACACTTCCATTCGAGCGAGAACTTTCGTGCCGGGTCTGGAACCAAGCACTACGGCGGAGGGGATATTCAGTAAACTGCCTCCGCTTTCACCGCTTCCAAACGTCTATGTCAGCGATCTGGTCCCGCTGAGCAGTGTGCTGCCTGACGGCAACCTAAAGAATAACCGCTCCATTGGCGGTACTCCTCTTTCGGTTCATGGCAAAAGGTATGAACATGGGTTGGGCGTGTGTTCACCGTCCAAAGTGATTTATAAACTTGAACCTGAATATGGTTTCTTCGTCGCCGAAGTGGGCCTTCACGACGCGACGATGGATTCGACGTCCTTACTCATCAACGGGCGCAACGCGGCTCGGGCAGCATTTCAGGTTTATGTGCGGAACGATCGCGAGCAAGTGCTGCTCTATGCCACACCGCTACTTTACCCTGGCGAATCGTGGCCCATCGAAGTTAGAATCCCCTTCTCTCTGGGATACCGGGAGATTAGTTTGGTGAGCAACGGCAGCACGAGCTGGGATCCTGCGGACTGGGTCAATGCAGGCTTCTTGCTGGACGCCAGCTATGGACACTGAAAGGCCGCCGACATCCAATCCGCTGTCACCTTTGGCCTGTGAACAACAATTGAGGCAGCGGACTATGCCTGATACTGCTCGTCGCTCACCTGCTCCATCCAATCGACGGACTTGCCATCGAGCTTCTCCTGGATGGCGATGTGAGTCATCGCCGTGGTCGGCGCCGCTCCATGCCAGTGCTTCTCGCCCGGCGCGAACCAGATGACATCGCCAGGCCGGATCTCCTCGATGAGACCGCCCAACCGTTGCGCCCGGCCGCAGCCGGAGGTGACGATCAGCGTCTGACCGAGCGGATGCGTGTGCCAGGCGGTACGTGCGCCGGGCTCGAAGGTGACGTGGGCGCCCGTGACGCGCGCGGGATCGGGCGCCTCAAACAACATGTCGACCCGCACCGTGCCCGTAAAGTAATCTGCTGGTCCTTTGCCCGAAGGCACGGAACCGATTCGCTTGATCTCCATTCTTGAATTCCTTCCCTCGATTTTTACGATCTGGACATCCGAGTGCTGAACCGCTCGAAGCGGTGAGCGGGGCTCTACAGCGCCTTACCCATTTCATACGCTTGTTTCATGGCGCGGCTTGCCAGGATATCGCCTATCTCCCATGCGCCTGTACCATACACGATGCCTTTTTCTTTTGCCCCCTGCAGACAGGAAGTGAATCCCCGGAAACCCTCAATCGTTCGCTCCATAGCAGCCTTATTGCTATCCGCTGCAGCCACGATGAAATAAAAATCCTTGTTGGTGATCTTCGTGTACCGTGCAACCGTCCGGTCAATCACGGTCTTCATTTGAGCACACATCGCGTAGAAGTAGACAGGCGTCGCCATCACGATCACGTCAGCCACCATCATGCTGTCGAGGATCTGCGCCATATCATCTTTCTGTGCGCATCGCCCATTCCCCCTGCAGGCATAACAACCCGTGCAGTAGTTTATTTTCTTTTCCGCCAACACCACTTTTTCAACCTGATGATTAGCTTCGACTGCGCCTTCCATGAACCGGTCGCATAAGGCGTTCGAATTTCCACGCTTTCTGGGACTCGATGAAAGAATCAAAACCCTTTTGCTCATCTCACTGTCTCCAACTAAGTAAGTTCAGGTTCGCTGTCCATCATTCAGTATCTGTGCCGAAGTCCTTCCCCGGTGCACACTGTCAGACCCACACATTTCATTTGCGCGGGACGAGAAGATACGCCGCTCAGCGGCCAGTCAACTTCTCAATGTGTTCGGGATATCGCGCGCCTTGCACCGGGATCTTCGCCGCGGCGCCTTCGATCTCGTGCAGGTCTTCGGCCGCGAGTTCAATCGCAGCAGCTCCGATGTTTTCTTCCAGGCGATGTAGTTTGGTCGTCCCCGGTATGGGAACGATCCACGGCTTCTGGGCCAGCAGCCAGGCAAGCGCGATCTGTGCAGGAGTCGCCTTCTTTTGCGCCGCGATTCTGCCGAGCAGATCAACAAGAGCCTGGTTCGCTTTCAGGGCTTCCGGCGTAAAACGTGGCAGCGTGCTACGGAAGTCGGTTTTGTCGAACTTGGTGTTCTGGTCCATCTTTCCCGTCAGGAAGCCCTTGCCCAGCGGACTGTAGGGAACGAAACCGATTCCTAGTTCCTCGAGGGTCGGCAGCACTTCCGCTTCCGGACCTCGGGTCCACAGCGAGTATTCGCTCTGTACCGCTGTTACAGGCTGGACGGCGTGTGCTCGACGGATCGTCTTCGCGGCTGCTTCGGAGAGACCGAAGTGCTTCACCTTGCCTTCCCGAATCAGTTCCTTCACCGCTCCCGCTACGTCCTCGATGGGCACATCCAGGTCAACACGGTGCTGATAGAAGAGATCGATGGCATCGATCTTCAGACGTTTGAGCGAGTCTTCTGCAACCTGCTTAATGCGTTCCGGCCGGCTGTTCAGCCCCGGGGCGCCTTTCATTCCACGAGGATCATGCTTCGGGTCAAGATCAAAACCGAACTTGGTGGCGATCACTACCTGCCCGCGAAAGGGAGAAAGTGCCTCGCCCAGAAGTTCTTCGTTGGTATACGGGCCGTAGACCTCGGCCGTGTCGAAGAAGGTGACGCCGCGCTCGACGGCCGCACGGAGAAGAGCGATCATCTCCGGCTTGTCCTTGGGCGGACCGTAGGAAAAGCTCATGCCCATGCAGCCGAGACCGATTGCCGAAACTTCCAGATTGCTTTTTCCCAACCTACGCTTTTGCATTGTATCTCCTACCATCTGTTCAGATCTGTTTTGGGCCGAACCACAAGGTTTTATTTCGATCTTTTTCCGGTCCCGTGGCTACTGTTTGTCTTCTTCGAATACTTTCTTCGTAACCGCGATTGCAGACATGGCGCTCGGCCATCCCGAGTAGAAGGCCATGTGGGTGATGAGCTCTACGATTTCTACTTGCGTCAGACCGTTCTCGACACCTTTTTTCAGGTGGAACGGAAGTTGTTCTGACGCCCGGAGCGCGATCAACGCAGTGATTGTGGCGAGACTGCGATCACGCTTTGAAAGCGCGCTTCTCTCCCAGACATCCCCAAACAGGACATCGTCGGTCAGGCTTACAAGCTTGGGAGAGAAACTGCCAATGGCTTTTTCAGCCCCGGTTGGATGAATTGTGTTTGCCATACATGGCTCCTTTTACTCGGATTTGAGAGAAGCCATGTCGATGGAGAATCGATACTTCACATCGGACTTCACCATTCTCTCGTAGGCTTCGTTGACCTTCTGGATGGGGATGACTTCGACGTCGGCGGTGATGTTGTGCCGGCCGCAGAAGTCGAGCATCTCCTGGGTTTCCAGGATGCCGCCAATAGGCGACCCGGAGAGGCTGCGGCGGCCCATGATCAGGCCGAAAGCGGAGACGGGGAGGGGCTTTTCCGGTGCGCCGACCAGCGTGATGTTGCCATCGATACGCAGCAGGTTGATGTAAGCGTTGATGTCGTGATCGGCGGCGACTGCGTCGAGGATGAAGTCGAAGCTGCCGGCGTGCTTCTGCATTTCATCGCCACTGCGGGAGAGGACGACTTCATCTGCTCCGAGGCGAAACGCGTCTTCCTTCTTGCTGGGTGAGGTGGTGAAGACAACCACATGGGCGCCCAGTGCATGAGCAAACTTCACGCCCATGTGCCCCAGTCCTCCAAGACCCACCACGCCAACTTTCTTGCCGTTGGTGACGCCCCAGTGGCGCATGGGCGAGTACGTTGTAATCCCGGCGCAAAGTAGGGGAGCGGCCCCGGCGAGGTTAAGATTCGTGGGTACGCTGAGGACAAATCTCTGGTCGACGACGATGCTCTCGGAGTAGCCGCCGTAGGTTACGCCGCCAAGGTGCTTGTCGGGCAAGTTGTAGGTATAGGTCGCATTCCGGCAGAACTGTTCAAGTCCGGCTTGACATGCGGGGCAGGTGCCGTCGGAGTCGACCATACAGCCAACCGCGGCGAGGTCGCCGGGCTTGAACTTGGAGGCTGCGGAGCCAACCTTGGTGACACGACCGACGATCTCATGGCCGGGGATGCATGGATAGACGGTGGGCATCACGCCGCTCCACTCGTTGCGGACCTGGTGAAGATCGGAGTGGCAGATGCCGCAGAATAGGATTTCGATTTGCACGTCGGTTTCGGTCGGCTCACGGCGCACGATCGTGGTGGAAGCAAGCCGCGATGTCGCGCTGGCGGCGGAGTAAGCTTTGGCGTTGTACATCAAGTCACCTCTTGGCCTTCTCGGCCGATGTTTGCGAGGCAAGGTGAACGGCCTCGCTTGGCATTTTCTCTCAACCAAAGAATAGGCCTGGGTGTTCTCGGAGCGGTATCCCGATCCTTCCTATTGATTGCCTATTTCTGTCGAGCTATGATTATTTCTGTACATGGAGGGCCGATTCAACGGTACGCTGAACATGAAGGAGTCAAGCGGAGTTCAAATGGCAATACAGAAGGACGCAAGCGAAGAATCCAGGTCGCAGGCGGTTGAGCTGCGAGCAGAACTGGCGCGCAAGATCGCTGCTCACATCCACTCGGACGGCAAAGAGGCAACCGCCGTGCCGGGCCTGAGCCTCTACCGCAAGAGTGCTCAGACGGAGTGTACTTCCGCGGCCTACGAGCCTGAGCTGATTGTCTTTGTTCAGGGAGAAAAGCGCATCAACGTCGGCGGAACAACGCTCGTGTGCAACGGGTCCACATTTCTGCTGACCTCGGTCGATATGCCGGTGGTCAGCCAAGTGACTAGGGCATCGCGGGAAGAACCAATCCTGGCATTCATGCTCAAGCTTGAAATGCCGACCGTCCGGGAGATTCTCAGCCAGGAGGAGTTTCATGAGCCTGAAGCGGCTTCCGGCACGCGCGGAATGGCTGTCGGAGAAACATCGATCGAGTTGCTTGGTGCTTGTTCCCGATTGCTCAATCTTCTTGACGCGCCTCAGGATATTCCATTTCTTAACCGCCTGATTCAGCGGGAGGTCATCTACCGCTTGCTTCGTGGACCGCAAGGCAAGCACCTTCGCGCCATCGCCACGCTGGGCGAACAAAGCAACCGGACAGCCAAGGCCGTTGCATGGCTGAGGGAAAACTACGCCAAGCCCTTGCGCGTTGAGGATCTTGCGTCCGTTGCGCAGATGGGCGTCTCGACGTTCCACCATCATTTTCGGTCCTTGACTGCCATGAGCCCGCTGCAATATCAGAAGCAGCTTCGGTTACACACGGCGCGCGTGCGCATGCTTACGAGCGGTCTGGATGCGGCAAGTGCGGCCTTCGAGGTTGGCTATGAAAGTCCAAGCCAGTTCAGCCGGGAGTACCGCCGGTTCTTCGGCCAGCCGCCCATGCGGGATATCAAAGTGCGTCGGCTCGACAGTATTGCTAGCGGTCTCGATTCACTGCAAGCTTAGTCATGGCTGCAAGAACGCGCCAACGCTTGAGTGACGATTTGTAGTCTCCTTGTGGTGGATGCAGGCAGTCTCGAGGAACTGGCCGGCCGGCGAGCTGCATTGGAATGTGTAAGCGGCGTTTGATCCCGGAAAGCGTCCTCTGACATTTTCTCCTCCTGGTCTGCAATCTTCCATATACCGACTGGTCTATCGTTTATTCGGAAATCTCCATTTCCAGTGTTGATTGGCCCAGGATGTACCGCTCCCGCAAACAGCAGCTAGTTGAAGGCAGATCGCTATTTTGCGAACCACAGCCTCACGAAGTCTGCCGTGTGAAATCCGCCACGCCGCAGAATGTACCGCAAGAACAGCAACGGCGCCCAGAATACCTTGGGCGCCGCTCCTGTTCCATCCGGATGTCCGGCGGAGGCTGAGGTTAGAAGAGGATCTTCAATGAAAACTGGACGTTGAACGGCTCACCGGGACCGATGCCGGGATTGCCGAGAAAAGGTCCGATCGTGGAACCGATCTCGCCGGCTTCGGTGGCCGTCGGCCAGCCCGCAGGCGCCAGATTGGTGCGGTCAAAGATGTTGATCATATCAGCGCGAAACTGAGCGCTGACTTTCTCGTAGATTTGGGTGTTCTTGAGCACGGCAAGATCCACAGACTTGTAGCCGGGATTGTAGTTCTGGCCGCGGCGGGTGGGTGAATAGGTGCCCTGCGGCGCATCGGCGAACGCGGTCGGGCTGAACCACTGAACCGCACCATTCACGATGGCGTGCGAAACCCCTGCTTGCGGATTTGACACGACCTGCACCGCTCGGTCCGCGCTCTCTCCGTTGCCGCTGGGATTGGTTGCCGAGATCACGGTGTAGGGCGTTCCGCCGTGGAATGAGAAGCCGGAGTTCAACTCCCATCCCTTGGTAAGGCGGTTTGGGCTGCGTAAGACTGGAACCGCGTAGTCGAGGTAGCCGGTAACGGTGTTGCGCACGTCAAAATCCGAGTTGCCGCGTTCGGCAGCTTCGTCGAGCGGGTTTTGCGGCAAATAGGGCAACGCTCCAGTCTCGTAGTCCAGGGCGTGGCCCCAGGTGTAGGCCACTGACCCTGCCAGGCTGTGCCAGCTTTGCAAACGCAACGAGGTTTGCAGAGAGTTGTAGATGGATCCTAGATTGCTCCTCGCCTCATAGATCGAGCCGAAGTTTGGAAACTGGCTGAAGTAAGGGCGTGAGCACTGTAAATCGTTGCCGGGCGTCGCGGGGATGGCCGGAGACGTGTCTGTTGCGGGAACCGGGGGAGTGGCGCCGCTGTACTGGGGTGCGCAGGTGGTGGAATTGTAAGGAACGGCAACGTTCAGGCTGTTGAGTGCGCCGGCGTTGATGTCGGACATCCCCAGCAGGTGCGTTCCCTTGGTTCCCACATAGCCCAATTGCCAAATCACCGACGGGGTGAACTCCTGCTCGAGATTCAGGTCGAATGATTGGGTGTAAGCGGGGCGAAAGTGCGGATCGAAGGTTGAGATGCTTGTAATTCCAGCCCCAGCCAACGCCTGATTGTAGGTCTCGTAGAAAGGCGCGCCGTTTTGGATCACGGTGCTCAATGCGGTGGCCGTCGCCACCTGCTCTGAACCGGCCGGGTTCAGTTCGGGACCAAAATCCGCACCAGTCTGGAGATTCTCGCTTTCCAGTATCGACTTCATGTAGATGGAGTCGTAATAGAGGCCGTAGCCTCCGCGCAGCACCCTTCGGCTGGAGTTGCCAAGCTGGTAGGAGAAGCCTACGCGCGGGCTGTAGCCGCCCCAGAATTTGGGATAGAGGTCAGACACATTCTGACCGACAACGGCCAGGCCGCTGGTCAGCGATGGATCGAAGACGGAGAGGTTGGGTTGGCCCGTGTGAACCGGGCCTTCATAATCGTAGCGCAAGCCGTAGTTCAGGCTGAGCTTCTTGGTGGCCTGCCACGTATCCTGGCCGTAGAGAGAGAAGGTATTCACGTAGACCATGCGCGTGGGATCGCCCTGGGTAATATTGGTGTTCGCGGGGTCGAAGCAACCGGCCAGAAAGTCCGCGAGGTAAAGAAGGTTCGCGTCCGCCGGAACATTGGCCGAGGTGAAAGGAGCGGTGCCATTGCCGAGCGCCGCGCAGGGGCTGCTGGTTGTGGACCACGGTCCTTGAGTGCCATCGAAGAAGATGTTTCCGCGCTCGCCGATCAGATAGAACTCATGCACCTGCGCCTTGCGGAATTCGCCTCCGAAATGGAACTGATGGGCGCCCTTGGTCCAGGTGAGATCTTCGTTCAGATGGCCGGTAATATCGGTGCGGCCCAGCGGAGGCGTTACTCCGACTGGATCGAATCCTAGGCCGCTGGCCGTAAGCGCGCCGCTGTTCGCAGAGGGACCGATGACCAGATGGGGCGCACCGCCTAAGGTCGATCCGGTGTCGAGACCGAGGCCGATGGGATCGAAATTGGTGTCGGCATCGACAAACACCTGTTGGAAATAACTGACGCCGGCACCTAGCTGATTGGTCATGGTGGGCGAGAAGACGCGGTTATAGACCAGCGAGTAGTTCTGAATGTGCGTTCCGGCATTCTGGAAGTAGGGCGTCAACTCAGAGGACGTAGGAGCAGTCTGAATGCCCTGGCCAATGAAATACGTAAACGCGATGTGGTCCTTGTCGCTGAGATTCTCGTCGATCTTGCCGACGCCGTTGTAGCTATAACCCGTCGTAATGCCGGTAGCAGCATAGTTGTTGGGAGTGTCGGGTCCGGTGAGCGCCGAGGCCGGCCATAGGCCGGGAACAGTGCCGTTGCCATAGAGCAGATTATGGGCAACCTGGTTGACCGGGACACCGTAGGCTTGAAGCACACTCAGTGCATCTTCTTGATAGGCTGCGGAAGGCTCCGTGCCATGGGTTCCTGCGCCGATGTCAAACCATTGATGTTCTCCAGAGACGAAGAAGAAGGTCCTGTCCTTCAGGATTGGCGCTCCCACCGAGAATCCATAATGCTGGTTGCGAGTCTCCTGCTTGCCGGTTTCGAAGGGATTGTTGGCCTGGAAGAGCTCATTGTGATTGAAGTAGTAGGCCGAGCCGTGCAACGCGTTGGTGCCCGACCTGATGATAACGTTGGCCGTACCCCCCGAATCGCGCCCAATCTCGGTGGTTCCCGAAGTTACAAAAGAGAAACTCTCGATGGCATCAATGGGCATTAGGACAGCCGCAATCCCATTGACACCGCTCTGGTTAACCGCCGGAATGTTCCACCACAGATCATTATTGTCAGTTCCCTCGATCTGCCAATTCACTGAGTTGGTGCGGGTACCATTCACGCTCGATGACAAGGCACCCCCACCCGTGGAATAGCCGGCAAAGCCGTTGTTCTGCGCCAGCATCTGGGTAAAGTCGCGGCCGCTGTTGGGCAGGTTCTGCACGATAGCCTCAGGAATGGCCGAGGCCTGCACGTCGGTCACCGTGTCCAGCGCCAAGACACTCGCCGTAACCTCTACGGTCTGTGCCGCGCTGGCCACCGCGAGTTTGACCGGCAATGTATAGTTGACGCCCGCCGACACGGTCACCTTGTTCACCTTCACCGTGGCGAAACCGGCTGCAGAGACGCTGACCGTATAGTCCCCCAACGGCAGGTTCGTGAAGAAAAACTCGCCGGCGCTGGAACTGACGGCCTTGTAGGAAGTGTTGGTCGCGGTTTCCACCGCCTTCACCTGGGCTCCCGGCACTACGGCCCCCGACTGGTCGGTCACCGTGCCGCTGATGCCGCCGCGAAACGTCTGGCCAGAGCTTGCTGCCGGCAGTGCAAACAACATAGCCAGCACCAGCAGCAAGGCTGTGAACACACTGCGTAAACTCCGATTTTCCATTGCGCCTATCCTCCAAAGAATGCAGGTAGAGTTGTCTTGTTGCGCGCCCCGGTAGGAAGAAAAAAACGGGTACTGATCTGCGGACGCTTGTGAATGTACTTGAGACTTTTGTACTTGCGGGTTTCTACAGGGCTTGGATACGTTCAGGCGTAGTTCCATCCTTTAACATGCTGACGAAACACATAAAGAGTCAATAAAGATTCAAATAAAAATCTCCCGGAGCCCACTGAACTGTGGGCAGAATCTCCGCTAAAGACGGTTGAGAAAACCAGACAGGTCCAGATCTCCATCCGCAGACCGCTCTTCCACAACCCAGGAAAGGAGGAGCAAGGAGCAGCCAACTACGGGGGAATTGGTCCCTGAATGTCCCAAAGTGGAGAGGTAAATCCGATTCCTGTGTTCTCTTCAAATTCTTTATAAATCGTGTGAAACACTACCGTCGGCTCGCCATTGCCAAAAGCTACCGGACCCGTATCGAGATGAATGTCTACAATACAATTCAAGATTTTCTGTTTGTGGTGATCGTTACGTGTTGCAAAATACTCTGAGTGAAGGGTGCCTGCGTCGCTTCGTGCCGCTTCTCGAACGGCGGGGTCTTACAGCTGACTCAGACGCACGCATTAAGGCTGCGAAAAGGCTTACTCATGAGCAGACGCATCTGCCGCGAGCCGCGATGCTCTCGGCAGGCATGACAACGGTCTCGAGTCGGCATTCCACTAGGCGCACAGATGCATCCCCCCGGTTTCTCCCGTGGAGGATGCAGTGGAAGCGGCTTGCGCTGTTCTGGGTCCTGTCCAAATACAGGCCAGTGGCATCCTTGGATTGCCAGTCGGCACCCAGTTGCAGGTCAGAAAAACAGTCTTCTGGACCAAATGCAGTTTGTTTGTCATGGTTCCTCCTCGTGCAGTCCAGGCGTGGTAACTCGATCCGAAGACATAAGGGCGCAATCCGGTCGGGCTTGTCACAATGGACTGTTGGTTCAGGAGGGTGAGTCAGGCGTTCGATTCCAGCGGCTCACACGCTCAATTCACAGGTCGTATGTCGTGAAGAGCGGCGTTGGAATCGTCGATAGCCAGGCTAGAGGCGGTTTCCAAAGCGTTCATCACGGTACAGGAAAGAACTCCAGGTACTCGGGGGTTCTTGTGCGGATTCGATACTCATAGTTCTCCTGCAGAGGAGGATATCTCTGCAGTTCGTTTATACCATACCCCCTTATGGTATTGTCAAGAGAGTATGCTGCATTTCGGGAAGAAAATCGGATACAGTGCTCTCGCAAGATGTGACTCGCCCGCAATCGGACCACGCTGCCACTGCTCGGACTCAACATGGGAAACAACCTCCGCATTGGAGCCACGCTCTTGCAAAATTTGAGTGCTCGCGCCAGGATTCTCGATACGGAGACAAATTCTGTAAGCTATTGATTCTGATAATGGTCGGGACGGGCAGATTTGAACTGCCGACCCCTCGCACCCCAAAAGGCACTAAAGGTTGAATCTCTTTTATTTTGTTTTAGTTGCAAAGCAGACTTACGTCACAATCAGGCGTTTTCGAGCGGGTCACGTCACAATTACGTCACAACGTGACCCCCCTGACCACTCCAGAACCCTTTCAACTTCCCCGTCTCATGCATCCCCGAATAGTGGTCGTGTCTGGTGGCGCATCAGTAGCCGACCGTAAAGCGTTCACGCAAATGCTTTGGGTTTTCCAGTTCGTCCACCATTGCAATCGCGAAATCTTCCATCGAGATGTGACTCTGCCCATCAGCGGCTGCCAGAAGCTGGTCTTTGCCGAGGCGGAATTTCCCGGTACGTTGGCCGGGAGCGAAGAATGCGGATGGCGACAGAAATGTCCAATCGAGTTTCTTCTCCTTCCGAAGTGTGTTCAAGAACGCCGCCCCTGCAAGTGCCTCTGACTTGTACTCGGCAGGGAAGTTTGGTGCGTTCACGAGCAGGAGCCCCGGTGCAACCTCCAGACTGCCAGCACCCCCAACGACAAGCAGCCGCGCAACATTTCCCTTCTTCGTAGCAGAGATGACCTTCTCTGCATCTGTATTCACAAAGTTGACGCTGTGTATGACGGCATCGTGACCGCTAATAGCTTCAGCCATTGCGTTTTCGTTCGTCACATCTTCTGCCGTCACGGTGACGCCTACGTGCTTAGTCAGTTTTTCAGGGTGACGGGCTATCGCAGTGACCTGATGACCGCGACTCATAAGTTCTGAGATGAGGCGCGTGCCCACGTTTCCAGTTGCTCCGAGTAGTGCTACTTTCATTCCATTCTCCTTTTGTATTTGCTGTAGTTACGAATGCGGTTAAAAAAACTCACGTGCGCTCTCTTGCCTGAACTGAACGCAGCAAGCCCTTGATGGTTGTTCGTGCCAACTCGTTTTCCAACGCTCGTTCCGCCTTCTCATAGATGGTTTCCAACGAGCCTTGGATGTTCCTGCCTACGGGACAGAGAGGGTTCGGTGGCTGATTGTGCATTGAGAACGGTGAACCCTCCTCGATGGCTTTCCTCACATCTGCCAGCGAAATGTTCTCCGGGTCGGCTGCAAGTTCCCAACCCCCGCGCTGCCCCGGTTGCGATGTCACGAGGCCAACGTTTCGCAACAGACCCATCAGACGGCGAACAAATACGGGGTTCGTGTTCACACTACCGGCGATATATTCCGACGTGAGGGCCTCACCGGGTTGCGAGGCGAGGAGCGTCAGGATATGCAGAGCGACCGTGAATCTGGTGCTAACGTTCATCTGTATCTACAATAGTTACAAATCAAAACCCTGTCAATGTTTAGTTGGGCAGGAGCCCATCCAAGCCGAAGGCGGTAGCCGCCCTCGACAATGGCACAATTACGTCACAATTGGACAGTTGGAAGAAGAACGCCGACGATGAACGTCGGCGTAAACTACTGAAAACTAAGTGTTTAATGGTCGGGACGGGCAGATTTGAACTGCCGACCCCTCGCACCCCAAGCGAGTGCTCTACCAGGCTGAGCCACGTCCCGACACAATCAAGCCGGCTCGCACGGAGCCGCCTTTGGGGTCTTGCTCAGTTTACACCAGCACGGCCATCTCGGGCTTTTCCCGAATGAGTGTAGGCTTTTTCTCCGACTGCAGGGCCCTCCCCCTCTAGATCGCGTCAGCTTGAGAGTATTGGCGTTGGTCTACGGCAATTCGGAAAACACAATCGCGATTCTGTGCACTATCAATGACAGTAAATGCAGGTTTTTCTGTCGCATGGACTGGGAAGCTGCGGCATGCCGTTTCCCAACCAAAGTCCAACCCGATACACTGTCCCCCAAATGCAATTTGTCGCCGATTCGCGCTCAATTCCTCTCCACATGCGGCTTCTGCCGTATTGCGCCCACATCTTTGCCGCCCTGCTACTACCGGTCTGCTGCCTCGCCTTGCTCCTGCCCCAGTCCGCCTTCGCACAAGTCAGTCCGGCAAGACACCTGCTCGTCTACGCCATCGATGTCGAAGGCGGCCAGGCAACGCTGCTCGTAGCCCCATCCGGCGCCTCGCTCCTCGTGGACACAGGCTGGCCCACCCCCGATGGCCGTGACGCCACACGCATCCAGCAGGCCATGCAGGATGCCGGCATCACCCGCATCGACCACCTGCTGGTCACTCACTTTCACCACGACCACGTTGGCGGCGTCCCCGAACTCGCCAAGCGTGTCCCTATCGGAGAGTTCCTCGACCACGGCCCCAACCGCGAAGACGCCGACATCACTCGCACTGACTTCGCCGCTTACCTGACAGCAATCCAGGGCAAGCCCCATCGCATCGTCCATCCCGGCGACACCATCTCCATCCCCGGCCTCAAAACCATTGTGCTCACCGCCGATGGCGAGCACATCGCGTCAGTTCCCGGCATCAAGCCGCAGCCCAACCCGTATTGCACCACCGAACCCAAATGGGACCTGGACGCAACCGAGAATCCTCGCTCTGCCGGCGTCCTGGTCAGCTTTGGCAAATTCCGCTTCCTCGATCTCGGCGACCTCACCAAGGCCAAAGAGATTCCGCTGGTATGCCCCGCCAATCGCATCGGCACCGTCGATCTCTATCTCGTCGACCATCACGGCATGAATCTGTCCAACGCCCGCGCCTTTGTGCGCGCGATCCATCCCCGCGTAGCCATCATGGACAACGGCGCCCACAAAGCCGGCAGTCCCGAGGCCTGGCAGACCGTCCATGAAAGTCCCGGCCTGGAAGACCTCTGGCAGCTCCACACCGCCGAGGACTCCGACCCCGCCCACAACAGTCCTGAATCGCTCATTGCCAATGTGAAGGGTGGCGCAGACGGAGCCTGGCTCAAGGTCGTCGCTTCGTCCGACGGCAGCTTCTCTGTCACCAACGCCCGCACCGGCCAAACCAAAGACTATCCAGCCAAATGAAGCGATCTATTCTCCGCGGGCTTCTGGCTTTGAAAGGGCACGGCTTCTGCGTGCCATAATGCCCACGGATGATGAGCCGGGGCTTTAGCTCCGGAGGGAATACTGGGGGCACCACCTTCAGCGCGTCTTTGTCTTTGCGCCTGCTGGCAGGTCAGCAAGAACCATCGCGCCATTGCGATTGATTCGTCATGTACCGTCCGGACAGGGCGGTACTCCGACGATCATCCCTGGGAGCATCCAACAGGGCGCTCCGAGAAAGTGCATTGGAAAATCGAGCAAGGGGGTCCGCGTCAAGTCGCCCGTCGGCCGCTCAATGCGTTATCGTCCGCGGATGCTCTTCGTGAAGCTCGTGATGCAGCTCGTCGACCTTGCCTCTCGCCTTTTCCAGCGCTTTTTTGCCCACATTTGTGATCTTGTAAACGCGCCGCTTGCGTCCACCAACGCTCTTGATAACAGACTTTAATTGTCCGTTGCGCTCCAGTCCGTGCAGCAACGGGTAGAGTGTGCCCGGCCCAATGCGATACCCGTGATGAGTAAGCTCCTCCATCATGGCCAACCCAAAAATCGGTTCGTGAGCAGCATGTACAAGCACATGAATCCGTATCAGGCCGAAATATAATTCCCGCTGTTGTCTCAACACAGGGTAAATATACCGCTATCGACATCTTCGCGCTTTATCTAATATCGAATTTCGATATATAGTGTTCGTGTGCGGCGTCTGCCGCGACGGGGTTCAGATTATTCACCGGAAACCGGGAGGGCGGATGAGGAAATGCATCATCGGCACAAAGCTGGGGCTGTTCGTCGTCCTTATTCTCGTCGCCTCAAAGCTGTGCGCTCAGGCTGGGCCTCCGTTTCAAACTGACGACCCGACACCGGTAGACCTTGGGCACTATGAGTTCTATATCTTTGGCACCCTTGACGGCACGCCCGCGGAGCTTGATCCCACTGGTCCCGCATTCGAGTTCAACTGGGGGGCCATCCCCAACATCCAGCTTCATGCAATCCTTCCCTTCGGCGCCGCCCTGCCGTCGAATAACCCCGCCTATGCGCCGGGCGGCACCGGTTCCAGTGCCTTTGGCCTCACAGATACGGAACTCGGCTTCAAGTACGGCTTCATCAAACAGACCGCGCATCGCCCGCAGATTGGCAGCTTCACCATGTTCGAGATTCCGACCGGTAGTTACACCAAGGGCCTTGGCGTAGGCCGGGTGTGGTACAAGCTGCCCCTTTGGGCAGAAAAAGAGTTCGGCTCCTGGAGCCTTGTCGGCGGTCTCGGATATACGGTCGTCCCGCAGACGAACTATCGCGACTATCTCTATGGCGGTTATCTCGTAAAAAAAGTCGTCAACCCCAAGCTGGAGATGTCAGTCGAGGTATTTTCGCACGCGAAAGAAGGATTCGCCGCCGCTCAAACACAAGCCTCCACGATGATTGACGCCGGCGGCTATTACCACTTCAAGTCCCCTGGCTTGCAATTGCTCTTTGCGTACGGGCACTCCGTGGCTGGACAAACGGAGAACTACGCATATCTTGGCCTCTACAAGACCTGGGGAAAAGACAAGGATGCCGGCAAAAAGTCTGCGAATGACGCTATGTTTTCTACGCAACCCCTGAGGAACGGATATGAATGACGCGCAGCATTAAGGATGTACTTCGGCTCACCCTTCTAAGGAGCAACTTCCATGGAAATCACAGTGCGCAGCCTCTGGACAATGATTCATGGCATGGGATTCGGCGCGCTCTATCTGCTGGCATCTTCCGGCGCGCTTGTGGAGCTGTATCACTCCACCTTCTCGCCGCCTCTGTCCCAGTCCGCACCCGGCCACACGCGCGGACAGAATCGCTTCCTGGAGGTTTATCTCGTCGCGATGGCCGTCCTGGCCTGGGCGGCTGTGCTGACGGGAGCGTATGTCATTTACCCGTGGTACCGCGCTGCGCCGCCTCCCGGCTTGGCCGATCTCTCCATGTTTCCCCAACACCTGTTGATGTCGAATCCCTCCGCCATCGGCTGGCACTCCCAGGGAATGGAGTGGAAAGAGCATGTCGCCTGGTTCGCTCCAATTTCCATCACCATGGTCGCGTTTGTCTTTCGCCGCTACGGCCGCGACCTGCGGAATCACGGGCAACTGCGATCCGCTGTGCTCGGCTTTGCATTTGCTTCGCTCTTTGCGGCGGGTGCAGCCGGTTTCTTCGGAGCAATGATCAACAAATATGCCCCCATCCAGGGAGGTCACACGATTCGATTGAGTCAAGGAGCGGAAAAATGAAAATGCCGGATCGCGCCGCTTCGCCGCACACTCCGGCACTGGCCAACGGTTCCGGTGGAGCCGCCGTTCTTGCGGCCGGCATCGGTTCCTTCGCTCTCGCGATCCTGGCCCTTGCCGCGGATAAATCGGCCGCAATCAAGAGCGCCCTTGTCTTCTATAAGCCGACGGGCGCTCTTTCCGGCGTAACCACATCCGCCATCCTTCTCTGGCTTCTCATCTGGGCCATCCTGGAAATGCGCTGGAGAAAAAAGACCGTCGCCTTAGGCCGAATCAACATCCTTGCGTTCACGCTTCTGGGCTTGAGCTTCCTGCTTACATTTCCTCCCATTACCGACCTTTTCTAAGCCGAAGAGCCTGAAGCTGTTCTCCAGTTGGCGTATCGGGAAGCCACTGCTGCTGTTTGCCATTTTCCTTGCCGGGTGTCCACGGCGACAGGTCTTCGTCGCAGGGGTGGGAGAAAAAGCCGCCTTCCTCGGTATCAGAAATTCCGCGTGGACTGGCGAACCGCCAGAAAGCTTCCCTAGCGCGTGCTCCGGTACAGTTCTTCCAGCGCATCGCACGCCGTGCGAACGCCGTCCTCGTGCTGCAGCCGGTGCGACACCAGCAACGCCCTCAGCGCATAGCGCGGCTCGGCCAGCATCGCTTTCAGCTTGCGCGCCACCCGCATCGGGGTGTAATGCGCGCGCTGGATCACTCGCGCCACCTTCAGCCGCCGCACCCGCCTGCCGTTGTCGGGCTGGTCGTGCGAGTAGGGCATGATCATCATGGGTATGCCCGCCCGCAGGCACTGTGCCGTCGTTCCCACGCCGCCCTGGTGCACCACCAGCGAAGCGCGCGGGAACAGCTTGGAGTAAGGCGCGTACTCCGCCACGCAAATCGACTCCGGCAGCGCCCGCCGGGGCCGGTTGCGCGGGTCCGTGCCGATCAGCAGGACCGCCCTAACGCCCAGCTTGATCGCCGCCTTCGCTGAGAACTCGTAGAACCGCCCCGCCGCCAGCACCGCCGCCGAGCCCAGCGTAAACACCACCGGCGGTGGCCCCGCAGCCAGAAAATCCTCCAGGTGCTGGGGCAGCGCTCCGTTTCCCGCATCTGAGTCGTAGTAGCAGAATCCCGTAATCTTTGTATTCTCCGGCCAGTCCTTCTGCTCCTTGCCCAGCACCCGCGAAAACAGCGCCAGCACCAGATAAGGCGAGTGCTTGGCGTCGAACAGCGGATTCTTGCCCTTCGGCAGCCCCAACTCACTGCGCAGATCGTAAATCGGCTGCGGCCATTTCCGGGTCACAATCCGTGCCAGCCGCCTGATGGCCCGCCCCAGCCCCGGCACCGTCCTGTCGGCCCGCGCCAGCCGCGGATACATCGGCAGAACCGGCGGGTCAAAGGCGGAGAAAAACGACAGCGGCGCCAGCACATAGCTGGCCCATGGAATCCCCGTTACCTCAGCCACCAGCGGCCCCGCATAGTTCAACTCCCCCAGCAGCAGCAGGTCGGCGCGCTCGGGCCGCGTAGCCGCGTCCAGCAGATCGTCGTAGGTCTCGCGCAGCGCCGGAAACAGAAAGTCCCGCAGCCCCCGCTCCGTGCCCTTGCGCACGTCGTAGACCATTTCCGCCATCAGCGTGTTTTCCGGGTCGATGTCCGGCCGTACCGCGTGAAACTCCAGCCCCAGCGGCACAATCTTCGGCCCAAAGACCGCCGGCACCGCCATCACCGGCACATGTCCGCGCCGCTTGAGTTCCAATGCAATGGCGATCAGAGGATTGATGTCGCCGAAAGTACCGATGTTCGAGAGAACGATACGCAATGGTGAGTCCCTGGGCCGCCATCGGCCCGCAACTATGAGGGTAATCCATCGGGCCTGAGATCGACTTCGCCAGCCGTCACCCCACAGCAATCCCCCAAGTGATATTCTTGCCCCGACTTCTTTCCTCCTGGAGCGGTCCATGCCTATTCAGCGCAGCTCAAGTCTTCTTGTCTGGCCGTGCATCGCCGCGGCACTGCTTTGCGGCCTTCTTGCCGCCCCGGCGTTCCTTGCCGCTCAGCAGCCCTACCGCATCCTCGACCGCTGGAAGATCGGCGGCGACGGCGGCTGGGATTATTTACTCGCTGACCCCTCGGGCCACCGCCTCTACCTCACCCGCGGGAACCACGTCGATGTCCTCGACACCCAGACCGGCAAATCGATCGGCTCCATTGCCAATCTTCACGGCACCCACGGCATCGCGCTCGATAACGCCGGCAAGTTTGGCTACATCTCCGACGGCGGCGGCAATGCCGTGGTCGTCTTTGACCGCACCACCCTGGCCACCGTCGCCACCATCCCCGCTGGCCAAAACCCCGACGGCATCGTCTTCGAGTCTGCCACGCAGACCGTCTGGGCCTTCAACGGCCGCAGCAAGGATGTCACCGTCATCGCCACCGTACCGCGTAAGGCCGGTGCCTCCGGCGACGGGGCCTCGGCCGTGGGGTGGAAGGTGGTCGCCACCATCTCCCTGCCCGGCAAGCCCGAGTTTCCCGCCGTCGACGGCAAGGGAACGGTCTTCGACAACATCGAAGACAAGAATGAAATCGTCCGCCTCGACGCCCGCACCAACAAGCTCACTGCCGAGTGGCCCCTCGCCGGCTGCGACGGGCCCAGCGGCCTTGCGTTCGACACGGTCGCCGGTCGTCTCTTCTCCGTCTGCGGCGGCAAGCACATGGCCGTGACCGACTCCAATACCGGCAAGTCCCTCGCTACACCCGCCATCGGCGACGGCCCCGACGCAGCCGCGTACGACGCGGCCCACAACCTCGCCTTCGCCTCAGCCGGAGAAGGAATCCTGTCTGTTATCGATGCCGGAGCCCCCGGCTATCCGACCGTTGAGAACCTGTCCACCCAGCGCGGCGCCCGCACCATGGCTTATGACTCCGCCGCTGATCGCATCTACCTGGTCACCGCTGAGTTTGGTCCCCGACCCGACCCGACCCCGGAGAATCCCCATCCCCGTCCTGCCGTCGTTCCCGGCAGCTTCACCGTTCTCGTCGTAGGCCGGTAGGGTGGGAAGCGACAATTCCCAATCGTCTGGGTATTTCAGCCCCACCACGCCCGAATTCATGCGATTCTGGACTCGCCATGAAGATTCTCCTCGGCATCCTCGCCATCGTTCTCGTTGCCGCCTCCCTCTTCGCCGACTACAAATGGCGCCGGTGGATCGCCGCCCGCCGCCGCGACCGGCAGTGAGGGCCAAAACTTTTCCGGTTCTTGCCCGTTACAATGAGCAGTAGGGAGCCGTCCAATTACTATGTTTCGCTTCTTTCGCCTTGCCCTTCCCGTCCGGGCGCACAGCAGCCGGACCCGTTTTTTCCTGAGCCTTGCCTCTGCCGCATTTCTTGTGACGGCAACCGCCAGTGCTCACGCCCAGTTCGGTGCTCCGCCGCCCGGAACCCAGGTCCACGACCCCGCCGCGCTTCGTCCACCCGCCGGCGCCCGCGTCGCCATTGTCGAGTTTGAAGACATGGAGTGCCCCGACTGCGCCCGCGCCAACCCCCTCCTCAAAGAAGCCGCCGCCAAGTACCACATTCCCTGGGCGCGCCACGATTTCCCGCTGCCCATGCACAACTGGAGCATGCAAGCGGCCATCAACGCCCGCTGGTTCGACATGAAAAGCAAGACTCTCGGCGACGAGTACCGCGACCAGGTCTTCGCCAACCAGACCTCCATCACCGGCCTCGACGTACTCGCTCAATTCACTCAGAAATTTGCCCAGGGCCACAACATTGCCCTGCCCTTCGCGATTGACCCGCAAGGCAAGCTAATCTCCGAGGTCAAGGCCGATTACGCGCTTGGCCAGCGAATCGGCATTGAGCACACTCCCACCATCTGGGTGGTCACCGCCAACAGCAAAGGCGCGCCCTTCGTCGAAGTTGTAGACCGCAGCAAGCTCTACCAACTCATCGACCAGGCCATTGCCGACACCGCCTCCGCCCCCAAACCCGCCGGTGCCAAAAAGCCCACCGGCAAATAGCCTTCCCAAGCCTTCAACGCAAAACGGCGCATCCCTCAGGATGCGCCGTCTGCATTTTGACCTGAACTCGTGCCTCTTAATCCCCCGTCTGAATATTCACCAGAACCGGCGTCTCCGCTCCATGTCCGCCAGGCGAAATAGTCCTCGTCTGTGGCGAGCGCCAGTGGTCGATGTGGCTGATCCTGTGCACACAGCCAATGGTGCAGTTGGGTGCGCAGCTTTTGGCCGTCAGAAACTCCCGCTTTACGTCCGCAGTGGTGTAGTCGGCGATGGGCACACCTGGATACCCGCGCTGCTGTGAACAGTAGTGCACCAGCCCGTCCTCACAGATGTAGAGGTAGCGCGACCCCGCCCGGCAGCGCCAGTCATTCGGCCGCCCCAGCGCAATGGCTTCCTGGAACTGGTCGAAACGCGCGTAGTTGCTCTTCTTCCTATTGGTCATGGCAAAGTAGACCTTGGCTTCGTCCTCTTTGAGCGGCTTCAGTTGCCCGCCGCCATCGTGGATGATCCCCAGCGTCGATTCAAAGCCCAGTTCCAGAGCCCGTTTGCCGATCACCAGCGCGTCGTTGGGATCGCGCATGCCGCCGCCCACCACGGAGTTGATGTTCACGTGAAACTCGGCGTACTGAGCCAGCATCTGCAGTTTCTTGTCCAGCACCTTCAGGCTCTTTTTCGACACGTCGTCCGGTTCCAGGTTGTCGATGGAGATCTGCATGTGGTCAAGGCCGGCGCGATTGAGCCGCTCAATGCGCTCCACATTGAGCAGGTAGCCGTTGGTGATCATCCCGGCAATGGCCCCGGTGCGGCGGATGCGGCGGATGATGTCGTCCAGTTGGGGGTGAGTCAGCGGCTCGCCGCCGGAGATGCCGACCATGGCCGTCCCCAGCCGTCCCAGGTGGTCAATGCGGCGGTACATCTCTTCCAGCGGCACCGGCTCTGAGACCTTGTCGTACTCGTTGCAGTAGGCGCAGGACAGATTGCAGAAGCGCGCCGGCACGATCTGCGCCAGCACAGGGTGTCCAGTATGGAGGAGCGCACGGGCCACCATCGCCAACTCACGCACCTTCCGCTGAGCCGCTATCGCCCGCCCGCGCACCGTCGATCTCCGGGGAATTGCCATCTCTTTTATTGAATCACAATCGGGCGCCGATCCGGCGCGGGCTATAGCGGTTCTCCAGTTGCTGTAGGGGTGAAATCGCCGCTGCCGAGTGGCTTTTTCCTTAAGAAAAAGCCACCCCGCACGATGCCAAAACTCCACGTGAACTGGAGAACCGCTCTAATTTCCAGGTCTATGTGGAGTTGAGCCTGAAACGCTGGAGGACTATGTGGAGCAAACTGCGGGATGGTTTGCATAGAGATAGAGGGAATTCGCACAGAATGGAAAAAAGGCAGAAAGACGGGGATGGGGCGATGCGGAGAGAGTTGCGAATGAGGGTGCGGCGGGACCTGGACGAGGACCTTCGGGTGTTCAAGGGAAGGAAGGTGCGGCGGTCCAGGTGGGGATGGCTGCGCGGCGTGCGGCAGGCGCTGGGAATGCGGGTGGGGGAAATTGCGCAACGGATGAAGGTGGGCAAGTCAGAGGTTTACCGCCTGGAGATGTCAGAGGTGCGGGACACGATCACGCTGAAAAAGCTGCGCGGGGCGGCGGAGGCGATGGGCTGCGAAGTGGTGTATGCGGTGGTTCCGGCGCGGGGGACGCTGGAGGACCTTGCTGTGGAGTTGGAGCGGCAGCGGCGGCTGAAGGCGGCGGAGCGCCCGAAACGCGGCCCGCGGACCGATCCCTACAGGCTGGAAAGAACCGTCCGGGCGGTGCTGACGCTGGCCGGGTGGCATAGCGGGAGGCACTGAGAGTTGAGGAATGAAGGTTCGTGCTATCCCACCCTTGCGATAGAAACAATCGCAAGGATGGGGCACCCTCATGGGTGGGAAGTTAAGGGTGGGGCACCAGGCCACAGCACAGCCGTTCAATCCCCGGTAACACTCGTCCAAGCGAGATTCTCACAACAAACAGATAAGGGCGCCGCTGGGGCGCCCTTATCTGGTCATGAGTCTCCCCATTGTCAATTGGGAGCCACCTGGAACGCGTCGGGCTTGAACTGCTTGCGAAGCTCGTCCATCTGCCGCCTGAGTTCCTCCATCTGCTTCGGATCGACCTTGAAATCCTCCGGCTTGAAGTTCCTGCGAAACTCTTCCATCTGCTGCTTCAACGCGTCAAACTGCTTCTGGTCAATCTTGAAGTCCTTCATGCTGTCGCGCAGCGCTTCGGCCTGCTTCTGCAACGCCTCAACCTGTTCGTGGCTGATGTTTGGCTGCATGGCCTCAACCTGCTCGCGCAAAGCCTCGGCCGCGGCAAGCGCATCGCCCGCAAATTCGGGGTCAATCTGCGCCACCAGCGGGCAGAGGCCATCCGGGAAGATCTGCTCTTCCTCGAGTTCTCCCTTGTGCTTCGAATCCACCTGCAGCGTGAGCGTCTGCTGCTTCTTGTCGCGCAGGATGGTCACCTGCACCGGCTTGCCCTGATTGGCGCGCAGGGCGCGATCCCACCCGGAAAGATTCGTGATGGCGTCGGGGCCAACCTTCAGAATCACGTCGAAGGCCTTCAGCCCAGCCGCGGCAGCCTCGCTCCGGCGCGCTACCTGCTTGACCATCAGCCCGCTGGGCACGCCCAGGTACTCGGCCATCTGCGTGGTAAGCGGTTCAACCAACGCGCCCACATTGAGCGTGCTGCCAAAGATCGGCAGCCGAAACGCTCCAGGCAGCGACCCGTCGCCACCCGCCAGGATGCCCATGCCCTGAGACTGGGCAAACACATCTCCGCTGTTGCCAAGCTTGTTCCAGACGTCGTGCTCCATCACCTTGCGGTCCACCAGCGCCACCGCCAGCGTCTGGATATTTCCGTCGCGGCTGATCTCCAGGCTCACCTTCCGACCCGCGGGAATCTCCCGCAGCATCCTTCGCAACTGCTCGGCGCCTTCGACGTTCTGGCCGTTCAGCTGGATCACCACGTCGTTGACCTTCAGCCCGATCTGTCCCGCGGGGGCGTCGTGATCGATCAGCGTGATTACCGCGCCGCGAACCTCTTTGAGCTTCAGCGCCTGCGCCTTATCCTGGTCCACGTCCGCCACATCCACGCCCAGGTATCCCTGGGAAGGGGAGGAGTGGAGCAGCAGCGGACTCGACTCCTGCAGAATCTGCGCGAT
Organism: uncultured Occallatibacter sp.; assembly: GCA_964571165.1. Classification (GTDB taxonomy): domain Bacteria; phylum Acidobacteriota; class Terriglobia; order Terriglobales; family Acidobacteriaceae; genus Telmatobacter. Next base: position 148,902 of record CAZNAW010000001.1, on the reverse strand, counting down.
GCCTGCAGTCTGTGCCGGAGCGCCGGGCGGCGCCATGACCACGCCCGCGCCAATACCCACCAGCACGATCACTCCAAGACAGCGGTACGGCCTCAAAAGGTGCTTCATTTCTTCTTCTCCTACGGCTCCCTACCTTTCCCGGTCCGCACTCTTTAGGACGGTGCGATAGCCGAAAGGTATGGCAGATCTACTGAATCTCCGGCACGCGGCTCAATACCTGCCTCGAAACGGTCCGGATTTGGGGATTCTGGTCAGAATTAGCAACCGTGTGCAGCACCTGCCGCACACTGGTATCGGCTTCCACCGGCTCCAAAATGTTGATGGCCTGGGTGCGAATCCGCGGGTCAGCGTCGTTCATAAGCGCCTCAAGCACCGCATCGCGAACCCGCACATCCTCGGCAACGTAAGGCTCAAGCCCCTTGAGCGCCTTCTCGCGTACGCCGGCATTCTTGTCATAGCGCAGGGCCACCATCAGCGCATCCCGGATGCCCGCCGCCTGGCAACTGTGCCCCGCCCGGCACTCGGCCGCCAGCAGACCCACGGAGTCGTCCCGCACCCCCGCCGACGCCGAGTTCTGGCTGGCCAGCATCAGCAACTGCCGGATCGCCGGATCGTCCAGCGACCCTTGCATCCGCTGCGGCACCAGTTGGTTGTAGCGCACTTCCACCATCTCGCTGTTCGGCTGCCGGACGATGCTCGATATGTTGGCGATCTCAGCCGGCGCGGCCGGCGCATTCTGGGGTTCGATTGACGCGGTCATCGCCGCCCCGGTGTGCGCCGCCCGGTTCTGCGCAAACTCATAGCCGCCCAGGCTACCCAACCCGGCCCCAGCCACCAGCAAGAGACATGCGGCCACCGGCGCGGCCTGCAAACTGGCGAGGTTGTGCATCATCCGCTGGCTCAGCCGTTCATACCAGCGCTTTGGCGGCAGAGCGTCCAGAGCTTCCTCCAACCGCATTCGCGAACGAGCCACCAGGTTCGCCGCCGGCTCCAGAACCGGATGCGCCTCCACCAGCACTTTCAGCGCCAGCAGTTGCTCCCGCTCATGCTTGCAGTCCGGACAGCCCGCCACGTGCCGCTCCAGCTCATGGACCAGCTCGTCGGGCAACTCGCCGTATGCCGCCGTCACAATCCGCTCATGTGCAACTTCGCAATTCATCGTTACGCCCTTCCAGCCTCAAAAAACTCGGTTCGCACCCAAAATCCGCATTCCGTCTGGGAATTGCCTGGGGCGTCCCGTCCTATCGCAACTCCGCCAACTGTGTCCTCAGCTTCTTTGTCGCCCGGAACAGCGTATTCTTGGCGGTCTCTTCCGTGGTGTTCAGCATCTCTCCAATCGTGCGCAGGCGGAGTCCCTGGTAGTGCTTCAGTTCAAAAACCATACGCTCCCGCGGCGTCAGCTTGCCCAGCGCCGCCTGAATCTTCTCCCCTAGTAGCTTGCGGTCCAGCTCCTTTGCCGGATTCGAAAACGACCGGTCATCGGAAACCGAAGCCAGGACATCGATCTCGTCTCCGGAGTGGTCCACAAACACCGCGTGGTCCTCCCGCCGCGTCTTTTTGCGCCGCAGCTGGTCCAGGCAGAGGTTGGTCACAATCCGGTAAATCCACGTATAAAACGAACACTCAAAGCGGAAATTCCCGATATACCGGTAAGCCTTCAGAAAGGCCTCCTGGTAAATATCCTCCGCATCGTGCTCGCTGCCCGTCAGGTGAAGCGCCAGCCGCAGAACCTGGTGCTCATACTGTCGCACCAACGCGTCGAACGCCGCCCGCGATCCCGCCTGCGCCTCGCGGATCAGCTCCATCTCAGGCGCACGTGCCTGCGCGCTCATTCGATCCCGGCCCGCGCCTTCCCGGTCCGCCCCGTTCATTGCCGTAGTTCCAGCCATACCTGGGAAGGATTGTACCCTTCTCATGGCTGGCCGGGCCAAGCAAGCCGGGACTGCAATCGGGGAAGTGGGGTAGCTCACCGCATCCGCTGCCATCGAATCTCAGCTCCGGAAGATTGGGAATCCTCTGCACTGGAACAGACGCGATGCCTCCGCTTTGGTGAGCATTCCGCCCGGCGCCAGATGCCGGCCCCGCAGACCGGAATGCTTTGAGACGGCGCGACTTCAGCCCCGGGGGAATCTTCCCGCGGGCCATCCCGGCTACACTGGAACTCGATGACCGCAAACCTTTTTGACGCTCTTGACTCCTCAGCCCCCGAGGGCTGGTTCACCGCCCACTGCGACGGCGGTTCCCGCGGCAACCCCGGCCCCTCCGGCTATGGCGCCGTGATTGAAGACACCCAGGGCCGCACCGTTGCCCGCCTGAGCCAGTTTCTTGGGGTGCAGACCAACAACTACGCCGAATACTCCGGCCTTTTGGCTGTGCTGCAATGGGCCATCGAGAACGGCGCGAAACGCCTGCGTGTCGTCTCCGACTCCGAACTGATGGTCAAACAGATGAAGGGCCAGTACAAGGTGAAAAGCCCCGGCCTGGTTCCCCTTTGGGAAGAAGCCAAACGCCTCGCCGCCCGCCTCGACCGCTTCGAGATGCGCCACACCCTGCGCGGCGGCAACAAGGAAGCAGACCGGCTGGCGAATGAAGCCATGGATAAGGGGATGGGGAAGACGGCGAGTCAACAGGTCAGCGGGCCAGCAAGTCAGCTAGCGCAGAGAGCAGCGCCGCCGGCAGCAGCAAGACCCGCCCAACCCGCCACCGCCAAGCCCACACGCCAGATTCTCGAGGGCTACGTGAAGGGCGGCGTAGTCCACTTGCTCGAAGGCGAACTTCCCGACGGGATCTTTGTAAAAGTCATTCGCGAGTAACGCATCCATTTTGACCCATGTGGTCAGCGCTGTTGCGAAGTCAGAGTCAAACCGCAAACGTGGATTGGGCCAGCGACAGGGGAGAGACTGAAGCGGGCTTTTCCATCGTTTGACCGAATCTCGATCTCCGCGGTGGACGTGACCGTGTTCCGGATACCCCCCGACTCAACTTCAACCTGGGCCGCCTCTGGCATGTCCAGTTTCATTCGGTAGAGTCCGGGAAGCAGAGGAGTTCCCGCCAGACCTCCGATTGCGAGTTCTCGAGGAGAATCTACCACAATTCCGCTCGGGCACTTCGAACCAGACTCGAACTGTTGCACGTCAACGCCCAGCTCAGATGATCCAAGAACCTCAATCACTCGATTCGATGCATCGAAATCAAAGGTGTTATTCCCGGCCCCCTGCGCCAGAGGCTCATCAAATGTAGGCGCAAACTTCACGCGAAGCGGCTCAAGCCCTAATGCCTGTCTCTGCGCCTCGAAATACGGGAGCCAGCGAAGATTCATCGAGATCAGGATTCCCTTCTCACCAAGACTGGTTTGCCCGTGACGAATCGTCTTTGAGTATTGTTCGATTACACTTTCTGGCGAGGCCGCTGCAATCTCACGACGCGCTAACTCGATGTCGCCATGTTTCAAGGCAGCTACCGACTTTTGAAGCGCCGACTGCGATTGATAGAAGCTTTGCGCGTACTGCTCCCAGTCTTCAAAATAGCCAATCCAATCTCGAACGCCGGCATCTTGTGCCAGAGGTCGCATCTGCGCCAGCAATTCGAGCCGCACCTTCGCTCCATGGGCCTCATTGTCCGAGTCGAGCGTCTGGTCGATGAATTCATCTGTTGTTTCCCTGCCGAATGCAGGAGCGTCATATATCCACTTATCCAGGTAGAGCCTGCCCAGATCCTGCGCTCCGGCCCCGAATGTGCGCTTCGCCATCTCCGCGGCCGTCCCATCGAGCGTCTCGTTTTCAGTGGCATCCCAAACCTGGTCCGCGGTGTTCTTGAAGTAGAGGTCAAGCGGACGCGTTGTCCAGTGAATCACGCCGTACCCCGCGCTATTGCTCGACCGCAGCATTGATCCAAAACCGGCAAAAGACGTATAGGATCTGCCTGCGTATTCGCGATCGTCGTGTTGCGCCCAGACAATCGGGACAACGGTGCGATGCCTGCCGATCACCCGCAGGCTCTCTTGCACGGGATCGCTGGAAAACTCGTAACTGTAGTCGAGAGGCATAAGCGCCACATCGGCCGGCATGAAGACGTCGGCTGAGGGAAGGTAAGTGAATCTCCAACTGCCGGTAGCCAGCGCTACGCTGTTATGGCCGGTCTCATCCAGGGACTTGCGGAATGCCTTTGCGATCTTACCAATGGCAAACATGCCCGGCGCTTCCGGATCTCCCTTAAGCCGAGGGTTGGATTCGAGCGCGGTGCGATACTCCTCGCGCCACGCAGCGGGAAACTCTTCCGGTTGGAGTTTGCGCCACGGACTGTTCAATCCGCCCCGGCACCAAACCGCAAGTTGCGTGATTTCGGGATAGAGATTCATTAACTGTTGTATCTGAGTCCGGTAATAGATATAACCTTCTGCAGTGTCAGGATTGACTAGCTGGAGGCCATGGGTTTCAAACCGAGCCGAAGCAGGGAGAGTCGCAATCACATTCTGCGGATTGGCCGGCTCCGTATCCACATCCAGAGCGAACGTCACCCCCATGCCCCGATTCGCGGCAAAGCGAAAGACCTCCCGCATCAGACTCGCAGCTGCGCCGACGGTTTCTTTGTCTGGAACAAGGCTCGCAGTTGCGCCAAAGACCGGCCCCGTGAAAAAGCCATTCGCGCCCACAATCTTTCTTACATCCAGCACATGTTCCGTTCCCCAGTCGCGCCCCAGCTTCGTATTGGCAAGATAGCCGGTTGGCTTGGTCTGCCCGTTCAACGAGAACGAAAACATGGGATTGTTACCGTATGCGTGCACCATGATCGTGTTGAAGCGCATCCGGGAAGCCTGTGTGACCCACTGCTGCCACTCTTCCAAATTCCACGCCGAACACCCGCTAAGGAAGTTATGCCAGTTGAAGATCACTCGCTCATTCGCAATGGGTACGTCCTCCAACTTCCAGCCCGTAAATGAAAATACCGATCGTATGGGAGTTGGAGCCGTGTTGTAGGAAAGATAGAAACCAAATCCGAGCTTTTCGAGCAATGCGTCCACAGCAAACAAAGTCGCCCGCGGGCTTGCGCCGGCAATCACGGCATCGCGGTCAGTTGTCAGAACAACGAAGCTCTCCTGCTTGAGGAGCCTGCTCCGCAGCTTCACCGCATAACGTTCAGGCAGGTCCTGCACGGTCCCCAGATAGATAACCGGCATTGCCTCCTGAGGAGTGCCGATCACAAATGTCGTCGATGGGTAAAGAGCATGCAAGTGAGTAGCCAACTCGTCCGCGGCGATTTTTTCTACCGTGCTTGCCCCATCCGTCAGAGAGATAACAACTCTTGCCTGCGCTGCCGCCAACGTCCCCACCGGAAGGCTCAAAATCAGCGCGAGTTTCATGAAAGCTGATATCCTGCATGGCCTTGGAGCGCAGGGCAGCGGCAACGTCGTTGGCGTCGATCTACGATTCACTACAATCTTCCTTTTTAGTTCAGATTCGATACGGACCAATTGTACGGCTCATGCATTGGCCGCAAGAACCCGCGCTCGACGACCGGGTGTCCTTGGGTCTCGATTCAGGGACCTGGGAAACCAACCCAGCCAACGAGCCATCGGTCCGTCACCCGCAGCGGGTGAACGCAGACTCGCCAACCTGCCGACTCGCGCTTACGCCTTCCTTCCCAGATCGTTCCGCCACACATGCCCACCCCGCTCCAGCAGCCGGTCAGAGCACTCCGGACCCCAGGTCCCGGCAAAGTAGTTGGGAAACACCTCCGGCGTCTTCCCCGCCCAGGCCTGCAAGATGGGCGTATACAGCGCCCAGGTGGTCTCAACGCCGTCGCGGTGCGAAAACAGCGTCTGGTCGCCCAGCAGCGCGTCAAGCAGCAGGCGCTCGTACCCGTTTGCGCTCGATTTGCCAAACGCCGCGGCATAGTCGAAGTCCATGTTCACCGGACACACATCCATGTTCGGCGTGCTGGGCACCTTGGCCCCAAAGCGCAGCGCGATGCCCTCATCCGGCTGGATGCGGATGGTGAGCAAATTCGGCTGAATCTCCTGGCACGGCGACGTGTTCTTCAGCCTGTTGAAGATGAGCAGCGGCGGCTGCTTGAACTGGATGCTGATCTCGGTGGCCTGCTTCTTCAGACGCTTGCCGGCGCGCAGATAAAACGGAACTCCCGCCCAACGCCAGTTTTCGATCTCCAGCCGCAGCGCCGCGTAAGTCTCAGTGCTCGACTCGGGACTGACACGCTCCTCGTCGCGGTAGCCGACCACGTGCTCGCCATGTACCAGCCCCGGCCCGTACTGTCCACGCACCGCGTTCAGAATCGGAATGGAAGGAATAGCCTGCCACACCTTCAGCTTTTCGCGCCGCACGCTTTCAGCCTCAAAGCTGGACGGCGGCTCCATGGCCACAAAGCTCAGCAGCTCCATCATGTGGTTCTGTACCACGTCGCGCAGCGCGCCCGCCTTCTCGTAAAACGGACCGCGGCCCTCAACGCCGAGCGTTTCAGCCGCGGTAATCTGCACGTGGTCAATGTAATTCCGATTCCAGACCGGCTCAAAAATCCCGTTACCAAACCGGAACACCAAAATGTTCTGCACCGTCTCCTTGCCCAGGTAATGGTCAATGCGGAAGACCTGGCTCTCGTGGAAAACGGCGTTCACCTGCCGGTTCAGTTCGCGCGCCGAGTCCAGGTCGTGACCGAATGGCTTTTCGATCACCACCTCCACCTTTCCCTGCTCCGGCTGCGCCATGCCCTGCGCGCCCAGATTTTCAATGATCGGCGCAAAGTACTCCGGCGCCGTGGCAAGATAAAACAGCCGGTTGGCGCCAATTCCGCTCTGCGTCGCAGTTCGATCCAGCTCCGCCTGCAGCCCCGCGTAGCCGGCCGCGTCGTCGAACCGCAGCGCATAGTAGCTGATGTGCTTCACAAACTCATCCAGCTTGGGGTCACTCGCCTCCACGCCCCCAAACTCGATGATGCCCGCGCGCATATCCGCCGCAAACTCGTCTCCCAGCGGCCGACGCGCCACCCCCACAATGGCAAACTGTTTTGGCAGCAGATCGTTCTGCCGCAGGTGGAACAGCGCCGGCAGCAACTTGCGCTTGGTCAGGTCACCCGACGCGCCAAAAATCACCAGGACCCCGGCCTCGGGAATCCTCTCAGCACCCTTGGGGACCTGGGAAAGGTCCTCCGGGCGCACACTCATCTGTATCGTCGTCATCCCCGTCTTACCTCCGGCGCAATCTTCGCGCCCCGTTTCCCAGCTAACTCGCTTGTCCCTGGTCCTGTCCCTAATCTTTTTTCACCGCGTGTCCGCCAAATTCATTGCGCATGATGGCCAGCATCCGGTCGGTAAAATTGTTCTCCTCCCGCGAACGGATGCGCCGCATCAGCGACTCCGTAATGATGGGCGCCGACACATTCAGGTTGATCGCTTCGATGACCGTCCAGCGCCCTTCGCCTGAATCCTCGACAAAGGCCTCAAGCCCCTCAAGCGAGGGATTTCTGCACAGCGCATCGGCTGTCAGATCGAGCAGCCAGCTCCGTACTACGCTGCCGTAGCGCCAGATCTGGGCGATCCGCGGCAGGTTCAGCGTAAAGTCCTCTTTCTTCTCAAGGATCGTAAACCCCTCGGCATACGCCTGCATCATGCCGTACTCGATCCCATTGTGGATCATCTTTACAAAGTGGCCCGCGCCGCCCGGACCCACGTGGCCCCAGCCTTTGTCGGCTGCCGGAGCCAGCGCCTCAAAGATAGGCCGCAGATACTCGACCGGCTCCTTGTCCCCGCCGATCATCATGCTGTAACCCTCCTTCAGGCCCCACACTCCGCCAGAGGTGCCCACATCGACAAACTCGAAGCCCTTCGCGCTAACTTCCTTGTGCCGCCGCATCGAGTCTTTGTAGTTAGAGTTGCCACCGTCGATCAGGATGTCGCCGGGACTCAAAAGCGGCTCCAACCTGGCGATGGTCTGGTCTACCGGGTCGCCCTGCGGCACCATGATCCATATTGCCCGGCGCCCCTTCAACTTGCCTGCCAGTTCCTCAAGCGTCGACGCGCCCACATTGCCAGAAGCCGTCAGGCGCGCCACTGCTTCGGCGTTGAAGTCGAAGCCGACCACCTGATGGCCGCCCAGCCGAAGCCGTTCCGCCATGTTACCGCCCATCTTGCCCAGGCCTATCAATCCCAGTTGCATCGCGACCTCCTGTATCTATCTTCGCTTGTTCTTGCTTGTTATTTCCCCTTTCGTTCCATAGGGGACTGAACCTGCAACCATCCTGAAACATTTCTACACGTCTCACTGTTTGCGTTAGTGAGAAATTTGGATGAATGCACGTTATGTAAGATTGCAAATCCGCCCAAGGGGTTTCACGAATTCGCACAAATCGACCATCTTCTCTTCGCGCCGCTTGCAATGCGCCGTGCCGCCAATCTACATTTTTCCTGCTCTCTACCGCCTGGATGGAATTTGCGAGCACCCGCCGCACGCGGTGATAATATCAGGGAACCTTGGGAGATCTTATGCCTGACGCATCGTGTGATATCGGCCTCATCGGCCTGGCCGTCATGGGACAAAACCTCGTCCTCAACATGAACGACCACGGGTTTAAAGTTGCAGTATTCAACCGCACCGTATCGAAAGTCGACGACTTCCTCGCCAATGAGGCCAAGGGCACACGCGTCGTTGGAGCGCACTCCGTTGAAGAGTTGACCAGCCTGCTCCAGCGCCCACGCCGCGTCATGCTCATGGTCAAGGCGGGCGATTCCGTCGACCAGACCATCGAGCATCTCCTGCCCCATCTTGAACCCGGCGACATCATCATTGACGGCGGCAACTCGCTCTTTACCGACTCCAACCGGCGGACCAGAGATTTGGCCGCAAAAGGCATCCTCTTCATCGGAACCGGCGTTTCAGGCGGCGAAGAAGGCGCGCGCTTCGGCCCCTCCATCATGCCTGGCGGCAATCCCGCCGCATGGCCGCATGTGAAGGACATCTTCCAAGCCATCGCCGCCAAGGTCGAAGATGGAACCCCCTGCTGCGACTGGGTCGGCGAAGACGGCGCGGGACACTACGTCAAGATGGTACATAACGGCATCGAGTACGGCGACATGCAGTTGATCTGCGAGGCCTACGATCTGCTCCATCGCGGCCTGGGGCTCACCGCCGATGAGTTGCACACGGTTTTTACCGAATGGAACAAAGGCGAGCTCGACAGTTTCCTCATTGAAATCTCAAGCCATATCTTTGCCAAGAAGGACGAAGATGGCCAGCCGCTCGTCGATAAGATCCTTGATACCGCCGGCCAGAAGGGCACCGGCAAGTGGACGGTGATCAGCGCCCTGGACAACGGTCAGCCCGTAACTCTCATCGGCGAATCGGTCTTTGCGCGCTGCCTCTCGGCGCTCAAGGAAGAGCGCGTCGCCGCATCGAAGATCCTGGAGGGCCCGCCATCGAAGGCCGCGCCCGCCGACCGCGCCGCATTCATTGAGGATGTGCGCCGCGCTCTCTATTGCTCCAAGATCGTCTCCTACGCGCAGGGTTACATGCTGCTGCGCGCCGCTGCCAAAGAGAATGGCTGGAACCTCAACATGGGCGGTATCGCGCTGATGTGGCGCGGCGGATGCATCATTCGCAGCCGCTTCCTGGGCAAGATCAAGGAAGCCTTCGACAAGAACCATGCGATCGAGAATCTGCTTCTCGACAGCTTCTTCTCTGGCGCGCTTAACCAATATCAGGCATCGTGGCGCAAGGCTCTTGTGCATGCGGTTGAGCTGGGCGTGCCCACCCCCGCGTTTTCAACCGCGCTGGCTTTCTTCGACGGCTACCGAGCAGGCCGTCTGCCTGCCAATCTTCTGCAGGCGCAACGCGACTACTTTGGTGCTCACACGTACGAGCGCACCGACCAGCCGCGCGGCAAGTTCTTCCACACCAACTGGACCGGCCACGGAGGCCGCGTTTCGTCCACTACCTATAACGCCTGAGATATTTTCAAAGTTACTGGAATGTGGTCTTCCCATCCTTCGAGAGTGCTTTGCTCGAAGGATGGGAAGCTAGCCGCTCAACGGTATAAGTGTTATAAGACGCCCAAGCTCTTGAGATCGCTCCGCAAAGTGTCCTTGCCCTTGAATTGGATGCCCCTCATTCCCGCGCTGAGGGCACCGGCCACATTCTCCGGACGGTCGTCGATAAACAGTATCCGTTCCGCCGGCCGTCCCAGAATATCCAGCGCCCGATGATAGATCGCCGGTTCCGGCTTGCGCAGCCCCAGATAGCAGGAACTTAGAGCGACATCAAAATAATCCAGCAGCCCAAACCGCTTGAAGCGATACTCGTTCGTCTCCCGCGCCTCGTTGTTAAGCGCGCCCACAAGGCAATTGCAGGAAGTTGCAACTTCATCAAGAATCCCCAGCGCCCCATTGGGCAATTCCATCGACTGCGCGCACATGGCACGGAAGATTTCCTGGTGAGAAAAGACCCGCGGCTCGTAGAACACGGTCGCGTTCAAGTAGGCCTCGATGGAAATCTCGCCTCGCTCCCAGGCATTGTAAGTCAGCAGGCTTCTGGCCTCAAACTCCGCCACATCCAGGCCGAATTGCTTCAGCACCACCGCGCGCTCGCGGTGGTCCCAGCCATTGGTGAGCAGAACCCCGCCCACGTCAAAGAGGATTACGTCGAAGGGGAACATCGGCGCCTCTCGCTCACGCGTTGCCGCTCTTTCGAATGAATGAATCATGATGTCTTGGAGTTATAGCTGTCACGGTAGACCGCCCCGCTCGCCGCCAGCACCCCTGTAACTGCCTGCTCTACGCCGGGTTCGCCGAACCGTCTCCACACTGATACTTGGCCTCGATGGCCAGCACCTTCTTGAACCGCCGCACAAATCGCTCTTCCGTGCCAATGAACTTTGCGCCGATGAAGGCATTGACAACCTCAAAGGCCAGAGCCGAGCCAATAATTCGCGCTCCCAACACGATCACGTTCATGTCGTCGTGCTCCACACCCTGGTGCGCGGAGTACGTGTCGTGGCACATCCCGGCACGAATCCCCGGAATCTTGTTCGCCGCCACGCACACTCCAACTCCCGAGCCGCAGATCAGAATCCCTCGCGGCGCATCGCCCCGCTTCAGCGCCAAACCCACCTTCTCGGCAAAGTCGGGATAGTCCGAGGGTTCCGTGTTATACGCCCCCAGGTCGACCACCTCGTGACCGGCCTGCGCCAGGTAAGCGCGAACCTCCTCCTTCAGAGGAAATCCCGCATGGTCGGAAGCGATTACAAGTTTCACAGTGATCCTTTCGAGTTAGCGAGTCAGCACCGAAAGAGCTTTCCCCACTCCCAGTCCGTTATCGCGCCAACTTGCCGACGTGCTACTTCACCAGCCGCTTCGCCCGCGCCGCCACGTTCTCCGCTCCAAATCCCAGCTCGGCGAGCACCTTCGGCCCCGGTGCTGAAGCTCCAAACCGGTCCAGCCCGATCACGTCGCCGCCCTGGCCCACATACTTCCACCAGCCCTGCGTGGCGCCCGCCTCAACTGCGAGCTTAGGCACGCCCGCCGGCAGCACGCTCGTCTTATACTCCGCCGTCTGCTCCTCGAACAACTTCCAGCTTGGGAAGCTCACCACCCGCGCCCGAATCCCCTCGGCTGCCAGCAGCTTCGCGGCCCCTGCCACCGGCCACACCTCGGCGCCCGTGCCGATGAGCACCACCTGCGGGTCCGCAACGTCTTCCAGCACATAAGCACCCTTGCTCACCCCGGCGTACACATCGTGCGCGGCCGGGTCGATCACCGGCAGATCCTGCCGGCTGAGCGCAAAGAAGCTCGGCCCTGTCCGTTGCAGCGCCAGTCTCCAGGCCGCCGCCGTCTCGTTCGCGTCCGCCGGACGGAAGTCCGTGAGTCCCGGAACCGCACGCAGCGCCATCAGATGCTCGATCGGCTGATGTGTCGGGCCATCCTCGCCCAGCGCGATCGAGTCGTGCGTAAAGACGAACAAGGAGTGCACCTGCATCAACGCCGCCAGCCGGATCGCCGGCTTGGCATAATCCGAAAACACAAAAAATGTTGAGCCGAACGGAATCAGTCCCCCGTGGGCCGCAATGCCGTTCACCGCCGCGCTCATTCCAAATTCGCGCACCCCGAAGAACACGTTGCGCCCCGCCGGGTCCACATGGAAATTCGCCCCCGGCTTGAAAATCGTCTTGGTCGAGGAGGTCAGGTCCGCCGCCCCGCCAAACAACTCCGGAACCGCATCGGCAATCGCGTTCATGATCGCGCCGCCGGCATTGCGCGTAGCCTGCGCCTTGCCCGGTGCAAAGCTCGGAATCGCCTTCTCCCACCCAGCCTTGCGCACGTCCTTCTGCGTCCGCTCAAACTCCGCCGCCAGCTCTGGATTGGCCGCCCGGTAGCCTTCAAACAGCACCTTCCACTCAGCCTCCAGCCCCGCGCCGCGTTCCACGGCCTTGCGCCAATTCGCAAGCGCGTCCTCGGGAATATAAAAGCTCTGGTCTTCAGGGAAACCGAAGAACTTCTTGGTCGCCGCCACAGCTTCAGCGCCCAGCGCCTCGCCGTGCACCTTGTTCGTTCCCGCCTTGGGGCTGCCGTAGCCAATTACCGTGCGCACCGCGATGATTGACGGTTTCCCGGTCTCCGCTTTCGCCGCTTCGATCGCCGCCTCGATGGCCTCCAGGTCGTTTCCATCCGCCACCCGCTGCACATGCCAGTGATACGCCTCGAAGCGCTCCAGCGCGTCCTCGGTATAACTGAGTTCCGTGGGCCCATCCAGCGAGATCAGATTGTCGTCGTAGATGAACGTCAGCTTGCCCAGCCCCAGCGTTCCGGCCAGCGAGGCCGCCTCGTGCGAAACACCTTCCATCAGGTCGCCGTCGCCCAGCAGCGCATAGGTGTGGTGATCTACCACCTCAAAGCCGGGGCGGTTGTAAACCGCCGCCAGGTGCTTCTCCGCAATGGCCATGCCCACAGCCATCGCAATCCCCTGGCCCAGCGGACCAGTCGTCACTTCCACGCCGTCCGTATCGCCCCGCTCGGGGTGGCCCGGCGTCCGCGAATGCCATTGGCGGAAACTCTTCAAATCGTCCAGCGTCACGCCGTAGCCGGACAGAAAGAGCGACGAATAAAGCAGCGCCGAAGCATGCCCATTCGACAGCACAAACCGATCCCGGTCCGCCCACTTGGAATGTGCCGGGTTGTGCTTCATCAGCTTGTGAAACAGCAGATAGGCAATCGGCGCGCAGCCCAGAGGCGCGCCGGGGTGGCCGGACCCGGCCTTCTCCACTGTGTCCACGGCAAGCAGACGCAGTGTATCGATGGAGAGCTGGTCGAGTGAGAGATCCGCAAGGCTTGAAGCCATAATGATCAAAATTCCTTTCGTTGGTGCGCTCGATGCGCAATAAATCGAATGATTCGACGTTGGCTGTTACTCGCTGTTACTTGGCGTCAACCTTCACGTCCACATTGTATCCAAGCCACCTGTCATTCTCCGTCCAATGGAGAGTGAATGATAGTCCGCCGCTCTCATTCCCCGTCGCAATCTCCGCACTGTGCCCTACGCTTCCCAAGCCATGGCTGGCCGTGGTGTGCATCGTTCCCCAGCCGTCCGCAGTCCAGATCAGCTCGAATCGCTTCCCGTCTAGAATGCGCAGCGTATTTCCCGCGGCGATTCTCTGGATGGGCCGGCGCAGGCTGTAAATCTCCAAATCTCGCCTGGGCAGGCCGCGGCGCTCCCGGCCCCCGCCATCCGTCTCGCAATACCGCCCATACACCGGATCGATGCGATCGAAGACCTTCCCATCCACCGCCGAGCGCAGCAGCTTCAGGTATTCAGCATGGGCCCACACCAGCGGCACCGCCGACCCCGCAGGTTGGCCCAGGCGCAGGCTGCAATCCGGCCGGTTCGCCTCATCCCACACCTGCTCCGGCATCATCTGCCCGCACGTCGCAAACCGCTCATAGGTTTTGATCAGCGCGGAAATGTCGTTGCCCGCCGCCAGTTCATAGTGGGCGCGCTCACCGGTGAGCAGCGGCCACACACGCCCTTGGCCCCAGCCTTGAAAAGGACCGCCATCGGCTCGTTGCCCATACCCGTCCCAGTTGTAGCGCAGCCAGCCCGGCCCCTGCGGCAGCCCGCGCTTCAGCACCGCGTCCACCACCTCCAGCGAGTCCACAATCAGCGGATCGTCTGCCCGCCGCACCCCATAGCGCACCAGTTCCAGGAAGCCCGCATCAATGATCTCCCGCGCCTCAAACTCATACCGCGTTCCAGGTGGCCTGTTGGAAAGGCGAATGGTTTCTTTCCCGCAGCTTTCGCAGGCGTAAGCCTCGCCGCTCTCCGGAGGCCGGATGCGCATATAGTGTCGCCGGATTTGCGGATGCAGCACGCCGTTGTTGGTCACCGTCCAGTCCTCGAGATGGCCCTCGATCCAGTCGGCAAACTCCTCAAGAAACACGGCCAGCTCCATCGAATCGTGGGCCCGGCAAATCTCCGCCGCGCAAATCAGTCCGCCGATCACCGTGGCCAATGTGGAGGGTGAGTAGCCGGCGATTTCCTCCCAGCGATCCTGATGGGTAATCGGCGCATGCTGCACCAGGAACCCGGCAGCCCGCTCCACAAAGGGGAAAATGTCCATCTCGCCCAGGCCCCTGGCCTTCCACAGCCGCCAGGCCAGAATCAGCGGAAACGCTACCTCGTCGAGCTGTTGGCCGGTCCAATACGGCGTGCCGTCGATCCAGAAGTTCTGTGCAAAGCCGCCGTTCGGTTGCTGCGTGCAGGCCAGGTAGACGAGCGCACGCCGCGCTGTCTCCGCACGCCCGCAGGCCAACAGCGCCGTTGCCGTCTGCACCATATCCCGGGTCCACACAAGGTGGTAGCCGCCCAGGTCGTCGTCGCCCTTCACCTGTCCCCACGGAATGGACGCAGACGCCACAAACGCCCCTGAATATGTTTTGTCCTCGTGGGCCAGCAGCACGCTGTGGCTGGCCCGCATCAGCTTGCCCTCATCGCCCGACTTGGCGGCCAGCCATTCCGGGTTCGCCGCCCGCTTCCATTGTGTAATGTAGCGGCTGAGATTTTCCTCGAACGGCGTCGCCAGCGACCCCATCGTCTTTTGCAGCGCCGTGTGCTGCGACTCCCCGATGCCGATGGCCAGCGTGAACTCCCGCCCGTCTTTCAGGTCCAGCTCCCCCATCAAGCCGAGGTTGCCGTCCGTCGCGGAGCCGAACTCCCAATCCATTCTGAAGTTGTCCATCAGGTCGTGCCAGCCGTCGCTTCGGCCCACAAACCCGCAACTCACCCGCGAAAATCCGCAACTGGCGGCCATGGTCATTGACCACGAGTTTTTCCACGCCAGAAGCACCTTGTGCCCGGCGATGTCCACCGCCCGTGCCGAGTTGCCCGCCCCGCCGCCATCCAGGTGTGGCGCCACCAGCGCGTATACCTTCAGCCGCGGCAGCAGCTCTTCGTCCCCCTCCAGCCGAACATGCGTCAGCACCACGCTGTGATGCGGATCGCAGATGATCTCCTTGGTCAGGCTGTACCGGCCCTGCGGGTCGCTGTTCACATACCGCACTCCCAGCGCCTCAGGATGGATGTACTCGAATGTCGTGGACAGGTCTCGCTTCTCTTCGTGGACAAACGTCTCGCCGTCCGTTACCAGGAACCCCATATCCCGAATCTGCGCCCGGTCGATCGTGGGATGGTAGACCTCATTCAGGATTCCATGGGAACAGGTGAACCACACGCGGCTGGATGCCGCGTAGGCCGTCCCCACCGCATCTTTCACGCTTGAGGTCCAGCGCGGGTCCATGCCGGGCGCGCCAAATGCCTCGCCCTGCTGCTCAAGCCAACGATAGTGGGGCTGCTCACTCATGGTCGCATTTCGCTTTTCGGAAAGGGGAAGTTGGAACGGCCGAGCAAGAGACGAAAAACCGCTGGTTGCCTTCCTCTCTATCGATGTTTCAGGAGGCTCGAAGGTTTCCGCTGAATGAAGTTTCCCGAACCCCCAAGGTCCGGCCGCGCATCCATCCTAGCGTAGGATATTTGTGTTCCATCCAACCACAGGATCGCATCCAACGATGTGAAGATTGCGTTTCAACCCGTTGCCGCCTGCACCGGCGTTTTCACTGTACCGCGCGGCTCAACTCACAAAGTACAATCCGAACGGAGGAGATTCCCCTATGGCTTACGAACTCGCACCGCTGCCTTACGACTACGCCGCCCTCGAACCCTTCATTGACACCGAGACCATGCATCTGCACCACGACAAACACCACCAGACCTACGTGAACAACGTGAATGCTGCCGTGGCCAACCATCCTGATCTTGCCGCCAAGTCCATTGACGATCTGGTGCGCGACCTCGCCCAGGTCCCCGAAGAGATACGCACCGCCGTACGCAACAACGCCGGAGGCCACGCCAATCACACCGCCTTCTGGCGTCTCATGGGCCCCGTCGGCTCCGATGGCGTAGGTGGCGCGCCCTCCGGCCCCATTGCCGCGCAGATCTCCGCCGACTTTGGCGACTTCGATGCTTTCAAGAAGACCTTCAACGAGACCACAGCCAAGCAATTCGGATCCGGCTGGGGCTGGCTCGTCTTCACCGGCGGCAAGCTCAAGGTGATTACCACCCCCAACCAGGATTCCCCCCTCACCCAAGGCATTTATCCCATCCTGTTGAACGACGTCTGGGAGCACGCCTACTACCTCAAATACCAGAACCGCCGCCCGGAATATCTCGCCGCCTGGTGGAACGTCGTCAACTGGCATGAAGTCAACCGACGCTTCGCCATCGCCAAAGGGTAAACGCAGCAGAAACAGCTTCCTGCTTCCAGCCGCTAGCTCGATTAGGGGCGGCTAGGAGCTGGAAGCTGTTTTTCACAACCCTTTCTCAAAATTCCGGTCTAATCAGGCAGGAAGGATGAAGAGACCTTGTTCAAGTCTGCTTTTCTCTCCCTCGCGGGATTTCTTGCCCTGGTCCCAGCCTTTGCTCCAGCTCAATCCGGCAGCTTCACCATCTCACAGCACGGCCATTCCGTCGGTACCGCGACCGTGACCTTCACCGGCACCCCACACGGCTACGACTCCACCACCATCGTCCGCGTCGCCATGCAGGGCCTCGACTACAATCTCTCCAAAACCGAGCAGCTCACCTCGGCCAACCTCCTGCGCCACGTCCAGTTGAGCGCCACCGTCAACAACTCCGCCGTCAACGTTACCGCCGCGCCTGACTCCGCCCAGATTCTGCTCAACATATCAGCCAACGGCCACAGCACCACCACCCGCCTGGCATCGCACCCTGCCGCCGTCTTCCTCCCCGACTTCGACCCTGGCGCCCTGGATACCCTCCTCGCCCTGGCCGTAGCCCGCAACAACGCCGGCCTCTGGGCCATCATCCCCAAGCAGGCTGGCTCCATCGCCCCCATCCAGCTAGCCACATACGCTGACATGCAGGGCACCCTCAACGGCAAACCCGTCACCGTCCACCACCTCAAAGCCACCATTGACGGCGCCACGACAGAACTCTTCTCCGGCCCCGCGAACCAGATCCTCCAGGCCGAACTCCCCCAGCAAGGCTTCGCTCTTGTCCGCAAAGGCTTCGTCCTTACCCCTCCCGCCAAGCCCGGCGCCCCACCGGCCCAATAACGCCATCCTGACAAGCCGGACTCCGACCCTCGGCAGCTCAGGTCGGGCCGCGCGTGAAATTAGCCGGTCCCAGACAGCAAGCTCACCCGGCCCGGGTTTTTCCCTTGAGAGAGAAAAGCCCAAACCGTCCCGTTCTTCCGCTACAATTCCCTGCCTATGGACGAGCAGCCCTCCGCGCAACAGGAAACCGTCTCCGTCGAGTTCACCCTGGCCATCGGCGAAGGCCACATCTCTGCCACTGCGGTCGTCCCCGCAGGTCAAACCAACCTTACTAAAATCCTGCCCGTCATCCAGGCCTTCGATGACTCCCTGATCGCCACAGTCGCTTCACAGGCAGCGGGCGACGGCCATCCCGTTTCCTGCAAGGCCGGCTGTGGCGCCTGCTGCCGCCAGATGGTTCCCATCAGCATCTTCGAGGCCGAAGCCCTGGCGGAATGGATCCACTCGCTCCCCGAATCCCAACAGCAGCAACTCGCCCAACGCTTTCACCAGACGCTTCTCTCCTTCGCCGCCACCGGCCTCCTCGACCGCATGGTCGAAATGAGCAAAGAAGATTGGCGCGTGGAGAATGAAGTCAACCAGCGCCTGATGCGCGACTACTTTTACACGCGCATCCCCTGTCCCTTTCTTCAGGATGAGTCCTGCTCCATTCACCCCATCCGCCCGCTCGTCTGCCGCGAGTACATCGTCGTTTCTCCGGCAGAGCACTGCGTCGACCCAGCCATTCACCCGGTCCTCGCCCCCCATCAGCCGCTCAAGCTCTTCCCCATCCTCAACGAAATGGGTGCGAAGCTCGAACACGATACGCGCGGATGGATTCCGCTCGTCTTTCTCTTTGCCTGGATGAAAGCCGGCGCTCACCCCGGCGAAGCCGTCTCCGGCACCGGCCCCGAACTCCTCTATGAATTTGTAAGACGCATCACCCCACCGTAGTCGTTGGTCCCTACACCGCCTTGCCCGCCGCCATGCCCGAAGCCCAAGCCCACTGGAAATTGAACCCTCCCAGTTGCCCGGTCACATCCACTGCTTCCCCGATAAAAAACAGCCCAGGCACAGCCCGTGCCTCCATCGTCCGAGCCTGCAACCCATTCGTGTCCACTCCCCCAGCCGTCACCTCCGCCTTTTCAAACCCCTCCGTCCCCACTGGATGGAACGCCCATGCATGCAGCCTCCTTTCGCAAGCCTCCAGCGCCACGTTCGACCATCCATTTGACGCTCCCTTCTCCACCAGAAGTCCCGCCAGGCGCTGCGGCAACACCTCTCGCAGCGTCTGCCTCAGTGCCGCCGCATCCCGCCTCGCCCCCGCGCGTGTCAACGGTCCCACCAAATCCAGTCCAGGCCCAAAATCCAACATCAGTTCGTCTCCTGCCTTCCAATAGGAAGAAGCTTGCAATACTGCTGGCCCGCTCACTCCCCGATGCGTCACCAGCATCTTCTCCCTGAACCGGATTTCGTCTTTTGCGCCACCAGCCCAGGCTTCCACTTCGGCCGCCACCCCAGCCAGTTCCGTCCAGCCTGCTTCCTCTCCGCCCAGGACCAACGGCACCAGCGCCGGTCTTGGCTCCACCACCCCCAGACCAAACTGCCGCGCCAGCTCATACCCCAGTCCCGTAGCCCCCATCTTGGGGATCGACAATCCCCCCGTAGCCACCACCACCGCTCCGGTCTCAAGCTCCCCTTGCGAACTTCCTACTCGAAAGCCGCCCCCTGCGCACTCCACGTGAATCCCGCGCGCATTCAGTACAATCTCCACGCCGCCAAGCGCGCACTCGGCGAGCAGCATGTCCAGAATCGCCCGCGCCGAGCCGTCGCAGAACAGTTGTCCCAGTGTCTTCTCGTGCCAGGCAATCCCATACCGCTCCACCAGCTCAAGAAAATGCCTTGGCTGATAAAGAGCCAGCGCCGACTTGGCAAAATGGGGATTTTCAGAAAGAAAATTCCCCGGCTCGCAGTGCAGATTCGTAAAATTGCACCGCCCACCGCCAGAGATAAGAATCTTCCGCCCCGGCTGCCCATTGTGTTCCAGCAGCGCCACGCGACGCCCGCGTTTGCCCGCAGTAGCCGCGCACATCAACCCAGCAGCCCCCGCACCGAAAACAATCACATCGAATTGGCGCAGTTCGGCAGTCATGGCTTCCGTACAGAATAGCCGCTAATCTGCAAACACATTGCCCGAAGAGATTGGCATTGACCCGCAACGACCCAATGGAATAAAACGTGAGGGCACTGATTGAATCGATTGATGAGTTTCGTGGAAGCACCAATTGCTGGGCAGAGATCAAGTCAGCCAAGTAACCTCCTCTGTATATAGAGGCGCGAAGCTGCCGGAGCGGCCGTTCGTGGGAGACAAAGCCTTGTGATGACGATGAAGAAGCGGATTCCCCTGGCCAGCCGGGGCAGGCGGTGGTTTCAATGCACGCTGTTGGCGCTGCTTGTGTTGGTAACTCTCACCGCCGGAACGCTGCTGCTGGCCTCTCGCGTAAAGCTTGCCGGGGAAGAGACAACTCCATCCGGCCTGCGGCGCAACACTTCGCACTATGTAACGGTGCGCGACGGAACCCGGCTTGCGGTGGATGTGTGGCTGCCCGCGGACTACCATGCCGGGGAGCGTCTGCCGGTGCTGATGCGCAGCACGCGTTACTGGCGGGCAGCCCAGCCGCGGCTTCAATTGCGGCTGAGGGTGCTGCTGCATCTTCAACCGCCGGATGCACTATTTGAGCCGCAGGACCAGTACTTCAGCCAGCGGCGCTTTGTGCTGGTGCTCTCTGATATGCGTGGCAGCGGAGCCAGCGAGGGACAACTCGATTCGCAATATTCTCCTGAAGAAATTGCCGATCTCGGCGATCTGGCGGCTTGGGCGGCCGTGCAGCCGTGGTCCAACGGACGCATCGGCTCCTACGGTACTTCCTATGAAGGAAACACGGCGGAGCTGACCGCGGTAACGGAGAATCCAGCAGTTCGCGCCGAAGCGCCGCTCTATGACGATTTCGACCCCATGCTGGGATGGGCGCGTCCGGGCGGCGTTTATGATCACGCCGCGACGGATGACTGGGTTCGGTGGGTCTATGCGCTCGACCGCAACGATCTCTGCGGCCTGGCGCACGTCACGGGATGGCGCTGCTGGTTGCGTCGCCTGCTCGTGAGTGGCGTCAAGCGCACAGATGAGGATCGCGACGGGCGGCAACTGGCGGCAATTCTTGCGCGCCGCAACAACCCTACGGTGCAGGGCCTCGACTCTACCCTGTTCCGTGACGATGTGTTTGCCACTCGCAACGGCCCGGTGAACCTGGCACAAGTTTCGCCGTATGGGCTGCGACGGCAGATTGCGGCCTCTCACGTGCCCATGATGGTGTGGTGCGGATGGATGGATGCTGCCACGGCAGACGGCGCGTTGAGCAGGTATCGTAACCTCTCCAATCCCCAGGTGGTGGTGCTCGGCGCGTTTACGCACGGAGCGATCCATGGCACAGACCCCCTGCTCGGGAACTTTGACCCGCCGAACCCACCGCGGTTGGAGCAGTGGCGTATGCAGGCAGATTTTCTTGACGGATTCCTGCGCCGGCAGGTGCCGGCCGAAGCCAGCCCGCGCATTGACTACTACACCATGGGCGAGGGCCGCTGGCATTCGACGACCGTTTGGCCCCCGGCTGGTTTGCAGACGCAGCGCTTGTATTTCGCCGCAGGTCAAAGGCTGGACAGCTTCGCGCCGGGCGACGGCAGCGCGACTGACCGCTATCGTGTGGACTTCAGCGCCACATCGGGAACGCATAGCCGTTGGTTTACGCAGGAAGGCGGCGTGTATGTGGACTATGGAAACCGTGCGGACGAAGACACAAAGCTGTTGACTTATACCAGCGATCCACTGCCTGCGGATACAGAGATCACCGGATCGCCGGTACTCACGCTGGATCTTGCCTCGTCAGCGAAGGACGGTGCAGTGCATGCATATCTTGAGGATGTCGCGCCGGATGGACGCGTCACGTATTTGACCGAGGGAGTCTTCCGGCTGATCGACCGCAAAACGACGAAAGCGCCGCTGCCCTATGAGCCTTTGGGACCGCGCCACAGTTATCTGCGGTCTGACGCTGCGCCGATGGCGCCAAACCAGCCGGAGCGCGTCGAGTTTGGAATGTTCGCCACATCGGTGCTGTTACGCAAGGACCATCGCATTCGCGTGGCGCTGGCTGGCGCGGACCGCGATAACTTCGAACTGCTTTCCGCGGATATGCAGCCCCAATGGACGGTCTACCGCGACCGTCAACTGGCGTCGTTTATCGAACTCCCCATGAAGTCGCGCTGAGTCGCGACGCGCGGACATCGACGATGTCGCCTCTTCGCGGATTCGTCGACGTCCGTCCTGGTTCCGGGTTGATCCCGAGTCGTTGGCAACCCGGAAATTGGCCTGCCACCAATCCGGTCTACGCCCCCTCATCCCGAAACATCGGATGCGGAATCAGCCTTCGGTAATCTTCCTGGTGCGCGTTGTCCAGACAGGCCTCAATAATCCTTTTCCCCAGCGGGTCCAGCTCCGGCACCAGGAACTGCTTCAGCTCCTGGGCAAAAAACTCCCGCCACTGTCGCGCGCCTTCTTCGTACACATCCATCCCGCCCTGGATCTGCTCCTCCACCCGCAGAAACACCCGCGGAATCATCGAGCCCTCCACGCGCAACTGGCGCGGAATATACCCCAGCAGCGGGCAGATTGCTTCGTCTACATGCTCGCGAGCAAACCTGGCGCTGCCTCGCCGGGCCAGGTATTCCCGCGCAATCCACTCCGCCATGAAGCCTACCTTCCAAGCCCCGATATGCTGATTCGGGATGAGCACATACCGGGTATCCGGCGTGTCCACAATCTGCTTCAGAAGCAGGTTCGCCTGATCAACACGGCGCCCGGTCGCAAACGCCCAATACGACCCCACGCCCTCCGATTGCATGCCCGCGCTTTTCTGCGCCTGAATGCTGGGGTTGGCGTGGCCACGCGGGGCCACCAGCCTCCACAGCCAAGCCAGCGCCGGACTCAGCACGTGCGTCATCGCCAGAATCCCATACAGTTGGCTGTTGCGGTGCGTCGGCGGGCACCTCACGCCAAAGCTCCGCACATCCACCCGCTGCGGCCCATCCAATATGTCTTCCAGCATCCGCCTTGGCAAAATCACCCGCGGATTGGGGCACAACTTCCCCGGCGCGTCCTCCACGTGTTCCCAGGTAAGGCACGTCCCGCCGGGCACAATGTAGTGGTTCAGAAAAATCAGCGGCTCCGGCGGATCGATGCACAGCCGCTCCAGGGTTGGCGCCGTTCCGTAGCTGTGGATGTGGTCCACGCGCACAAACCAGGCGTTTTCCGCATCCGCTACCGTGAGCCTTCCGCTTGTTCCCTGATACTTGGGATGCGCGCAGGCCATGTCGTCCGCAATCGGCCGCAAGTGGCAGGCTTCGGGCAGGTTCAGCGTCCGCTCTTCCTTGGTCACCACGTTCCGCCCGATCAGGAGGCGCCCATCCTCCATGCGGTGGATGTGTTCCGTCATCTCGCTCTTCCCGCCGCCGGAAGCCCCCTCGTGCATCAATACCAACTGGTTCTCATACGGCGTCACCACTGCCACCGCCGCACAGTGGTTGGTCGTCCACCCTTCCCGCTCGCCCTTGTCGAGCAGCATGGAATAGACACCCTTTTTCGCGCTCGGCCCTGGATACAGGTTGTATGCAAAGATCTCCTGATGCGTCTCCGTGCGCTCATGCACCACTACCTGCCGGCCGCCAAAGTGCGTATGCCGGAACGGCGGAGCCACAAACAGCACCCCACCGGTGATCTTGAATTCCGCCGGAACATGGCTGCGCGCAATCATCCCCTGCAAATCCGCCAGCGCCGCCGCAAAAAACGCCGCCTGCCGCGGCACAATCAAAAGCGACCCATACCCCAGCGCATCCGTTCCGGCATAAAACGGCATTGCCACCAGTTCCTGCGTCTTCAGCCAGTCCAGCGTTTGCTGCCGCGTTTTTTCGAACCCTTCCCCAAACCGCTCCTCATACGTGGGCTTATCCGTCGGCAACTTGTCGCCGATCACCATCGCGTCCGGATCGCGCCTGCGCATCGCGGGGTCGGGAAAGTTGATCGCCAACCCGTTCCGCGCCTTGGTAATCACCGCCTCCACAATCCGCCCCGCTCCCGGCGTCTGAAACACCGCTTCATACTGCCCGTGGTCCTCGCGATTACCCAGTGTCCAGTCGGTCTCGCCGGTGGACCGTCCCAACGCCCAATCCAGCAGTTGCTGCCGCGTCTCCGGCGTCTGCACCAGCGGCGCCGCCCCCAGCACCTCGCACACAGCGGCAGGTAACTCCAACTTTGCCCAATCGGCCTGAAAATCGACAACAGGACCAACACCGGCATCGGTGATCATGGTTTTCTCTCTTTCGGATCAAAAAATGGTTGTCATTCTGAGCGGACCCTGAGCGAAGCGAAGGGGAAACGGAGGAACCTACGGTTGTATTTTTCGCCTCGCGCCCGAAAATGCACATCTCTTTTATCTCATTTACCATCACACTTGGCAGTGCGCCCCGTCACGGATTTGTCACATACGGGGAAATCGCTCCCGCACCAGCCGTAACGCCTCTTGCGGAGTCGCAATGGTTCCTTCCAGTTGCGCATCCTCCACTGCCCGCAGCATCTCCTTGAACTCCGCTCCCGGCGCATATCCCGCGGCAATCAGTTCCCGCCCCGTAATCAGCGGCTTCGGCCGCACCGTCTCCTCCGGCATCGCCTCATACCGCTGGCGCACAAACTCCCAGTGCTCCAGATTCCCGCTCGCCGCCAGGCAATCCATCCGGTGCAGCGCCAAATGCTCCTCAAACCCCGGGAGCCGAAAAAACCGCTTCAGCGTGGAAGCCTTCATCCGTCCCGCATCCGCAAACCGCATATGGTTCTCAATCAGCGCCAGAATCTGCCGCGTCTCCTCATTCGAAAACCGGAACTGCCTGCAAATCTGCGCCCCCATGGCCACACCCACTTCCACGTGCCCGTCAAACCGTATCCGATCGGGAGCGCGCCGGAAGGTCGGCGGCTTGCCCACATCGTGCAGCAGCGCCCCCCACGCAAGCGTAGGCGTACACCCCGCCCTTAACTGCTCCAAAACCAGAAGAACATGCGTCCAGACGTCCCCCTCCGGATGAAACTGCGCCGGCTGCTCCACGCCCTTCATCCGCGCCACATCCGGCAGCACCTCCTTCAGCAATTCTGTCTCCTCCAGCAGCTCGAATGCCCCCCGCGCCCGCCCTTCGGTCAGCATCTTCGTCAGCTCATCCCGAACCCGTTCCCGGCTCACAACAGCCGTTTTCGCCGCCAGCCGGCGCGTAGCGGAGGCCGTTCCCGCCTCCAGCTCAAACCCCAGCCGCGATGCAAACCTTACCCCCCTCAGCATCCGCAGGTGATCTTCTTCAAACCGCTGCTCCGCCCTGCCAATCGCCCGAACCACTCTGGCTTCGAGGTCCGCAATCCCACCCACATAATCAATCACCGCCGAACGCAGATCCTCCGCCCCCTGCAGCGGGTCAAGCAGCAACCCATTGATGGTGAAATCCCTCCGCCGCACGTCCTCCTCGGCGCTCCTGGTATACCGCACCGCATCCGGATGCCGTCCATCGGAATACGCACCATCCGACCGGAACGTGGCCACCTCTGTCAGCACACAATCGTCCCTGTCGCCCTCCGCGACCAAAACCACCCCAAAGTGCGCCCCCACCGCAACTGTCCGCTCGAACAGCCGCAGCACCGCATCCGGCGTGGCAGACGTAGCTACGTCATAATCCTTCGGTTCCCGGCCCAGCAGCAGGTCCCGCACGCATCCCCCGGCGAGATACGCCTCATACCCCTCCGCCCGCAGCTTCCCCAGCACCCCCAAAGCCGCCTCGAATGGTCGCGTCGCCGGTAACATGTCTTCCATTGTCGTCCTCTTCGCACCTTAATGGCGTTATGATTCCCTGTTCAACCGGAGATGAGAATGAGAATAGTCGTGCTTGCCGTGTTGCTAATGCTGGTGCTTCCCATTCTTGGCGAGACCCGCCAGTGTAAGGGGAACCCAAGGGTCGTCGGCGCTTGCTATGTGGTTCATGGCAGGGCAACGTTTGGAGACGGAACACCGGTGCTTCGAATCTGGCCAGTGGGGACGAAGCGCATGCTCGGAGTGACCGCCGGTCCGATCGCGGACGATGCGGATGAGCCAATAGCTCCAACGAATATGCTGCTCTTCAACCCTGATGTTCAGGGTGTCTTCGGCGACTTCGAAGTTTGCCCTTTTACACCGGAGCGAAAGGGTCATATGCAGATGGTTTGTGTACAGTCCGCCAGGAACCTCGTTGTGAAGCATTGACCTGCCAAGAAACCCTAACTCGCTTGTCCGGCTAAACTAGATCCATGGGCACCGGCCTCATCCTAGGCATCGAATCCTCCTGCGACGAGACCGCCGCCGCCGTCGTCCAGCGCGGC
The DNA here is from genome assembly GCA_964571165.1 of uncultured Occallatibacter sp. Taxonomy (GTDB): domain Bacteria; phylum Acidobacteriota; class Terriglobia; order Terriglobales; family Acidobacteriaceae; genus Telmatobacter. Next base: position 122,806 of record CAZNAW010000001.1, on the reverse strand, counting down.
TCCCGCACTCTGTCCTCGGTGGTCGCCTCCCAAATCGCCACCCACGCCCGTTACGGAGGCGTCGTCCCCGAACTGGCCAGCCGCGAGCATCTCCGCGCCATTGTCCCTGTTGTCCGCGCCGCCCTCGCCCAGGCCAACGTCACCCTTCCCGGACTCGATGCCATCGCCGTGACCTCCGGTCCCGGACTCGCTGGAGCCCTCCTGGTGGGCATCACTTACGCCAAAGCCCTCGCCTTCGCCAACGACCTTCCCCTCATCGCCGTCAACCATCTCGAAGGCCACATCCACGCGGTGCTGCTGCAAGAGCGCGAATCTCTGCCAGCCGGGCAACCCTCCGCTGCCGACGAACCGGCCCTGGCCCTGGTCGTCTCCGGCGGCCACACCCATCTCTACCTGGCCCGCTCCAGCCACGACGCCTTGACCTATTCCCTCGTTGGCCGCACCCTCGACGACGCCGCCGGCGAAGCCTACGACAAAGTGGCCAAGCTCCTCGGCTTCGGCTACCCCGGAGGCCCCTGGATTGACGCCCTCGCTCTTCACGGTAACCCCCACGCCGTGCCCTTCGCCTTTTCTCAGATCAAGACCAAGCTTCACCTTGCCGGCAAGGCCCCCCGCACCAAAGCCGCCCGTACCGCACCCATCGCCAATCTTGACCCCCATTTCCTGTTCTCGTTTTCGGGAATCAAAACCGCCGTCCTCCGTTACGTTGAACTGCACAACCTTCGTCCAGAAGCCGAAGCCCGCCACAAGGCGCTCTTTACCGGCCCTCAAGCTCCGGGCGCTCCAGAATCTGCCCTGAGCGTGCCGAAGGGTCTCGCTTCTGAGAACGGGGAATCGACAAACCCGCCCAAGCCCCCAACCACCCGAACGGAAGCCCTGGCTCTCTGCCCCCAACAGACACTCGACCTGATTGCCAGCTTTCAGCACGCCGTCGTCGGCGACCTCATGAAAAAGACCTTCGCCGCCGCCGAATCTCTGGGCGCCCGCCGCATCCTCGTCACTGGCGGAGTCAGCGCCAACCGCGAACTTCGCGCCCGCTTCACCGCTGAAGCCGCCCGCCGCAACCTCCGCGTCTCCTTCCCCACCCTGGCTCTATCCACTGACAACGCAGCCATGATCGCCGCGGCCGCCTGGTCTCACCTGCTAAGCGGAGACTTCGCCCAACCCTCTCTCTCCGCCGACCCATCGCTCACCCTGGGACGATAAACACGGGATAGAAATCCATCCCGCCGGCGGCAGGGCTATACTAGAGCGGTTCTCCCGTTCACGTGGAGTTTCCGGCATCGTGCAGGGTGGCCATTTTCTTAAGGAAAAAGCCAATCAGCAGCGGCGATTTTCCTCTACAGCAACTGGAGAGCCGCTATACTGCTTCAAATCCAGCCATGTTTTGATCGAAAAGAAAGCCGCCCGTGTCCGCGCCCGTCCTCACTTCCAAAGCAAATGAAGACCGCAGCAGTTGCTTCCGCTCCTCCTATTTATGGTTAGCGGCAACGGCGGGCGCGCTGGGCGGCCTCCTATTTGGATATGACTGGGTTGTCATTGGCGGGGCAAAACCTTTCTACGAGCGTTACTTTCATCTTGATTCGCCCGCGCTGGAGGGTTGGGCGATGAGTTGCGCGCTGATCGGTTGCCTCATCGGCGCGGTTTCGTCAGGAAAACTGAGTGATCGCTTTGGCAGAAAGCGGCTGCTGACGCTGGCTGCGCTGGTCTTCGCCGCGTCGTCACTGGGCACCGGACTGGCCCCGCAATTCGCCGCCTTTGTAGGGTGGAGAATGCTTGGCGGTTACGCTATTGGCCTTGCTTCCGGCGTCTCGCCGATGTACATTGCAGAGATTTCTCCGGCGCACCTGCGCGGCCGGCTGGTATCTCTCAACCAGTTGGCCATCGTGTTTGGAATCCTGCTGGCGCAGGTGGTGAATTGGCTCATCGCGCAGCCCGTTGCGCCCGGCGCTACGGCGCACGACATTCTTGTGTCGTGGAATGGCCAATGGGGATGGCGCTGGATGTTTGCTGTCACCGCCATTCCTTCCCTTTTGTTCCTGGCTGCGACGTTCCTGATACCCGAGAGTCCACGCTGGCTGGCCGCCAGGGGCCTCAATCAACAGACCCTCCGGGTGCTTGAGCGCCTTGGCGGACCTTGCCATGCGAAGCAGGTGATGGACGATTTCACCGCCGCCAGCAAGTTCCAGCCGGACCGCCCCGTGTTCCGCGAACTGTTTTCGCCGGGCATGACAAAGGTCCTCCTGCTGGCCGTGGTGCTGGCCGTTCTGCAGCAGTGGTGCGGCATCAATGTCATCTTCAACTACGCGCAGGAGATCTTTGCGGCGGCCGGATACCAGGTCTCCGACATCCTTTTCAACATTGTGATCACGGGCGCGGTCAATGTTGTCTTCACTCTGATTGCGCTGGCAGCCATCGACCGCTACGGCAGGCGCTTCCTGCTCCTCACCGGCGTCTCCGGGCTGGTGATCTTCTACACGATTCTGGGCGCGCTTTACCGCCTGCACATGCAGGGCAAGCCCATGCTGGTGCTGGTACTGGCGGCCATCGCCTGCTACGCCATGTCTCTGGCGCCGGCAACCTGGGTGGTGATTGCGGAGATCTTTCCCAATCGCATCCGGAGCAGCGCCATGTCCATTGCCGTCACCGCATTGTGGACGGCCTGCTTCGTACTGACTTACACCTTTCCGCTGCTGAACGTGGCGCTCGGTCCGGCAGGTACATTCTGGGCCTATGCCGCAATCTGTCTGGCGGGACTGCTGTTCTTGTATCTCCGCCTGCCGGAAACCCGAGGGAAAACTCTCGAAGAAATCGAGACAAATATCCGAATGGGTAAGTTGGAATAGGTGGGGTGTCAACTCTGCCGGTGGCCCTCAAGCCTTGCCACCCGGGCATGGCTACCAATAACGACTCCTCGCCGTGCCAAGAAGGCTAAGCCGACAGGGCAATCGCATTTGAAAGAGCTTACGTTTGGATTTTGCTTGCGAGGCACGGAGCTGGTCGAAAAAGAGACCACAGGCGGCTCGAAATGCGGCAGGGGCTAAAGCCCGACCTCTTTTGGGGAGCGTTTTGCGGCACGACTGAAGTCATGCCCTATTACAAAGCTCGCTTCGATGGAGTCTTTGCGGCAGCCTGAGACGTTGGCTTGCGATGAAAGTTCAAATGCGATTGCCCTGGCTAAGCCGATCCCCGCAAGACTGGTTTAGGCGCGCCCTTGTACACTGAAGGGTTCCCTATTTTTGTGCGCATGCGCAGGAGGCCCCCCAAAAATGGCATCAGTCATTGTTCCAGCAGTCCCATCGGAGCCGCGCCCTGGCCGCTTCGGCGTGTATGGCGGACGGTATGTGCCGGAGACGCTGGTGGCGGCGCTGGTGGAGCTGGAGCATGAGTACGATTCGGCGAAGAACGACGCTGCGTTTCAGGCCGAGCTGGCGGGGCTGCTGAAGGATTATGCGGGGAGGCCGACGCCGCTCTACTTTGCCAAGCGGCTGACGGAGCAGTTGGGCGGGGCAAAGATTTACCTCAAGCGCGAAGACCTGCTGCACACCGGCGCGCACAAGATCAACAACGCGCTGGGCCAGGGATTGCTCGCCAGGCGGATGGGCAAGAAGCGGATTATTGCCGAGACCGGCGCGGGCCAGCACGGGGTGGCTACGGCCACGGTATGCGCGCTTCTGGGCCTGGAGTGCATGATTTACATGGGCGATGTGGACATGGCGCGCCAGGAGCTGAACGTGCTGCGCATGCGGCTGCTGGGCGCGGAGGTGCGCGGAGTTTCGGCCGGCTCGCAAACGCTGAAAGACGCCATCAGCGAGGCCATGAGGGACTGGGTCACCAACGTCCGTACCACCTACTATCTGCTGGGCAGCGCACTGGGCGCGCATCCTTACCCGACCATGGTGCGCGACTTCCAGCGCGTGATCGGTATCGAGATAAAGCAACAGATTCTCGAGAAGGAAGGCCGGCTGCCCACCGCCGTGATTGCCTGCGTGGGTGGAGGGTCGAACGCCATCGGCGCGTTTTACGAGTTCATTCCTGAAAAACAGGTGCGGCTTATCGGCGTGGAGGCGGGCGGCCGCGGGACCGCGCTGGGCGAGCATGCGGCGCGCTTCAGCGGCGGAGCGCCTGGGGTGTTGCAGGGCACCTATTCCTATGTGCTGCAGGATGAGAATGGCCAGATCGCGCTGACGCACTCCGTTTCAGCGGGACTGGACTATGCATCCATCGGCCCAGAGCACGCGGCGCTGCACGACTCAGGGCGCGCGGAGTACGTCTCGCAGGATGATACCGCGGCCCTCGATGCGGTGGTGAGGCTTGCGCGCACCGAGGGCATTCTGCCTGCGCTTGAGAGCGCGCACGCCGTTGCCGAGGCCTTGCGCCTGGCTCCGGCGATGGCCCCACATGACATACTGGTAGTAAATCTTTCCGGACGCGGCGACAAGGACATGGGCATTCTGGCCCACGAGTTGCACATCCAGGGAGCGTAAGCGCAGACTCCGATGGCCATTCATTTCGCTCACAAACCGGGGCTGGTGGTGTATCTGACGGCTGGAGATCCCAGTCTGGAAACAACCAGCGCCATTGCGATTGCGGCCATTGACGCCGGCGCGGCGGTGATTGAACTGGGCGTGCCGTTCAGCGATCCGCTGGCTGACGGTCCGGTGATCCAGCGGGCCAGCGAGCGGGCAATCGCGCGCGGAACGCGGCTCAAGGACGTACTCGCCTTGGCGGCGAAGATTCGCGCGGCGCGGCCGGCGGCTGGTTTGGTGACCTTCAGCTATCTGAATCCGATTTTGCGCTACGGACTGCACAAGTTTGCCTGCGATGCCGCGGCGGCCGGCGTGGACGGCGTGCTGGTAACCGACCTCATTGTTGAAGAGGCGAATGACTACCTGACCGAGATGACGCGCGTGGGACTGGCGCCGATTTTTCTGGCCGCGCCCACCAGTCCCGACGAACGGCTTGAGGCTATTGCCACTCACTCCAAAGGATTTGTTTACGCTATCTCCCGCGTCGGCATTACCGGCACGCAGCAGAGCATGACCTCCGACGCAGCGTCCCTGGTGGCGCGCGTTCGTCGATGGACCTCGCTGCCGGTAGCCGTAGGGTTCGGCATCTCCAACGCGGAACACGTTGCGCAAGTGGCGCAGTTCGCGGATGCCGCGGTGATCGGCAGCGCGATTGTGGAGTTGATTGAGCGGTCAACCCCCGAGACAGCGCCCGGCGCAGTGGCTCGATTTATCAAGGGCCTGCATCTGCCCGCCACGGCGGACGGCGCTGGCCCGGCAAGGACAAGCCCCGCAGGCGGCGCTTGCGCCGCATAGTTTGGTTCAACTCTTGCTCCTATGCACCCGGTGGGCTCGATCCTATTGAAACAGGACCGGCATCGGGGCCAACACGAGGATGGAATGACGCTGGAAGAATTGCGCAATCAGATTGATGCTCTTGACCGGCAGCTCGTCGAGTTGCTGAGCGAGCGGGCACGCGCCGCACTGCGGATCGGTCACCTCAAGGCCGCCACTTCGCTGCCGGTGTACGAGCCGGCACGCGAAAAGGTGATCTACGCCAATGTGCGGGCGGCCAACAAGGGTCCCTTGCCGGACATCGAACTGACGCATATCTACGAGCGCATCATCGACGTGATGCGGGCCTTGCAGAGGGATGAGTTGGCATCGGAGAGGAACGCCCTGGCGCATGCATCGGGGTCTCCCGTGACAGGTCTTGGTCGCGGGGGGGACGACGCGCCGGGCCACGGCACTGGCGCAAAGACGCCCGAGACAGGGAACAAGCAATGATCGTAGCCATGCAGGAAAGGGCCACGGAAGACCAGATCGATGCAGTGATCGATGCGATGGTCGAAGCCGGGGTCAATGTTCATCGAACTACCGGCGCGACCCAGACCATTCTGGCCGGCGTGGGACCCACCGCCAGCATTGATCTCAGAAAGTTTGAGCTGCTGGCCGGCGTGCTCTATGTACACCGGATTACCGCGCCTTACAAGCTGGCTGGCCGCGCATTTCGTCCGGAAGGCACGGTTGTGGAGTTTCCCAACGGCGCCAAAATCGGCGGCGAACAGGTTGCGGTCATCGGCGGTCCGTGCGCCATTGAGAACCGCGATCAGATCTTCACCATCGCCGCGTGTGTGAAAGCTGCTGGAGGGGGCTTCCTGCGCGGAGGCGCTTTCAAGCCGCGCAGCTCGCCCTACGCTTTTCAGGGACTCGGGATTCCGGGGCTGCAACTGATGCATGAGGCCGCCGAGGCCTACGGTTTGCTCACGGTGAGCGAGGTCATGGAGATTTCGCAGATCGATGCCATGCTGCCTTACGTGGACTGCTTCCAGGTGGGCGCGCGCAACATGCAGAACTTCAACCTGCTGCGTGAACTGGGCCAGGTGCGCAAGCCGGTGCTGCTGAAGCGCGGCATCGCCGCCACCATCGAAGAGCTGCTGCTGTCAAGCGAATACATCATGGCCGGCGGCAACTACGATGTAATCCTGTGCGAGCGCGGCATCCGCACCTATGAGACATCGACCCGCAACACCATGGACATTGCGGCCATTCCGGTGGTGCATAAGCTGTCGCACTTGCCCATCGTGGGCGATCCCTCGCACGGCACGGGCCGCCGCGACATGGTTCCCGCCATGGCCAAGGCAGCCGTGGCCGCGGGAGCGGACGCCATTCTGGTGGAGATTCACCCCAATGCCGACAAGGCTGCCTCCGACGCGGCACAGACCCTGTTCCTCGACCAGTTTGAGAAACTTGTTGGCGAACTGAGGGTGATTGCCACGGCGATAGGGCGGACGCTGTAGCCTTGAATGCAATAAACCTGTTCAGGGCTTGCAGAACGTAAAGAAGATAGGCTTTGCAGGCCAGGGAAATAGCGCTTTGCAAGGACACGGCTTCAGCCGTGCTCTTGCAAGAACAGTTGGAACAAGGAAAGTCGCCATGATCGAGCGCATCGCCATCCTGGGCACGGGTCTGCTGGGTACATCGGTGGGGCTGGCACTGCGCGCGGCTGGCTTTCAGGGAACGATTGCCGCTTGGAACAGGAGCCACGAGGGGGCGCAGCTTGCGCTCTCAATGGGCGCCGCCAACTCCATAGCGGCCGATCCTTTGCAGGCCGCGCGGGACAGCCAGGTAGTCGTACTGGCTGTTCCCATTTACGCGACTCTCGACTATATGGAGAAGCTGGCCTGCATGCTCGGCTCCGATCACCTGGTTACCGACGTGGGCAGCACCAAGCGCCTGATCTCCGAGGCCGCAGGCCGCCTCTACAACACTCCCGATCGCGCGGCGTTTCTTCCCGGCCACCCCATGGCGGGCAAGGAGCGCGGCGGCGCGGCACTGGCCGATGCGCAGCTTTTTCGCGGCGCGGTCTGGCTGTTTACCGATGACGCGGATTGCAAACGCTCCCCGCACTCGGCGGAACTTGTGAAGGGCTGGCGGGAGTGGGTCGTTGCCATGGGATCCAAGACCATCGATCTCGACCCCGTGCGCCACGACGAACTGGTGGCCTGGGTCAGCCATCTGCCCCAGTTTGTGGCCACGGCCCTGAGCGCGCTGTTGCAGGAAGAAGTGGGTGACGCGCCGGAGCTGAAAGACGTGGGTGGACGCGGGCTGCGCGAAATGACGCGGCTGGGCGCCAGTCCCTACTCCATGTGGCGCGACATCGCCTACACCAATACCGAGGCCGTCCAGGCCGCTCTCCACGCCCTCGAACAGCGCCTCGCCCATCTGCGCGAAAACCTGCGCACTCCGGAGCTGCGCGATGAATTCGAGCAGGCCAACCGCTTCCGGCACGAGTAACGTGAGCGGCGAGGAATTAGTTCCGATGAAACCAATCGAAATCCCCAAACAGGCTCGCGCGGACGCGGTTGCTTCGATTCAACGCTATTTCGATGAGAATATGCCGGAACCCATCGGCGACCTTCCCGCGGGCTTGCTGCTCAATTTCTTTCTGGAAGAAATAGGACCGGTTATTTACAACCAGGCCATCCGCGACGCGCAGGCACGGATGCAGCAACGGGCGGCCGATCTCGATGGCGAACTCTACGCCGATGCCTTTCAGTATTGGAAAAAGGTCGACGTCAAAGGGAAGAATCGCCGCTAGCAAGCCTCTGATCAGGTTTCCAAAAGAAAGGCGGGGTATCTTACAATTCACCAATTTGGTGCCCATGGCACTGGGTCTCTAGGAGAGAAACATGAACATCGCTGTTTTGATGGGAAGGTCTCAACCGAAGTCTATGGGATATTTCAAGAAAGGCCGCAGTGTTGCACTGTTTGTCCTCGTCGTTATGCTGAGCATTGCTCTCACGAACGTTGCCAGCGGTGCTCCAAGCGTCGAGATCAAGATTCTGTCCTCCAAGGCTGACATGGTCAGTGGGGGTGATGCGCTGGTTCAAATTACGGGAACGATAGAAACCGAGAAGATTTCAGTTTGGGCCAACGGCCGGGAAGTGACCAGCGCCTTTCATGGGAGTTCACGGACTCAGACCTTAATCGGCCTGGTTGAAGGGCTAACTGTGGGAAAGAACCGTCTGGAGGTCAAATCTGGCAGCGAAGTGCTGGCCCGACTCGAGATCGTCAACCACGGACTTGCCGGTCCCATCTTTTCCGGTCCACATCAGACGCCATTCATTTGCGGAACGGAGCCGTCGGGACTGGGCGCGCCGCTCGATGCGGATTGCAGTGCGAAGACACAAGTGACTTACGTTTACAAATCCACCCAGCCTCCCACCCCGGCCAATCAAAATTCCCAGCCGAATGCTCCTCCGGCAGGGTTCAAGGTGTACGATCCCAAGGCGCCTCAACCGAGTGACATAGCCGAAGTTACGACAACCGAAGGGAAGAAAGTACGCTACATCGTGCGCTGGGAACGAGGCACGGTTAACCGGGCCATCTATGAGATCGCCTTCCTGCATGAACCCGGAACGCCTTTGCCCGATCCCTGGACATCGACGCCGGGCTGGAACGGCAGGCTCGTTTACAACTTCGGGGGCGGATGCAGTGCCGGCTATCAGCAGGGGCATGCTATCGACGGAATCGACAACATGTTCCTTGCGTTCGGTTACGCACAGGTCGTGGCATCGCTCAACGTGCTGGGCTATAACTGCAACGACGTGATCTCGGCGGAAACTGCGGCCATGATGAAGGAGCTCTTCATCAAGAGCTTTGGTGTGCCGGTGCATACCATCGGGTGGGGCGGCTCGGGTGGATCGATCCAGCAGCACCTGATTGCGCAGAATTATCCGGGGCTGCTCGACGGCATCATTCCCAGCGCAAGTTTTCCGGACGCTGCGAGCATTCTGCCCGGGGTGGTTGATTGCAGTCTGCTGGCACATTTCTTCGAAAACTCTGGCGATGCCTTGACCGATGAGCAAAAGACTGCGATTGCCGGGTTCACCACCTGGGGCACCTGCACCAATGAAATCGATTCGTGGTCGAAGTGGTTTTCACCTCAGATGGTGCGCGCTGTTTCCTGCGATCCGTCAATACCAGCGCCGCTCGTGTACAACCCGGCAACCAATCGGAGGGGAGCTCGATGCGACTTCTACGATAACGCAGTCAACATTTTCGGCACGGATCCCAAGACCGGCTTTGCCCGGCGTGCGCTCGACAACGTCGGCGTCCAATATGGACTTATGGCGTTCAAGCGCGGAGTGATCAGTGCCGAACAATTTCTGGAGTTGAACCAGAAGATAGGCGGCTATGACGATGATGGCAATATCATGCCTGCACGTATGGTGGCGGACCCCGAAGCCCTCCACATTGCCTATGCGACCGGTCGGGTGAACACGGGGAGTGGCGGATTGAGCGCTATTCCTATCATTGACATTCGTCTCTATACCGACAGGGTGCCAGACATCCATGATCAATACCGGTCGTTTGTCACGCGGGCGCGGCTGACTGCGGCCAACGGCAGCGCCGACAACCAGGTAATTCTGACCTTCCCTTATTCGACGAAACCCAGCCAGAACCTTGGCGCAGCAGTTGGTTCGGTGATGGCGACACTCGTTCCGAAGATGGATCAATGGCTTGACGCTCTTGCCAAGGACACTTCGCAGCGCAGCGTGCCGGAGAAGATCGCTGCCGCGAGGCCTCCGGATATCACCGACGCGTGCTGGACTGATGATGGCGTGAAGATCGTCGAGAAGAGAACCTACGATAGCAGCGGACAATGTGCCCAGATGTTTCCGCTCCACGGCGACCCGAGAATCGCGGCCGGCGCGCCCCTGAAGGAGGACATCTTGAAATGCCGTCTGAAACCGATTGATCCCAAGGATTATGTCCATCCGATGACCGCGGATCAACTGACACGCCTGAAGACGATCTTTCCGCAAGGCGTATGCGACTACACAATCCCCGGCATCGGTCAGGGTCCGCTCGAAGGGACCTGGAGGAAGTATTGACGTGATTTGTGCAGGAGGCAGATGATGGTGTTTCAAAATCAGTGATTGCCGGGTGCCCCACATCTCGCTTTCGAGATGTGGGATTCGCCCCCTCTTACTCCGCTTCCTTTACTTCCGCGGCTTTGACCGGCTCTGCTGCTTCCTTGACCGGTTCCTCCGCTTCCCTGGCCGGGTCGAGCGTGCGGAAGCCTTCAGCCTTGGCGGCCTCAAGCAACTGCGTCGAGGCGGAGACAAAAATGATCTCCGTACCCTGAAACATGTCGCGGGCAACCAGGGCGGCGGCCAACTGCAACGCGTCAGGCCAGCGCAGCGTGGTGCGGTCGAGGAGTTGGCGAGCTGCTTCAAGAACGGCGGGGTTCAAGGGTTCCTGCACCATGCGCGCGGCTTCAAGACGCAGAATATCGAGCGCGGCCGAGGCGTCTTCCGCAGAAATGTCTCCGTTCCGCTCGCGCCGCCGGACAGCCGCATAGACCTCCAGCGGCGTGGAGGCCGAGATCAGCTTGCGATTGTCTTCGACGGCCTCCATCAGACGGATCAGGGCATCAGTACCCTGCTCCTGCACAAACAACTTGGCGAAAGCCGTGGACTCAAGAAAGTAGCAGCTCACAGGTTCCCCCGTTCCTCTTCAATGGCCTCGGCGATGGAATCGCCATGCACCGCGACAGGATGGAAGCGCTGCGCCTCCTCGGGAATGCCGGCTTCGGCGCGGTTGAGGCGGATGGTGGTGGTGGGATAGGCCGGGGTCTTAGGGTTGGCAATCTTACTGGTGAGCACGACTCCACGCTGGATAGCCTCAGCCAGGACCGCCTGGCGCGACTCGGGGTGCTGATTCCAGCGAAAGGCCTTGCGCGGCAGGAATGAGTCGCGGAACCACTTCAGCGCGATAAACGCGTGCCCGCCACGCTCGGCCTCGGCCAGAGCGGCGCACAACTCTTTCACGCGGGCGTCAAGATCGGCGGGAATCACGGCCTCCTGGCCGTCGTCTTCCTCATCGAAGACGGGATCGGCGGCCACACGTTGCGAGCGGCCGGCGCGAGGGGACGGCTCGCCATCGCCGACGCGCTCGAAGTAGATCCGCACCTCGTCCTCTTCCGGCGACCATGTGTCGGCAGACGCATTGCGGCGCTTGCTCCGGCCGCTTTCACTGCACAGCTCGACGATGGCCTGGTATCCAGCCGGGGCCAGGAAACGCAGAGCGCGCGCCAAACCAGGGTCCGGGGAAAACGCCAATTCATTAAGGGCTTCTTCAATAATCTCTTCCGCGTCGGGAATACTCAGGTTGTCGCCATTTACGCTGCCATGGGCAACTTTTGTCGATTTCATCTTTCTCTTCTCCGTATGCCGCGCCTTCCGCCAAAGACGAAAGAAAGCAGCCATAGTTTTAAATCTGCAGTTTTAAATCTGCACCGTCGCCATGGATGGATCGCGGCCGCTGTGGCGATGGTTGGAACGTTATTTCGACGGGGTCCGCGGGCTCTTGCCTTTATTCTGCAAGTTAATGTGGGGCCAACGGGATCTCCCGAATCAATGTAAGGCAATTCAAGGTATTCATACAGATATTACCTTAAGGAAGTCATCTCCACTTCGTCTTTTGCCAAACATGGGCTCGGAAAATACTTTAGACTAATCCCTCTGTTCAAAGCTATACAAGACTCAGTGTACCCGATAAAGCAACGGTGTAAAGCAGCGATGTGCGCTGACATGCGAAGCAGGTATGCGCTACATCCCTCAGACAACCCCGATTCCAACGAAAAGTTGCGCACCAGCCGTGCTTGTTTGATGTGCGCAACTTTGTACAATAAGAGATATGCGCCGTTTTTTGCAACTGCTGCTGCTCTGGTGCCTGGCTTCAACCGGATTGCACGCTGTTGACCAAGCCTTTGACCTCTCCGGGCCAAAGGTGGACGTGCATGTAAAGCGCGGGGAGGTGACCTTGCCCATCGGCGAGGTGCCCAACCTGCTACCCGGAGACCGCTTGTGGATTCATCCCGACCTGCCCGAGAGCCAATCCGCACATTATGTGCTGATCGTGGCATTCCTGCGCGGCGCCACCAACCCGCCGCCTCAGGAGTGGTTCACCCGCGTGGAGACGTGGAACCGCGAAGCGCGCGAGGAGGGTGTGTTTGTCACCGTTCCCGAGGAGGCGCAACAGGCCCTGATCTTTTTGGCGCCGGAGACAGGCGGCGATTTCAGCACTCTTCGCAAGGCAGTGATCGGGCGGCCGGGAATCTTTGTGCGCGCCACCCAGGATCTGCAAGCCGCCAGTTCGGACCGCATGCGGGTTGAGACCTATCTGACCGAGGTAAAGGTTACTTCCCAGACCGACCCCAAAGCGCTGAAGGAGCACGCCGAGCTGGCCGCCCGCAGCCTGGGAACCCGGGTCGAGCAGCAATGCTTTGACAAGCCCGTCGATCAGCAGGCCGCCTGCCTGTCGCAGCATACGGATGGACTGGTGCTGGATGACGCCAACGCGCAATCCCGGGTGGACCAGCTGACCAGTGGCTCCGCAGGCGACCTGATGAATCAGATCACCTACTCGAGCATGGCCGGAGGAGGCGCCTATAGCCCCTATATCGGCGCCATTGTTGACACCGCGAAGATCCTTTCTTCGCTGCATACGGCACATTTCCAGTACATTCCCGCGCTGGCGCTGCCTGTGAAGGACTCGCTCAACCTGCGGCTTAACGTGCCCCCCTCTTTCCGCGACCCGAAATCGGTGGTCGTGGTGGCGCTGCCGCCGGTGGGGCCGGCCAAAGCTCCGCCGCTGCATCCGGTCAATCCGGCTGAGAGTTTTTGTGCGCAGAAGCCCGGACTGGCGCTGCCCGCCGAGGGAGCGCCGCTGGTTTTTGCCAGCCAGCTGGTTCACGATCTTACGTTGCACATCGAGACCAGAGACGGGCAGGTCGATCTGCCGGTGCAAGCCGATGCGGGACAGGGCGGACTGGTGTTCAATCATCCTGCGCCCAATCTGCCAGCCGGAGATCTGACCGGTGTGGTGCGCGGCAAGTTTGGCTTCGACGACTGGGAGGGGCCACGCTTTCACCTGCGTGCGGCCCAACCCGGCAAGTGGACCCTCGCCCCAGGCGACCAGTCGGCCCTGGTGGTGGGCCGCGAGGACACACTGCATCTTGCCGACGACAACGCGCTTTGCGTCGACCGGGTTGAGATTCAGCTTGCGGGCGGCAGCCCGCTCAAGTTGACCTGGAAGTCTCCCAAGCCGGAGATTTTGGAGGTCAGTGTGCCGATGAAAGATGCGGTGCCGGGCCCGGTGACCCTTTATATTCGGCAGTTCGGCCTGGAGAAGCCCGACGCGCTGCCGCTGAATGCCTATGCCGAGGCCGCCTCGTTGGACCACCTGGCTCTGAGCGCGGGCGACACGGATGCGCTGCTGAAGGGCAACCGCCTCGATGAGGTGGCAAAAGTCACGCTGGAAGGAATCACCTGGACCCCAGGCGCGCTGAGCCGTGTGAAGGAATCCGACCTGTTGAAGATGAACGCCTCGGGTTCCACGGCCAACCTGGAGCCCGGAAAGCCCTATGTGGCCAGTGTCGAGTTGCGGGATGGCCGCAACTTGAAGGTGCCTGTGGCCTTGGACCAGCCGCGGCCGCAGGTGGAACTGCTCAGCAAGGGCACGCAAGACGCTGCCGCTACTTCGTCCGCGGTGCACCTGGGTAGTCCGGACGATCTGTCGATGGATGGGCGGCTGGTCTTCTTCTTGAAGTCCAAAGTGCCTGTGAATTTTCCCCGCACTGAGAAAGTGGAGGTGGCCGCCGTGGACGGCAGCTTCCGCACCGTCCTGTCACTGGAGGACGGCGGGTTGATGCTTGAGGACGCGAAGACCGCGATGGGCGTGGTGGAACCGCTGGCCCGCTTCGGCTCCTCGGCGTTTGGGCCGGTGCGAGCGCGGGTGATGTCTGCCGCCGGAGTGACCGGCGACTGGCTGGAGCTGGGCACGCTGGTGCGGCTTCCTGGATTCAAGGAACTTCGCTGCCCGCACGCCGTTGCCAAGCCCTGCACATTGACCGGAACAAACCTGTTCCTTGCCGTATCCATCGGGGCTACGCCGCAGCGGGATAATGCCACCGACATTCCACCGGACTTTACCGGAACCCAACTGAGCGTGTCTCACCCGACAAATGGATTGCTCTATCTTTGGTTGCGCGATGACCCGGAAACGGTGCAGACGCTTACGCTTCCGGTGACGCCGGCAGCGCCGGTGACTCCTGTCGTGCCACTGACGACGCAGCCGCCCGCGGTGCAACCCCAGCCAGTGACCGCTCCGGCCGCATCAGCGCCGCCCGTCGCGGCAGTATCGCCAGCCGCACCACCGGCGGACGCGCCACCGCCAGCCACACAATCAAATCCGGGACCGCCATCCAAGCCGGGACCGTAAGAGGGGCGTCTCAGACCGAAGTGCCGGCCGCCCGCAGGGGTAACCACAATAGGGCGTGAATCGAAGTCGGGTATAGCAAGGCCAGACAAGATGGATTCCGCAGCTAGAGCGTTCCGGTCGACGCGACCTTCAGGGCCGGCGTCTTCACGGATAGGTTCTAGTCCAGGGGTGATGGATCGGGGTCCCCAGCGACAGGTCTTTGTCGCTGGGGTGGCGGGAGCGGCAACGTTGAACCGCTCTCAACCGGATATAGCTTCCCTGATTGTGGCGTAACGCGGCAGGCGCGCAATCGCTCTACTGGAAATAGGCCTTATTCTTCTCGGCGAAGTGAGCCTTGTCCGCCGGCAGATCGTCAATCGAGTAGATCGCATTCTGTGCGCACAGATCGGCGCAGTTTCCGCAGTCGATGCACTCATCCGGGTTGATGAACACCTGGGACACGGTCGCGGCAGCCGCATCGTCCGCCATAGGCGCAATGGCGGCGGTGGAACACTCCGCCACACAGACAAAATCCTTGGTACAGGCATCCGTAACTACATAAGCCATAAGAGAAAACGCTCCTTGTTCGTTGCTGGGCTTTCTGCCGGGCGTTATAAGCGTAGTACGCCCGCATTATTGAGGCTACCGGGCTTTCTCCGAGGCTACTGTGACTCGAATCACAATCCGCTAAGGAACCTACCTGATTACGGTACGAGGCCAATCTCAACCCTGCTGTAACCGTCTCTTGATGTTGGATTTGCAACTGCTCTTCACCATGGAAGTATGATCCCTGCCAGTCGTCCTCCCGTCTTGGCACATGCATTTGCCTGCTGGAACTGGAAGTGCGCCTTGCTGAGCGCCACCGCCCGGTCGATTGTGTATCTGGCGGCCATGGCGCGCACCGGCTTGAAAAGCGGTCTGCCGATCGTTCTGGTGGAAATAGTCTATGTGACTCTTACGGCCGGCCTCTATGCCGGCATGCAACAGAGGGCTCTGGGATTTCGCTCGAGGCTCTTCGGAAATCTGACTGTGGTCATTGGGGTTCCGGGGCTCGCTCAGATTATGGACTGGCTCATCCATCGTGCCACCGGGGCTGCCGCTCCGGGAAAGGCCACCCTGGCAGTGTGTGTCTTCGCAACCGTTTCTGCGCTCTTCCACTTGCACGTGATGCGCCGCGGCGCCTTCCTCACCGGCCACAGCGGCCGCTCGCTGCTCGATGATTTTCGCCGCATGCCCCGGCTCATGGCCGGTTTTGTCCTCGCGCCCGCTGTGCTGCTTGCGACTCTGGGCGCCCGTCTGGCACGCATCCTGGATGCCGAAGCCGCCATCTAGATGTGGGGCTCAGCCGGATTGCCGCGGTTCGACGCTGGAATCTAAAGCTTTTCCTCTACGAGTTCGCAGATCGTGTGCAGCAGCAGCTTGTGAATTTCCTGCGTGCGCGCGGCGATGTAGCTTTTGACCAGAAATTCAATGTCGGCAATGCCGGTGCAGGCGCCGCCGTCCTTGCCGAGAAACGCGATTGTCAGCAGTTCTTGTTTCCTGGCCGCGAGCAGGGCGCGACGAACATTTTCACTGCGGCCGCTGGTCGTAAAGGCCATCAGGACATCGCCCGGACGCCCGAAAGCTTCTACCTGCCGCGCAAAGAGGTCCTTGAAATCGTAGTCGTTCCCGATGGCCGTAATGTCGCCACCGTGTGTGGCCAGCGAGATGGCGGGATAGGGTCGGCGGTCCTTGTTGAACCGGCAGACAAATTCGGTAGTGAGATGAGACGCATCGGCAGCGCTGCCGCCGTTGCCGCAAGCCAGTAATTTACCGCCCTTCAGCAGGGCATCTGCAAGTCCATCCGCGGCAGCGGAGACCTGCGGCTCAAACGCTTCGACTTGCGTGAGCAATGCGCACAGGTCCTTCACGTTGCGGTGCAAAACACTCTCTGAATTCGTGTCGCTCATCTCTTCTCCAATTTGCCCCGGTCTGGATTCACAGAGTCCTTTTTGTATGTTAATAGCTCTGAACAAATTTCTGCCTACCGGCCCGCAGGATCAAACGCATTCGGGTTCGGCGAGTCGCTCATTTCAAGCACAAGATGGCCTGCTCGCATCAACGAGGCATGGTCAATCTGTGGTACGGTGAGCGGTTTTCCGTTGAGTGTGGCAGCGCGAATGAAGGCCGCGCGATCTGAATTGCCGGTCGTCTCAATCACGAAGGTCGTGCCATCCGCATGATGAAGCGTAACGCGATGAAAGAGGGGGCTTCCTATGGAATAGACAGGCCGTCCGGGGCAGACCTGATAGATCCCTATGGAGCTCATTACCCACCACGCGGACATCTGCCCATCGTCATCGTTTCCGGGCAGGCCACCTGGTGCATCCGTATACAGAGCCATCATCTCCCGCACCCGTTGCTCTGTCTTTGCAGGGGCGCCCGCTGCGTTGTAGAGATAGGCGATATGGTGGCTGGGTTCGTTGCCCTGGTCGTAGAGATTGCGATCGAAGAGTCCATCCAACTGAGCGATGAAGCGGTCGCGCCCTCCCATGGCCTCAATCAGGCCAGGGATGTTTTGCGGCACGAAGAACGTGTACTGCCACGGCAGCCCCTCGGTAATGTAAGAGGCGGGCTTCGCGGGATCGAAAGGCATAACCCATGTACCATCCGCATGCCGGCCGCGAACGAAGCCAACCGCGCTGTCGAAGACGTTGCGCCAATTTTCTGACCGCTTGTGCAGCATGGCCGCATCCGCTGTCTTGCCCAGAGCGTCGGCCAAATCGCCCAGCATGGCATCGTCATAGGCATACTCAAGCGTTCGCGAAACCTGCTCATCGTGATGGAAAGCATCCGCCACGGGGTCTTCAAGCGGGATGTATCCATACTTTACGTACGAATCCAGCGCACGCCTGCCTTTGCCGTCAACATACATGTCTCGCGGCGGAGTGACGGTGGCGTTTTGCATCGCCAGCCGGTAAGCCGCATCCACGTCGAAGTGCCGCAGGCCTTTTTGATAGGCATCTGCGAAGAGAACTGCAATGTGGTCGCCAACCATCTCGGAAGTGTAGTTGTTCCACAGAGGGAAGATCGGCAGGAAGCCGCCTTGTTCTCCCTTCAGGACGAGAGATTGCACCATGCGCTCCTGCCGCTTGGGGTCAATGAGTGTCAGCAGAGGATGCAGCGCTCGGAAGGTATCCCACATGGAGTAGTCGTCGTAGTACTCTTCGCCTCGGGCAAGGTGTTTCAATCCGGACTGTGCGAAGCCGTTGTACGAGCCATCCGCGTCATTGACCGGACGTGGCCCCAGCAGCGAATGGTAGAGGGCCGTATAGAAGACGCTGCGCTGCTCCGTTGATCCCCCCTCCACAGCGAGGGTACTTAAAGACTTGTGCCACTGGGTCTCGGTTGCGCGTTGAATTGCGTCGAAGCCGCGGCCCGATGTCTCCGCGTCGAGATTTTTCTCGGCCTCTTCAAGACTGGTAAATGAGGTGCCAACCATCAGCTCAACCGCGCGCCCATGAGTGTCTCCCAGACTGACAAAGGCCCCTAGCTGTGCGCAGCCGGCGCCCTGCTGGAGCATTCCCGGATGAACCGAAGTTCCGCACCAGGTTCCCGCATGAGGGAACGAATGATCGAGGCGCGCGGCAAAGTAGCCACTGAAGCCGGTCGTCTGACCACCTCCCTGATAGATGCGATGGACCGGGTTGTAGCCGACCACCATATGCCGATCGGGAAGCACTTGAACGAATCCTTCATTGGGGTGCGCATAGGGCTGAAAAAGCAGCGTGGCGGATGCGCCTGCTGGATAGGTGATGCGAAAGACTCCGGACCGTGCGGTTGCCGTCATCTCGACACGCGTGGCGTAGCGAGCCAGCGTGACCGAGTACGAAGCAGGTGTGGCATGTTCCGTAGCACGGTCAAAGCCCGACCCTCGCACTCCGGGGTCGACCTCGAAATACTCACCGGTGACAGGCATTACGGTTACGCTGCCGTATTCCTGCGAACAACTGCCACTCATCCAGTGGCTGGCGCGAAAGCCCGTGATCTGCTTGTCGGCAAAGTAGTAGGGGGCGATGCATTTGGCCTCGGTGGTACGGGTTTCGGGCGTCCAACTGGTCATCGCATAGGGCGGTCCGACAAAGGGCGCGGTCTGACCTTCATGATCGCTTCCGACAAGCGGATGAACAAGCTCATACGCCGTCTGTGCCTGTACATGCCCGGCCGAAAGCGCGATGAGCGTGGCCAATAAAGACGTGAATGCAACCCGCTGCCCGCGCAGTCGAGCGTACTTCGCACAAAAAAAGAGAAACAATGAGAACCTCCGGCAATCATAAAGAACGCGCACGTCTGTCACTGAGTGAAGTTGACAATGCAGTGCGCGTTCCCGATGCTTTGGAACCTGAGCCCGGCCGGGGCGAATCGGGCTTATCGTTGAAGCTGCGCGCTCCCGCTAAAGCCCCCGAGGGCACGCTGGCATACGCATACGAGCTGAATGAAAGATTCCCTAGTGTACAGGTGCTTTCATGGTGGATAGCGATGGCGGAGGCTCGTCCGCGCCCCAATGCGTTGGCGTGGCGGACATCTTGAAGTGCAGCGTTCCACCCTGCATCAGTTCTTCATGCGTAAACCATGCGCGCGTGTACGGCTTGCCATTCCATGTCGCGCTTGCGATATAGGGCTTGTCGGGCGCATTGCCTTCGGTCTCGATCACGAATGTGCGACCGTTCGGGAGATGAATCGATACCCGGTTATAGGCGGGACTGCCGATCAGGTAAACGTCCTGCGCGGCATTTGGATAGAAACCCATCTTCCCAAATGCATACCAGGAGGACATGGCGCCGGAGTCGTCGTTGCCGGGCAAGCCTTTTGGACCGGAATGATAGTTCTTGGCCAGAATGGCCCGGATCTGGACCTGGGTGCGGTCTGGACGTCCTGCCCATATATAGAGGTACGGAGCCAGAAAGCCGGGTTCATTTCCAACATCGTAACGGTCCGGCAGGTCGAAGAATGCGTCCATGCGCTCCACAAAGCGCGCATTGCCGCCGCTGGCGTCGATCAAGGCCGCGACATCCTGCGGCACATAGGTGGAGTAGGTCCAGGAGTTGCCTTCATAGAAGTTGTCTCCACCCCAGGTACCGGTCAGCAGGGGATCGAAATTTGCCTTCCAGCTTCCATCGCGGTGGCGGGGCCAGATGAATCCGTTGAAACCATGGTCCGTCGCCTGCGCATCCCAAAGGTTGTGCCAGTTCGTCGCTCGTTGGGCATATTTCCTGTAGTCGTCGTTCTTGCCCAGTCCCTTGGCGAAGAGTGCAATTGCATAATCATCGGCCGCATACTCCATATGCTTTGAGCCGGAGCGGTCGGTGCCTTCCATGGTGAGATAGCCGCGATTGAACCAGTCGTCCAGATCGCCGCGGCCTTCCTGGATGGGGTCTGGCGGTGTGTGTTCGGCGTCGTTCACTACGGCTTTGTAGGCTTCATTCCAGTCAACCCCGGGAAGGTGTTTGAGATAGCCATCGACGACGACCATATCGCCGTTGGTGCCCCCTTGTACGCGTCCGGTATATCCACCCGTGCGAGCGTCAGGCAGCCAGCCTTCGTGACGATAGATATCCACGAGGCTGCGAACAATGCCGCTTTCGCGATCTTCCGCGATCAGCGTAAGCAGAGGACTGGATGTGCGGAAGGTGTCCCAGATCGCGTAGAAGTCGTCGTACGACGGCTCCTTTGACTCAAACACCGAATTCTCGCCCGTGTGGTCGGTGGGCTGGAACATGGTGTGATAGACCGCGGTGGAGAATTGTTGGAGATCGTCCGCGCTGGCGCCTTCAATCCTGATCGGGGCCAGTGCCTTGTCCCACGTCTTCTCCGCTGCGGAGCGCACTCCCGCAAAGTCGAAACCAGGGGCCTCGGAGATCGCGTTCTGCCTGGCCTGTTCCACGCTCATGAACGAGATGCCGATCTTGAGCTGAATCATCTGCCCCGCATGAGTCTGGAAGCTGAGCCATGCGCCACTCATGGCGCCTTTGGTATCCGCCTCAACGTGTGAGCCCGGATGCAGGTTGCCGTTTCTCCAGGTGCCGCTGCTGACAGCGGGCGTGTCGCTCTCGGCGTAGAAGTAGACGGTATAAGCCGTGAGCTGCTTGTTCCACCCGCCGGTAACGCTGGTGGATCCCTCTATAACTGTGGGAGAAACAATTTTCACCGCAGAGGAGACAGTCGACTGGTTCTCATTCTGCTGAGGATACGAACTGAGACAGTGGCCGGCATCAATCAGCAGATTGGCCTGTGACGAGGCGGGATAAGTGAAGCGATAGATCGCAGTGCGGCGCGCACTCGCGATTTCCACGCCGATGTTGTAGCGGCTAAGGGTAACGCCATAGTAGCCGGCGGTTGCGCGTTCATTCTTTCCCGCTGAACTGTGGTCCGATGGCAGCACCGCGCCCACTGTGGGCTGAATCAACACATTGCCATACTTCACTCCGCCGCCCGATCCGCTGATGTGGGTTTGGCTGAAACCGTTGATGGGCTTGTTTGGCAACCAGCCGGCGTTCGCGTCGTTGTCTCCCATGTCAGGTCCAGCCTTCAGCAGGCCGAAAGGAAGCAGTGCGCCGGGAAATGTATTTCCTCCCCCATCGCTACCAATGAAGGGATCGATCTGGCTCGCTTGCTGCGCCCCTAGCATGACGGGCAAGCACAAAATAGACAGGCAGAGAAAAAGGGCAACGGGGGATGAAAATCTTGTGGTGGTGGGCATCGCTTCTCAATCCTTCTGTAAATGGCATTTCTTCTGCGAAGCAGGAAGAAACGCTTTCAGTCCGCATGGGAAATATACAACATCCTGCCAGACAGTGACGGCCGGGCATGCCGTGGCGGCCGGAAAGCATACAGGGCGCCCATCTTGTCAACGGTGCACCTCTTCACTATGATGGCCTGTCGGAATGGAAACGTTCCCCCATGTGCCTGGGTTTTTCCTATACCAAACATGCAGGCTTCCATCTCTCTTTGCAGTAGTCGGCCAGATGACCAGTCTGTCCTATCGTCTGTTGAGTGATTTTTCCTCGGCCGTGTAGAACCGGAGCCGTTGGCCAGGCAAACAATTGAAAGTGATCCGATCGGGAGATGAGAATGAAGTGGAAGCTGATTTCTGTATACATGGCTTTTTTGGCGATGGGCTTTGGAGATGCCGTTGGGCCGTTCGTGGGGCTGGCCAAGAATGAATTTAAACTCAGCAATGTTGTCGCATCGCTCATCCCCTTCGTTGGTCTCTGCATGTTCGGACTTCTATCCATACCTGCCGGCTTACTGCAGAACAGGCGCGGTAAAAAGTTCGTTCTCATGCTGGGGCTGTCTATAATTCTGGTAGGAGTACTAAATGCCAGCTTCGGGCTGACATCCTTTCCGCGCTTCCTGCTGACCGTCTTTCTGCTGGGCGCTGGTGCCGCTCTCTTGCAAGTGGCGGGGAATCCAATCATGCAAGATGTTTCTGCCGAAGGCAAATTCCCACGCAATCTCGTGCTTGGCCAATTCATCAAGGCCCTGGGGTCGCTTTCCGGACCCGTCATCCCCGTGATTGCAGCAAGGTATTTCGGTGTCGGTTGGTATGTGATCTTTCCGGTGTACAGCATTGCTCTGATCGTCGCGCTCGTCGCCACCAGTACACTGCATCTCCAACGCAAAGTCGCGGATCCCGAAGTGGCCACCATGCGTTCGTGCCTGTCCCTGCTCCAGAACCCCTATGTGCTGGCGATGACCGGCGCCATCTTCCTTTACGTTGGCGCGGAAATCTGTGTCAGCGCCGGGATTCCTCTCTTCCTGAAAGAGCAGTACAACCTCGACATCGCGAGAATCGGCCTGCTCGGAACAGGACTATTTTTCATCTCGTTGACGATTGGCCGCCTATGCGGCAGCCTAGTTCTGAATTGGATTGAGCCAACGACCTTTCTATTACTTACCTGCATATCTTCGCTGGTGGGCTTGCTTGGCATATTCGCGCCATTCAGAAGCGTGGCCGTGGCAGGATTCGTTTTGGTTGGCCTGGGATTCGCCAATGTCTTTCCCCTCTTGTTTTCCGCCGCACTGGAGAGAATGCCGGAGCGCGCAAATGAACTGTCCGGATTGATGGTGACTGCAATTGTCGGTGGCGCGCTTTTGCCGCCGATGATGGGACTCGTCGCCGACCACAGCACCGTTCGCATTGGATTCATCGTTCCAGTTGCGGCCATTGTTTATGTCTCAGCAGTCGCGCTGATGAATAACCGGGCAAGTGCTGTTCACCAACCCGTGGCGCTTACTTAGCCTGGAGATGAATTGACTGTGAGAGGCTGTTCTTCGACAATCGCGTCATGATTCATATCGTTCCCCTATAAATCCAACGTATCGAATTGAGATAGGACGTAACAGTTCGTCACGCAGGCTGCCATAGTTGGCGTCACCATTAACTGTGACGCGCTTGCTGTGCGCTGCACATTCGTGATCCTCATCGCATAGGCGGATTCAATCAGGTGAGAAGTCTGGAGCCGAAGAGATTAGCTTAATGATCGATTGGGGCAAATCCGCAATGGTTGCAGGGCTGGAGCATCTTCAGTCTAAAAAAGTTTTTTCTTGCGCTGGCTAGAATCCTGAAAACGAGGTGCCGATAGGTTGTGCGTAACAACAACCACCTGCTCCAAGTAGCGATTCTGGACTGTGACGTAGACAGAACGGGTTCGGTGCAGGCGGAATTCGATATAAGGAGCCGTACCAAATGAGCATTCAAGTTCTGAACAACATCTCTTCGCTGGTGGCGGAGAATGCAGTCTCCAACACCCAAGCTAGCTTGCAGACCACCCTTCAGCAACTGTCCACCGGGTTGAAAATCAACTCCGGCGCCGACGACCCCGCGGGTCTTTCGATTGCCAACGGTTTGGGCGCCAACATCGCGGCCCTCAATCAGTCCAGCCAGAACGCGTCGAACGGCATCGGCCTGTTGCAGACCGCTGATGGCGCGCTCTCCCAGGTAACCACGATCCTCAACCAGGCTGTCACAATCGCGACGGAAGCCTCCAACGGCGGACTCACCGCTTCACAGACGACCGCTCTGGGGACCGAGTTCACGTCGATCCTGGACGAGATCACCAACATTGGCGCGCAGACCAACTTCAATGGCACAGCCGTTTTCGGCGCCACGGCGAATGTCTTCACCGGCGATGGCACGGCCACTGGCGATGCCACCACCCCAACGGTGGTTGCTGCGCTCACGCCCGTAGGGTTGGGCATTACCGCTGCCGATGCCACGGCCGATCTGGCCACTCCGACCGACGCTACCACAGCGTTGGAAGACATCAACAAGGCAATCGCCGCCGTCGCAGCACAGCGCGGCACCATCGGCGCCAGCATCAACCAGTTGACGGCGGATACGAACGTTGAAACCACCGAGGTCCAGAACCTGACCAGCGCTCAGAACAATGTTCAGAATGCCGACATTGCGTCTACCACCTCGAACCTGACGCAGTACAACGTCCTGGAGCAGACCGGCTTCGCCGCTCTGTCGCAATCCAACCAGGCGGAGCAGAACGTCCTGAAGCTTATACAATAAGTCTCTTATCATCCCAAGAGCGGTGGCCACCCGTGTGCGCCACCGCTTTTTTCTTCTGTCTCTCTGAACGCTGAATCGGAATGTGCCGATTATTGTGGCGCGGTTAGAATTCTTGTAACAGGGACGTGCGAGCAAACATCGCGCTCCGAGCAAAGGAACAGGCAAAGCTTATGAGCTCAGTCTCATCATTGAATTCGCTGCTATCGTCCACAAACGCCGCATCGGCCATCGATCTGAGCACCATTCTGCAGGCAGCAACCGGCGCATCCAGCTCTGGTATCGACGTTACTTCCGCAGTCGACGCAGCCGTAACCGCCGCTGAGGCCCCTGAGAAAGCCTGGGAGTCAGAGCAGACCACGCTACAAAGCCAAACCAGCGCCTTGACGACGATCCAAACCGACGCAACCAGTCTCGACAACGACATGCAATCGCTCAACAGCCTGAACGGCCCTTTGTCGGCAAGCACGGTAACCTCTTCGAACTCCAGCGTAGTCACGGCCTCGGCAGCATCCGGGAGCGCAACGGGCAATAACATTGTGGTGGTCAACAGCCTGGCAACGACCGCCTCATTCTCTTCGAGTGCAGTGGCCAGCGCCACCACGGATTTACCCACAGAAAGCATCACCATCACGCCTTCCAGCGGCTCAGCCACGACCATCACGACCGGTAACGGCGTCGATACGCTGACCGATCTTGAGAATGCGATCAATAGCGCGAGCCTCGGGGTCACGGCCACCATCATCACCGACGCTTCCGGCTCTCGACTGGCGATTACGAGCGATAGCTCAGGCAGCGCCGGTAGTTTCGCGGTCTCCTCCTCCGGAGGTAGCTTCGGCTTCACGCAGGCTGAGGGTGGCAACAACGCATCCCTTACTGTGAATGGGATCGACATTTCCAGCGCGTCCAATACGGTAACAGGCGTCTTGCCCGGCGTGACGCTCAATCTGCAGAGCGCGAGTCCCGGCGCGGAAGTGACTCTTGCTGTTACACCGGATACCTCTCAGGCGTCGACGGCCATCAACCAGTTTGTCACCGACTACAACACGCTCATCAGCGCCGTAAATACGCAATTTACCTATACATCCGGGTCAGGCCAGGGGGTTCTGGCAGAAGATCCTACCGTGCAGACCCTACAAAGCGATCTCCTGGGAGCATTGGGCTTCACGTCTACGACGACGTCGGGCAGCAGTTCAACGGTGACTAGTCTGGCATCGCTGGGAATCACGGTGAACTCTGACGGCACGCTCAGCGTGGATAGCTCAACGCTGGATGACGCACTCCAGAACAACTTCAGCAATGTGCAGAACTTTTTTCAGGGGACTTCGTTGAACGGGTTCGCCAATTCCCTGGATCAACAACTCACCAGCTTCATCAGTCCTGCGGATGGCGCATTCACGGTGGATCTGCAAAGCATCAGTAGCGAAAACACCACCTTGCAGGACGACATCAACAATTTCCAGACCAATGTCATCACTCCTCTACAGGCCCAGTTGCAGAGTGAATACAGCAAAGCTGAAATCGCTTTGCAGCAACTGCCCAACGAGATCAAGGATATCGACGAGGAACTTGGTGAGAACAATTCCTCAAGCAACTAGCCGGAGACGACCATGAATCCAACTGAAATGGCATATCGGAAAACGGCAGTCGCGGGCGCCAGCGGCTTCGGCTTGCTGATCGCCCTCTACGATACGCTGGCAGGCAACCTGCGACGCGCGGCAGACGCCGAGCGCGCCAACGACATCGAGAAGCGGTGCCGGGAAGTGAACCATGCGCTGCTGGTGGTCGCTCACCTGGAAGATGGTATCGAACGCGGAAGCGGCGGTGAACTGGCGCGGCAGCTTGTCGCCTTCTACTCTTCCCTGCGGCGCAAGATGATTGAGGCTCAGGCGAAGCGGTCGCCCGAAATTCTTGAGCAACAGATGGCACAGGTCTTGAAGATTCGCGAAGTCTGGCAGGGGCTTGAGCTCCGCAGCTCCTCCGCCACGCTGGAGGTTCCAACGTGGGCCCAGCAGGCGAGCTACCCCGGCAGTTCGCCTGCACTGTACGAACGCAGCGCATCCAGCTGGTCGGCGTAGATTCTGTCCGGTCAGCGTTGCCGGTGTCGACTAGCCGACCTTTTACGCCGGCAACGCTTGAATTACTCTACATATTTTGAGAACCAAATGTGAGCTTTTGAGAAGATACGACTTCGCTAACTGCCCATTCATCCAATTATCTAAGTGGCAGATCCAGACGAAAGACAAGAATCCTGATGCATCCCGGCACGGTGGATTGAACTTCTGGTCTGCTTTTGCCGCTGCGTCGTCAGGAATTAGCTTGGGGGTTCCAGGTAATTGAGCAATGAATTCGGCAGAACCTTTGCCACTGCAGCAAGAGCGGCGCTGTTGTCGGTTTCAGCCTGACTTAGGTTCGTGGCAGCAGTGGCTTCATTCACGCCAATCAGATTATTTGCCTGCGTCGACAAGGTGACTGTATCCTGCTGCAACGTTGTCTGCTGCGAGGTCAACTGGGTCTCGGCATTGCTGTAAAAAGCTTGCTGCTGGCTTATATAGTTGACCGCAGAGTCGACAGCCGTGGTTGCTTTGGCAATGCTGGCGGAATTGCCGCTCTGCAGCGCGGTAACCAACGAACTCAAAGACCCCAGAACGTTGTTACTGGAGTTAGAGAAGATTTGACTGCCGGGAAGGTTCACCTGCACGGTCATCTGGTCGCCAACGGCCACGGAGTTCGTATCGTTGTTGCCGTTGTAGGTGTACCCTGTCGGCGACGCCGAATCCGCGGTGTAGGGAGTCGCGGTGCTTGTTCCGCCAAACAGGTATGATCCCGACACCGACGAGTTAGCCATTGACACTACGCTTGTGATGATCCCCTGCACCTGCGTGGCCATCGCCTGAAGATTTGCGCTTGAATTGGTTCCATTGGCGCCCTCTGTACCCAGCGATACAGCCTGGGTAAGGGACGTCACCACCGTACTCAACGCGGAACTGGCCGACTGCACAGAGGAGAGTGTGGTGGTGACGTTCTGCGTGTATTGGTCCACGTCTCCGGTCTCGATCGTGTTTTGGACCATCTCGGCGGCGGCGGATGGATTGTCCGATGGCACATTCACGCTTTTGCCAGTGGACACCTGCTGCAGCGCAGTGTTAAGAGACACCTGGCTCTGCTGCAAGTCGGAGAGAATCTCTGGAACCATATTTGGGTCAATGCGCATATCAGTCAGAAACTCGTACTGGAACCCATGTTGAGAGCAGCGTTATCGAGCGCTTGTACCGTGCTTACAATGCGAGAGGCGGCCTCATAGGCCGTCTGGTAGCGAAGCAGATTGGTTGTTTCCTCATCGATGCTAACGGCGGAGACCGCACCCTGCTGGGTGGTGAGCTGGGTCAGGTTCTGACCGATCGCGGTGGATTGCGTACTGGCATTGGAGGTGGCATTGCCCACCTGAAAAACCAGGTCTGCGTAGGCATTGGCAGGTGTTGCGCCGGACGGGAGTGTATTGGTCAGCGCCGCTGAGAGATTGGCTACATTGCCGTTGCTGCCCGACGAACCGTCTGAACTGGCAGCAATCTGCGAAACATTGGAGATGGCCACACTGATGCCCGCAGCCGCATCGTTTGAGTTCGAAGGAACCGAAAATAAATTCGCGCCGGCATCGCCATTTGAGTCGTAGCCTTGCGCCTGGGCGGCGTTGAAGCTGGTGGCAAACTGGCTGGCCAGGGTATTCAATTGCGACAGAAAACCGGGAATCATCTGATCGCGAATCTGGATAGCCCCGCCGAGTGTCCCGCCCTGGATCGAAGTGGTGATATTGGTCCCGTTGGAATCGAGAACCTGTTGGAAACCGCCCGTGCCAGTCGTAATTTGCAGATTGAAGCTCTGTGCGCCCATTACAAGGGGCGTGCCGCTTCCCGTGGTAATGGTTTCTCCGTCACTTCCCTGCGTAATGGAGATCCCCGTCAACCCGGACAGTTGCTGCACCAACTCGTCGCGCTGGTCCTCAGTTGTGCCGCCATCCTGCCCGGCCGGCAGTTGCGCGAGCTGCCCATTCAACTGCGCGATCTGCTGGCTCAGCGAGTTAATCTGTGCCACGGTCTGCGTCACTTGCTGGTCCGCATCCGATTGCGCAGTGGTCAGGGCATTTGCGGTGCTATTGAAGGCATCGGCAAGATTCTGACCGCTTGCAAGTACGCTCTGCCGGGTGGCCGAACTGCTGGGATTTGCAGACAACTGCGCCAAGCTGCTGGAAAATGCGGTCAGCGTGCTGGCAATGTCATCGCCGCTGGTTGTGAAGGAAGTCTGTACCTGCTGCAGACTTGAAGATTGCGCATTGACGCTGGCCTGGAGGGAGGTCTGTTGCTGAATCTGTATGTTGAGCAACTCGTCGCGGACACTTTGCAGCCCGTCCAGCGTGACGCCGCCGCCGGTGACCTCATCGCCCGATTGGTTCTCTCCGTTCTCACTGAACTGCGCCACTTCACGGGTATATCCCGCCGTGTTGGCATTGGCGATGTTGTTGCTGGTGGCATCGAGGGCTCCCTGCGTCGCATCCAGCGCCTGCGCGCCAATCAAAAGCGATGTACTTAAGCCCCCCATATCGATTACATCTGGCAGGACCAGGTCTGATATTTCAACCTGGGGCCAGAAGCCTCCTGAAATTGTCCTTGGATTGAAGCGAAAAGCGATACCATCAACGCGACGGAACGGCTGGAATGCTGGAGCAGAGCCGCGTAGCCTCGATTCAGCTTCTGAAGCCCATCGTTGGCCACGAGAATCTGACGCCTGAGGTCCTCATCGATCGGTCTTGCCGGAGCGGCGGGATTCTCCTGGAGGGGAATGGAGATTTCATCCGCAAGTGCGACCAGCCTGGCGCTTAAAACTTGCTGATTCGAAACGCTCTCCTCGAAGTCCGGGAGAGCGTTATGGGAAATCGACTGCATGGCCTTTTCCAACTCGTTCGCCATCAACCGCAATAACAGAAGATATTCGGCGGCCTTGCGATTCCGGTCCTCAGCGACAGCGGCAATCATTCTTAGCACTTTCTGAGAAGATCCTTCACAGGGCCGACAAGGACGCTACCTGGATCAAGCGTAATCGTCGACCATCGACTCGGCGATCTTGGCCGGGTCCAGATCATACTGCCCGCTGGTGACAGCCAGACGCAGGCTATCCACCGTGTCTTGCCGCACCTCGGGAAAACTGAGAGCCGTGCTCACGAGCGAAGCAACAGACGCCGAATCCGACGTGAGAGTTGTCCGGTCTTCTGCGTCGGTCTGGCCCGACTGCGCGGCCTTCTGTGTGCCGGCCTGCTGCGAGCTCAGCTCGCTCGAAATTTGACTGGCTGATGAATTAAGTAGATCGATCCTCATCCCGTCTCCTTGATTTGAATCTCAGTCACTATCGGCAGTTTCCACCCGAGAGTTTAGGCGAATTCGCTTCCCTTTTTGTCAATCTGCCTTGCTTCCGGTGGTACCACCGCTGCCCGCGGCCTGCACATTCGCCTTTTCTGCGTTCGCGTGCATGGCTTTGGCGATCATTTTTCCTATCCCGATTCCGCCCGATGCCGCCATGGACGTTGCCAACGTCTGTACGCCAAGACTCATCATCTGTTCGCCCCCGGCATCCTGGTCGTCATCAGCCCCCGGAACGGTAGCAAACGACTGCTCTGCCTGCTGTAACCAACTGCCCACCAGGATCGCTTCAAATTCCTTGGAGCCTTTCGCGATCTTGGCGTCATCGCTCGCGCTCCGGGGGGAATTCATCTGCTGAATCATGCGGTCTTCCCTCGATTGTAGAACGCTGGTCTGCGCGCTGAGGGGACCAAGAACTGCACCTGTTGCCATTTACTGCACCTCCAGATCAGCCTGCATACCGCCCTCGGCCTTGATGGCTTGAAGAATTGCGACAACGTCACGAGAGGTGGTGCCGATGGCGTGAAGTCCGGCAACCAGTTCGTCCACATTGGCGCCCTCATCCAGGCGCATCGACTGCGCCGGAGCGTCATTCACATTCACAGTCGTCTCCGGCACAAGAACCGGTTGGGACGCGGCGTTCTGGCCGGGCGCGAAACCGGGCGCCTGACCGGGCGGCATACCGGGCGCTAGCCCTGGCGATGCAACCGCATACGTGGTGACCACCTCGATGGACAGACTGCCATGAATAACAGAAACCGGCGAGAGCTTCACATTGCCGCCCATCACAATGGTGCCGGTGCGCTCATTGATCACGATCTTGGCCGGTGTGTGAACCTTGAGCATGAGGTTTTGCACCCGCGCAATCAGCAGCGGTACCGATTGCGCGGAGGCACCGGCCACGCTGATGTCGACGCGTCTGCTGTCGAGAGCAGAGGCAATCGGCTTGTGAAACTCGGTGTTCACCACATCCGCAATCTCGGTTGCGGTGGTGAAATCCGGATTATGCAGCAGCAGCGATACCGTTTTGAACCCGCTCAGATCGACCGCAGTGTCGCGCTCGATGATGGCCCCGTCAGGAATCGTGCCGACATTGTAGGCGTTCACTTCCTTCCGGTTCGCGCCGTTTCCCGCTGAATAACCGCCCAGGAGAAGCGGTCCCTGAGCCTCGGCATAGACCTGCCCATCCGGACCGTGCAGCGCGCTCATCAGCAGCACGCCTCCGTCGAGACTGTGCGCATCGCCGACGGAAGCAACGGTCACATCCAGTTTCGCGCCCGGTCGTGCAAAAGGCGGGAGCGATGCCGTCACAAAGACAGCCGCCACATTCTTGACCACCACGCTCGCCGGCGAAATGAGCACACCCATTTTCTGCATCGCGTTGGCCAGCGTTTGCACGGTAAAGATGGTCTGTTGCGTATCTCCGGTCCCGTGCAGCCCTACAACCAGGCCATACCCCACCAGCAGGTTGTCTCTGACTCCTTCAACCGTGGTAATGTCCCGCACCATCACCTGGCGATTGGTATCAGCCGCGCGGGCGTCCGGCGCAAACGCACACGTCGCGGCGCATAAGGCAAGGGCGCAGCAGGCCATGAACCTGCGTCCGGCTTTCGAGTTGTTGAATTTATGCTTCATCGATATCAAAATCCAACGAGCCACAGGATTGCTTTGGTGATCGGGTTAAGAGGACGCGTGCTGTCGGCAATGATGCCCTTGCCCTTCATCTCGATCTCAAGGTTGCTTAGCGACGCAGAGGCAACGGCATTATTGGCGCTGATATCGCCCGGACGCACGACTCCGCGGACCGTCACATCCTCGTGTTGATTGTTCATGAAGATCCTGCGTTGCGCTTCGACAACCAGGTTGCCGCTGGGCAGCACCGCAATCACCTGTCCGGTCAGGCTGGTTTGAAAGGTGGTATTCGAGTCGGTTGCTCCCTTTCCAGTGAGCTGGGTCGCGGAATTGGCATTGAACAGGGGATTCAAGCCATTGGTGTTCACCTGGCCTGCGAGTCCGGTAATCCCGGATGCGGTTTGGAACGTCCGCTGATAGCTGGAATCTCCGCTTTGCGCCGCGGTGGTCTGCACCGATACCAGAATAACGATGGTGTCGTTCAGCTTGTGCGCCTTGTAGTCGGTGGAGAGATCTCCCATCGCGTTACCTGCCGGAGACCAGAGACTGCCCACCGTTCTGTCAGAAGCCGATGGCTGGTCCTGTTGCTGGAGCCGCGTTATGTAGTCTTTCCGAAGTTGCGCAGAATTGTCCTTCGACTTCTTGGGAGTTCCTGCCACGGCAACCGGGACAACCGCCAGCACGAGCACGATTGCAAGCGAAAGCTGCTGCCAAATGCCCCGTTCCTTGTTCGCCCTCCTCATAGGTTGCCCCTCAATACCGCGCTGTCAATTACCTGGGCCGTGTAGGTTTGACGAGGGTCTTTGCTGGCAACGCGAATTTTTTGGCCCATCGCACCATTTTCAAGACAAACAACAGAGAGCCGGATGTGAACATGACCGCCGTCGAGCAGCAGAGTTGCCGGCGATCCGGCCCGAACAACGACTGATTTCGGACCCTGTTTCCCAGCCAGAAACTGATTCAAAGCTGCCTGGGCAGGCGTCGCAGTGGTCTCATTGCTCAAACTGACAGCCACAAAAAACGGCAGGCATTCCTCGGGGGTCGCACAGTCGAGGCGAACCTTCATGCGGTGATCGCCCCAGGGCTCCATCGACTCGACCGTGAGCGTTGGGGAACCGGTTGCCGCCACCACATCAGTCAAGAGCGTGACTTGTTCGGCGGAGATTTTCATTCCCGCGCCGTTGATTGCATCCGCTATTTGCGCTGGCGTGATGGCAGCGCGGCCAGCCGCGGACGCGACGGGCGACGCCATTGCGAAAGAAAGAGCCAAAACCGGAATCAGTCGATATCTTGTCATGATGCAACCCGTTCTATTGGGCTAGCTGGTTCAACCCTTGAAGCATCTCATCGGCCGCCTTGACCACTCGCGAGTTCGACTCATACGAACGCTGCGCGAGGATCATATTCACGAATTCGTCGACGATGTTCACATTCGCCTGCTCGAGCATGCCCTGCTGAATCGTGCCCAGACCGTCAGGGCCTCCCGGTGCGCCCACAACGGGATTGCCCGATGCGGTGGTTTGCAAATAGATGTTGTTCCCGATGCTGTTCAGGCCGCCCGGGTTCGCGAAACTCGCGAGCTGGATGACTCCCACCTGCTGTGTCTGGGTCTGTCCTGGCAGCGTAACGCTGACAGTACCGTCACTGCCTACCGTGACATTGGTGGCGTTGGGCGGAATGGTAATGGCAGGCTGCAGTGCGTTGCCGTTCGCAGTAACAAGAACACCCTGCGCATCCGGTTGAAAAGATCCCGCGCGCGTATAGCCGATTTGATTGTTGGGCAGAAGAACCTGAAAAAAGCCGGTGCCCTGAATGGCGAAGTCCAGCGGATTGCCCGTGGTGCTCAAATCGCCCTGGAGCTGGATAATCTCGGTGTTGCCGGGTCTGGTACCAAGTCCCACCTGCAATCCGGCCGCAACCGTCGTTTGCTGTGTTGCCGCTGCACCCGGCATGATCTCGTTCTGATAAAGGAGATCAGAAAACTGTACGCGGCGCGCCTGGAAGCCGGAGGTGCTGGAGTTGGCCAGGTTATTCGCGATGTTGTCCAGGTTGATTTGTTGAGCGGTCATTCCACTGGCCGCGGTATAAAGGGCATGAAACATGGTTCAACTCCTTCAGCCGATCTTGGGCAGGTCCTGCGATGCGGTTTTGTCCATCTCCGAGTTGTACATTGCAAGCGAGCGCTGCATCATCTCGGCAGTTCGCTGCGCGGTGATCAGTTCCACCATGCTGGAGATGGGATTCACGTTTGAGTTTTCGAGCGCTCCCTGTTGCACGGTTGAACCGGTTGCCGTGGTTGCGCTCTTAACAGGCGCCGAATAGTATGTGTTGCCTTCGCTCTTGAGCGGTGTGCCTGCCGGAAAGTCCACGACCCTCAACTTGCCCGCAACCGCTCCATTCGACGATATGGTTCCATCCGTGCTGATCGAAACAGGTCCAGGAAGCATGGTGATGGTTCCCTTGTCGCCCATGACGGCGTCTCCCGAGGCGGTAATCAACTGTCCATTGCTGGCGACTTGGAAGCTGCCATTGCGGGTATACATGGGGCCATTCGCGGTTTGGACAACAAAGAAGCCCGACCCCTCGATTGCCAGATCGAGGTCGTTGCCTGTCTTTTGCAGAGCGCCCTGGCTGAGGTCCAGCTTTGTTCCGCTCATGATTCCGTAGTTGTTGATCGCCTGGTTCAAGCTTGAGCCAGGTGCATCCGTGGTGGCAGAAAGCACGGCGCCGAAGACGTTATGCTCCGCCCGGTAACCGACAGTGCTGGCATTCGCCAGGTTGTTGGCAATCGTATCCAATGCCTGGGTGCGGGAAGCCATCGCTGTCGCCGCGGCATAGTATCCACTGTCCATGTGTACCTCGCACCATGAGACAATGCACCGCGCGTGCCATCCTGGTAGGCAATCTTTGCCCAAAAAGAGGCCCTGACAGCCTGGAAACCGCGATATTGATGAGGGAACGATGAGAACGGCGGAAGTGGGACGCCTGCGGCTGTTGCGCCCGGCATCTTCTCTCATACGAAGACAATCCGCAGCGACGCGATAACATGCCGCATGCTTTGCCGAATTTGGCCGGCCCGATTGTGCCTAGACGACTCTTTGGAGCAGTGGGCTCATATCCTTTTCGAAGGGGCAATGGATCGAGGACCTGGCTGCACGCCGATGCGCCTTCCGCACAATCTCCTGCCACCGGGATGTGCACCCGGCGTGGTACATTTCGCCGAAGAACTCCACCACGAAGGGGGAGAGCGACCACTTCCTTGCTATCTTGAACCCCGCCAGCGCAGAATCCGCCGAAGCGGCTTCGCTTCCATACCATCCCAGGACGCCGGGCAGCAATCCAATGGCATGTAGCAGTCCGGCCAAATATGCTTTTTCGGGGTTTACCTCAGGCATCTCTTCCGCAACCAGCTTTGAATACTGTGCAATCTCTCTGGAATGTGCCCAGGTTTCTGTAATGGAGTGGTAGCGGCTATTGCGGGCTACGACCTGCGCCGACACCGCCTCCAGACAGGCATGAACGCCAAGATCCGAGATGCAATCCTCGATTCGGGTCGGGCAGCCTTCCTCGTTGCCGTATTCACGCCCCGCCAGTCGCAATATCTGCACGGTAGCTCCCAGATCGCTGAGCACCAGTTGCGACATCGCTCGAAGATCGACACAAGGCTCCTGAACCTCAAGGTCGAGTTGCAGAAGCGTTTCAAGCAGCACAGGGACGTCTGGGAGATCATGGGCCAACTCAACCTGCCACAGTTGGCGTTCTAAAACTGGATTGCGGGTGACCTCGGCCTGGCGGGCGGTCCTGGTAAGCACTGTGCCACCTCCTGACACAGCTATCGGCAACTTTTGCCAATTCCTCTACTCAAGATCGCCAATTTTTTTCGAGAAGCGGAACAATTCTCCTATGCGGCGTCAGACATATCGATTCTGGGCTCGAAAAAGCACGTCGATCTTCCGCCGTTTGCCCAAAAGTCTTGTCCAGATATAGTTTCGGCAGTGGGCAAAACTGGCTTCCCGGGCCGCAACCTCGACCGCAAAGCCGCCCAGGGTATTCGCCATCTGTTTCGGTGTCTGGGGATCCTCGAGAACCACCTCATCGCAGTCCGGAACTGCCGTCAGACGCGCCATCTGCTCTCCGAACTCTGTCGGAGTGATGAAGCACGGCTCGGCTCGGCAACCTGTAACCTGTTCCAATGCATCGAGAAGCCTGTGTTCCACTCGATAGACAAAGCCCAAAAGTAGCTTCTTTGCCGTGAGGGAATAGTGCAGAGGCACTGCCGAGCACGTGCGCAGCAATGTCGTTGGAATATCTGCCTCAAGCGGCTGGCTGATGGCATCCTGGCCAAGCACCGGACACCCCCACTGTGCCGCCCTCGCCGCGGCCAGTTGCCATTCATTAGCCAAGCCCAGCCGGAACAGCGTAGCCTCCAATTCTTCACCGTGC
This sequence comes from uncultured Occallatibacter sp., assembly GCA_964571165.1. Lineage (GTDB taxonomy): Bacteria > Acidobacteriota > Terriglobia > Terriglobales > Acidobacteriaceae > Telmatobacter. The sequence continues at coordinate 86,984 of CAZNAW010000001.1, read as the reverse complement.
AATTGACTCTCAGTCACGGCATATCGAAGCTGGTCATCGGTCAAATAGCCCTTTGACAACATCACGAGCCCTATGGAAAGTCGCGGGTTATGCGGCATCTCCAGGATGCGTTCTTCAGAAAGTGTGGAAAACCGGTTGAATGAAGCCGCCACGAAGCAATCGACGCTGCAGTACCAGGACTCGCCCACGCGAATTCCGACGCGGTTCTGAGGCACGCTTCGCATCAGCATCGTGTTCCTGCAGGTCCGAAGTCCACACACCGCGTACATGTTTTTCCACCTCCGGTCCACGGCTGACCGGATGGTGTCGAATGACATTTTCATCAAAATTCATCCCTCATAAAATCAGCGAATGAAATGGGACGCAATGGGTTGACAGATTTCCGTAACGCGTAAGCCGTAGTTGCCGTCAACGATGACGGCCTCGCCGCGGGCAATCACTTTGCCATCCAGCAGCAGTTCAACAGGGTCGTCCACCTGGCGATCCAGTTCGATGACAGAACCACTGGCCAGTTCCAGTACTTCACGCAGCGGCAACTGGCGCTGGCCAAATCGAAGCGACACGTTCAGTTCCACGTCCAGGACGAGTTTGAGATTGGCGGGATCGATTGCAGGATTTTCCGCTTCCGCCGCATCCCTGGTAGCCGGCTCGGATGACAAGGCCGCCAACAGTTGGCCGTCGAAGTAGAGCGTCACCGGCATTCCGGACTGGTTTTCCCTGGAAGCGACCAGCGGGATCACAAGCATTTCGCCGGTCGCCAGACCCGCTTCCCGGTCAATCTTGAATGTGGGCGCACCATATTGGGCGGACAGGGATGTGGAAAACCCAGCCATGGCCGAGGAGAGGACCTTGCCCAATGCCTCCCCGTGCTCGTCGCTGAAGGCCTGCACGGAATGGCCGCATATCTGCGAAGCGAGTTCCGTGACCTGCGGCGCATAGAACTCGACAAGGAAGTCGCCATGCAGCGCACCTTCCAGAGTCAGCCGAAACTGAATCGCCTGCCCCTCTTGCGCGGAAGGGTCCGGATTGTCCAAAATCTTTACCTGCCACGGAAGTCCGGCCGCTCCGGTCAACGATTCCGCAAGAGATTCGGCGAAGCCGCCGGCAAATATACGCGCGGCCTGATGGTTGCCTTGATTGTCCACGATTTCTACTCCGTTCCCCAGCTTGTTGCCTGAACGCGACGGCCAAGCTGTGCTGCCTTTTGTGAGCCATTCCTGACTGGCGCTGCTTCAAATATCTCCATCCCCTCGACGGTCAACATCCCGGGATTTCGGACAGGCGCGCGAAGTTTCAAGACGCATCCCGGCTGCAGCGCAATCAGATCTCGCACTGCAACTTTCATCCGCGGAACGCCCGCCGCAACCACCACGTCGCAATCGAGTATGCGTTCGCGAATGCCGGGTGCGGGGAAATACCGTAATCCACTTTTCCTCTGTGGCTGGTCCAGCTTGATCTGATTGATCAGAACATTGACAAACGAACTCGGAAATACAAGCTGAAACGATCCTGTCGTGCCGGCAATTTCAACCTCGAATTTGACTAAAGTGACCTTTTCGTTCGGCGGACAATACTGATGCAGGAGCGAGGACTTGATGCGGCGATTTGCCGTCAGCGACATGTGAGGCATGCGCCACGCGTTTTCGGCTTGCCGCGCGACGACCGACGTCACGTCCTGCATGATTTCTTCTTCGATTTCCGAAAGTTCCCGAGCGCCGGGCGTTGAGGCACCCGTTCCTCCCAGAAGCAGTTCGATGATGGGGAACACCAGGTCGATGTCGCACTCCATAACCATGGTGCTTGGCACCGTGCTGAGGGAAAATGGCACGATGTAGCTGAGCGGAGGGATACTTGCGATGTGCTCCTTGACGGGAAGCTGATCGAGCGTTTGCAGCTTCACTTCCAGGCCTGTTCCCAGGTAAGCGTCAAGGGCGCTGGCGAGGCGGCGCGCGAATGTCTCGTGAATCGCGGTCAGAGCGCGCGCGTTCTCATTGGACAATCGTCCCGCTGTTCTGAAATCGCACAGGTGGACTGACCGCCGTTTGTCGCTCGCTATCGGTCTGCCTGGCTTTCTTGAGACCTTGACCATTGCCTCGATCTCATCTGTACTAAGCGCGCTCAAAATATCCTCCTACCGGCACATTGCCTGCTGACGGCCGCTCCTGAAGGTGTGCAAGCGACACTCTGAGTTTCCTCATGGTCGCCTGGCGTATCTGCGATACACGCGAAAGCGCCACACCCACCACCTCTGAAATCTCTTTCATCGTAAGTTCTTCGCGATAGTACAAAGAGAGAATTAGCTGCTCCCTTTCGCTAAGCTTTGAAATAGCCTCGGCCAAATGAGCCTTCACCTCACCTTGCAGGCAAAGATCGAATGGATCCGGGTCGTCCAGATTGGGCGCCGCTTCAATCACATCCAGCAGATCCGTGCGATCGTTCGAAACTGCCGCCTGCTGGCCCGCCAGATGAAGACCATCAATCTGCGCGAGGATTCTTCTGAGGTGGCTGGTTTCGAGATGCATCTCCTCCGCAATCTCTGACTCGGCCGGATGCCGTCCCAGCTTGGCTTCGAGCTGGGCGGTCGCGTCCGCTATCTCGCGTCCCCTTTTGCGAAGAGAGCGCGATCCCCAATCGGATTCACGCAGGCTGTCGAGGATGGCGCCTCGGATGCGGAACTTCGCGAATGCCTTGAACTGGGCATTCTTCGAGCTATCGAAACTGCGGCTGGCTTCCATCAGGCCGATCACACCCGCATTCACAAGGTCCTCCAACTCCACATGCTGGGGAAGACGCTCGCGAATGCGGGACGCGATGTAGTAGACCTGTGAAAGCTCTTGCATCACAAGATCGTTACGATCGTCCACATCCGCCGCGCTTGTTTTGTAGGCCACTTCCGCTGGCATCATTTCTTCACCTCATTGCGCGCGTACATATCGAACTCCTCATCGAACCAAACCCAGCGACTGCACCTGCGTCGCCGGAGGGATTTCAGCGGGGGAAATTACAACAATCTTGGGAATGAACGGCTCCAGGAGCCGCTTCAGATAGAACCGCCCCGGAGAGGCGCATAGAAGCACCGGAGGAGCCATCGTTACTTGGTCGCCGAGCATGGCGCGGAGACCGGACAGCACCCGGTGAGCCACGGATATCTGCAGCGCTCCGCCGGCAACTGGTTGTGAATTTTGGGTGGAATTGCGAGCACATTCCTCTTCGATCGAGCTATCCAGCGTAACCACCTTCAGTTGTCCGCGATCGTTGAGGAGGGGGCGAATCAACGCACGTCCAAGGGAATGCCTGGCGGCTTCAACAAGCACGATGGGATTCTTGTTGGTCGCCGCCGTATCCACAAGCGCTTCCAGAATTGTGCCCAGGTCCCTGATCGAGACTTGCTCTCTCAGTAGCTGCTGCAGCACTTTCTGCACTTCTCCCAGGGTCATCAGCTTCGGAATCAACTCATCCACCAGCTTTGGATGCGAGTCCGAAAGACGGTCCACGAGCCGCTTCGTTTCGTGGCGTGTCAGCAGGTCATGTGCGTTCTGCTTGATCAGTTCGGCAAGGTGAGCCGCCAGCACGGAAGTGTGGTCCACCACAGCATATCCGGCGGAGATGGCTTGTGCCTGAAGGTCCGGGGTGATCCATTTGGCCGGGGAGTCGAAAGCCGGCTCCCGCGTCTCTTGCCCGGGGATATCTCCGGGCTTCGGGTTGGAATTGACCGCCAGCAACCGGTCGCGCCGCATCTCCCAGCGGGCAATTTCAACGCCTCGAAGGTAGATCACATACTCTCGTTCCTTGAGCGATAAGTTATCGGTGATATGAATGGAAGGCACCAGAAATCCCAGTTGCTGCGCCAGGCTCTTGCGTAGCGATTTCACTCTGGCCAGCAGTTGCCCTCCCTGCTTCACATCCACCAGCGGGACAAGGCCTATGCCGACCTCCAGCATCAGTTCATCCAGTTTCAGCACCGCATCCATGGGATCGACAGCCGGCGTTCCCGGACTGCTACCCTTGCCCGCCGCTGTCTTTGCTCCAGGTGTCAGCTCGGTCGCGCTGCCTGGTTTCATCTTCCAGGCTGCAAACATCGTGATTCCGCCCAACAGGAAAAACGATATCTTCGGCATGCCTGGAATCAAGCCCAGGCCCAAAAGCACTCCACTGACAATCCAGAGGGGCCGCGAGGTCGAGAACATCTGCTTTTGAATGTCCAGGCCAAGAGACTGATCGGAGCCTGCGCGCGTAACCACAATGCCCCCCGCCACTGAAACCAGCAGCGACGGAATGATGGCCACCAACCCGTTTCCCACGGTCAGGATGGTGTAGGTCTTAAGCGCTTGCTGGAACGGGATGCCCTGTTGAAACACGCCAATCAAAAATCCAGCGACGATGTTGATGGCCAGAATAAGAATGGTGGCCAGCGAGTCTCTTTGGCTGAACCGCGCCGCGCCATCCATGGAACCGCAGAATTCCGCTTCGCGCGCCACCTGATCACGGCGGGCGCGAGCCTGATCCGCGTTGATGAGCCCGGTATTCAGGTCGGAATCGATCGCCATTTGCTTTCCCGGCATGGCGTCCAATGTGAAGCGGGCTGTTACCTCGGCGGTGCGCACGGCGCCGTGGCTGACCACGAGATATTGAATGGCAATCAGTGCGAGAAAGATGACAAATCCGACAATGTAGTTACCGCCAACCACGAATTGCCCGAATGCCTCAATCACCTTTCCGGCAGCCGACGAGCCCTCGTTTCCATGCAGCAGGATGCGCCGGGTGCTGGCCATATCCAGTGACAGGCGCATTAGGGTCAATAAGAGGATGAGGCTGGGGAATACGGAGAATTGCACCGGACGCAGGATCTGAATCGCGGTCAGCAGGACAAGCACCGAGGCGGTAATGCTTAGCGTGAGCAATAGGTCGAGGACGATGCTCGGCAAGGGAACGAGCATCACAAACACCAGGAGGACTGCCCCCGTTGGAATGAACCAATCGGAGGATGCGCGGAGTGTGGCTAAAAGTCCGGGTTTCTTGCTCACTGCGGTTTCACTCTTCCTGATGGATTCGCGGTGGCTCTTCTTTGAGCCTCCCTGCGTTTGACTTCCTCCTGGGCCTTGTAGACCAGGACGAGAATTTCAGCAACAGCGTGGTACAGCGCGGCGGGGATTGCGTCTCCAACCTCAACGCTCTTATAGAGCGCCTGCGCAAGAGGCCGGTTCTCCATGATTGGAATGTCGCGGTCTCGAGCGATTTCCTTGATCTTCGCCGCCAGCAGATCAAGCCCTTTTGCAACCACCACGGGCGCTGACATGGTCAGTTCAAACTTCAGTGCGACCGCGTAGTGCGTCGGGTTGGTGATGACCACTGTCGCAGTTTCGGCGGCCTTGATCATTTGCCGGCGCCGCGCCTGCCGCTGCATCTTGCGAATCCTGGCCTTGCTCGCCGGATTGCCCTCCGTGCTTTTCATCTCGTCGCGAATATCCTGGCGGCTCATCTTCAAGTCGCCTTCGCTCTTCAGCCAGAGCAGCAGGTAGTCCACGCCAGACCAACCCAGGAGAATCAAACCGGACTTCCAAAGGACTTCAAAAAGCAGGTTGCCCACAAGGCTCACAAACGCTCGCGGTTCGGCATACGAGCTGGCCAGGATCTCGCTCCAATGGCTGCCGACACTGGCACACCCAACCCAGATAATGGCGGCGAAGGGCAGAAGTGATTTGAGAATCGTGCTCAGCCCCATGGGAGAGAACAGTTGTTTGAGCCGGTTCGCGGGACTAAGACGTTCGAACTTCAACGACAGCGCTTCGGGCGCAAAGACAAAGCCTCCTTGCGCCAATCCGACAACGAGTGAAACTGCAAGCGCAGCCAACTGAATTGGGACCACCCAGCGCAGCGCCTCGACACTGGTCCAGAAGAGAAGCGGACCGTTTGTTTCAATCGAGTCAGTATTTGCGGAATCGAGCGTGTTTCGGAAAAAATCAGTCCAATGACCGGCTCCCTGCCGGGCCAGCAGAGCAAGGGTCCCCGCGACTACGAACATAGACAGAGCACCGGTCAGCTCACGCGATCGCGTGACCTGACCTCTTTCCCGCGCCTTTTGCCGCTGTCGCGGTGTTGCCTGTTCCGTCTTGTTGGAGTCAGCCATCGTGTCTTATCGTGCCAAGTGGAGTATGTGTTCGCCGTTCGCCACCGAGTCCTGAAACAAGTGGTGGAAGAGATCGGGCCAGTATTTGAGCGTTGCGATCAAGATGAAGATGCCCAGAAGGCTTTTGATTGCCGGCCCAAGCAGCATGAGCGGCATTTGCGGAGAGGCTTTGCCGAGCAACCCCAGGAGGATATCGGCCACCAGCGTAGCTGCCAGAACTGGCGCGGCGATCTGGACCCCCAATCCGAAAATTTGGCCGCCCGTCTTCAGGACCGTCTGGGTGAACACGCCGCTCAAGTGCGTGGTACCAGGCGGCATGTAAAGATAGCTGTTCCCAATCGCCCGCAGAAGCCAGTACTGCACATCCATGCGAAGAAAGAGCAGCATGACAATCGTCTGATAAAAGAGGGGGATCACCGTTGTTTCGACCTGCGTCTGCGGATCGAGAATGTTCACCAGCGAGTAGCCCATTTGAATACCGAGAACCTGTCCTGCCAATTGGGCGGCCTCGAAGACGATATTGGTCGCAATGCCCATCCCCACGCCGATCAGAAACTCAGTGAAGATCAGGATTGGCCAATCAACAAGGGAGTAAGCGCCGATTCCCCGCCCGACAGTGGGAAATAACAGCAGCGTAAGTGCCAGAACCAGTCCTGCTTTGATGCGCGCGGGAATCACGGTGCCTCCAAAGAACGGCGCGAATAGCATGAGCCCGGAGAGGCGCACGCCAATCGTAAGCAGGCCGCTGATGACGGAGAGCAGAGGTATCTGAATCATTGCAGGTACCTGCGAAAGTCAGAGAGCGTGACCAGCGTGTAATGCGCAAGATGCCGCCACATCCACGGCATCATGAAGAACAATGCGGCTCCGGTGACCAGCAGGCGGCTTACGGTAGATACCGTGCTGTCTTGCAGCGAAGTGAGGGTTTGAAGAATGTTGACCACCAGGCTGACGATGATGGCTACGGTCAATATGGGGCCAACCAGGATCATCACCTCCTGCAGCATCGTTCGTCCGAGCAATACCACTTGATCAACGTCCATGGCGTTAGTAAAAACTCCTCATCAAAGATGCGATCAAGAGATGCCAGCCGTCGACCATCAGGAACAGAAGAAGCTTGAGTGGAGTCGAGATGACGACGGGCGGTAATTGCAACATGCCGACCGAAGTGGTAATCGAAGCCACAACCATGTCGACGATCAGAAAAGGAAGAAACAATACGGTGCCGATCTGAAATCCGGCCTTCAGTTCCGACAGAATGTAAGCTGGCAGCATTACGCGCATTGAAACGTCGTTCACCGACGCGGGATGCGGCTCCTTGGCCAACTCAATGAACAGGGCCACGTCCTTTTCGCGAACATAGTGAGCCATGAAATGACGCATCGGGTCTTCCGCGCGAGTTACCGCCTGGATTGCGGTAATCTGCCCTGCCTGCATGGGAACAATGGCTACCTGGTAAATGTTCGATGCCACGGGTTGCATCAGAAAGAAGGTGAGAATCAGCGAGAGTCCGATGAGCGTCTGGTTTGAAGGCGTGGTCTGAAGTCCCAAAGCCTGGCGCAGAAAATGAAAGACAATCAGAAGCCGCGCGAACGGCGTCATGCATAAGAGGACAGAGGGAATCAGCGTCAGAGTCGTGAGCAGAACAATGATGGACCATGGCGCGGATTCGCCGGATGTTCCGGGAATCTGAATGATTCCATTGCCGCCGGCTGGGAGCGAGGCAGCGGGCGCACCGGAATTGCCCGGCTTTGACGGCAAACTTGAAGCTTCGCCTGCCGGAGCGGCCGCCGCAGCGGGAGGTGCTTGAGTCTGCCCACCATCGGCCTGGGGACTGGACGCCTCCTGCACCGCCATACTTCCATGTGCAGCGACGGGAACCGCGAGTGCGAGGAAGATGAACAGGGAGATTGCGATGCTTTGGGCGGCGCTTCGTCGACTCATTCTGAATTCCCCTCGACGCCCAGCTCCGGTTGAAGTACTTCTGCAGGTTCCGGCGTTGTCCCCCATTGCGCCAGCAGCGATACGCTCTGTGTGCCTCCTCCAATCAGGAACTCGCGGGCGCCTACATTCACGAGAGCCACAAACCGCTTGTCTCCGAGCGAGACTGTCTCCGAGACGCGCAACCGCTTGGTTTGGGTCACTGTGTACTTGGCATGCAGCCATGACCATACGCGCGCCAGAGCGCTGAGAGTGCGCTGTTGCCCCTGTCGCGCCCACACGCGGAAGAGCGAAGAAATGTCTCGGCGGGGTGATGGTTGCTTCACCCGATCTTTCGCACAGCCCCGGAGCGAGGCATGAAACGACGCCTTTGCCGGCGCCAGCTCAGGCGCAAGAGAAGACAACCGCTGGCGCAGAGCCGGCATGGGAGGACGGCGCTGTCGATTCTTCGCGGTCATACCTGATCCGTGATGCGCACCGCGAGGTGATCGCCGATGACTTCAAACTCGGTCCAACCGATCAGAAGCTGGTTGACGCGCAGCGGAACGTCGCTCGTGTGGTGGCACGCAGTCTCTACGATCACGCCTTTGGTGAGCGTCAGAAGGTCGCCAATGGTAAACCGCACAACGGGCACGTCGAGACTGAGCGTGCACGGCAACAATGGCATGCTGTCGAGCGGATCTTTTCCATTCGCCGTCGAGGCCGAGTGGAGTGAATCGACTGGATTCACTTCCTGATTTTGGACTGCGGTACTCATGGGACCCTCACGCGCTCGGGCTCCATTCATGGCTCCCTGATCTGGACAGGCTTCGAGCCAGTCTGCACAGGAAGTTCATGAATGGAGTGATTGCACGAGGGTAATTGCAATCGGAGGGCCGGAATCGGAGATGGGAGCACAACCCTGCGCACGAAGGCCCGTGACGCTGGCAGGTTGTTGTCACACAATGGGTTGCAGGCGGCAATGGCCTCACGAAACAGCCCACGCAGCTGGTGAGACAGCCATGAGAACCAACAGTCCGCAAAGGCCTCCCGCCAGGCAGTGGCTTTGCCTGGCGGAAGTTTCTAATCGTAAGTTAACCACTTCGTCGGTCGATCGGAGCCTAGGTGATCAGCTGGATTGTGGCCTGGGAGACCTGATCGAACGCTGTTAGAACCTTGGCGTTGGCTTCATACCCCTGCTGCGCGACGATCATGTTGGAAAACTCCGTGGAGAGGTCCACGTTCGATGCCTCCACGGCTCCTCCGGTGATCGTGCCGTTCCCGCCGACGCCGGCCTGTCCAACGATTGCTGATCCCGAAGCGGTCGTGGCTTGAAAGTCGCCGTCACTTGACTTCGTCAGGCCCTGGACATTTGCGAAGCTGGCCACCGCCACCTGGCCCAGCGCCAGCGTTTGATTATTGCTGAATTGTCCCTCGATCGTTCCGTTTGACAACACAGAGAAGCCAGTGAGCGTGCCAACTCCATAGCCGTTCTGGCTGGTCGCGGTGGTGGCGCTCGCCGAGTCCTGCTGCGTGATGGTTGGATTCCCCGATGAGTCATTCAGATTCCAAGTGAGGTTCATCGCTGCAGCGCCGTCGGCTAAGCCCGTGATGTTGATTCCCGTCACCGATCCGGTAGGCGAAGTGAGGGCCCCGGACGAGTTAAAGTTCAGAGTGCCGGAAGCGACCGTGGTCGGGTCCCCGGTGGCGCCTGTGGCTGAGGCGGGCAGGGTGATGTTGTAACTCCAGGTATTCGTGCCTGTATTCGTATACTCGATGCTCAGTGTTTGCGACTCACCGAGCGAGTCGACGACGCTGATGGGCGTGCTGAATGTGGCGCCAACGGCGGATCCTGCCTGCAAATTCGTAGTGGTATCAAAGCTCGTGGTGGGATTAGCCGGTATAGTGGCCGATTGATTCACTGAAATCGGAGCGAGCGCGCCGCTTGTCGAGACTGCCCCGTCAACCGCCGGGTATCCCATCACCAGTTCGCCGCTTGGGTCGACGAGTTGTCCCGATGAATTCACTGAGAAGTCACCCGACCGTGTGTAGCTCGTCTGGCCGTTGTTGTTCACAACAAAGAATCCATTGCCTTGAAGCGCCATATTCGCCGCAATGCCCGTTGAACTTACGGTGCCATCGGTGAAGTTGGAGGTCGTGCTTTCCACTTGCACGCCCGAACCAACCTGTATCGGATCGCCGTTCCCCGACGACCCTTGCATCTGGAAGAAGATGTCGCCGAAGTTGAGGCTTTGATCCTTGTAGCCGTCGGTGTTGAGGTTCGCCAAATTATTTGCGATCACGTCCAGCGAATCAGAGTTTGCTTCCAAGCCTGAAAGCGGAATTGCAAAGGACGACATCTACCTACCTCCTATGGTTGAGAGATTTGAAGCCTGGGCAGGAGTTGCGAAGCTGCCATAAAGATTCATGAGCGCATTCGTTCCGGCAGCAGCAGCATTCGCCGGCAGAAATTGACTGAGCGACGCTGACGTTGTCGAATTGGAGCTGGACGGTGCGGCGGCCGACGCACTCCCCGAACTCAGTGCGCCCAACGCGCTTGTTGCAGCGTCTTGCGAAGTGCCCGAAGTGCTTGACGTGCTTGACGTCGAGCCGGTCAAGCTTGTCAATGTCTGGTTAATTGAGATGAGTTGATCCAACTGGTTCAGAGACACCAGCTGACCTACCATCTCGGTCGGATCGACCGGAGACGTGGGATCCTGGTTTTGCAACTCGGTTGCCAGCAGGTTCAGGAATGTGCTCTCTAGACTGCTTGATGAAATACCCGTCGTGCTACTTGAACTGCTGCTCGACGTGCTGCCCGCTGCCGCAGTCGAATTGGCGCTTTGTGCCTGCATGGGTGCGGTGATCGTTGGGCTGATTCCTTGAATGTTCATTGATTCTTCCTTTCTGGCTGTAATTCCGCCTCAAGCTCTGATGTCCAACCGGTACCCATTGCCCGCGCCCGCAAGCGCTCCCAGGCTCAAACCGCTCTCTTCTTCTGCCGGAACCGCAGAGCTTTCGGTCGGCAACGAACGGGTAAAAGTTCCTTGTTCTCTTTGTGAAGAATGTCCTGACTCACCTGAAAGCGATGACCCCAGGTTATTGACCTCGATCGACGCGTGAAGACCGTACTCGTCGCCAAGTTTTGCCTGCACAGTGGAAACATGAGCCGAGATGGCTTGACTCAGTTCGTTATGATCGAGCGATATCTGGGTCAGCATCTGTTGTTGTGAGACAGAAGTGCGAATCGAGATATCGCCAAATTCGGTCGAATGCATTCCGACGCGCATCTCCGTCGAACTCATCGTCTGCATGAGCTTCGTGGCATTGATGCCCGATGCCGTTACGGCTTCGCCGCTTTCCGATTGGATCGAGGCCGGGTATTCTCGCTGTTGACTGGGGAGAGATCCATCGCCAGAACTATCCGGCGTGCGATGAGTTGTTGCGGTCTCGTGGGAGACTCCCTGGCTTACGACTGTCTGCACGTCTGCCTGGGACGCACCACTGTTTATAGGCTTTGGCATTGCCGCCGTAGCCTGGGAGGGGTCGGCCGCTGAATTCTGCGAAGATTGTCCGCTGTTCTGAGCGCCGTGGAACGATGTGTCGGTTGATCCGCCCGCTGTCGCTGTGGTCTTGCTCGTTCCTGCGTTCGTTGTATTAGCCAAGTCAAGATTCTTTGAGAAGGATGCGTCAGAACCTGTCTTCTGCGTTGCGTTGGTCAATACCTGACTACCGCTTCCCCTGTTTGGAAGAACGGTGGCCGTTTGCATAACCGCCGGTTGCAGAGGTATCTCCGCAGTGGCCGGTGCGGCATTGCCCGCTGCAAAGTCGGTCATTCCACTCGCGGCGATTGGCACGGTCGACTCTGCATCGACAGCCGCATCGGGAGACGCCACCTGATTCAACTGTTTCACCGGGGTTACGGTCCGTTCCGTTGCCGGGATATCCGGAACTAACTGAGAAGCGAGTAACTGCTGCGGCACGTCTTGCGTAACTTTGGAAACTTGGACACTGGCAACCGTCGCAGATGTTCCGGATGATCCATCACTTGACCGATGGCCGTTCTCCTGTCCGGTGGGACTTTCCTTTGCGGGTGTCTTTTCTTGATCGGAAAGCGGGATGGCCGCGGTTGCAGGAGCAGTCTCATTCCGTTGGACCGTGAGTAACTGCGCCTCTTTCTGCTCACTCGTCTTGCGACTCCCCACACTCTCGACGGTTTGGGATTGCGCACTGGAACTTAACAAGCTGTTTGTGGAGATCTTCGACTCCGGCGCACTGGCGATAGTCGCCTGATACGGGATGCCGGATGTACCGATCTGTACCGGCAGCTGGGAGGTTAAGCTTGTGGTCGTCACAATTGAACTGGTGGTTGTCGCAGCTGAACTGGTGACCGTCGTTGCCGATGGAATGCTACGGCCTGGCTGATTGTAAGCTTGCAACCAGCTCTCTCCACTCGCAACCGCGGATGACAGGCCGCTTGGCCAATGGCTATTCTCTTGTCCGGTAGACCTTTCCTCTGCGGGTGTATTTTCTTGATCGGAAAGCGGGATGCTCGCAGTTGCAGGGGCAGTCCCATTCCCGTGGACCGTCGGCGACTGTGTTTCTTTCTGCTCACTCGTCGTGCGATTCCCCGCGCTTTCACCGGCTTGGGTCTGCGCGCTGGAACTTAACAAGCTGTTTTTGGAGATCCTCGGCTCCGGCGCACTGGCGATTGTCGCCTGATACGGGATGCCGGATGTACCGATTTGTGTCGGCGGCTGGGAGGTTGAACTTGTGACCGTCGCAATTGAACTGGTGGTTGTCGCTGCTGAACTCGCAACCGTCGCTGCCAATGGAATACTGAAACTTGGCTGATTAGAAGCTTGCAGCCAGCTGTTTCCACTCGCAACAGCGGATGACAGGTCACTTGGCCAATGGCTATTCTCTTGTCCGCTCGAGCTTTCCTCCACCGAAGTTTTGGTTTGATCGGCGGACGGGTCAGATGCAGTTGCGCGGGCGTTCTCATTCCTGTGGGTTGAGGGCGACTGCGCCTCTCCCTGTTCACTCGCCATGCAGCTCGCCGCACTCTCTCCGGCATACGTCTTCTCGGCAGAATCCATCAAGCCGTTTCCAGAAGCTCCCTCCTCCGACACATTTGCGAGTATCGCCAGAAAGCTGCTGCCAGACGCGATGGTCTGTGCCGGCAACTGCGGGGCGAAAGTGGTGGTCGTCGCTGCTGATGGAATTCGCACGCAGTCACTGATGCACGTTGCGCGCCAGTGCAGCCCCTGCGCAACCCGCGCAATTGCCGCTGTAAGTTGCTAATGTAAATAGACTTGCGCATCAGGATTTTGGGGATGCCCCGTAGCTGTATGGGCTAACCGGCAATCCTTGCCGTATTCACTAGGCAATGTCTGCCTACTCTGTAGTGGCATACGGGTTCATGCCATGCAGCGCCGAACAGCGAACGATTGCACGATTCGCTTCTTCCCGCACACTGCGATTGTTCTCTAGCTTCGGTGGCGGCGCGATATGAAGATGTCGTCGAGGTTCTTCTGCTGACTCCGAGCCTGTTCCTGCTCATAGACAGTGCGTTGTTCATTCAACATGTCGGTCAGCGTTTCACGGTCGCGATGGGCAGCCTGGTACACCTTCATTTGCCGGGCGCGTTCCTGTTCCAGAATCTGAAGACGATGGAGGAGCGTCTTCTTTTTTTCTGCGCATGCTTCCGCCTGCCATAGGAAGGAGTGCAGTTGAATCGCGGGAATCGGCTGCCGCATTGCTTGTTCGCGCGCATCGTGCGCTTTCACGATCTCTGCGGTCAATACTTCCACTTGGTGGATGACGCGAGCCATTTCGAATTGAATCTTCTGAAGTGCGCGTTCCTCGCGCTCCTCTGTGTTTTGCCGCACCAGAAGTACGGACGCAAGTGGAAACCGAAAAGGCATCGCTAGCCTGGCAGAGCCATCAGCAGCTCAACGGTTTCCTCGTACTTGGGAAGGTCATCCGGCCTCTGCTGCAGGAACCCATTCAGTGCGGGAAGATTTTGAACTGCGGCATCCAGCACCGGATCGGCGCCTTTCTGATACGCCCCAATGCGTATCAAGTCCTCTGACCGCGCATACGCCGCCATTGAAAGGCGCAGGGCATTCGCTTTGGCAAGATGCTGCTTCGACACCATGCTCGACATCAATCGGCTGAGACTATCGAGGATGGAGATGGGAGGATAGTGGCTGCGCATAGCCAGGTTTCGATCCAGGATCACATGCCCGTCCAGAAGCGACCGAACCGTATCCACGACAGGATCCTGTTGATCGTCTCCCTCCATAAGCACGGTATAGAAAGCGGTGATGCTTCCCTGCGAGAAATTTCCCGCTCGCTCCACCAGGCGAGCCAGCATGTTCAAGACCGAAGGCGTATAGCCTTTCGCTGTCGGCGGTTCCCCTGCCGCCAACCCAATCTCCCGTTGCGCCATGGCGAAACGCGTGAGCGAATCGGCGATGAGCAGTACATTCTTGCCCAGGCTTGCAAAATACTCGGCAACCGCCGTTGCCGCCAGTGCCGCCCGGATACGCAAGAGCGGCGATTGGTCAGAAGTGGAGGCAATGACAACGGAGCGGCGAAGACCCTCCTCACCAAGCACCTCAAGGAACTCGCCCACTTCCCGTCCGCGTTCTCCGACCAGCGCCAATACCGTCATGTCCGCCGCGGTTCCGCGCGCCATCATGCCGATCAGCGTGCTCTTTCCAACGCCGCTTCCGCCGAAGATACCGACGCGCTGCCCTCTTCCGCAGGTCAGAAAGCCATCGATCGCTTTGATGCCGCATCCGAGCGGCTCGCGAATGGGAACACGCTCAAGCGGCAGCGGAGCCGAACCGTCAAGGGTTACTGCGTGGGTGGCGCGGTAGTCTCCTTTTCCATCCAGCGGATTGCTCGCAGGATCAATCACCCGGCCCAGCAACCCTGGTCCAACCCGAATGGATGGACGCGCTCCCCAGGTCACGATTTGATCGCCTAATCGAATGCCCTGCGGATGATCGGCGGACATGGACAACACGGTGGATCCGCGAAAGCCGACGATTTCTCCGGCATAGTTCCTGCCGCCGGCCCCTATGATCTCGCACGATTCACCGACACAGCCGAACGGCCCTTCCGACTCAATCAGATTGCCGACAACCTGGTTGATTCGTCCTCTCCACCGCAACGTTGAGCCAATCTCAAGAGCGTGAAGATACGGGGCCAAAGGCGATTGTGTCATCGATTCACCGGTCTTAATGCGAGAAGATCAAAGAAACCCTGTTCGACTTCCTTCAATTGAGTGTCCAGCCCGAAGTTGGCAACTCCAAGCTCACTCTCCAGCAGGCAATCGTGTTCGCTGAGTTGCTCGTCTTCGATGACCTCCACGCGCGCAGACTGCGATTGTCCTGCGAAGTACTCCTTCCACTGCCTGGCGCGCTTGGGACACACGCGGACTGTCACCTTCGTTCCTTCGCGCAGTTTCTCCACCGTCATTCTCACCAGTGTCGCCACCAGCATTGGGTCGACCTGCGCCTCTCGATGCAGGATCTTGGCGGCGATGGCCAGGGCCAGTTGCACAACTTCCGCTTCAACTCGCGGATAATACTCATCGAGCTGCGCCTCGAAGCCTTGGATGGCGGCTGCGATGGGTGCGCGTGCGGCTTGCAGTTTCAGCTCGTACTCCTGCCGCAATCTCTGCTCCGTCTGCTGCGCCGCCTCGGCCCTCTCGCGTTTGATCCTCTCTGCGAATTCCGCTTGCGAGAGTTCAACTTCCGCACCGCGCTCCCCTCTTTGGTCCAGGGACCGTTCTTCAAGCGGCGACTCCATCGTTCTGGCGGAAATAGGATGGATCCCCGTATCGCGGTACTCTAGGGACCTGAATGGAACTCCAAACAAACTATCCAATTCCAAACTAGAATACGTACTCATCGTCTCCCTCACTCTTCAGTGCGATTTTGCCTTCCGAATCGAGTTTGCGCGCGATTGCGACGATCTCCGCCTGCGCTTTAGCCACATCCTTGTTGCGAACCGGCCCCATAACCTCGGAGTCCTCCTTCATCATTTCCACTGCGCGTGAAGACATGGTGCGATAGAAATGACTTCGTAAATCCTCGCTCACTCCTTTCAGAGCGATCATCAATGTCTTCTTGTCAATTGAGCTCATGAGTTCGCGCAGCTCGTGCTCCGGAACCTCAAGAAAATCGTCGAACGTGAACATAAGATCCCGGATGCTGATGGCCAGCTTCGGCTCTTCCTTTTCGATGTTATCCAGCACCTCGCGTGCTGTAATTGGATCCAGTCGATTCATCAGCTCGGCAACGTCCCTGAAGCCTGAATCGGCGCGACGGCTTTGGTCCCCCACCGACTTCAACCGGCGATTCAGCACCGCGGAGACCTTCGCGGCGACATCTGGAGAGAACTGTCCCAGGTGCGCAAGACGCCTCACGCAATCGGCGCGCACTTCCGGTTCCAGTTTCATCAGCAGCGCCGAAGCCTGCTTGGCATCAAGATGTCCAAGGATCAAAGCCTTGGTCTGGGAATGCTCCCCTACCAGAAACCTGGCCAACTTGTTTGGGTCCGCCTTCTTCAACGAGTCCGCCCGGAGCAGATTCATTTCGTCGCCATGCGTCAATCGCTGCACCATGCTTTTGGCGCCGTTCTCTCCGAATGCCTTATTCAAGAGCCGGGCTGCAACGTCCTGGCCTCCCACCGCGATGAAGTCCTGCGCGATCAACATCTGTTGGAATTCCTCCAGAACATCGAGCGTCTCATCGAACGGAACAGAGGGCAAGGTTGCAACCTCATCGGTGAGCCGTTGCAGCTCGTCCTCGGAGAGATTTCTGAGAATCGCCGCGGCCGACTCATCGCCGAGCAGTGAAATCAAGATCGCTGCCTTGCGCGTGCCGCTGAGTTGCGCGTGTTCAGTAGCACTCATGATGGCTCCTCGCGCAACCAGGCCTGCACCGCACGCGCGGTGTTGACCGGCTTCTGTTTGACGAGTTCAATCGTCTGTTCTTTCAGTCGCGTGGCGCGCTGGGTGCTGTCACCCATCTCCGTTGAACCTGTGGTAAGTTGCTCAAGACCCGGTCCAGCAGGCAGAGCGGGCGGCGCGCCTCCATCGGCATAAGCTGGGCTCATCGCTTGTTTCTGGATAGGCCGCAGCACAAACAGGTAAGCCAGAAGGAAGAGCATGAGGAGCGAAAGAGGTCTGAGCAAGGACGAATAATTCGACAGAACTTTCCCGCCTTGTTCGACCAAACTGGGAGCGGCAAGATCCGAATCGGCGCCATTGGAATCGAAAGACATATTCTGGACGCTGATGCTATCGCCGCGCTTGGCATCGAAGCCGATGACCTCCTCTGCAAGCTGCTGAATCTGATTCAATTCCTCCTGCGATCTCTTGCGCCTCGTGAATGTCGCCTTGCCGTTCTGGACGGTTTTCACCACCGCATCATCCACCAGAATGGCTGCGCTGACACGTTGAATCCGGCCTGCCGGCATCACCGTGCGCACTACGACTTTATTTACGCCATATTGTGCGTTCTCAGTCATCGACGTCTGTGTTGCCTCTGGCGCGGCGGGGCGCTTCGATTTTCCCGACGGTATGTTGCTGCTGGTTCCCGGAACACCTGTTGATGCCGCTGCTCCACCGGCACGATCTTCTGACTTCTGATCGCTCAGCAGAGCACTTACTGAAGGATCGTATTTCTCCTGGTTTTCTTCGGTTGTGCCTGGATCATGATCCACGTTGACACTGGCCCGGATCTTGTCCAAGCCCACCACGGGCTCCAGTGTGCTGATCAGGCGCTGCGTCAAGCCTGACTCAAAACCATCGCTGTCCTGTTGTCCGTCGTGGCCCAAGCCCAGTGACCGGGCTGAATCGGCGTCCACGATGGAGACATCTTCCGGCCGTAACTCATCCACCGCACCGGATACCAGCCGCGAGATTGCCAGAACCGCATCTTTCGATAAGCCATTGCGACGAAGTTTTAGAATCACGGACGCTTTGGCGGCGTGCTGCCGGTCAAGAAAAACGGAATCTGTCGGCATGACAAGGTGTACGCGTGCGCTCTCGACATCGCTGAGTGTTTCTATTGACCGCTCCAGTTCGCCTTCCAGCGCGCGTTGATAGGTGACCTTCTGATCGAATTCCGTCTGCCCCCAGGACATCTTGTCGAATAACTCAAATCCCGTCCGCTCGCTATGCTGCGAACCCAGAGAGGCGGTCGCCATGCGGGCCGCGTCCAGCTTGTCCGCGGGAACGCTAACCGTCTTTCCATCGGCGCTGGTCCGATGGGGAATGCCTTGAGCATCAAGCCCCGCTGTCAATCTTTGCGCGCCGGCGGCATCCAGATCGCCTGACAGCGGCTTGTAGTCGGGCGTGCCGATTAGCCGGGCAAACAGCGCCATCAGCAACACTGTGGCGCCTGCCCCAGCCAGAAGAAACCTCTTCTGCCGCGTGTTCCGGGTCGCCCAGAACTGCTTTCCCTGCTCGATCGCGTCTTTGTAACCCGCCATAACGTTTCAGTCCTAAAATTGCATCTTCTCGATGTCTTGGTATGCGTTCACGATCTTGTTCCGAACCTGCATCATGAGCTGGAATGAGACATCCGCCTTTTCCACGGCGATCATTACTCCAGTCATGTCGCCGCCGCCCTGTAACAGGTTGTTCACTTGCGTCCCGGCAGTAGCGTTCATTTGATCCACGCTGTGAATCGCATTCTTCAGCACAGCTCCGAAATTCAACCCATCGCCGTCGCTGCCGGTGTCGAGTGACGATGGTTCCGGCAAATACGAGTTTGGAATTCCGCCTAGACTGACATTGTTCATCGATCTGCTCCAGACTACGTGGTTTTCAAGATTCCGATCGACTCCTGAACCATTTGCTTTTCCGCGCTTATCGCCGAGGCATTCAACTCATAAGACCGCACAGATCCCATGAGATCCACCATCTCGGTAACTGGATTGATGGCCGGATACGCCACATATCCCGATGAGTTTGCATCCGGACTGCCCGGCTCATAGCGCATGACGGGCGGGGTGGGGTCATCCACAACGTCTGTAAGTCGCACTGCGCCTGCCGGACTCTGGGCAAACCGCCCAACACCGTCAAAGACTGTATGAAATAGGGAACCGCTCGTGGCGCTGAAGACGACTTCCTTGCGAACGTAGGGCCCTCCCGTGTCGGTATGCGTCGTGTCGGCATTAGCCAGGTTTGCCGAGATAACTTCCGCGCGCTGCCTTTCCGCGGAGAGAGCCGATGCACTGATGCCCATCATGTCAAATACGCCCATGGCTAATTCCCCTCCTTGATGGCTGTCAGCAAGTGGCTAAACTGATCCTTTACCAACTGCACGCCGAGTTGGAACTGAAGTTGCGTCTGCGATAGCAGCAGTCCTTCACGGTCGATGTTTACGTTGTTTCCGTCCGGACGCTCCGGCAAGCCGTCCAGATCCAGCGATGCCGGTTGCAGATGCGCACCGCCTTCGCCGTTTATCACCTGCTGCATCGCGGCCTGGAAGTTTATGTCTTTGGTGTGATAACCGGGCGTATCCACATTGGCCATGTTCGATACAATCATTTGCTGACGATCGGTGACGACCTTGAGATAGCCTTGCAATACGTCAAGCGATGGCATGTTATGCATACCTCCTTGGAGGGAGACCGTATTCCCGAATTTTGTTGCGTAGCGTCCGCAGGCTGATGCCCAGCATTTCGGCGGCATGCGTCCGGTTTCCGTCGGTCAGGGCCAGAGTGCTTTCCAGGTGCAGCCGTTCCACCTGGCGGATCGGAGTGCCCGCAAGCGGCGGCGGCGCCTGCATCTGCGGCGCGGCCAACGATCTTGCGCCGCCTTGAAATTCCATCTCGAAGCAGCCGGCGTCGATATCGAGCGTTCCGCTCAATGTGAGTACCCGCCGCATGAAGTTCGCCAGTTCCCTCACGTTCCCCGGCCAAGTGTGCGACTGCAAACGCTCAAGAAACTCCGGGTGAAGCCGGGGAGTTGCGGACCGCAATTGGGCGGCATATTTCTTGGCGAAATGCTGAGCGAGAATTGGAATGTCTTCGCGCCGGTCGCGCAAGGGCGGCAGCGTAAGGGGAATCACATTCAGCCGGTAGTAGAGATCGCTGCGGAACCGTCCACGCTCGACCATTGCGCTAAGTGAAACATTGGTTGTGGCAATCACGCGAATATCTACATGCACCGATCGCGCTTCGCCAAGCCTTTCAAATTCCCGCTCCTGCAAGGCTCGCAGAAGTTTGGGTTGCAGGTGGAGCGGCATTTCCCCTATCTCGTCCAGCAGAATCGTACCGCCGTCGGCTAACTCGAACTTACCCGGCTTGGCTGCAACTGCGCCGGTGAATGCGCCTCGTCCATGGCCGAACAGCTCGCTTTCAAGCAAAGCCTCGGGAACCGCTGCGCAGTTCACGGCAACAAAGGGCTTGCGGCATCGATCGCTGGAATCGTGAATGAAACGCGCCAGCAATTCTTTGCCGGTGCCGCTCTCTGCCTCGATAAGAACATCGGCTCCTGTGCTGGCCGCGGCGCGGGCGCGCTGTAGCGCGCGCAGCAACAGCGGCGCGCTCCCGACAATATCGCCGGTTGCGGCGGGGTCGTCGGCAGGCGTTTGTTTTGCTCGATGCATGACCTGGGCGGCGGTCGCCTGCAATTGGTCAAACGAAATCGGCTTGGTCAGGTAATCGAGGGCCCCATCCCGCATCGCGCTCACTGCATCCGGCACCGAACCATACGCCGTCAGTAAGATGACGGCCGTTCCCGGCGATGACTGGCAGGCCGAGCGCATTACGTCCATGCCTGTGCCATCCGGCATGCGGATATCGGTCACCACAAGATCGAACTCTTTGCCTTCGAGATTACGAATTGCCTCACGCACGCAGCACGCCGTCTCAACCCGCCAGCCGTGACGAAGAAAATTCGCGCGCAGTGCGGTGCGAATTCCCGGTTCGTCGTCTACCACCATTACTGAGGACGCTGCTTCGCTTGTCATAAGGTTGGAAACTCCAATTGAAAAGTACTGCCACAGTTCACCCGGCTGGAAACGCGTATCTCGCCGCCATGAGAAATCATGAGTCGCTTGCAAACAGCCAGGCCCAGGCCCGGTGTGTCGCCGTTCGCACTGAATCCGGCATCGAAGATGCGTTCAAGCATGTTTGCCGGGATGCCGCACCCTGTATCTTTGACCTCTACCAGCGCGCACTTCGTTCCCTCGCGCGATACTCCCTGGGTCGAGACATCGATCCTTCCGTCGGCGGCAGTGTGACGGATCGCATTGCAAATCAGATTCAGGATGATCTGACGAATCAGGTTCTCGTTGCCCCGTATCGTAAGATTGTCTTCCCCACCCAGAAACGAAAGAATCACGCCCGCCTGTTCCGCGATGGGCTGCACAAATTCCACTCCGCTTTGCACGCAGGCGATCAGATCCACTGGCGCCAGATGCGGATTGCCGCCACTGTGAATGGTCAGTACATTGTTGACCGTCCCGGAGAGCTGGCGAATTCCTGCGCGCAGGTGCGAGACCCATAGAGCGGTCTGGCCGCGATCCTCGGCGATCAACCCGGCAAATAATTCCATGCTTGCTAACGGATTTCTAATCTCGTGTGCAAGAATCGTCGAAATCTCGGCCAGCGCCATGGCGCTCCGCGCGGCTTCCCGTTCCTGCTCCGCCTGCTTATTGGCTGTGATATCTCGCAGAATCCAAATGCTTTTGAGAGGCATTCTTCCGCTTCCCGGCTCCTGGCTTGCCGACGCGCAGGATAGCTTCCGGTGCCCGATCGCAAGCCAACGCTTTCCCGCAGCGGACGATATGCATAGCTCGTTGTCGAGGTGGTCCGCAGATCCCGCCACAAGTGACTCGAAGTCGATCTGGCTGACGGCGGAAAGATCGCGCAAGCTCCCTACTTGCGCGCTTCCCAGCTCCAGCAATCTGCGGCCTTCCGGATTGATCGTGACGATAGTTTCGGCGGTGTCCAACACCAGCACACCACAAGGCATCGAATCGATGATCTGCTGCAGCGCAGCGCGGATGCGATCGTTTTCCGCTAGGCTTCTGGTGAGCGCGGCATTGCGCTCTGCCAATTCGACGCCCAGATGCGCGACTTCTCGCTGCAGGTCGCGGTAGGACGCCTCCAATAGGGATGATGCGGAGATGAACTCTGAAAAGGCATCCGCCAGCAGCCCTGAGCTGCGCAGAGAGGCCGGTACCACCTCATTTATTGGAACGCAATGAGAACAGGGCAACATTTGCCTATTCCAGTTGCACGACGAGTGCCAAACTGAAACGGCTCGCCCATAACGGGACTATGGTCTATAGAAAAATGTGTTCGGGCTTGATTTCCCGCCCAGAGCCCACCAGAATCGTCGCCCGTTCAATCGCGTTGCGTAACTCGCGGACGTTGCCGGGCCAGGTATGCTGCGCCAGGATCTGCAGGGCTTCGCTGCTCAACGACACACCAGGGCGAAATCTGGCGGTAAACGCGACAGCCAACTCTTCCAGATCGTCCATCCGCTCTCGCAGCGGCGGCAGGTGGATGGGGAAAACCGCGATGCGGTAATAAAGGTCCTCGCGAAACTGCTGATGGGAGATGAGTTTCTTGAGATCGGCATTGGTGGCCGCTACCACACGAACATCCACCTTGAGGTTGTCGTTGCCACCGATCCGCTGCACTTCGCCTTGTTCCAGGAAGCGCAACATCTTGCTCTGCAATGACAACGGCATATCCCCGATCTCGTCGAGGAACAGGGTTCCGCCGTGCGCCGCATGAATCCGGCCAATGCGCGATTGCACCGCGCCGGTGAAAGCGCCCTTGGTATAGCCAAAGAGTTCCGCCTCAAGCAGCGGCTCAGGGATCGCGGAGCAATTCACCACGATGAATGGCTGCTTTCTGCGCGGGCTGATCAGGTGGATCTCCTGCGCAACCAAATCCTTGCCCGTGCCGCTTTCGCCCGTAATCAGGACGGTCGTGTCGCGAAGCGCGACCATCCGCGTCAGCGCGTAGGTGCGCTGCATTGGCTCCGAATCACCAATCATGCCGCGCAGATTGTTTCTACCCTCCGACCGGGCGCGCGGACTCTCGCCATCCAGTTCAGAAATGGTATTCGTCTGGATGGTTCCGCCGCGGTTTACCAGATCCACAAGCCGCGCGGAAAGGGGAGTCGGCGAACAACTCCCTATCAGCAATTGGCCGGTGTGTGAATTCAACGTTAATATCTGGGTATTCGGAAAGCGAGTTTTGACGATTTCGTGAAATTCATTCGGCTCAAGATCCGGCAACATCGGATCAAGCAGCAAAACTCCGTCGTCGGCTCCATGATTGTGAAGCAATTCCAGCGCTTTGGCGCCACTCCCTGCCTGGATCACATTCCAGCGCGGCAGGCCGAGCTTGTCATAAAGTGCCTGACGGATTTTGGAATTTGGACTCACTACGAAGACATCGATGGGAACTCGATCTTCATAGCGGGCGATTTGAGTGACTGTTGCTCCCATAGCCGTCTGTCCGCTCATTGACATTAAGGTTGCATGAGAAGCCGGAGCCCATCCTGAGCTAGCAATGGAAAGAAATCACGCTGGTCGGCACAAGCGCCGCAAAAAAGTCCCTACTGTTCCTGGAGCCGCACGCCGGTTGCAATGGAACTGCAAGCGAGCCCCTACCCATCGCGAAGCTCGTACCCGACTCCGCGAATGGTATGAGTCAGTTTGCGCTCCCCCGGACCATCCACCTTGTCGCGCACGTACTTCATGTAAACGTCGACGACATTCGTGGATGGATCATGCGGCGTGTTCCAAACCTCCTCGAAAAGAGTCGCACGCGTGACGGGGCGTCCGGCGTTACGCATCATATATTCAAGAATGGCAAATTCGCGGGGCGTCAAATCGATCCGCCGGCCGTTCCGTTCCACACGGTGCTCCTCACGGCTCAGCGTCAAATCCCCCACTTTGGACGTATTGGGAATCACGCCCGAATTGCGGCGCAACAGCGCTTGGACACGAGCCAGAAGCTCCAGGATCGAGAACGGTTTGGCAATGAAGTCATCCGCGCCGCTTTTGAATGCCAACACCTTATCCTCGACACGGCTCCGTGCGCTCAACACCAACATCGGCAAACGCGGATTGGCCGGTCTCGTGCGCTTTAGCAGGCTGATACCGTCAATGCGTGGAAGAATGAGATCGAGGATCAGCAGATCATATCGCCGCTCGTCCTCGAGCGCGCTCAATGCCGCTTCCCCATCGTGAACCATGTCCACGGCGAAAGAATCGGCCTCAAGCTCCCGGCCGAGGAAGGTGGCCAGCGAGGCGTCCTCCTCAACGATCAGGACGTTTCGTCCCGCTGGGGCATGATATTCCCGTGTGTCTTGACCAAGGCTAGACTTGCAATGCTTCATGGAAGTGATCTTGCTGCTCCCTTGGGGTACTTACCAATAGTACTTTTGTGTGTGTGACGCAAACCACATTGTCATACTCAAGTGTTATACAGCACGCACCGCAGCATCTTTCTGTGTGATACAATCCGCGTCACAGTACTCTCGTGTGTGGCGCAATTCACACCACATTCACTTTGCACACTCCAGTACTTTTGGCTGATATTGAACACGCTACATTACTTTCGTGTCCTAGGTCCAGCACGCTTCAGTGCTATTGTGTCTGAAACACATTATGCTACCGTCTGTGTTGACGAGAAATCAATAGGTAGCCTATTGGCTTTCTGCATACCCCGGACCACCCCCGCGTGGCTGGCTGTCGCCGCCGGTACGTTTGGGAGAGTCGACGCAGTGCATTGGAAAACCATGGTATCGACTGCCCGCAGGCTGAGATTCCTTCCTTTTTGTGCCAGTCTTTCGATGAATGGCGTTCACCGCTCGAATCGCATTCTGGCAAGATTTAGTTCTGTTCCTGGCAGACAACGGGGCGATCATGCAGAAATTTGAATATCGAGGTCCGCGGTTTTCCATCGATCTTCCCGTTCAGCTCACCGTGCAGAACGCAACGCAGGCCGTGCGCTGCACAGAAATCAGCAAAGAGGGCATGAGGGTGGAGTTTGGGCAGCCGCTTGAGCCCAACTCTTCCGGGAAGGTGTCTATGATTTGCGAGGGCCAGATGCTTGCATTCCGCGTGCGCGTCGTGCATGTTGGGGACACGCAGGCCGGCCTGGAGTTTATTTACTCATCCGAGGCGGAGCGGAACGCGGTGGCTCATCTTGTCGAATCCTTGACCGGACCCGGAACCGGTCGGGCCCGGTGCTTCTGAAAAGAATCCAGGTCCACTCGCTTCATCTGGAATCCCTACTTCGCGACTACGGTGTTTTCGTGCTCTTGAGGTCGGCTGGGAGGGCCACTTCAGCGCCGTCTTGCACCTGGTACTGGACGATCAGTGTAATTCTGCGGTTGGACGGATCCTCGGGTTGCTGCGCCAGGCGCAGGCGCTGATCGGCAAAACCACGCACCTGCGATATCTGATCCGCCCGAACACCCTCCTCCTGCATCAAGCGCCGGGCCGCATTGGCCCTGTCGGTTGACAGGTCCCAATTGTCATAGGTCTTGATCTGCGAGTAAGGTTTGGAATCGGTGTGCCCTTCGATGGATACTTTGTTCGGTAGCTTGCCTAGCTCCTGTGACAACACCTGCAGAAGATCCCTCAGCGCGGAGGTCGGCTGCGCGCTGCCCAACTCAAAGAATGTCCCCTTCGCCGACTCCATCAGCTCAATCCGCAATCCTTCGTCCGTAATCGTGATCTCGATCTGGTTCTTCAGCTTGTCCATCGGATCAATGTGGTGAATTGACTTTTCGAGATCCTCTTTCAACTTCGCCAGATCTTCCTTCTTCATTGCCACAAAGACCCCGGCCCCGTTCTTGTTGTTGCCCACCATCTTGGAATTACCGCGCGGATCTTTGAAGTAGCCGCCCACCGCCTCCTGAACTTCCTTGCTGGCGTTCATCATCCAAAGCACGATGAACAGCGCCATCATCGCCGTCACGAAGTCGGCATAGGCAACCTTCCACGCGCCGCCATGATGCGCCCCATGAAGTGGCTTCCTCTTAATGATGACGATCTCCGGTGTCTCCGCCATGCTGTCAACCCTTCTCAGACGTTTGTGCTACTGGAGCGTCGATGATTGCCTCATCCTTTTGGCGACAGGCTTTCTCCACCTCTTCAAAACCGGGGCGAACATGCTCCGGAATTGCCCGCCGCGCCATCTCTACTGCCAGAATCGGGGACATCCCTTTAATGAAGGAGAGCATGACAATCCGCAGAACGTGATAATAAGCATGTTCTTCATCGACCAGCTTTGACATATTCGCCGCCAGCGGACCCACCATTCCGTAGCACAACAGGATGCCAAGAAATGTTCCCACCAGCGCCGATGCCACCTTGTGGCCAATCTCTTCCGGAGGCCCTCCAAGCGCGCCCATGGTGACCACAATACCCAGGACAGCGGCTACGATTCCCATTCCAGGCAGTGCATCGGCCGTCGCCGTCAACGCCGAGACCGGATCGGATGCTCCCGCGTGATGGACATCCATATCCAGTTCCATCATCTGGTCCAGGTCAAAGGTGGTCGCGCCTCCCGTAATCGCCATGCGCATGGTGTCGCACACGAAGTTTCGAATGTGGTGGTCCTTGATGAAGTTTGGATACTTTGAGAACAGCGGACTTTTCTCCGGCTCCTCAATGTCGCTCTCGATGGCCACCAATCCATCCTTTCGCGCCTTATTGAAGACAGTGAACATCATCTTCAGCGAGTCGATGTAGAGCTTCTTTGAAAACTTCGATCCTGAGACGACTCCGCCCAGATTAGCCGCGATCTTCTTCAACACGCGCAGTGGATTCGCCGCCAGCGTTGCGCCGAGAGCTGCGCCGGCAATGATCAGAAACTCCGAAGGCTGTATGAGGACGGCCACCTGTCCTTTTTCCATCAGAAAACCGGACAGTACCGCGCCGAAGACGATGAGAATTCCAAGAATAGAAAACATGAGCCTCGTTCCCCTGGCAAACTCCTGCCTGAAAAGCGGATTCGTCCCTTGCCCGGACCCGCAGGAAAGCTGCAGTCAAGAGATTGGATCGCCGGTTTTCTATCGGCATGTAGGGGTGGATTGTCTAGCGGCAAAAGCCTTTAGTCGCTTCATTCCGGGTGGGTTCTTGCACCGCCGGGGTAATTCCACGAATCAGCCGGATAAGACTGCATAAACATCGGGAGCACTGCGAACACCTACGGTGCGCCTGGCGGCGCGATCACGGTTGCTACCACCACAAGATCAACGCGGCGATTCATTTGCCGTCCCTCTGGCGTCGCATTGTCGGCAATGGGCCGATATTGGCCATATCCTGCGACGGACACCTTTCTTGGGTCGATCCCGGAGTCATCCACAAGCAGCATCATCACAGTCATCGCACGCGCGGTTGATAACTCCCAGTTCGAGCGAAACTCGGGTGTATGGATCGGCTGGTCGTCGGAGTGGCCCTCAACGCGAAGATCCAATCCATGCTGTGACAGGACCTTCGCAATTCGCGCGATCTTATTTGCGGCGCCTGGCATCAACACAGCCTGTCCGCTGCTGAAGAAGCCAAGGTCTTTCAGACTGATCACGAATCCTTCCGGGGTGACTCGCATGATCACCTCGTGATTCCGAATCTCCTGGCCGATAGCCGTCTCGAGTTCTCGCTGCAATTCTCCAATATCCACTCCCGTTGCTTGCGATAGGTTGTCCTTTTGCAGCTTTTCTGCCGGGTTGTTCTTTCCAGCATTGTCTGCCTGACCCGGCCCCGGTCCAATGGACCCCTTCAGCTTGAGATTGCGATACGCCACTCCATAACTGCTCTGGCCTCCGGAGAATGCTCCCAATTGTTGGAAGCCGACGTGGATGGCTTGCGAGAGTTTCTTGATTGTTTGATTGTCCCGGTACGAGCAGGCGAAAAGGACGACAAAGAAGGAGAAGAGCACAGTGATGAAGTCTGAGTACGAGACCAGCCACCGGTCGTGATTCGCCGGCTCCTCGGTATGCCTTTTTCTTCTCATTGGACAGTCATCTTTGTCAGTTCACGCTTGGGAGGCGCGGCTAGAAAGCTGTTAAGTTGCAACTCCATGGCACGGGGATTCACTCCGTCGATGATCGAAAGAACCGCCTCAAGCGTCATCTCTTGAATCACCTGTCTCTCGCGCAGCCGGATTCTCAGCTTTCCAGCCCAGGGAATGAAAAGAAGATTCGCCGAAGCCACGCCATAGATTGTTGCCACAAACGCCACCGCGATGCCCTTGCCAACCTCATTGATGTCCTGCAGGTGCTGCATGACCTGGATCAGCCCAAGCACCGCGCCAAGAATCCCCACGGTCGGAGCAAATCCGCCCGCGGCATCAAATACTTTCGGAATGCGCTCATGCTTCTCGCCCTGATATTCGAGCTGGAGTTCCATCATCTTGCGCAGGTCGGTTGCGTTCACGCCGTCAATCGCCAACATCAGACTTTCTCTGAGAAATGGGTCTTTAATCTTTCCCAACTCCGCATCGAGTGAGAGAAGTCCTTCCCGACGGGCCTTGTATGCGTATCGCAGCAGATTCTGCACCAGGGAGTCCGGCTCCGGCTCCGAGTTCAGAAATACATCTTTGAGCTGTCGAATCGCCTGGAGCACAATCTTGAGTGGAAACTGCACCATCACCGCGCCGAGTGTACCCCCAAAGACGATCAGGGCCGCTGTCGGCTGCAAGACCTGCGCCAGCTTGCCTCCATCGAGCACCAAGCCGATTCCAATTCCGCTCAGCGCAATGGCTATGCCACCCACGGTGCTTTTATCTATGGTCATCTTCACCAAGTCCGTTCATTGACGCAAGAGTCAGGAGGCGGGCCTACTGCGCAAGATCGCCCAGGAATCGCGGCTTGCTCTATCTTCCCCATGTGCAGAGCTGGCCCGGTTGTGGTCCTCCTCGGATCCGTTCTCATTACGATGCCAGGTCAATCAACTGAGTAGTTTCCATCGGCAGGTGGGCTTGCACATTCTAGGCATCCGCGCTCGATGGCCCGATGCATTCACCAAAAAACAATTGGAACCTGTTGACGCTCCACGTACCCGGCGAGCTTACGCCTCAACCGATGGCTTCCTTTTTGCGCCCGACGCAGCGACCGTCCAGCCGTTGTGTAATGTTCTGAAAATAATAGTGTTAATGCAATCCAGCCTACCGCGGAAAGCCGCGGGAACGGGCAACGGTTGCCTGTCCGGAAGCCGGAGGCAAACAAAGCGCCCAGTGGACCTTCCGGTGCCCCAAACCGGAGTCCGTGCACTTCTTGGGTACCGATGTCGACAAATCTCAAGAAACCATTGAAATTATTTTTGCGAGTGGCCGATAAGTGTTCATGCGTTCTAAAGGGCTCGCGAATGAGCCTCCTCCCAGTCGAGACGCAGATCGCGATCTCGATGCAGTGCCGATTGAGAGGGACGAGGCCGACAGGTCAATCGATGTAGCTCGCGCGCGCCCATTCCGCGAGCGCAGACGCACGCGCCCTCTTGCCGATTCGCGGCACGAAGCCCTGGACTCCCTGAATCAACTCCTCGTCCGGCACGAGAAAATCATTGACGAGCTGAGAGAAGCGCAACTGAAGGACCGGACCATCTTTGAGAATGCGCTGGTCGGCATCCTTGAGGCGAGTCTCGCCGGCCGCCCTCTCAGGCTCAATCGCACGATGGCCCGAATCCATGGATACGATTCTCCAGAACAGCTCCTGGCGGAGGTATCGAACTTGCGGCACCAGTTGCTCGTCGACCCCAACCAGCCGATGGAGTGGAGAAATTCGATCGAGGAAAGTGACAAGGCATGCGGCATCGAGGTGGAAGTCTACTGCCGCGATGGCGCAAAGAAGTGGGTTTCGCTGAACCTGCGCGCCGTGCGGGATGACCGCGGCAGAGTCGCGCATTTCGAGTGCACAGCGGAAGACATCACAGATCGCAAAGCCGCTGAGGGCCGGCTCCGCTTCCTGGCTTACTATGATGCCCTTACGGGACTGCCCAATCCGACCCTTTTCCATGTGCAACTTGCCGATGCACTCGCCGATGCTCGTTGGACAAAGGGCAAAACTGCGCTGCTGCTTCTCGAACTCGTCCGCTTCAAAATCATCAACGACTCTCTCGGGCACTCATTCGGCGACCATCTCTTACAGGAAACTGCGAACCGGATCAAGAAATGTGCGGGCGGAGAAGGCATTGTGGCGCGTGTCGGGGGCGGCGAATTTGCTGTTGTTCTACCCGATATTAAGGACGCCTCCGAAGCCCTGGCCACCGCTCACGAACTGATTGACAAACTGGCCAGTGAATTCTGCATCCTGGGTCATTCGCTGAATATCTCCTGCAACGTTGGCATCAGCATCTTTCCGAATCATGGGATGGATGGCGAAGCGCTGCTTCAGAATGCAGACGTGGCCCTGTATTCCGCCAAAGAGGATGGACCGAATAAGGCCCAGGTCTTCACCGAAGAGATGAATGTCCAAATCACGGAGCAGCTGACCCTGGCAAATGGTTTGGGACTGGCCCTCGACAGGAACGAGCTCTTTCTGGTGTACCAGCCGCAGGTGGATATTCGCACCGGAACCATTACGGGCTTGGAAGCGCTCCTCCGGTGGCAGCATCCGCAGTTGGGACTCGTGCCGCCGGCCAAATTCATCGGAGTTGCCGAGCGCAGCGGATTGATCGTGCCCATCGGAGAATGGGTGTTGAGAACCGCTTGTACCCAAGCCAAAAAGTGGCAGGACGCAGGACTTCCCAAAGTGCCCGTGGCGGTGAATGTTTCCGCCATTCAGTTTCGTCAGCAGGGGTTCCGCGAACTCATCCGCTGCATTCTGCAAGACACCGGCCTTGACCCGAAATATCTCGAGTTGGAGTTGACCGAAAGCCTATTGCTGACCAATGCGGATGTGATGTTCTCAATCCTTCAGGAATTGAGGGAAATGGGAGTGAAGCTGGCAATCGACGATTTTGGAACGGGCTATTCCAGCCTTAGCTATCTGAGACAGTTTCAGGTCAACCGGCTTAAAATCGACCGTTCATTTGTCCGCGATGTCGCCGTGAATCCCGACGATGCTGCGATTGCGACGGCCATTATCAATATGGCAAAGGCTCTGAATCTCGACGTGCTCGCGGAAGGTGTGGAGACCGAAGCGCAGCTGGGCTTTTTTCGCGAGCAGCATTGCTACGAAATCCAAGGTTATTACTTCAGCAAGCCCGTAGCGGTGAGCCAAATCGTTGAACAGCTGCGGCATGTCTCGATCCAGCCCGCTTCAAGTGCATACGTGAATTAATCCGCTAGAGTCGACGGACCTCTCTGGTCGGCCCACGTGCTGGAAGACGCTCCGGAAAAGGTGGTTGCGGTGCATCGCGCCCACATCGAGGCTGGAGCGGCGTGCACTGGCTTCACCCTCTTGCCCGGCAAATACATGATCAAGTTTCTGGCGCGAACGATGAAACAGGCAGAATTGGCACCTATCAAACCACCTTCGTCATCCCCAACTTGAATTAGGAGGAGAAGCGCATCCCCATCAGCTCTGTCGTGCTCAGCAGCCAGCGCGTCGATCTAAAAGAAGCGCTTTACGACGCCGCCAAAACCAAGGACAGGGAGAAGGACGAAGCGTGAACCCTCTCGTCCAGGATGGAAAAAAGCTCATTCCCAGCGTCACTCGTGTCTTCAGTGCAAGCCGCGAGATGTATGTCTATTTCCAGGCGTATAAGTCCCCCGCACCGGGAAGTCAGCCGCTCTTCGCCTTCGTCAGCCTCTATCTCGCCGGCAACAAGGTCTTCGAGACACCACCCACAGCGGTCGTTCCGAACGCCGCCAGCAGGCTCGGTACCATGCCTCTCAGTTTCAACCTCGGCGTAAACGGACTTCTGCCCGGCGAGTACGATTGCCAGGTCACAGTGCTGGATCCGGCAACTCGAAAGGCGGCCTTCTGGCGATCGCCGATCTTGCTAGCCCCTTAGAACTTTGCGCGTTTGAGTCGCTCCGCAAGCGTGGTTTTCTGGCCGTCTGTACAGGGGATCAAGATTGTGTTGGGATGAAAAGCCAGTGTAAGCGTACCCCGAGTTCTTCAATTACCCACAACGGCCGCCGGGACTGGATTAGTTATGGATGAATCGTATTCTGCATCAAGTCAGCTACCCCGTTTTAGCGGATTTTCAGCACGGTGAATATGGAGGCAATATTGGGCACCTTGACCCGCCTTGCGGTTGAATTGACGCGATGTCCAACGACCGCATCGGCTATCTCGTTGACGGCGCTTCATATGAAATGCGATCTTCGAGATGTTCGGCAACCCCGTACAGCGAGGTTGCGCCGAAGACGGAATCGTCGACGGCCTGGTAGAGATGATCCATAAGAGCAACTCGGTCTGCCAGCAACAGGGCCCGAGAGTTCTTGCGAGATTCCATCGGAAAGCCCATTGCCTGTGACCGGGGACTGCGATCGCGAGCGATTATGGACCCCTATTTTCCGGAGACAGATGTCAAAGTCGGCCGTCCGGCTACGCACCAAACAAGAGAGGGAGGGAGTAATGCTAAGCAATATGATTCGGCGTACGGCAGTGGCTTTGATTCTGTGCGGTCTGTTCACGGTTCGGGCGTTTGCGCAAACGGTGCCGCCGTTTGATGCTTCTGGGTTGGTCAATCTCGGCGACAGTGTGAAATACGGCTCCTACATTATTTACAAGATCGGCGAAGGCATCTATAAAATCAACGACCCAGGCGATAAGACCACCAGGCTGGGAGGTCTGGGTGTGGACATGTACCTGATACGCGGCGCCAACAAGGCGTTCATGGTTGACCTGGGCAACAACTATATCGATGGCTTTGCGTTCGACCTGATCAAGCCGCGCAAGAACGCTGCGGAAGAACTTCGGGCTGTCGAACACGGCCTGGCGGGCGATCTGCCCCTGGAGATTGGAATCACACACGCGCATCCGGACCACGCCGGCATGACGGGTGCATTCGTGAACCAGAAGAATGTGACCTTCTGGATGGGAGAACACGAAGGAGAGATGCCTCCGGGAATGCAGATCAGTTTTGGGAAAAATCTACCGGCTATGCCGCACAATCCTATTGATCTTTCCGTTTACAAGCGCATGGCTTCCGGCAAGCAATTCGATTTAGGCGACGGGCGCGTTTTGACCGGCATCCTGCTCAGGGGTCACACCCAGGGCAGCACAGTCTATCTTCTTACCCCGGACATGTATCTCTTCACGGGCGATGCTCTTGGATCCGGATTCGGTCAGGGCTATTCGACAGTTCCAGTGCTGAAAGAATTCGCCGAGGACTCTCAGAAACTGGCGGACTATATCACTGAACACTTCAAGCCGTACGAGCGGTACTCTTTGAAGGTCTACACGGGCCATACCTGGCAGAATACTGCGGACGGTTTTTTGCACCCCAACCACGACCAGGTCGATGTGGGATACCTTGATTGGCGTTTCATCCAGAACGAGGCTTCCTGCGCCAATGGCATCCTCAAAGGGAAGTGGCTTGTAGAGGGTAGCGGTCTCATAAATGTGGGAAAACAACCCAGCAGCGCAGGCTGGCCAGGCGCAAATCAAGAGGTCATCATGACGTACGGCATCGGTACAATTATCATTCCGCTCCAGACGGCCTATGACGCAGCTGGTTTGAAGATGCCTTCGCAATAATTTGCGTTGGCTGCAGGCGTGATTGGCATATCCAAGGTCAACAATGCCCATGACCGCGCGTTGAAAGACAGCGGGATTACTCCCTTGCGGCTCTATGACCTTCGCCACACATGGGTACCGTCACCAGCCTTTCTCGGTCTTGCAGAGCCGAACGAGAGTGGCCTCGCGATTTGCCACATTTCCCTTGAGAAGGGCACGAATATCACATTTACCTTACAAATACCTTACAATTCCTAATTACAAGAAAGTAATATGCTTATTTTCAACAGTCTGCAAATTATAGGATTACAGTCCCCTCTTCGGCACCAGAAGTTTCTCTATCTACACTAGAAGTTTCCCTGTCTGAAGAAATCTTTCACAGTTTCCGGTGGCTATATGGTGGGTGATTTGTGCTCTTCCCTTGATGGAAACCGGAGCATCTCACAAACTGAAGTCAGAGCAGCATGGCAGCTGGTGCTGCCGGTGTGGCAAGCCTACCTGCCATCTTCGCCGCTCGCCCTCAGCGGCCCGCCTGTCACGGCCTTTGTTCCCCCGGCTGCCGCACCCACCGTCCGCAGCGGCATCGGTTGTGGTGCCGGCGCCTGGTGCATGGTCACAATAATTGCTCCCGCCGGCTTTTTCCCCACGCACTCGTAGGAGTGCGGCACACTGCCGTCGAAATACACAGCATCGCCGGCCCCCAGCTTGCACCCCAGGTCCCCGTGGTGAATCTCCAGTTCTCCGTCCAGCACATACAAAAACTCACTCCCCGGGTGGATGTGCGCCCGTGGCTCCTGTCCCTTGGCCGGCGGAATGAACTCGGCAAAGTAAGGGTCCATGTGCCGGTCCGGCACCATGTAGCCCAGGCTCTCGAAGTAGTAGGTCGGCACATCTACCGCGGTCTGTGGCAGCCGTACCCGTTCTGCCCGCCGGTGAATCCGGAACAGCGCATGGGGCTCGGTATCGAAGAAATACGACAGGTCCTTCGAGAACACCATCGCAATCCGCGCCAGGTTCCGCAGCGTCGGAACCACGCGTCCCGTCTCCAGTTGCGACAGAAAACTGGCCGAAAGCCCGGTGTGCTTGCCCAGCTCCACCAGCCCCATCGACTTCTTCAGCCGCAACCGCTTGATCCGTTCCCCAATGTGCTTCTCGGCAATAAACCGCTCCGCGGTCTCCGGGTCCACCTGGGTCTTTTGCGTCTCTTCGCTTTTTACAACCGCCAAGTCCCCCATTGAACCCTCCCGCACTCATAGGATGCGCCAGAGAGCAGATTATTGTCCAGATCAAAAAATATTCATACCCTACTAAATCAATTTGCTTAAAGTAGCGTATTGTGTTCAGCAAAAGGAAAAGGAAATCCATCTTATCGACATGAGTCCTCAAACTCCCACAATCCTCCTCTCCGGCGCTTCGGGAGTAGTCGGCTCGGCACTCCGGCAGGCTCTCGCTGCCCGCAAGCAGCCTGTCTTGCAACTGGTCCGCCATTCTCCTGCTTCGCCTGCCCAACTTCAATGGAACCCCGCCGCCAACACCGGAAAGGGTTTCCAGCGACCTGGGCGGGTGCCTTTCAGACGCGGCAATGGATCGGCTCTCACTGGTCTGGAGGCCATTGCCAACCCCGCCCCTCTCGAAAATCTCACCGCCGCCATTCATCTTTCCGGCGCCAACCTGGCCGCCCATCGCTGGACCTCCGCGTACAAGCGCGAAATGATCGCAAGCCGCGTCCAGTCCACCCGCGTCCTTGCCACCGTTCTTTCCAGCCTCCACCATCCGCCCGAGTCGCTCCTGGTTGCCTCTGCCATCGGCATCTACGGCGACCGCGCCAACGAGTTCCTCGACGAATCCTCCGTCTCGGGCTCCGGTTTCCTCGCCGATCTTTGCCAACAATGGGAAGCCGCTGCCCAGCCTGCAGTCGATGCTGGCATCCGCGTTGTAAATCTTCGCTTTGGCGTCGTTCTCGGCCCAGTCCGCAACCGTGGCGCCAATCCCGGCGCGCTGGCGCGCATCGTCCCACTTTTCCGCCTTGGCCTCGGTGGACTGCTCGGCGACGGCCAGCAATGGATGAGCTGGATCGCCCTCACCGACGCCATCGCAGCCATCCTCTTTGCCCTGCACACCCGCTCCATCGCGGGCCCTGTCAATCTCACTGCTCCCCAGCCAGCCACCAACGCGGAATTCACCCGCGCCCTTGCCCGCCAACTGCATCGCCGGGCCATTCTTCCCGCTCCCACCTTCGCCCTTCGCCTCGCCCTTGGCGAGATGGCCGACGAGGCCCTTCTCGCCAGTGCCCGCGCCTTTCCCTCCAAGCTCCTGGCCGCCGGATTCCAATTTGCCCAACCCAGCATTGCCCAAGCCTTGGCTTACGCCCTCGCGCCCGCGTCCTAGCGCTCACCCCCGCGCTGTTCCGGCCCGCGTTATTCTAAGGAGTCTGGCCGCGCCATCTCCCACCGGCCGCCAAGGAAACCCGAATCCGATGTCTGAAGATCACACCACCCCCGCCGAAACCGCCGAAACCACAACCCAGCGCCCCATAGCCACCATCGCCACCCTCGGCCAGCATGAAGGCCAATCCGTCACTCTCCGCGGATGGCTTTACAATCTGCGCGAGAGCGGCAAGCTGCTTTTCCCCATCTTTCGCGACGGCACCGGAACCATCCAGGGCGTAGCCCACGTCAAGAGCGTCCCGCCCGCCGTCTTCGAGGCCCTGAAGGGGCTCACCCAGGAGTCCAGCGTCATCGTCAGCGGCAAAGTCCGCGCCGACAAGCGGGCGCCGGGAGGATATGAGCTCGACGTCGAAGACCTCCAGGTTGTCCAGCGTGTCCCCGAGTCCGACCCCTACCCCATCACCCTCAAGGAGCATGGCGTCGACTTCCTCATGGAGCACCGTCATCTTTGGATCCGCTCCCCGCGCCAATCCGCCATCCTCCGCATCCGCGCAGAAATCATGCGCGCCGCCGCGGAATACTTTGACCAGAACGGCTTCATCCGCACCGATCCGCCCATTCTCACCCCGGCGGCCTGCGAGGGTACCTCGACGCTGTTTCCGGTTGACTACTTCGGCGATCCAGCTTTCCTTACTCAGTCCGGCCAGCTTTACATCGAGTCCACCGCCCTTGCTCTTGGCAAGGTCTATAGTTTCGGCCCCACCTTCCGCGCGGAAAAATCTAAAACTCGCCGTCACCTCACAGAGTTTTGGATGATCGAGCCGGAAGTTGCCTACATGGACCTCGACGGTCTCCTCGAGTTAGCTGAAAACTTCCTCTCCCACATCGTCCAATCTGTTCTCAAAAACCGCGCTTCGGAGTTACAGGTGATCGGCCGCAACCTGGCCAAGCTGGAAGCCATTTGTCCGCCCTTCCCGCGCCTGCGCTATGACGTAGCCGCCGATATGCTCAACCAGGCCCACAAGGACGGCCAGCTTGAGCAGCCCTTCGAGTACGGCAACGACTTCGGCTCCCCCGACGAAACGTGGCTCAGCAGCCAGTTTGACCGCCCCGTCATGGTTCACCGCTATCCCGCCGGCGTGAAGGCCTTCTACATGGAGCCCGATCCCCTCGATGCCCGTTTCGCTCTCTGCGTCGATGTCCTGGCACCTGAAGGCTACGGCGAAATCATCGGTGGCTCTCAGCGTGTTTCGAGTTATGAGTTATTAAACTCTCGCATCGAGCAGCACCAGCTCCCCAAGGAAGCTTTCCAGTGGTATCTCGACCTCCGCCGCTACGGCAGCGTCCCTCACAGCGGTTTCGGCATGGGCATAGAAAGGGCGGTAGCCTGGATCTGCGGCCTCGACCACGTAAGAGAAACCATCCCCTTTGCCCGTACCCTGCACCGTATCTACCCTTAGTAGGCACTGGCTCACGCGTGAGGCGCGGCCTTCCTCGCCGCGCCTCACGCAGTGGTCCCGGGGCGTCAGAGCCGGCCCAAGGCAGTCCTTTGCCGGTTCGCGGTATAGTCTGTGCAACTAAAGTTGTGTTACAGAGCCGCTTGATGCGGATACCATGGAAACCATGTACCCAGTTAGGCTACTTGGCGCAGTGCTGGTGTTAACCCAGCTAATCGCCCCGCGTGTTGGCGCGCAGCAGTATGCCTTTCACGTGGATAGCCAGAATAAAGGGCTGAACAGCCTGACCGTAAACTGTCTGCTGCAAGACCATACGGGAGTCGTGTGGGTATGCACTGAGAATGGCCTGTACGAGTACGACGGCTCAATGTATATCCGGATCGGCGCCGAGCAGGGCCTGCTGGATACCTATATCGTTTCCATTCACGAGGATGCCGGCGGTGAGCTATGGGTTGGGACGAGCAACCGCATCTATCACGGCGATGGCAAGCACTTCAGCGCCGTCCACGCGGGGTCCGGCGGACTGCCCGGCAGCGCAGGCCAGCAACTGGATGCAACCGGTCCAGGGCATGTACTTGTTGTAAGCCATCACCAGCTTTTCAAGGTGGCCCGCGCAGGCGCTGGCGGAAGCTGGAGCGTCGAGCCGTTCTTTTCTCAGCCTTTGCTAAACGCCCATCCGCAGCTCAATACCATCTATAGCGTCTATACCAGCCGCGTTGGATCCGTGTGGGCGGGGTGCGGCAATTCCATTTGCCAGATCTCCGCAAAAGGCGTGAGGGTCTGGAGCGCGAACGACGGAGTCGTCGCCGATGCCTGGGCTTGGTTTCTTGAGGACTCGGCGGGAAGGCTGTGGGCGCGTGGATATCGTCACATCCTTCAACTGAGCCCGCAGGGTACTCACTTCGCCAATGAGGATATTCCATCCGCATCCGTCACCTTCAACACCCCTCTTGTGCCCATCGTCGAGGATTCCCACCATCGGATTGTCACCCCCATTGACCGGGGACTGGCTGTCTGGAGCCAGGGCCATTGGCAGACGCTGGGCGCGGCAAACGGTCTGAACGGTCCCGGCGTCGTGGCTTTGATGACCGACCACGATGGCATTCTCTGGCTGGGCACTCATGGAACCGGCGTCGAGCGCTGGCTGGGCAACGGCGATTGGGAAACCTGGGGTTCGGGGCAGGGACTCGCGGGCAACCTGGTATGGACCATGGTTCGCGACCACAGGGGAAATCTGTGGGCAGCGACCGAACATGGCATCGTCAAACACGACCGCGCGCGAGGGCGCTTTGTCCCGTGGCATCCCAATGCGAACGTGCCGAGCGGGCAGGTGATCTCAGTACAGGAAGCCCACGACTACGGCCTTTGGTTTTCCTCTTTGTCGGGTCAGTTGCTCCACTACTTTCCCGACACAGGCGCCATGCGCCACTGGACGATGCCGTCCGGTACGCGCGTGGCTTGGCAGGACTCCTCTGACCGGGTGTGGGGCCTGACCAACAGCGGACTCTACGTCTCCAATCCGCCTTCGGCTGGGTTCGTCAAGGTGCATAATCCCGCGGTTTCCGATTCAGTGTTCTATGACGTCTGCGAGGATGGCAGCCACGGACTCTGGTTCGCTTCCCATGCCGGGCTCCTGCATTTTTCCGGCGGCCAGTGGAGCACGATCAAGATACACAGCCAGGATTCATCCGATGGATTTGTGACTGTGGCCTGCGCGGCTGACGGCTCACTCTGGCTTGGCGGCGCATCGACCGGCGTAATGCATCTTCGCGTTCAGGACGACGTGGCCATCGCCGCCGAACCGCAGCCGCCCCCGGAACTGGACTCCGTCGAGGTCATGTTCCTGCGTTATGACCGGCGCGGCTGGTTGTGGACCGGTTCAGGCTCCGGTGTGTACGTCTTCAACGGAACCAGGTGGAGGCACCTGACTGAGAAGGATGGGCTGACCTGGAACGACTGCAATGAGGGCGCATTTCTTGACGACACCGACGGGACGATCTGGATTGGCACGTCGAACGGGCTCTCGCACTTGCTCCACCCCGCGGCAATCTTCGACCAGAGCGATTTGCGCATCGTCGTCACCAGCGCCACGCTGGGCAAAGAACCCGTCCCCGCCGATGGTTCGGCAACGTTTGCGTGGACGCGGGAACCGTTGCGGGTACACGTCGCTTCCCTGCCATTCGACGACAGGTCCTCAATCGTTTACCGTTACCGCCTGGTTGGACTGGAGCAGGACTGGATAGCGACCGGGAGCCCCGACTTGCACTACTCCGCGCTTCCCGGCGGCAATTACCGCCTTGAAGTGTACGCAGAAGATGCCGATCGCGGCGTTCGCTCTCCTCTTGCCGTTCTATCGTTCCGCGTGCGTCCACCCTGGTGGAAGAGCCTGACTTTTGAGATCGGTATGGGTGCGGCTTTCTTGCTGATCGCGTTTCTGTTCCTGCGGTATCGAGAGCGCGAACTGATTGCGAGTCAGGTTCAATTGGAAGCACTGGTGCGCGAGAGAACCGAACAGTTGGAACTCGAGAAGCAGCAGCTCACAGAGGCGCGCGAAGCGCTCCGCGAGCAGGCAAATCGCGATCCGTTGACCGGTCTGCTCAATCGCAGAGCCATCTACGCAGCTCTCACCCGCGAAATGGCGCGTCTCCGGCGTGACGCAAGCCCGCTCACAGCGGTAATGATTGACCTGGATCACTTCAAGCGTATCAACGACACTCACGGTCACCTGATGGGAGACGACGTGCTCCGCGAAGTTGCGCGCCGCCTGATGGTTACAATCCGGCCCTATGATGCCGCATGCCGCTATGGGGGCGAAGAGTTTCTCCTCGTCATGCCTGACTTCAACGCCGACAGGGAGCGGGATCGTCTGAATATGTTGCACGATGCCGTCTGCCGCGAGCCCTTTCAATTCGCCGGTGGGCAGGTGAACATTACGTGTAGTTTTGGAGTGAGCACCCTCTTCAGGGACCAGGAGATCAGCGTCGAAGAGTTCCTGGATCGCGCCGACAGGGCGCTGTATGCGGCCAAACGGTTGGGAAGAAACCGGATCGCGTACGACACGCCTTCCCAGAGCGTTGAGGCGTAGACCGCACGCTTCGCTCGCACCAGTGCGTCTCCTGAACCGCCGCATCTTGCAGCGGTTCAACCCGCCAGGGAAAATATATCCGTTGCAACAACTTTTTTGCCCCGTCGCGAATCTTCCGCCCCGCTGACGAATCAAACAAGCGCAGTCAATTTTCCCTAAGGAGCTCGCCGCCCATGACCCTATCTGCCATTGAAGTCAGCAACTTGAAGCACGCCCCCTCCGTTCAGGGCGTCTTGCCTGTTATCCACCACCGCTGGAGTCCGCGCTCGTTTTCCGATCGCGAAGTCACTCCTGCCGACCTGGCCAAGGTCTTTGAGGCCGCCCGCTGGGCCGCGTCCTCTTACAACGAACAGCCTTGGCGCTTCCTCGTGGGCACCCGCAACTCAGAGACGTATAAGAAGATATTTTCTAGCCTCATCGGCTTCAACCAGGGCTGGGCCAACTCCGCGCCGGTGCTGATCCTGGGGGTCGCCAGCACAAAATTTGCCCACAACGGTTCCCCTAACGGATTTGCGGTCTATGACTTGGGCGCTGCCTCTTCCTATCTCACGCTCCAGGCTGCCGCACTAGGTCTTTTCACCCATCAGATGGCCGGATACGACCAGAACGCCGCTCGTCAGGCCTTTGGAATTCCAGAGGATTACGCCTTGGGCTCCGTCATCGCCCTCGGCTATCAAGGCGAACCCGCAGCCTTGACCAATGAGCAGATGCTCGCTCAGGAAATCGCTCCGCGTAACCGTAAGCCATTAAACGAATTTGTCTTATCCGCCTGGAACACCCCGGCACACCTGGTCTGATTCCAACTCGAACGGCTGCGGCTTCCCAGCCTCCGCGTTAAAGTGGAGGCTGGAGGGAATTTCCCTTGACGCCAGCACCGTCCCGGACACGCCGCCGGCAATCCACTACACGCCTGTCACGCCGCCGGCCCCGTAAGCTGTTGAAGCGTTCGCTGCTAGCAGCAGTTGGATTGGTGGCAGCTCTCCTCGTTTGGGCCGTCATCGCCCGCCAGCTAGCTCCCACCTCCAACACCTCCCTCGCCCGCTTTGACGCCATCATCGTCCTCGGCGCCCCAGCCGACGACGACGGCAACCCCACTCCAATCCAATTGGCCCGCGTGACTGAAGCC
Source organism: uncultured Occallatibacter sp. (assembly GCA_964571165.1). GTDB lineage: Bacteria > Acidobacteriota > Terriglobia > Terriglobales > Acidobacteriaceae > Telmatobacter. The sequence goes on along the minus strand of CAZNAW010000001.1, from coordinate 45,240 downwards.
GTCCACGAATACGAACGCGGTGTGGCTCCGCGGCTCATTCTTACCGGCGGGGCCGCACACAATCGCTTTGTTGAAGCCTTCGTTATGGCGCAAACCGCACATGCGCAAGGAATTCCGCTGTCCGCCATTGTCGTTGAACCGGAGGCAAAGGACACGATCCAGAATGCCTGCTACGCGGTCCGGATCATGAAAGCCCACGGCTGGCACTCGGCCGAGGTGGTTTCAAATGCTAGCCATCTGCCCCGCGCGGGCATCATCTTCAGCCGCTTGCCGCTGGAGTGGGTTACCCACACCGCCCCACCATTGTCCCCGGAATCCCCTGCTATCATTAGCGCCGCCGCGTCCGTCGAAACCTTGAAGACTATGCGCTACCTGACATGGACTCGCTGGACCGAGAGCTGCCAACCGTAGATGAAACAAATGCCGCCCTTTTGGTTTGCGTTGTCCGTCCTCGGCGTGGTCCTGTAAGCTGGATGGTGATGCATCTCCCAGTTAGGTTTTCCGTCTCTCTCGTAGGCGTCGTCTGTCTGGCTCTCTGTGCAGGAACCTGCGTCCAAGCCCAGAGCACCGCCTCCCCGACCGCCGGCAATGGTACCTACATCGCCGTCGATCCACTAGCCAATGTCCGCTATGACAACCGTTTCGATACCTCGCTCAGCATGGCATATGGACACATCATGGCTGGGCCGACCCTGGATCAAGGGGCCAATCTCGGCGGACTCGATCTGACCGGCTCCTACTGGTTCAGCAAGCATTGGGCCGTGGAGGGCACGGGGCGCGGGTATCTCGGCTCGAGCGGCGCCGGAGCCAACCATGACCAGCCGGATGGGGGCGCAATCAAGGGGCCGTTTGTGGCTCAGTACCTTTTCGCCGCCGGTCCTGAATGGCTGGGGCCCCACAACAAGCACGGCGCGTTGATTGCGCACGTTCTGGTGGGCGGAGCCTATGGCGACTTCGAGAAAGATCTGCTCGGAAACCCTCCGTCGACGGTCGATTTCTATAACAACCAGGTTGCTCCGGCAGCCATCTTCGGCGGCCATTTTGACCTGAACCGCTCAGCGCGCTGGGTCTTCCGCGTCACGCCGGATGCGCTTTACACCCGCTATAGCACCAATTACGCCACCCCCACCACGCAGACGGGCGGCCACAACAACTGGAACTTCGGCCTATCGGTCGGCGTGGAGTACAAGTTCAAGAGGAAGCGATAAAAGGGGCGTTTTCCCTGGGGGCTTTCCCGGTGACGAGGTCTCGCAGTCACTTTGTCCCACCTTGTTCTTATCAAGCGGTGCGTAGTGCAGAAGGCCCGTCGCAAGGGCCACGTCTCTTCACAGAGCGAAGCCAATCCCGCCCTTAAACCGGACCTGACGCTTGAATTTGGGCCAACCATCCTCAAAACAACAACATCGATAGAAGTGGAAGGGCTGCCAGGTTCATCTTTGTGTGGTATTCTCCACCGTTCGGAGACGCAGCCGGATCCGTGTCGCCGGAGAGTATGCCGTACCGGATAGTGGCACTCCCTCGTTCGAATATGGGAGTCCTTGAAAAGCAAAGGAACGAAGGCAGGATCAAACGGCTATGAGAGACACGCTTGGAGTATTGCTTGCGGGCGGGGCCGGTGAGCGGCTCTTCCCGCTTACTCGTGATCGCGCCAAACCGGCAGTGCCTTTTGGCGGACATTACCGCATCATCGACATCACACTCTCCAACTGCATCAACTCCGGCCTACGCAAGGTTTACATCCTCACGCAGTACAAGGCACTGTCGCTGAACCGGCATATCCGCGAAGGGTGGACGGGGATCGTGGCTCAGGAGTTGGGCGAGTTTTTCGAACTGATGCCGCCCATGCAGCGCACCGGCTCCAACTGGTATATGGGAACCGCCGATGCCGTCTACCAGAACATCTATTCCATCGGCAGCGAACAACCGAAGCACGTCATCATCCTCTCCGGCGACCACATTTACAAAATGGACTACAGCCGCATGCTGGAGCACCACAAGGAAACCAACGCCGAGGTCACGCTGGCCACGCTGCCCATTCCGCCCGACGAGGTTTCGCGGTTCGGCGTGGTTGAGATTGGCAAGACCGGTGAGGTCCTTGGTTTCCAGGAGAAGCCGGCTTCCACCAGCTTCCGTTCCCCAGCCAACTCCAATGCCGTTGACGCTTCGATGGGCATTTACATCTTCAATACCGGAACGCTGTTGAAAGCGTTGATCGCCGATGCCGAGGACCCGAATTCCAAGCACGATTTCGGGCACAACATTTTGCCCAGCATGCTGGGCAACAAAAAAATGATGGCTTACAGCTTTGTGGATGAGAACAAGCAGCAGGCGCTTTACTGGCGCGATGTGGGCACGCTGGACGCTTACTACGACGCCAACATGGACCTCTGCTCGGTTTCGCCGACCTTCAACCTGTATGACAAGAACTGGCCCATCCGCACGCGAGTCCGCCAGTATCCGCCGGCCAAGTTCGTCTTCGGCGAGCCGGGCCGAACCGGCATGGCGGTCAACTCGGTCATCACCGCCGGTGTCATCATCTCGGGCGCCGTGGTGTCGAACTCCGTGGTGTCGCAGGATGTGCGCGTCAACTCATACTCCGACGTGGATGCAAGCATCATCTTTTCGCACGTGAACATTGGCCGCCATTGCCGCATCCGCAGAGCCATCATCGACCGCGACGTGCACATTCCCGAGGGCACTGTCATCGGGTACGACCCTGTGGAGGACAAGCGCCGCTACTTCGTCACTCCCTCGGGACTGACCATCGTCACCCGCGATGCCTCGCTGTTTGAGAACCCGGTCGATCCGGATTTCATGCAAAGGTTTTAGCGCGCGGGCTCCGAGTTGTCTGAAGGTTGATGTCCCCGAGGCCGTTTGCGGCCGGGCGTTAACCTGATGGGTCATGGAAACGTTTAACACTAACCAGGCTCCAGCAACTTTGACCTGGAGAAGGATGAAAGATGAGTCTGAAACGAAGGTTCGGCATAGGTTTTCCGATAGCGTGTCTGCTGGCTGGAACCCTTGCATACGGGCAAGCCGCTGCACCAACCAGCGTACCGGCGATTCGTCCGCACCCACCAGAAGTGTTGTCGCCCGAGGTAACAGCGGACCGGAAGGTGATTTTCCGCATTCTGGCGCCGGATGCCAAGACAGTCACATTGGAAGCCGGAGATGTGTTGGGCGCCTGGGACGCAACCGGTCAGGGGCAAAAGATTCCGGAGTTCACCAAGGGCGATAACGGAGTTTGGGAAGCGACAACCGCTCCCATTCCGGCAGGCGCCTATCGATATCTCTTCAAAGTCGACGGTATTCCCACAAACGATCCAGTTAACCCGGCGGCGAGTGAATCGAATGCAATGATCTGGAGCCTCGTAGTGGTGCCGGGGGCCGATTTTGTGGATGATCACGACAATGTGCCCCACGGGTCGGTGTCAGAGGTTTTTTATTACTCCACCTCTCTTGGGCGCCAGCGCCGCATGCATGTCTACACTCCGCCTGGATACGAGACAAGCAAAAAGAAGTATCCGGTTTTCTACCTGCTCCACGGGTCCAGCGACAGCGACGCGTCATGGACGACGGTTGGCCGCGCAAATTTCATTCTGGACAACCTGATCGCCTCAGGGAAGGCGGTGCCCATGATCGTCGTCATGCCGGCAGGCCACACCTCGCGCCGGGCTTATGACCGGCCATCGCCAGACGGGAAGCCGCGGCGCGACGAATTCGCTGACGATTTTGTCACTGACATCATGCCTTACGTGCAGAAGAACTACCGTGTGCGGACCGATCGGGCACACACGGCGATCGCCGGATTGTCGATGGGGGGAGGCCAGTCGCTGAACATCTCCATGTCGCACCTGGATCGTTTCGCATATGTAGGTGTGTGGAGCGCCGGAGTATTCGCCGGTCAGAGGCGGCGGCCCGGTGAAACCAGTGGCCCACCTGCTTCCGTTGCCAAGGAATGGGTGGATCAACACGCCGACAATCTTGACAATGCTCGCCTTAAGCCGGGATTGAAGCTTCTATGGTTCGGCACCGGCGCCAAAGACGGTCTGCTGCCCGTTACCAATGCAACCATCGCAATGTTGAAGGATCACGGATTCAATCCGGTATTCGTGCAGAGCGAGGGTGGGCACTATTGGGGCAACTGGCGCGACTACCTGAACGAATTCGCACCGCAGCTTTTCCATTAAGCCCCGGCAACCATGGCCTTTTCCACCCCGGAAAGGCCATGGTTGCTTTTCCGCGATCTCCTGGAGTCTGCACTCAATCCCGGCGAAATCCGCAACCTTTCCCGCCGCTCCCACCGGCCTGCGCTACTGCATGCACTCGGCAGCCCTGCGCTTCGTTAAGCTAGCCTGAGCGGGAGTTACCCAGTTTCCGGATTGGCGACGATAAGCCTGGAACCCGAAAAGTAGAGATCAACAATGCGCCTGAATGAGCGAATTGGGCTGTTAACTCTCAATGGTGGTCCATGCGCATCAAAATCGGAGGACATCCACGGTGACCCTTCGGGAGAACTCTGATATACTCGCCGCACCCACGATTCCAGAGAAGGCGGAGGTCGAAGCAGCGTGGGGTTCGCCCGGACCGTAATCAACCAATAGGAACTCTCGAGTCCTGTTCTACCCGGCTTCACACTTCACCTTGCTGGGGAGAATCCTATGTCTGCACAATCTCTGGATCAATTGAAAAGTTCCTTTCAAGGGGAACTCATCGGACCTGAAGATGCAGCCTACGAGTCTGCACGAAAAGTCTACAACGGCATGATCAACAAGCGACCGAAACTCATCGCGCGCTGTGTCGACGTCGCGGATGTGATGGCGGCCGTGAATTTCGGCAGGGAGAACAACCTGCTCACGGCAGTTCGTGGCGGCGGCCACAACGGAGCGGGGCTCGGAACCTGCGATGACGGGCTGGTTATCGACCTTTCGCGGATGAGAAGTGTCCGCGTGAACCCGACGGAGAAGACTGTTCGAGCAGAAGGCGGATGCGTATGGGGTGACGTGGACCATGCCACACACACGTTCGGTCTGGCTACGCCCTGCGGATTCATCTCGACCACCGGAGTAGGCGGGTTGACCCTTGGCGGAGGAATTGGCTATCTAGCGCGCAAGTACGGACTGACCATCGACAGCCTGCTCGGAGTAGACATGGTGCTGGCCGATGGAAGCTTTGTTTCGGCGAGCGCGAAGGAAAATGCGGATCTCTTCTGGGCAGTGCGCGGGGGTGGCGGCAACTTCGGAGTGGTTACATCATTTGAGTTCCGGCTCCATCCGGTCAAAATGGTCTACTTCGGTCCGACATTCTGGCCGACAGAAGAAACTGCAACTGTGCTGCGCGCCTATCGAGACTTCATCAAGAGCGCACCGGAAGAGGTAGGAGGCTTTTTCGGCACACTCACAGTACCACCCGGCCCCCCGTTTCCCGAGCATCTCCATCTGAGGAAGGTATGCGCGATTGTATGGTGCTGCAATGGGCCAGCCGAACAGATGGAAGCAGTTCTGAAACCGATAAGGAGCCTGGGCAAGCCTGTTTTTGACCACGTGGGGACAGTGCCGTTCCCGGTAGCACAGAGTACATTCGACCCGCTGTATGCTCCCGGACTGCAATGGTATTGGCGTGCCGACTATTTCACTGATTTGAGTGACGCCGCGATTGCCAAGCATGCCGAACTGGCCACGAGCCTTCCCACCATGCTGTCGACGATGCACCTCTATCCGGTGAATGGCGCAGCGCAGCGAGTGGGACGGAATGACACTGCGTATAGCTTCCGCGAGGCGCTGTTCGCTGAAGTAATCGTGGGAGTGGATCCCGACCCCGCCAACAGTGAGCAACTCGCAAAGTGGTGCAAGAGCTACTGGGAGGCCCTGCACCCGTATTCTTCAGGCGGCGCGTATGTGAATTTCATGATGGACGAAGGCCAGGGTCGCGTTCAGGCTACCTACCGGGACAATTACGAACGCTTGGCTGCCACCAAGAAAAAGTACGATCCGAAGAATCTCTTCCGCGTCAACCAGAACATTCGGCCGGATGCCTGAGGGGCGCGGTCTGTCTTTCTGAAGCTCCCAGAGAAAGCCAAAAGGGCGGTAGCAGAAGCCACCGCCCTTTGATTGATCCAGGGACCAGTGTGCGCGACGGACCAAAAATAGGCCGCAAGTGGCGCGTGTGCACCGGTTTGTGGCGGAGTAAATGTATGGTCCGCCCTTGATATCCTGCTAAACGCCGATGTCGTCTGGATGGTTTCTGGGATGACGCCAAATCGCCAACGAACTCATCGAGAATTGCCGAGACGTGATCCAGGGTTCCTGGTGGATCACCGCCAAACCGTAAGCTGACCCACTCCTTAAAAGCGAGAAGCCTCACTTCCCCTTGTAATCCTGAAACAGCTCCGGAAACTGCGCCTTGAGCGCCTCAACCTTGGGCCGGTCGCAGACCAGGATGTAAGGATTGCCCGGATTGTTGTCTGCGTAATGCTGATGGTAGGACTCGGCATCGTAAAAGCCCTTCAGCGGCACGACCTGGGTCACAATCGGCTTGGGAAACACGTGCGCCGCGTCAAGCTGCGCAATGTAGGCCACGCTGATCCTGCGCTGCTCTTCGCTGGTATAGAAGATGGCAGATCGATACGAGGTGCCCATGTCCGGTCCCTGGCGATTGAGCTGCGTTGGATCGTGGGCCACGGAGAAGAAGATCCGCAGCAGTTGTCCGTAGGTGATCTTCGACGGGTCGTAGACCACGCGAACCGATTCCGCATGGCCGGTTGTCTCCGTGGTCACCTGGCCATAGGTCGCGGTATCGGCGGAACCGCCCGCATAGCCCGCGGTGGTGGCAACCACCCCTTTCACCCGCTCGAAAACCGATTGCGTTCCCCAAAAGCAGCCTCCGGCAAACACCGCTGTCTGCTTTCCCGGCGATTGCGCCAGCAAGGCATCGTTGGCGGCCGCGGGGACGGGGGCTCTCGTGGCCCCGCGGCACCCGGCCACCAGGGCGAAGGCAATCAGCAACGAAAGAAAGGCGCCGCGCAAAGAAAGTAGATCGTGCATCCAGACCTCCAGGGCCCAAACCGTCCCGGCCCGCAGCAGTAAGATGCATTGCAGCGGATAAAGTTACGTTTGGGCCGGGCCGCATCGCCTCGCCATTGCCGCATCCCGCTGCGGTCCTGGCCTGCGAAGCGCCCTATGGTACCCAGCCGGGAACTATCTGCGCAAATCCCTCGTATTAGCAAAATATGCAATGCGTGGGTACATTAAGCTGGAGCGTGATAGGGCTGGCAGCGCCGGCCAGGGTTTCGCGCCGTACGCTTGAAGCTCCCGGGGAAGCTCCAGGCGCCGGCGCCCAAAGACTGCCTGCCGCCAATGACGTCCGGGGCGGCAACGGCATCGTACCCGTCATCTGCCCGGCGCGTGTGGAGGGGAGTTCGCTGGAGATCGACTGGTCCCAAGTTGTCCGCCGTTGCATGGACGGTGATTCCGGCGCATGGGCCGAGCTGGTCCGCACCCATCATCGGCGTGTCTACGGGCTCTGTTACCGGTTCACCGGCAATCCGTCCGACGCCGAAGACCTGACCCAGGACGTTTTTCTAAAGGTTTATTCCAATCTGGTCAGCTTCGATGCCGGCCGGGGCAGTCTGCAGGTATGGATCACCACCATGACCCGGAACCTGCTGGTGGACAACTTCCGCCGTACTCGCAACCAGCGCGCAACCAGCTCGCTGGACGACGGCTGGGAGTCGTCCGAGGAGTTGAAGCCGGCGGACCGGCTCACGGCCCGCGGTCCCTCGCCCCACGAGTCGGCTGCCCAAAAAGAACTGGCAAAAATGGTGCAAGAGGCCCTGGCGCGCGTCTCCGTGGAGCTGCGCGAGGCCGTCATTCTTAGAGACCTGCAAGATCTCGACTACAAGGAGATCGCCCAGGTGTTGAGCATTCCCGAAGGGACGGTAAAGTCCCGCATCAGCAGAGGCCGCGCGGAACTGGCGAGGCTGCTGGAACGTAATAAACGGGAGGTGATGTAAATGGCAGAGCGCACAAACATTCCGAGTTCCCCGGCCTGCGGCCAGTGGGAGACACTCCTGGCCGATGCGCTTGACGGACTGCTGCGGCCCGAGGATGAGGCGACTTTTACCGCCCACATGGCAATCTGTCCGGCCTGCGCGGCACTGTTTGATGAGGCCCGCCGCGGCCGCGAGTGGCTGGAATTCCTCTCCCCCGAGCCGGAGGTTCCCGCCGGTCTGCTGGACAAGATTCTGGCGCAGACGGGCCCGGGACAGGTAGAAGGCTTCGGCCTGATGGCCGGCAACAGCAACGTATTGCCGATGGTTCCGGCGTGGCAGCGTCCAGGCCTGGTCGGCAACGTGCGCCGATTTGCCGAGCCACGGTTGCTGATGACCGCCGCCATGGCCTTCTTCTCCCTCTCGCTCACGGTGTACCTGACCGGCTTCCGGTTGAGTGACCTGCGCCTTTCCAACCTGCGCCCCACCGCGGTGCGGTCGTTCATGGAGCGCCGCCTGACCATGGCCTCCACGCCGATCATCCGCTATTACGATCACCTGCGTTTTGTCTATGAGGTTGAGTCCCGGATGCGGGAGCTGCGCCGCACCACCCAGGGCGAGGGGCAGGGCGGAGAAAATGACACCCCGCAGAAACAGAACAACGCTGTGCCAACCGCGCCGGGCGAATCGAAGCAGGTTCCCGGTCACAAGGATGGGGGCTCGCGCGTGAATCCTCCGCAGGAGTCCGTCAGCCCGGCGCACAACGATTCCATCGATTTTTTTGAAGCATCCCTGAAATTTCAGGACCGGTCCGCGCATTCCGGCGGCTCCGCAATGGCAGTACGGGAAAGGAGCATTCTATGGACTGCGTAAACCACATTGGTGTAAGCGCAACCGCCTATTGCCAAAGCTGCGGCAAGGCACTTTGCGCCAACTGCGTGCGCAACGCGGCAGGTGGGCAGGTTCTGTGTGAACCGTGCTGGATGGCCTGGCAGACCTTCCAACAGCCCTTTGTCGCGCCGCCTTCACGCGGGCCCCATCCCTCGGCAGCAGCCGTGCTGGGTTTGATTCCCGGCGTGGGAGCCATGTACAACGGCCAGTTCTTCAAGGGCCTCATCCACGTGGTTATCTTCGCGGTGCTGGTCAGCATCACCGAGTACCACGGCATCTTCGGCATCTTCATTGGCGCGTGGTGCCTTTACCAGTCGTTTGAGGCCTACCACACCGCCAAAGCGATGTGCGAGGGCCAGCCTCTACCCGATCCGCTGGGCCTCAACGAGGTGGGTAACTGGCTGAACCTCGGCGGGCGGTCTCGCTCTCCGGGCCAACCGGGCGCAGCGCCGGCTCAACCCAATCCCGGAGCCGTGAATCCGGGTTCTTCAGGCGCGGCAACCGGAGGATATCAGCCGCCCTACGCTCCAGGACCGAACCAGACGCAGTATCAAGCCCCTTACCAGGGTCCCTATCAGGCCCCGTTTGCGCCCCCGGTTGCCGGCTTTACCGATCCCGGAGTTCCACCGCCCACTCCCGCATTGTATTGGCGGCGCAGAGAGCCGGTCGGCGCGGTGATTTTGATCGCGATCGGACTGCTGTTCTTACTCGACCGCTTGGATATATTCAACGGCCGCATCATTGAATTCACATGGCCGTTGGCGCTAATCGCACTGGGCGTCTGGCTGATCGTGCGTCGTCTTGGAGATTCGCAAGGAGGATCCAAATGAGCCGTTATATTCTGATTCGCCGCCTGCGCGGCCCCGCATTTCTTCTACTGGTTGGAGTCAACGCCTTGTTGGCTCAGGCGCACATCCTGAGTTGGAGCAAGAGCTGGCCGCTGTTTCTCATTCTGTGGGGCGTGATGTTGCTGGCCGAGCGGGCTGCGATGGCTGCCGATGGCGGCTATCCTCCAATGCCCTATCCTGGCGCCCCTTATCCGGGTGCGGTCGATCCTGCAGCGGGAACGAGCATTCCGCCCTATCCGGGGCAGCCGGTCGCACAATACCAAGGGCAGCCGACAGCCATTGTCCCAGCCGAATCGCATGACTTCGAGAAGGATCCAGACGAAAGGCAATTATGAGCAGCGTACCTCCAAACATGCCTCCGGGCGGTCCGCCGCCCCCGTTTCCCCCGTACGATCCCAGGACCCAATGGCGGGTCTACCGCGAGCAGCAAAGAGCCGCTTGGCGCGCCCAGCGGGAAGCCTGGAAGGCCCAGCGCCATGTCTGGAAAGCAGACTACGTGGGCGCTTACGGCCCGTGTGTTCCCTCCGTGGTTGGGCCCATCATTCTTGTGGGCGTTGGCGTGGTGGCATTGTTGGTGGTTACCGGCCACATTGCCGTCGGCGATTTTTGGAGCTGGTATGCCCATTGGTGGCCGCTGTTGCTCATCGGCGCGGGTCTGGCCCTGCTGGGCGAGTGGGCGCTCGACCTGCGTCGAAAGGTTCCCGTGCGCCGTGGAGGCAGCTTTGTCGGCATCCTCATCCTGCTCGCGATCCTGGGTTTTGGCGCTACCGGCTGGAACAATTTCTGGGGCCCGCTGCGCGCCGAGTTCGGTGACCGGGGCGACGACTTCTTCAACACCTTTGGTCTGCCCGAGCATGACAACGATCAGCAGCTAATCAATTCCCAGATTCCCGCTAATGCCGCCATCGAGATTCAGAATCCCCGCGGCGACGTGAGCATTGCCTCGTCCGATACCTCCTCCGTTCAGGTCCAGGCCCATGAAGTGGCCTATGCCAACTCGGACTCCGACGCCAAGAAGATCTTTGACGCCGAGGCGCCCCATGTGACCGTCACCGGCAATACGATGCTGGTCAAATCCGACAGCAACACCAGTGGCCGGCTCAACCTTACCGTGACCGTTCCCAGGTCCGCGCGAGTAACCGTAAACGCCGGAAAGGGTGACGTAACCGCGGCCAGTCTTGGCGCCAGCGTCAACATTTCAGCCCCCCACGGAGATGTGCACCTGAGCGCGATTGCCGGCTCCGTGCAGGTGCATATGGCCAACGACAAGCATGACTTCTCTGCCCACCAAGTGGACGGCGACATCACTGTCGACGGCCACTTCAACGACCTGACCCTCTCTGAGATAAAAGGCAGAGTCACGCTCAATGGAGAGATTTTCGGCGATGTGCACTTGGAGAATGTTTCCAGTGCGGTAAGCTTGCACACTTCCGTGACCGACCTGCAACTGGCGGAACTGCCAGGCGACCTGACCCTGAACCCCGACGATCTCCGCGTCACCGAGGCCAAAGGACTGGTGCATGTGGTCACGCACTCCAAGGACATTGACCTGAGCCAGATCTACGGCGATACCTACGTGGAAGACCGCGATGGCCGCATCTCCGTCGAGCCGGCCGGAAACTACAGCGTGGAAGCAAAGAACGGCAAGGGCGACGTCGAGGTTACCCTTCCGCCCGACGCCTCCGCCGTTGTGGATGGACACACCCGCAACGGAGACATTGTTTCTGACTTCGGGCTGGCAATCAGCGGCGATGAAACCAAGACAGTTACCGGGCGCATTGGTTCCGGCGGAACGAAGATCAATTTGACCGCGGATAACGGCGACCTGCGCATCAAGAAGGGCTCGGGCTTCCCGTCCGCGCCATCCGCATCAACCACAACGGCCGCTCCCAATGCACGCCATCTGAAGACGCCCCAAAACCCACCCTCGAAACTAGTCACGCAGTAAGGCTCCCGGCCAACGGAAGACCTGCGAATAGGCGCTGGAGAGCTCACCTCCCGCGCCTATTCCGTTCTGGGCGCCTGCATCGGGTCCAGCCGAGACGCACGCCTTGGCCAAAATGCCGGGTCCCGTTGTATGCTCCACTCGCGGGGGAAATCTTTCCATGACGCATGCATCCATCCGTGTCATCACCGTCGAGCGCGAGTATGGCTCGCGTGGCGGCGAGTTTGCCCACGATCTGGCAAAGCGCCTCGGCTGGCGTCTGCTGGACTCGGAATTGCCCTGCGCGGCGGCCCGCGCAGCCGGTGTGCCTACCGAGCTGGCCGCCAAATACGACGAGCGTCTCGACCCCTGGTACTACCGCTACGGTAAGGTCTTCTGGAACGACTCAGCCTATCCCATGGCCGGTCTTTCTGAGGACCAGGTCTTTGACTCCGATCGCATGTTGTCGCTGATTCGCCAGGAAATTCTGAATGCCGCCAAAGAAGGCAACTGCGTGCTCGTGGGCCGCGGTGCGGCCTGTGCGCTGGCCGGGCAACCAGGATGCTTTCACGTTTTTGTCTATGCCACGGCTTCCGCCAAGCGTCACTGGTTCACGCAAGCCTTTCCCAAGCAGGCCCAGCATGCTGACCAACTCCTGGCCGCCTTTGACAAGCGCCGCGCTGCCGTCATCCGCAAGTTCTACCAGCAGGAGTGGTGTTCGCGCAGCCTCTACCACATGCTGCTGAACTCGTGCATGGGAACCGAAGCCATGATCGCCGCCGTCCAGGGCGCAGCCGGTCTTACCGTCGCCACGCCGGAAGCCCTGGGCCGCTAGGCTTCTCTGAAGAAGTGCTCGTTTTGCTCTTAAATCGCAACCCGCCGCACCCGCGCCCCGATCCGCGTAAACACTTCCCAAGGAATCGTCCCAGTGGCCTCGGCGTGGTCGAAGGCGGTAATCGTCTCCGTCCCCTGCGTGCCGAGAATGACAACTTCGTCGCCAGCTTCCACCCCGTCAATCTCCGTCACATCCAGCACCGCCTGATCCATGCTGATGCGCCCTGCGAGCGGCGCTCGCTGCCCGCGAACCAGCAGGCTGAAGCGGTTGCCGAGCCGCCGGTCGAGCCCGTCTGCGTAACCCGCTGCCACCAGCGCCAGCCGCATGGGCTCGGTGGCCACAAAGGTTCCGTTATAGCCCACCACCGCGCCGGCGGGAACCGTGCGCACCCCCACTACTCTGGTCTTCCAGCTCAGCACCGGATGCAAGACGGCGCGCGCTGCACGAACGCCCTCCGGCTCATCCTCTGGATTGAAGCCCGGCTCAAACTGCGGAGCCAAACCATATAGCGCCAGTCCCGGCCGCAGCATTGCTTTCATCCCGCGTCGAGCGGCCAAATCCGCAATCGCGCCAGCCTGGCCCGCCAGCAGGGCGGCGGAATTGCCCACATTCAACCACTCCGGGTGCAACTCCGCAGCCTCAACCTGCCCCAATGCTTCGTCTAATCGGGCAAATTGCACCTTGGTCACCGCCCCATCCGCCTCGTCTGCTGCAAACAGGTGGGTCATCACGCCTTCAAGTCTGAGCGGCGATCCCGTGCCAAACCGCGCCAAAACCGGACCAAGACCGTCCGGACTCACGCCCTGCCGGCTCATGCCGGTATCAATTTCGAGGTGAATCGGCAACGGCGCGGTTTCGGCTCCCGCCTTGCGCGCAGCCCTTTCCAGCTCGTCGAGTTGCCAGAGTTCCCAAACCACGGCGGTCAGCCCGTGCCGCACCACAGCCGCACCTTGGCCGGGCAAGACCCCGCCAATCACCAGCACCCGCGCCTGGGGACACAGGGCGCGCGCGGCCACGCCCTCTTCCACGCTGGTGACGCCCAGCCATCTAGCCCCCGCCCGCACTGCGGCCGGAGCGCACAGCGCCAGCGAATGGCCGTAAGCATCGGCCTTCACAATGGCCAGCAACTCCGCGTGAGGAGCGGCCAGGCTCATTAGAAATCGATAGTTCTCTTCCAGAAAACGGGTGGAAATCTCAACCCAGCAGGGGCGCGTTGGCATCAGCTTGTCCAACCATCAGTTTATCGCGAGCCGGCGACCCTTCTTGCCGCAACAGCGCAAACGCAACCACCGTCTCGCCTTTCACGCCAATCTCGTTCAGCAGTCCAGCCTCCAGCTCGTGCGGGACCGGCATCTCGCAGGCGGCCACCTGGGCCGGGGTCGCGCCGATGAAGCAGAGTTCGCAGTGGCCGAGTGCTTTGGCTTCCTCCGCACCGGCATCCATGCCAATCGGCGGACCGAACACGCGGCACGTCATCGGCCTCCACGCATACACATCGCACCGTCCGGTCGCCGGGTCCAGCGCCGGACAGGCCGCCTCGTTGGCAAACTCCTCGAACCGCTCGCGCTCCCTATCGGAATCGCCAAGCATCCCCGTCTCCGCATCGCCGGGAAAATCCTCTCCTTGCTCCCCAATCCACGCGCGTGCCCGCCGCTCGACCTCCGTCGCCAAAGCAGGGTCCGCGCTCCGCAACGAATCCATTCCAGTCTGCAGCCGCAGCGCGTCCAGCGGGTTGATCGCAAAAGCCCCATAGCAGCATTGCGTGCACCCCAACCGGCACACCAGCCAATCCCCTGCCCGCCGCGCCGCATCAGCCAGCGCCGCTTCCACAATCTGCACCAGTTCTCGATCTCCCGCGGGTAAGCGCATGATGACAAGGATACCGCTGCGCCACCGCGACTTTGGGGATTGCCCTCAGCTAAGATTTCGCGTTACTCTGCCCGCGGAGGTCCCCATGCCTGAATCCCGCAGCACCATCATCCCCGGCCATCGCTATCGCAACGCCCCCGCCGCCATCGACTGGCTCTGCCAGGTCTTCGGCTTTCAACGCCACGCCGTCTATGAAGGCGAAAACGGAACCATCGCCCACGCCGAACTGACCCTGGGCAATGGCATGATCATGCTTGGCTCCGGCAAGGACGACGAGTTCGGCCACAGCTTCAAGTCTCCAGCCGAGTTAGGCGGCATGGAAACCCGCAGCGTCTACCTCGTGGTTCCCGACGTCGATGCGGCTCATGCCCGAGCCGTAGCCGCCGGAGCCACCATCATCCGCCCGCTCCACGACACTCCCTATGGTAGCCGCGAGTTCGCCGTGAAAGATCCCGAAGGCCACTCGTGGAGCGCGGGCACCTACGACCCATGGGCCGCGCACGCGTAGGGCCGGCGCTCCAGCCCCGCCCGGTTTCCGGTGTCCCATGGAATATAGCCATTTCCGAGTTTGTGGAGGTTCTCTTGAAGCTGATTCGACTTGCGGTCCCCGTCGTCCTGTTGCCCTTGACCGTCGTTTCCGTTCATGCCCAGCAAGGCCGTCTCCTTGTTACACAAAAGGGAGACCGAAGCCTGGCCATCGTCGATCCGGTTGCCGGAAAGGTCCTCACTTCCGTCCCCGAAGGAGGAATCACCGGCCATGAAGTCATTGCCTCGCCCGACGGCCGCTTCGCATACGTGCCCATCTATGGCGACTCCGGCGTGGGCAGCCCCGGCACCGATGGCAGCAACCTCGTGGTCATCGACATCGCCACTCAGAAAGTGGTTGGCAGCGTCGACTTCGGACACGGCGTCCGCCCGCACATGCCCATCTTCGGCCCCAGGGATGGGCTTCTTTACGTCACCACAGAACTGGATCAGTCGGTCACCCTCATCGATCCCCGGACGCTCAAGATCATCGGGTCCATCCCCACCGGCCAGGCCGAGTCGCACATGCTCGCGCTCTCCCACGACGGTCTGCGCGGCTACACGGCCAACGTCGGCCCCGGCACCGTCTCCGTTCTCGACATCAAGGCTCGCAAGACCCTCAAGATCATCCCCATCTCCGGCAATACGCAGCGCATTTCCATCTCCAACGACGACCGCTGGGTCTTCACCGCTGACCAGACCAAGCCGCAACTGGCCGTCATCGACACGGCCACCAACCAGGTCAAGATCTGGATTCCGCTCGAAGGTCTTGGCTACGGCAGCGCGCCCACGCCGGATGGCCGCTGGCTGCTCATTGCCGTCCCGGACCGGAACAAGGTCGCGGTTATCGACCTGAAAACCATGCAGGTGTCGCAATCGGTCCCGGTCTGCTCCGATCCGCAGGAGGTTCTGGTTCGCCCCGACGGCAAGGCAGCGTACGTCTCCTGCACGGGAAGCAATGAGGTCGCCGAAATCGACCTTGCCTCGTGGAAAGTAACACGGCTGATCGCTACCGGTAAGGCCACCGATGGCCTAGCCTGGGCCAAAAAGCATTGATTGTGGGACCGATCTCGACTTCGTCGCCGTAGGTCGCGCACAACTTCTCACACACTGATTGGAAAACGCGAGACTAACGAATAACAATAGCCACTGATGCACAAAGAGGTACACTCCATGATCCATAAGACATGTTGGCGCAAACGATTTGGTACAGTTCTCGTGTGATACCCGAGTACGACGAAATTGGCATATGGTCAGAAGTCAAGCTGGCCATCATCAAGGATTACGCGGCGGCCTATGCGAAAATCCTCGACAAGACACGCCGAGAATCACTTAAAAGGCTTGAGTGGCTTTATATTGACGCCTTCGCTGGGCCCGGTGTTCATCTGTCGAGGACAACTGGCGACATCGTGGATGGAAGCCCGCTCATCGCGTTGAAAACCACTCCTCCGTTTTCGGAGTATCACTTCATCGATTCAGACCCGCGCCGCGCGGAACAGTTGAGGCACATTGCCGGCGATCGTGCAGATGTGAAAATCTACAGTGAAGACTGCAATAATATTCTTCTCGAACGAGTTTTCCCGCGCGCGAAGTACGAGGACTATCGACGGGCATTGTGCCTACTTGATCCATACAACATCAACCTCCGGTGGGAAGTGATTGAAAAAGCTGGCCATATGGGTTCGGTCGATCTGTTTCTAAACTTCATGATCATGGACATCAACCGGAACGTCCTGCGGCTGAATCCGGATAAGGCTATCCAGAGCAAGATCGACCAACTGACACGGCTCTGGGGCGATCAAACATGGTTCGACGCTGCCTATGATAGCTCTGGGAATCTTTTCGGTGACCCCGAAAAAGTCTCGAATGAGCGGTTCGAGTTGTCTTGGCGCGAGCGTCTAAAGAAGAAGGCGGGCTTTAAGTTCGTCTCGGAACCGATGCCAATGAGGACGAAAACAAATTCGGTCATCTATTACCTATATTTTGCTTCACAAAAGCCCGTCGCGGCGAGCATAGTGGACGACATCTTCGAGAAATACCGAAAACGACAGGGGTTTTGAAATGGCCGATAATTCTCAAATCGAGTGGACCGATGCAACCTGGAACCCGGTAACGGGCTGCAACAAGATTAGCCCTGGCTGTAAGCATTGCTATGCAGAGCGGCTGTCCAAGCGTCTCCAAGCGATGGGACAGTCGAATTATCGTAACGGCTTCAAGGTCACGCTGCAGCCTCAGATGCTTGAAATACCGCTCCAGTGGAAATCCCCAAAACGGATCTTCGTCAACTCTATGAGCGATCTATTCCACGATAATGTGCCGCTTGATTTTATTGAGAGAGTGTTCACTGTCATGCGGAGGGCGGATTGGCATCAGTATCAGATTCTGACCAAGCGTTCAGAACGGTTGCGAAAATTAAGCCCGATGCTCGATTGGCAATCTCACATTTGGATGGGCGTGAGCGTCGAGAGCGAGAAGTATGTTCACCGAATTGATGATCTCCGGAACACGAGAGCTGCGGTGAAATTCCTGTCGCTGGAACCATTGCTGGGACCAATTCGCAAATTGAATTTGCTTGGAATCGACTGGGTCATAGTCGGCGGGGAATCAGGTCCTGGGGCACGTTATATGGATCCGGAATGGGTTACCGACCTACGGGACCAATGCTTGAACACGGACACGCCCTTCTTCTTCAAGCAATGGGGCGGCTTTCAAAAAAAGAAGACTGGCCGAAACCTCGATGGCCGAACGTGGGACCAAATGCCCATCGAGCCAGCTCTGGTCGTGTTGCAATAGCCACGATCTCTGAAGACTACTCACCCGATCTCCTTGTCCCACCCCTCCAGCGTCTTCTTGAACTCAGCCATGAACTTGCAGGCGTCGGCGCCGTCGATGATGCGGTGGTCGAAGCCCAGGCAAAAGTGCTGCATTGACCGGATTGCAATCGTGTCGTTGCCCTCGGCATCGGTCAGCACCACCGGCTCCTTTTTGAGGCCGCTGATGCCCAGGATGGCCGACTCCGGCTGGTTGATGATGGGCGTGCTGAACTCGTCGCCGAAGAGGCCTGAGTTGGTGAGCGTGAAGGTGGACCCCGAAGCCTCGTCGGGCTTGAGCTTCTTTGCGCGGGCGCGGCTGGCCAGGTCGGCGATGGCGCGCGCCAGGCCCAGGAAGCTCAGTTCCTCAGCCTGCTTGACCACCGGCACAATCAGCCCCCATTCCAGGGCCACGGCAATCCCCAGGTGGATGTTCTGGTGGTAGCGGATGGAGCCGTTTTCCAGCGAAGCATTGACGATGGGGAATTTGCCCAGTGCTTCCACAACGGCGGCGGCGATGAATGGCATATAGGTAAGCTTGACGCCGTGGCGCTGCTCGAAGCCTGCCTTTTCCCGCTCGCGGATGCGGACGATGCGCATCATATCCACCTTGTAGACCGTATGCACGTGCGGGCTGATCTGCATGCTTTCCACCATGCGCCGGGCAATGATGGCGCGCATCTTGGTCAGCGGAACCAGTTGGCCAGGCAGGGTTGAGGGCGCATGCGCAGTTGCCGCAGGAGGCATCGTGGCCGGGGAGCTCCCAGGTCCGTGCTCGCTCAGGTGCCGCAGCACATCTTCCTTCGTAATGCGCCCCTCCGAGCCGGTGCCTGCAATCTGGGCGAGGTCGAGGTCGTTGTCTTTGGCCATGCGCCGCACCAGCGGCGAGGAGCGGATGCGCTCGCCGGCGTTGACTGCGGAAACCATTGTTTTCGGTCTAGGAGGTTCGCTGACCGCAGCGCCGAAATCCGTCGCTCGCGCTGCTGCTGCCGCGACCCGCTTCGCCCCCTCTGCCACCGGAGCCGAAGCCACGCCGCCAATCACCGCAACCACCGTATTGACACCGACGGTCGCTCCTTCGGGCACCTTGATCTCGCTGAGCACGCCGGCCACAGGCGAGGGAATCTCCGCATCCACTTTGTCGGTGGAGATTTCAAACAGGGGCTCGTCCTTCTGCACCACATCGCCAGCCTTCTTCAGCCATTTTGTAATGGTGCCCTCGAAAATCGACTCGCCCATCTGCGGCATCACCACGTCGGTCCCGCCAGAGATAGGACCCACCCCCGACTCGCCGCTGGGCGGCTCCGCCGCGGTAGAAGCCTCAGTTCCAACCGGCGCCGGAGCTGCTGTAGCGGCCTCACCACTCTCCGTTACCACCGCAACTACCGTATTGATCTGGACCGTGGCACCTTCGGGAACCTTGACCTCGCTGAGCACACCGGCCACAGGCGAGGGAATCTCCGCATCCACTTTGTCGGTGGAGATTTCAAACAGGGGCTCGTCCTTCTGCACCAGATCGCCGGCCTTCTTCAGCCACTTGGTAATGGTGCCCTCAAAGATCGACTCGCCCATCTGGGGCATGATGACGTCGGTTGGCATGGACCTCTCCCTCCGCGATATGGGACTTCAATAGCGCGCCCGGCTTCAGCCGGATTATAAATCGCAGCCTATAAAGCAACCGAACGGCGAACATATGGGCGGCAATACGTACGGTTTTTCCAGGGTTCCGGTATCGTTCTTGAAGTTCGTACCAGGTTTCCGCTTTCGGGATGGATCGGCTCCAGGACTACTCAGGCCCGAACTGGACGGTCCTCTGCGTGCCCCGGTCTTTGGGTAATGCGTTCGACTTCGGCTGGAACCCGCATGGGCGTGTCTTCTGCCGGAAACTCCGGCCCGGCCCCGGCCGCCGCTTCCGCCTGAGCCCGCAGCGCCGCCAGACTCTCCACGGCCAACACTGGTTCGCCAAACACCAACCCGAACTGCCGCGCTGCCTGATGTGCCACCGCCTCAAGCCCCGGCAACTTCTCCGGCTGCTCCATCTCCCGCTCGAGGCTGGTCACAGGATGATCGGGAATGCCGCAGGGAATGATCAGCTCAAAGTCGCGCAGGTCCGTCGTCACGTTGAAAGCGAACCCATGCGAGGTAATTCCCCGCGCAACATGAATCCCGATTGCGCAAATCTTTCGCTCCGGCTCGGTTCCACTGCCCTGCCCCAAAGCTCCGCCGCACCACACGCCTGTCAGCCCGGCGATCCGTCCTGCCTTCACCCCAAACACGCCGCACAGTCGGATGAGCGCTTCTTCCATCAACCGCACAAAGTCCACCGGCCCTAACCGGCCGCCGCTCGCGTTGCGCAGGCTGCGCAGGTCGAAGATCGGGTAGCCCACCAGTTGGCCTGGCCCATGGTAGGTCACGTCACCGCCGCGGTCGATCTCGTGCAGAGTCACGCCGCGCCGCGCCAGCAATTCGTCCGAAGCCAGTACATTCGAGTGGTCGGCGTTCCGCCCCAGCGTCAGCACCGGCGGATGTTCCAGCAGCAGCAGCACATTGCATACCTGCCCCTGCAGGCGCAGGCGAGCAATCTCCGCCTGCAGCCGCAATCCTTCGTCATAAGCCACGCGTCCGAGATACAGGTATTCAATCATCGTCCTCTTGATTGTAGCCATCTTGCCTATTGTCACCCCGAAGTCGACCAGCCCGCGCCGTGCGCATTCGTGAACGCGTTGCTGAAACAGCCCGGCAAACGCCGAGCGCATTCGTTGTCGATTCCAATTCTTTCATTGCCTCATGAAGCAATGGCCGGATTTGCGGTTCTATTGACTCAAGATGCAAAGGGAACATTGGAAGACTTGCAAAGAGACGGGTACGGCTTCAGAGCAAAAAAAAGCGCCCGGCATTGCCGGGCGCTGGATTGGCACGAGGAAAGCAGCTTAGCTGGCGAATTGGCGGAAGAACCAGAAGAGAGAGCCGGAGAGCAGCGCCGCGGCGGGAAGGGTAAAGACCCAGGCAGCCGCGATGTTGCGGATGGTTGAAATCTGGAGGCCGCTGCGATTGGCGGCCATGGTGCCGGCCACGCCTGAACTGAGGACGTGCGTGGTGGAAACCGGGAGGCCAAAGTTGTCGGCGGCGATGATGGTGCACATGGCCACCAGCTCTGCGCTGGCTCCCTGCGCATAGGTAAGGTGCTCCTTGCCGATTTTTTCGCCCACCGTGACGACAATGCGCTTCCAGCCAACCATGGTGCCCATACCGAGCGACAGGGCGACCGCCACCTTAACCCAGGTGGGGATGAACTTGGTGGCCTTGTCGACCTTGCCTTTGTAGTTGGCGAGGGCGGCGTTCTCGTCCTTGGTGAACGACGGGTTGTGGTTCTTCTGCATCAGGCGGATGGCTTCGCTGGCCACATACATGTCATTGCGGACGTTGGTCTGCTGAGCTGGCGGAACGGCCTTGAATTCCTTGTAGAGAGCCACTTCATGGTTCAGGTCCTCCACCAGTTCGCGCAGTGCGAGAACTGTGTCCGGCCTGACCTCTTTGGTGCGGATGTAGTCAGTGACCTCGGTGCGGGCGTCCTCGCCGAGGATGCCACTCTTGTCGACATGGCGGTCGAGGATGTGTCCGGCCTGCTCAGAGGCTGCAATGAAGTCCTGGACCTGATTCGCGGTCACGGCGTGATTCAGGGCGTAGGCGGTGGGGACGGTTCCGATGAGGATGAGCATGATGAGCCCCATGCCCTTCTGTCCGTCGTTGGATCCGTGGGCGAAGCTGACGCCGGTGCAGGTAAGCACCAGCAGGGCGCGGATGGGCCACGGTGGAGGCGTGTTGTCCTTCGGTGCCGCGTAGAGTTCCGGGTATTTGATGAACCACTTTGAGAGGAGGAACAACAGCGCGGCCCCGGCAAAGCCGACAAGCGGCGAGATGAGCAGGACTTTGAAGACCTTGGTTGCCTGTTCCCAGTCCACGCCGGAAGTGCCACTGTGGACGCTCATGAGCTGGTTGGCGATGCCGACGCCGATGATGGAGCCGACCATGGTGTGGGAACTGGAGGCGGGCAGGCCAAACCACCAGGTACTCAGGTTCCACAGGATGGCAGCGATGAGGAGCGCGAAGACCATGGCGAAGCCGGCGCCCGCGCTGACCTGGAGGATGAGCTCGACGGGCAGCAGAGTGATGACCGCGAAGGCCACAGTCCCGGTGGAAGTGAGCACACCAAGAAGGTTACAGAGGCCTGACCAGACCACCGCAATGTTGGGGTCCAGGGAGTGGGTATAGATAACGGTAGCCACGGCGTTGGCGGTGTCGTGGAAGCCGTTGACGAATTCGAAGCCGAGAGCGATCAACAGGGCCACGCCAAGCAGCACAAACGGCCAGACGCTGACGACGGTTACACCGCTGAGATCCTGGGCCATGTGGACAGCAATGAAGCCGAGGCCGATAACCAGCGCACCCAGAACGATGGCTCCACTGATCATGGCATGGGATTTCTTCATCTTCTTGTCGAGTAACGCTGCGGCGGGGGGGCGGGGGGCGGTCGTCGCCAGATCAGCCATAGTGGGGTGCTCCAAACCTTTGGGATGGATTTCTGTCCAGACGTGCTGGGGCCGCAACTTCCAGACTCAGCAATGGATATACGAATCATGTGAAAGGGAGATGAATTATTGCGGGAGCAAAAGAAAATAGGTTGAAGCATTTTCACATCTAGGTTACGCATAAGGTGAGAGCGCTGTGGCCCTGAACACGGAATGGCGCCCGAGGAGCAGGACAGTTCGAGGGTGCCCCGATGCGTACGCGTGGTTCGAATCCTGTTCTCTCCGCCCGCTTGCAACGCAAATCATTGATCCCATTGCTATTCGTAAGAAAATAAACAAATTAAGCCGAACATCGAGATGTTCGCTGTGTGCGCCTTGTGCGGCTATCGCGGTTCTCCAGTTGCTGTAGAGGGAAATCGCCGCTGCTGAGTGGCTTTTTCCTTTCCGGGGTCCCCGGCGACAGGTCTTCGTCGCTGGGGTGGAAGCAAAGCCACCCTGCACGATGCCAGAAACTCCACGGGAACTGCAGAACCGCTCTATTGACTCAAGATGCAAAAGTAACATTGGAAGACTTGCAAAAAGACGGGCACAGCTTCAGAGCAAAAAAAACGCCCGGCATTGCCGGGCGCTGGACTGACACGAGAAAAGCAGCTTAGCTGGCAAATTGGCGGAAGAGCCAGTAGAGCACACCGGAGAGCAGTGCGGCTGCGGGAAGGGTAAAGACCCAGCCTGCGGCGATGTTGCGGACAGTGGAAAGGCGCAGGCCGCTGCCGTTCGCGACCATGGTGCCGGCTACGCCGGAGCTGAGGATGTGGGTGGTGGAAACAGGGAGGCCGAAGTTGTCCGCGGCAAAGATAGTGCCCATGGCCACAAGTCCGGCGGCGGCACCCTCTGCATAGGTGAGGCGGTCCTGACCGATTTTTTCGCCTACGGTGACGACGACGCGCTTCCAGCCGACCATGGTGCCCAGGCCGAGAGCCAGAGCTACGGCGACTTTGACCCAGTCGGGAATGAATTTGGTGGCCTTGTCGACCTTGCTCTTGTAGTTCTTGAGAGCGGCGTTTTCCTGGGGCGTGAAGGCCGGGTTATTGTCTTTCTGCATCAGGCGAATGGCTTCGCCGGCCACGTACATATCGTTGCGGACGTTGGTCTGGTCCTGCGCGGGAACCGACTTGAACGCCTTGTAGAGGGCCACTTCGTGGTTCAGGTCTTCAACCAGCTCGCGGAGGGCAAGTATGGTATCCGGCTGGAGTTGCTTGGTGCGGATGTAGTCTGTGACTTCTGCGCGTGCATCCTCGCCAAGGATGCCGTTTCTGTCCACATGACGGTCGAGGATGTGCCCTGCCTGCTCTGAGGCGGCGATGAACTCTTGAATATCGCGCGGGGTGCCGGCGTGGTTGAGGGCGTAGGCGGTGGGTACGGTGCCAATGAGGATGAGCATGATGAGGCCCATGCCCTTCTGGCCATCGTTGGAGCCGTGGAAGAAGCTGACGCCGGTGCAGGTGAGCACCATGAGGGCGCGGATTGGGAACGGCGGCGGCTGGTTGTTCTTGGGCGCTTCATAGAGGGAAGGAATCTTGAAGAGGCTCTTTGACAGCAACATGAGCAGGGCGGCGGCGCCAAAGCCGATTACGGGCGAGATGAGCAGCACCTTGAGCACTTTGACGGCCTGTTCCCAGTCCACGCCGGAGGTGCCTGTGTGCGCGTTAAGCAACTGGTTGGCAACGCCCACACCGATGATGGAGCCGACCATGGTGTGGGAGCTGGAGGCCGGCAGCCCGAACCACCAGGTACTCAGGTTCCACAGAATAGCCGCGATGAGCAGTGCAAAGACCATGGCGAAACCGGCGCCGGAACTCACTTGCAGGATGAGTTCAACGGGCAACAGGGTGACGACCGCGAAGGCCACCGTGCCGGTGGAGGCGAGCACGCCGGCCAGGTTGCACAGTCCCGACCAGACCACAGCGATGTTGGGCTCCAGCGAGTGGGTGTAGATAACCGTGGCCACTGCGTTGGCGGTGTCGTGAAAGCCGTTCACAAATTCAAAGCCTAGAGCGATCAGCAGTGCCAGGGCGAGCAGTAAATAAGGCCAGACACTGAGGACGGTCACATTGCTGAGGTCCGCCGCCAAGTGGAAACCAATGTAGCCAAGGCTGGCCAGCAGCGCCAGCATAAACACCGCGAAGCTTGTCCGGCTTGGCGCTTTCTTCAACTTGTGGGCAAGTACCGGTGTGCTTGCGGGCATAACTTCAGCTATCGTTGCCAAGTCGGCCATTAGAAGTTTCCAAAGCGGCCGGAATCATTCCGGTGGCGCTTGGGCCTCCATGAAGCAAACTCGAAAACAAAACTACGAAGCAAATGCAATGGAGATGGCTTGTGGCGGGAGACAGAAGATCTCGATAAATTGGCGTCCATAAAACCCCAGCAACTACATTCTTACGCAGCTGCTTGCTCGGTGGGCCAGTAAAACTGGCTCTGCTTTATTGATTTTACACCTGGCATGCGAGATGACAGAGGGCAGGGGCTGCGGAGCGGCGGTGGAGACCGGATACGGCAGCGGGCCGGCATATCGAGAATCTGATAGCCGTTGCAAAGTCTCACTGTACGTTTCGATTACGCGCTCCGCAGCCTCAAAGTACTTTGCCGGCTCAGGATCACTTTTGGCCTTCTTCGGGAGTTCCGTCCAAAGGAGTCCGGAGCGATCATTGCCAGTCTTCGCCATTTCTTCTACCGCGCACATTCGCTTCAAATTCGCCCATCGGCAGGTTGGTTTCCAATTCCGGGCGAAACAGGGGCCGAGCGTTTCCATCATGGCTCCGATTTGCTTTCGACTCTATCGCCAATCGTCGAGGGCGTTGGTCAGTCCCTCGTTCATCACGGCGTCAAAACCTGTGTGCTTCTTGATAAAGATTTCAGAGAAGGCTCGATCCTGGCGGAGAAGAATTGCCTGTAGGCGGACCAACTCGAGGAGGGCCAGAAACATGGCGACCAGAGCGCGCTCAGAGCGCGTGTGGCTGAGCAGGCGGCGAAGGGCGACGGGCTTGTCTTCCATGGTGAGGCGGCGGCCAAGGAAGCGGATCATCTGGCCGACAGTCACGCTGTCCTCTTCGAGGTCGAACATGGGGCGCTTGCTGGCGCGTTCGAGAATGTCGCGGAAGATGCGGACGAGGTCGACGGTATCGGCTGCGATCTCCGGCTCGGCGGTGGCATCGTCCGCGAACTCGCGGAAACCGGGGTTGGACCAGGTCGCGGATTCGAGCATCTGTTTCTGCTGCAGCATCTGGGCGGCATTCTTGAAGCGCTCGTGTTCCAGCAGGCGCTCGACCAGTTCGCGGCGGGGATCCTCGGCGTCATCGTCGGGACCGGAAGGGGCACGCGGCAGCAGCATCTTGCTCTTGATGTGGATGAGCAGCGAGGCGGTGTAGATGAACTCGCCGGCCACGTCCACGTCGGTGGCCTTGAGCTGATTCACATAGGCCAGGAACTGGGCGGTGATTCTGGCAATGGGGATGTCGTAGATGTCGATGTCCTGCTTGCGGATCAGGTCCAGCAACAGGTCGAGAGGGCCGTCATAAACCTGGCTTACGGTGACCGAGAACGGAGAGAGATCGTCGCTGGCGTCGGACGGTCTCCTGGTCGCAGACGGATTCTGGGCGGGGATCTGAGCCGGATTACGATTTGGGGCTAACTGAGAGACGAGCAGCAATGTGGGAGTTGGGGCAATGGACGTATCTACGGCAGAGGAGCTTGCCGGTAGCGGATCGACCGCAGCAGCAGGCTCGGGGACGGAGACCGGCTCGACCGGGGGGACTGGCTTGCTGGCCGGTTCTTTGGCGGGCATGCGTCTTGCGGCAGGTTTGGCCTTGCGCGGCGGCGGGGGAGCGGCTTCTATGGCCGGCTCACATGGCTCGATGGCCGGAGCAGGAACCGGTTCGGCGGACAAGGCGGCCTCATTGGCGTCCAAGGGCCGTGCGACGGAATTGGTCTCGATTCCGGTGACGGACTCTGCGACGAGTCTCTGCCCGGACTCCTTTGGCGCTGCGGTCGCGGAAGCAGTTGCCTGCACGGCGACTGGTTCCATGACCGCGGCGGGAACTGGTGCCGGGATGGGTTCTGAGGCAGAAGGCACTGCGGCTGCGGTCGCTGGGGCGGTGGGGATGGTTTGCGAATTAGGGGCGGGATCGGTCAATGCTGTTTCTTCCAGAACGTGTTCGAGGCGGTCAAAAAAGACTTCCTCTTCAGAGGGTATGGGCTTCGAAAGCCCGGGAAAAAGGCCAAATCCCGAGCGAATTCCTTCGAATGCGAAATTCAGGGCCTTTCGCCACCACGGGAGTATCTTTTCGAGCATTTGCGTTCCCTCGGTAGCTCAGGCCGCGCGATCTGTCGCTGGAGCCGAACCCAGCTCAGCGGCTGGGGGATTCGCCGTTCGAGATCATCTGCATGGCGGCGCGTACCTCATCCATGGTCTGTTCGGCGCGACAACGAGCGCGATTGGAACCATCTTCGAGGATTTCCCTGACCTGCGACAAAGAAAAAGAAGCGCGGCGTGCCTGGATGGGTTCGAGAATCTGGATCAGGGCGTCGGCGGCCCAGCCTTTGCACTGGATGCAACCGATCCCGGCCGAACGGCAGCCCTCATAGACCTTGGCCAGAGTCTCAGGCGTGGAAAAGACTTTGTGTAGGTCGCCTACTGGGCACTTGTCGGGGTCGCCGGGGTCGGTGCGGCGGATGCGGGCCGGGTCAGTGACCATGGTCTTGAGCTTCTGGCGAACCACAAGCTCGGGATCGGTCATCTGGATGGTGTTGCCGTAGCTCTTTGACATTTTCCGGCCGTCGGTGCCGGGAAGCTTGGGCGAGGGCGTGAGCAGCACCTGGGGTTCGGGCAGCACCTCACCACCGTCGGAACTCACTGCCACGGCGGGCTTGTAAAACTGGTTGAAACGGCGAGCCACTTCGCGGGTGAGCTCGACGTGGGCGGTCTGATCGTTGCCGACGGGCACGAATTTGGGCTGGTAGAGCAGGATGTCCGCGGCCATCAGCAGCGGGTAGCCGAGGAAGCCGTAGGTCGACAGATCCTTGCCGGTGAGGTTCTCCTGCTGCTCCTTGTAGGTGGGAACGCGCTCCAGCCAGCCGAGGGGGGTAATCATGCCCAGAAGCAGGTAAAGCTCCGCGTGCTGCAGGACCTTGCTCTGCAGGAAGAGAACGCTGCGCGCGGGATCGAGGCCGGCGGCCAGGTAATCGAGCATCACATCCATGGTGTTGGAGGCGATCAGCGAGGTGTCGGCGTAGTCGGTGGTGAGGGCGTGCCAGTCGGCGATGAAGAAGTAGCACTCGTACTGGTCTTGAAGCTTGACCCAGTTGGCCAGGGCGCCCATGTAGTTGCCGAGGTGTAGCTTGCCTGTGGGGCGCATGCCGCTGAGGACGCGGGGACGGGACGATGAGATTGTGGGTTCAGACATTTTGTTTTTTCGATTTTCCGGGAAAAAAGTGCCTCAATTGATTTTAGCGGGTCATGGTGCGCCGATTTGCCGGTTTTGGGGCTTTTATCGATGGCCGCTATACATGGACGAGAACCCAGAAGACCACGGCGAGTGCGGGGCCGAGCAGAGCCATGAGCACATAGCGGCCGAGGAAGATCATCAGCAGGTAGCTGATCCATATGCTCATCCGGTCGTAGACCTGCACGGCGCCGTAAGGCAGCATATTGCGCAGAACGCGGCTGCCGTCGAGCGGAGGAATGGGGAGGAGGTTGAAGAAGCAGAGCGAAAGGTTGATCAGAATGGCCAGGGTGCACAGCAGGAGCAATGCCTGCAGTAGGGAAGGCGCGTCCAGGGTGAGGCTGCCGCGGAGCGTGGACACGAAGGTGGAGAGAACCAGCAGTCGGCCATCGGGGACGGCAACGGAGACGAGGACAAGGACGAAAGTGGCAACGAAGGCCAGCAGCAGGTTGGAAGCAGGGCCGGCGAGAGTGGTGAGGTTGTCGTCGCGGACGATTTTGCGAAAGTTGCGGGTAAGCACGGGGGTGGGTTTGGCCCAGCCAATCAACATGCCGCTGAAAAAGTTGAGTCCGATGAATGGGCCAAAGATCATCAGCGCGGGAAAAAGCAGGGTTCCGATGGGGTCCACGTGGTCCATGGGGTTGAGCGAGACACGTCCCATCTGGCGGGCGGTCTGATCGCCGAGGCGGGAGGCCATCCAGGCGTGCGCGCACTCATGAAAGCTGAGTGAGAAGAGGAGCAGAACGAACTCAAAGACGGCAATAATAAAGGCGCTGGATTGCAAATGAAGACTCCACAGGCTGGAAATCTCAGGTTAGCATGGAGAGTCGTCGGTCCTCATCAGCGGTCGGAAGGGAAGCTGCCAAAGGCCTCGCCCGCCGCCACGTGCTGGCCGGCTAAAACGATGGCGTGACTCCCGATGCGCGCGCCGGGGCCGATAACCGTGGGGACGAGCGTGACCTGGTCGTAGTTGCCCGGCGCGTAGGTCTGGGAGTAGACGCGGGCGAAGGATCCTATGATCGCGCCCTTGCCGATGGTGATGCCACCGCGATCGTTCAGCAGAACGCCCTGGCGAATCGTGACTCCGTCTCCGATGCTGAGGTTGTAGCCGTAGGTGAGATCGACGCCGTGGTAGATCTTGACCCCAGTGCCCACGTGTTCAAAGATGTGGCGGCCTAACATGCACCGGAAACGAAGGCCCAGCCAGTGGTTGAGGCCAACCGGGGAGCGGTCGAACATCTGCCAGAACCAGAGCAACGGCTTGCGCCGGTTGTACCGTTCATTGTCCACCTCGGGAAAGTGCTGGGCCTCGAGGGTGATGTTCTCCGGGTCGAGCGCAAGGCTCAGCACATTGCCGGGCAGCTCGGAAGTGAGCGTCAGGTTGAGCTTGCCTCCGTGCGGACGGCCCAGGTAGAGCTGATAAAGCTGGTCGCGCACAATCTCGGCGCGCCTCTCCGGAGAGCTGTGGCGGATGAACTCGTCATCGAGAAACTGGATCCAGCGGCGGTAAACCTCTTCCGCCTCAGGTGCGGGATGCGGGACGCTGCTTGGTAATGCCATACGGATTGGACGATACACCAAAGGGGCAGGATGCATCGAGTGGGGGATCGGGAACCGGGGGATGAATGGGAGATTCAGCAGCCTGTCCGCGAAGACAAATGGGAACTGTCGAAGACGATCCCTGGGGAGCGAAAGCATTTCCGAAAATGCCGCAAGACTCAGAGGGTCCAGGGCGGGACTGAAGTCCCGCCCCTTCAAAACGGGGAATGATTTGGCAGGCTGGCAAGAGGAACAACCCGCCGCTCTTGCCCTTCAACAATCCGCAATAGGCATTGCTTATCGGCGGCCCTGGATGATCCTGGGGTTGGCGCCGGCTTTTTTCGCCGCGCGTTTGGCTGCGATGGCGTGCATCTCCTTGCCCATGCTGGATTGGTTGATGCCGAGCTGGAGCGCGAGGTTGATGACGTTGCTGGTGCCCCAGTAGAGCGACATCCCCGAGGCATAGTGCCACAACATGAAGCCAAACATGACCGGCATCATGAAGGCCATCATGCGTCGCTGAGCGGGGTCCATGCCAGGGGCAGGCGTGATGTACTGCGTAAGGAACATGGTGAGGATGATGAGGATGGGCAGGATGTGCAGTGGGTCCGGCAAGGAAAGGTCGGTGAGCCAGAACCAGTGGGCCTGGCGCAGTTCGATCACGTTGGACAGCACTTCAATGTAGGCGATGAAGAGCGGCATCTGAACCAGCATGGGCAAACAACCGCCGTACATGTTGACGCCCTCCTGCTGATAGAGAGCCATCATCTCAGTGTTCATTTCGGCCCGCTTGGGGTCGCTGACCTTGAGATGGGCGTACTTCTTCTTGATGGCATCAACCTTGGGTTGAATGCGCATCATCTTCAACGAGGACCTCATCATGATGAATCGCGTGGGCAGCATGAGGAGGGTGAAGAGAACGGTGAAGGCGATGATGGACCAGCCCCAATTGTCGATGCCTGGGCCAAGCATGCGGTGGTTGAAGCGCAAGGCGAGGTAGAGCGGCTTGGCGACAATGCCGAGCCAGCCGTAGTGGATGAGCGGCTCGAGCGTGGGCCCCGTGGCCTTGCCATCTGCACCGATGGTGTGGATCGTTGAGAGCACGTCCATCTGCTTGGGACCGGCATAGAGGCGGAGGTGCGTTTCGCCGCTCTGGTCACCCACAGCGAGGCCGAGCACATCGTGCGGCTTCTTCTGGCTGTTGGGGTCGTTGGCGTCGCTGGGCAGGTCAATGGTGTTGTGGAGCGTGATCAGGGTGGTGCGATCGGGCGAGTCAGGCAGGAACGCCGCGGCGAAGTAGAGATCGGTAACAGCCGCGTACTGGTAGGGCCGATCGAGCGTGGCGTTGCCGCTGACCTTGGCAGAGGCCTGCTGGTCCTGCTTTCCATCCAGGGACCAGGAGAACTGGGAAGGTGTTGGTACCGCTCCTCCGCTTGCCTTGCCGGGAACAAACTCTTCCATATCGCCGAGCCCGGCGGGCCAGGCAATCAAAGCACGCACCGGGGCGCCGTTGCGCTTGACTTCCGTCTCGATGCTGAGAACGTAGCTGGAGTCGAAGCGGAAGATCTTTGTCACATCCAGGCCGTAGGCGGCGTAGTGGAAGGTGAGCGCGTTGGGGGCCAGCAGATGGCCGGTGGCGGAAGGCTGATAGAGAACCTGGTTCAACTGCGCGGTAAGGGCTGGTTCGTAAGTGAAGAACGAAAGCGGGAGCCCGAAGCGCGCCGAGGCCTGGGGCTGGACCATGTCCAGCGGCTTACCGGCGGTGTCTGTGTACTTCTTCAGGATCCAATTCTTCACCTGCGCGCCGCGATTGGTGAAAACGATCTTGTACTGTTCGTTCTCAATGGTGGTCTCAGTCTCGGCGGCGGCGGCTACGACCGGGGCAGACGCGGCTGGTTGCACGGAACCGGCGGCCAACTGCGGCTGCGCTGGCTGGCCTTGCACGGCGGCCTGCGCGGCCGGCTGCGGCGACTGAGATTGGGTTTGGACTGCGGGTGCGGGCTGAGCCTGCTTAGGCTTGAAAAAATACTGGTAGCCGAAGACGACGACGAGCATGAGCAGGAAAAAGGCCATCGTGGAGCGCATGTCGCCGCCACTGCCACCGCCGGAACCTGGCGTCTGAAGATTGGGATTGCGAATTTCGGGCAAAGGGTACTTCCTGTCGGTTAGAGAGGGCGGCCTTTCAGGCTGCCGCTATTCCTATGGTAATGGTTTGTGGAGAGAATGGGTTGAATGGAGAGCGGGCGGTACCTGGTCGAGGCCCCCACGGCTGAATGGGTGGCAGCGCAGCAGCCTCCAGAGAGCGAGTGCGAGACCGCGTAGAGGGCCGTGGGTGGCAATTGCCACGGCGGCGTACTCTGAGCAGGTTGGCTGGAAGCGGCAGCCGCCGCCGGGACTGAGCGCGTGGAGAGCCGGGGAGAGCCAGCGGCGGTAGAAGGCGAGAATGGCGAGCAACAGGCGCGTCATAGTTGAGGCTTGGCCAAGTCTGGCTGCTGGGCAGAGAAGCAGGACGGCCTCTGAACCGTCATCCGCGCTGCCTCGGCTTTTGCCTGCTGAAGGATACGCACAATCTCGGCCTCAAGTTTCGCAAATTCGACGGTGAGCGCCGTGCGCCGGGGATGGAAAATGAGATCGCAGCCCTCAGGCAACTGATCGATGTGGCGGCGCAATGCCTCACGCATGCGGCGCTTGATGCGGTTGCGATCGTGGGCCTTACCCAGAAGCTTGCCGGCGGTGAGGCCGATGCGCGGTGCCGGCTGGTGCTCGGCGCCAGGATACGCAGACGGTTGCGGGGCGAGAAACCAGCTCATGGACGCCGACTGGCGCTTGCGGCTGGCCGCATAGGCACGCTGATAATCGGCGTGCTTGCATAGGCGCGCGCCGGTCAACGATTGGCGCTGGGCTGGCTTGGGCGCGGGATTCATGGCAATGCCGGACATAGGCTGGGCCGGAACTGCCATGGGTTCAAGCAATACATTCCGGCTCCAATGAATTTCTGGCGATGGGCGTCAGGCGGGGTTAGTCGCGGAAGCCTGCGCTGACGGCGACACGTTTGCGGCCGATGGCGCGGCGGCGGCTCAATACGGCTGCGCCGCTCTTGGTCTTCATGCGGGCGCGAAAGCCATGTGTCTTGACGCGCTTGCGGCGATTGGGTTGAAAAGTGCGCTTGGGCATGGAAATTCGCTCCTGTTTACTGAAGAAAAAATTGCGCCTTTACGGCAATACTCAAGTGTATCGCAGGTTGGGCCAGGAATCCAGCGGAGAGTGCCTCGGGGAGGCAAAATCGGGTCTGGCCAACCCAAATCGGGAGGGAGATTCAACGGGGCAATCAGCGCGGTCCGGGTGCTTCCCGCTGTGACTCTAGTAACCTTACCCGTGAGTTTCACCACCATTGGTGCAACTCGCGAAGCTTGAAGCAAAGTTATGTGAAAGAGGCATTGCAATAAACTGTAAATGTGCTACCATCGGGTCCGTTCAAGAAAGTTTCCCAGCGTCCCACGGAGCGGGTTTTATCCACGGCCCCAAGGTCGAATTCAGGGGCAGACAAGCAGCAACCAGGCAGTCGGCGATCAGCAGCAGGACGAGAGGCCCGAGGCTTTTCGCCAAGAGAGAGCCGTTGCCTAAAGTCTGCGGATAAACCCGTCCCGAAGCAGTGAGGCGACGCAGGCAAGGATCAGCTCGATGGTATTCGCAACGTCTCCGGCAACGGTTCTCAATCCCTGGCTACAGATTCTGGCGGCACTGGAAAAGAAGGTCATCCGCCAGTCGTTCGAGACCTGGCTCAAACCCACGCGGTATAGCCATGCCGCGGGCCGCACGCTCTACGTGCGCGTGCCGTCGCCTGAGTTCCAACACATCGGCGACAAGTATGGCGATCTGATTCAGGAGGCGATCGACCTGCAGTCGTTGGAGTTCGACGACGTTTGTTTCGTGACCGCCGAGGAGGATCCTTCCATTCCGCCGCAGCGCAAGGATGGAGGGTTTGGCCCGGTGCCGACGCACGCGCCGACAGCGCCGCCCGCGGCGCCTGCGCGCATGCCGGTGCAGCAGTCAATCGATTGGTGGTCCGCAGCGCAGCTCAATTCGCGTTACACCTTCGACGCCTTCGTGATCGGCAACGGCAACCAGTTTGCGCGGGCTGCGGCGCTTGCCGTGGCTGAGCGGCCGTCGAAGGCCTACAATCCGCTCTTCCTGTATGGCGGTGTGGGCATGGGCAAGACCCATCTGATGCACGCCATTGGCCATGAGGTGAAGCGTCGCCAGCCGGTATCCAGCATTTGCTACGTATCGGCTGAGAAGTTTACCAACGAGATGATCACGTCGCTGCGCAACGACCGCATGACCAGCTTCCGTGATCGCTTCCGCACGGTCGATGTGCTGCTCATCGACGACATCCAGTTCATTGCACAGAAGGAGCGGACGCAGGAGGAATTCTTCCACACGTTCAATGCGCTGCACGAGAGCATGAAGCAGATTGTGATTGCCTCTGACCGGCCGCCGAAGGAGTTGGCGGAGATCGAGGACCGGCTGCGGTCGCGCTTTGAGTGGGGCCTGATCGCCGACATCCAGCCTCCGGACCTTGAAACCAAGGTGGCGATTCTGCAGAAAAAGGCGGAGAGCGAGCAGGTGCAACTTCCCACCGACGTTGCGCTTTTCGTGGCTTCGAATGTGCGCACCAACGTGCGTGAGTTGGAGGGCGCGCTGGTGCGGCTGATCGCCTGGTGCCACCTGAACCGCATGGAGATTACGCTGGCATCGACGCAGCAGTGCCTGAAGCAGTTCATTGACATGCAGGTGCGCAAGATTACCATCGAGGCGATTCAGCGCGCTGTTGCGGAACAGTTCGGGATGCGGGTGAGCGATCTGAAGCAGAAGAACAACTCGCGGAATGTGGTGGTACCGCGGCAGATTGCGATGTACCTGGCCAAGCAGATGACCGAGGCGAGTTTGCCAGAGATCGGGCGCCAGTTTGGGAACAAGCACCACACCACGGTGATGCACTCGATCGCCAAAATCGACGAACTGCGCCGGACCGACAAGGACTTGCACCGTACGCTCAACAAACTGCAGGAACTGTTGAACGGATAGCGAGCCGGCGAGCAAGCGAAAGAAGTGAAGCCCATGTCTCAGATCTGAGATGTGGGCTTCTTTGTTCCGGCAAAAGCCGTGTCCGGATTAAGCCACTCTCTCATCCGTGGGCAAGGGCAGCAACAGCGCAGTCTCCCGGACGGCATAGACAGATCGAAAATCAATTGCGGCCTTTCAGAATAGGCGCTATGATGCCTGCCAGCCTGTGCTTCCGGGATGGAAGTTTGCTCCCGAAGCTAAGTCAATGCATTCCACAGCGCGAACGAAGGAGATTCCCCTATGCAAACCCATGACTCCGTAGCCGGAAGAGTGAAGAGGACTGATCTGGTGAACGCCACCAGCCAGCTTGGCCAGAGCCTGCAGGATTTTGAACTTCCCGATCTGCAGCAATTTACGCGGGAAGGCGTGTACTCGAACACGGCCAGCAGGGACTTTCATCTTTTCTATGTGGGCCGCGACAACGTGCACGAGATTTTGAAGTATGTCCTATCGCGGGTGAGAGTTTCACTTTATCTGAATATGTATGGCTACGACGACGATGAGTTGAATGCCATCCTGATGCAAAAGGTACTCGACCCGACGGTGACGATGATGATCACGCTGGACCAGAGCCAGGCGAATGGCCCGCACGAGAAGGCGCTGATTGCGGCAGACAAGGCAAACAATCTCGCGGCGTTCAACACGCATTTTGTCGTCGGCAACTCGCTGACCGGCCAGATCAGCCACACGAAGGGCTTTGTGGCAGACGGTAAGGTAGGCGCGGAGGGCTCGACGAACTGGTCGACCTCTGGCGAAGGCATTTTCCCGAATGGCACCTGGCTTGTATCCGGGCCCAAAACGCCGCCGGGACCGGTGAATCCGGGTAAGGGATACACGGCGCAAAACAATACGCAGTCCGTCTTCACTGACCAGGACACGATCAACCGGTTTCAAACCGAGCTGATTACGGAACATGTGATTGCCACCAAGCAGGCGGCGTCGGGCACGGGCCAGGGAACGAGCACGGCCAAAACTCGCGGCAAAGGCTGAAGAGGCGCGGAGAGACAGACTACCTGCGGGTAAAGCCTCTGGGCTTTACGGGCGGGGTTACGGGAAGGTTGGTCTTGCCCTCGGGATAGACCACGAGGAAGCGGTCCTGGCCTTCGCCGGAGCTGGCCGTTTCAACGCCTGCGAGGGAACGAAAGGCCAGATGCAGGAGCCGGCGCTCACGGCTGTTCATGGGTGGAAAGCTGTAAGGGATGCCGGATTTGCGGACCTTCTCCGCCGCGGTCTCGGCAGCCATGCGGAGCTCCTGAGCACGGAGGGCTTTGAAATTGTCGGCATCAAAGCTGACAAGGTCATGCTCACGCTGGTCGAGGCGGAGAATCTGCGCGGCGATGGTTTCAAGGGCGCGGAGCAGTTCGCCATTGTGCTGGGTCACGAGCGGAACGTCGGGGCCGGCAAGCTCCACGTAAATTACGCGGGCCTCGAGGCCCAGTGGGTCCCGCGCGCCGTCGCCGGCCGTGATGCGGTATTTGAGGCGCAATCCGCCGAGTTTATTGAGGGTTGTGAGGAATCCGGCGATTTTCTGGGCTGCTTGTTGCAGGTCGGCAATTGGCATAACAAATCAGTATCGCAGAGCGCGGCAGGGGATGGGTCATGAATTAGGAGGAAACTGTGCGTTTCGGCTGGATCAGTTACCGATTCGTTCCCGGTGCAGACGCCGTAAGGGTCAATTGGGCGACGTGGGCGGTGGGAGAATGGACGTATGCCGCCGAATGAACCGATTGTGCTAACCGCCGCCGAAGCCCGCGTTCTGGGCGCTCTGGTTGAAAAGGAAGTGACAACGCCGGACTACTACCCGCAGTCGCTCAACGCCCTGCTCAACGCCTGCAACCAGCGGTCAAACCGCGATCCGGTGATGGATCTGGATGAGGAGGCAGTGCGGCAGGCTCTGCACGGCCTGGAAGACCTGCGTCTGGCCGGGCGCACACGGGGTGCGGACGGGCGCGTAACCAAGTATGAGCACTGGCTGGGCGAGGCCTTCAACTTCAGCCGTGCTGAGACGGCGCTGCTCTGCGTGCTGCTGCTGAGGGGGCCGCAAACACCGGGCGAATTGCGCGGGCGCACCGAGCGGATGCACCGGTTCGACGAGATCGGCGAGGTGCTGGCCGGGTTGCAGAAACTGATGGAGCGGGAGCCCGCGCTGGTAGCTGTCCTGCCGCGTCAGCCGGGAACCAAGGAGCCGCGCTACGCGCATCTGCTTTCGGGGGCGGTGGAGACGGCGGCTGCTGTTGGGGCTGAGACTGCCATAGTGCGGTGCGAGGCCGGTGAAGATGCGGGGCACGAGGAGCGAATCGCGCAATTAGAGAGGACAGTTGCCGAGTTACAACAGGAAGTCGCCGCGCTGCGAAAGAAGATCGACGATCTCTTCGGTTGAGCGCAGCGCCTCCCGTCAGATGAGTTCATACCCCGCAAACCAGTAAGCGATTTCGAAAGCGGCGGTGTTTTCGGCGTCGGAGCCGTGAATGGCGTTTTCCTGAATCGAACCGGCGAATTTTTTGCGGATGGTACCATCTTCCGCGTTGGCGGGGTTGGTGGCGCCCATCAGAGTACGCAAGTCGGCGATGGCATTGTCTTTCTCCAGAACCATCAGGAAAAGCGGGCCGGACGACATGAAGGCGCATAGGTCGTTGAAGAAGGGGCGCTCTTTGTGCACGTGATAGAAGCCCTTGGCCTGCTCCTTTGAGATGGATTGCTTCTTGATGGCGATGATCTGGAAACCGGCCTTTTCGATCTCGGCGAGAATGGCCCCGGTGCAGCCGTTGCGAACCGCGTCGGGCTTGACGATGCTGAATGTGCGTTGCGCCACTTGCTTTGCTCCTTTGAGATTCTGCGTGGGAAATAGGGCCTATGCCTTACCGATGACGCGGGCGAGGGTTGCGCCGATTTCGGCTGGTGAAACGACGACGTGGATGCCGGCTGCGGTCATGGCTTTCATTTTGTCGGCCGCGGTGCCCTGGCCGCCGCTGATGATGGCTCCGGCGTGGCCCATGCGGCGGCCCGGAGGCGCCGTCTGTCCAGCGATGAAGCCGACGACAGGCTTTTTCACGTACTGTTTGACGAACTCGGCGGCAGCTTCTTCGGCGGAGCCGCCGATCTCACCGATCATGATGATGGCTTCGGTTTCCGGGTCGTCGTTGAGCAGGCGAAGGGCGTCGATGTGGGTGGTACCGATGATGGGGTCGCCCCCGATGCCGATTGCTGTAGATTGGCCGATGCCGCGCTGGGTAAGTTGGTGCACGGCTTCATAAGTCAGCGTGCCGGAGCGGGAGACAATGCCGACGGAACCTTCCTTGTGAATATTGGCGGGCATGATACCGATTTTGGCCTTGCCGGGAGAGATGACGCCGGGGCAGTTGGGACCAATGAGGCGCGATTTCGAATTCTTGAGTTTGGCCCAGACCTTGACCATGTCGAGAGTTGGAATGCCCTCGGTGATGGCGACGATCAGTGGAATGCCCGCGTCTTCGGCTTCGAGAATAGCGTCGGCGGCAAACGGCGGAGGGACGAAGATGACTGTAGCGTTTGCGCCGGTAGCAGTGACCGCGTCCTGAACCGTATTGAAGACAGGCCAGCCTTCGTGGGTAGTTCCGCCTTTGCCGGGAGTTACACCGCCAACCACGTTCGTTCCGTACTCTGCCGCGCCCTTGGCGTGAAAAGTACCTTCCTTGCCGGTTATGCCTTGAACGATGAGGCGAGTCTCTTTATTCACTAGCACTGCCATGTTATGCCCCCACGCTTGCTGCCGCGGCTACCACTAACTCCGCTGCTTCTTTCATAGTTTCGCCCACCTGGAAGTTGAGGCCGGATTCCTTGAGAATCCTGCGGCCTTCTTCCACGTTGGTGCCTTCGAGGCGAAGCACGATGGGTACAGTAATGTGGAGGTTGCGTGCCGCGGCCACCACGCCGGTAGCCAACCGGTCCACACGCAGGATACCGCCGAAAATGTTGATGAAGATGGCCTTCACATGGGAGTCGGAGAGCAGAATCTCAAAGGCATGCTCGATCTGTTCCTGGGTTGCGCCTCCACCCACATCAAGAAAATTGGCGGGGCTGCCGCCGGCGTACTGGATGATGTCCATGGTCGCCATGGCCAGGCCGGCGCCGTTCACCATGCAGGCGATGGTGCCGTCGAGCTTGATGTAGTTGAGGGCGTATTTGCTGGCCTCGACTTCCAGTGGGTCTTCTTCGGCGGTGTCGCGCAGGGCCTTGATCTCAGGATGGCGGAAGAGAGCATTGTCGTCGAAGGTGATCTTGGCGTCGAGGGCGAAGAGCTTGTCATCTTTGGTGGTGATGAAGGGATTGATCTCTACGAGCGAAGCGTCAGTATCAATGAATGCCTTGTAAAGGCTCTGGAGGAAGGCTACAGCGTGGGTGATCTGCGTGGGCTTGAGGCCCAGGGCAAAGGCCAGCTTCCTAGCCTGCCATGCGCCAAAACCCACAGCCGGATCGATGGTCTCCTTGAAGATGGCTTCGGGGGTTTTGGCGACCACTTCTTCAATCTCCATGCCGCCGGCCTGAGAGGCCATGAAGACCAGCTTGCCCGTCGCTCGATCGAGCACAATGCCCAGGTAAAGCTCACGATCGATGGCCGCGGTTTCCTCAATGAGCAGCCGCTGCACCTTCTGCCCTTGCGGGCCGGTCTGGTGGGTGACCAACTGCATCCCGAGGATGTTCTTGGCGTGGAACTCGGCATCCTCGCGGGTCCGGGCCACCTTCACGCCGCCGCCCTTGCCGCGGCCTCCGGCGTGAATCTGTGCCTTGATCACGACGCCACCAGCGCCCTCGGCAAAAAGCCTGCGAGCCACTGCATTGGCTTCTTCGAGCGTGTTGGCCATTTCGCCCCTGGGCACGGCAACGCCGTATCTTGCCAGGATTTCCTTTGCCTGATACTCGTGAATCTTCATTTTGCTTGGGACCGCCCACGTCCGCTGTGGTTGAGGAATCGGGAACGGGGCCAGTGGACTCCGCGCCCGCGAGACCGTGCCAGCGGTAAGCAAATACTATCTCGCTGGCCAAAGGAGGGGCAAACGCGGAAGCTGCGGCATTCTCAAGATGCGGCAGTGCGCGGCACACCATTACCATGGAGATATATGACCGTGTTGAAAGAGCTTTTGAGGCCGCTGGCCGAAGACGGCGCGGCACTCACCCGCGAACAGGCGGCCGGGGTGTTGGAAGAGATCCTGGCCGGGGACGTGCCGGAGGTGGAAACCGCGGCGCTGTTGACTGTGCTGGCCACCCGCGGCGAACAGGCGCCGGAGCTGGCCGGCTTTGTCGAGGTGATGCGCCAGCGCGTCACGCCGCTGTCGCTGACGCCTGAGGAGCGGGACGAACTGGTGGATGTGGTGGGCACGGGCGGCGGAGGTCCGCTGACCTTCAACATCTCGACGGGCGCAGCGCTGGTGGCGGCGGCGGCGGGGGCCAAAGTAGCCAAGCACGGCAATCGCGCGGTTACCTCGCTGTGCGGTACCGCCGACGTGCTGGAGGCGTTGGGCGTGCCCATTGCGCTGGGGCCGGAGCTGGCCGTCGAGTGCCTGCGCGAGACCGGCTTCATGTTCCTGTTTGCGCCGCTCTACCATCCGGCCATGGCGGCCGTGGGTCCACTGCGGCGGGCGCTGGGGTTTCGCACCATCTTCAACCTCTGCGGGCCGCTGACCAACCCGGCCGGGGCGCGGACGCAGGTCATCGGCGTACTGGCGCCCAGCAAGGTGCTGCTGGTGGGACGCACACTGGCGGCTCTTGGAGCCAGGCGCGCCTTTGTCGTGCACGGGACCGACGGCATTGACGAGCTGACCACCACCGGTGAGTCCGTGGTGGCGCGCGTCGAGGAGTCCGCGACCGGCGAGTCGACCTTGAAGGCCGCCCGCGTGACGCCGGAGATGGCCGGGCTGACCCGCACAACGCTGGATCAATTCATCGGCGGCGATGTAGCAACCAACGCCGCCCTGCTCTATGACGTGCTCACCGGCATTCCCGGTGCGCGGCGGGACATTGTGCTGCTGAACGCCGCTGCGGCGCTGGTAGCCGCCGGATTGGCCAGGGATCTGAAGGAGGGCGTTGCGCAGGGGGCAGAGGCCATCGACTCCGGACAGACGGCGGCGACGCTTGCCAAACTACGGCAATTTGGGGCAAAGTACGCGGCGCCGCAGTAGAGAGCTGCGGCAGCCCAGCCCAGCAGGCGAGATGGCTGAAGAGGAGCGAGACGCTGTTTTTGGGCGAAATGGCGGTCTATAAGTCCCCGGCTTGGTGCGAATCGAACAGATCGATCAGGTCAATACCCAGGTCAATACCAGACTTGTTTACATCTTCATGTTTTGCGGTTACAGTGCAACCACACCGGGATTGGCTGCGCTCCCCCCGTTTCCCGCAGCCCAGAACCGGACCCGGAACTTCAAACGCCAAAAGGAGAAATTCACATGCCTTTCCCCAAGAGAATCTGGGCATGCACGATTCTTGCCTGCCTGGCCTTCCTTACGCTGGCGGCCCATGCCGCGCAGCCCGCTTACGACGCTATCTATGTGTTCGGCGATAGCTACTGCGATGTGGGCAACATCTACATCGTCACCGGCGGGGCCGAACCCCTGTCGCCGCCCTACTACAAGGGCAGGTTCTCCAATGGACCACTATGGGTGGAGCATGTCGCGAGCGCCCTGGGACTGCCGATGCTCCCAGCCCTGGCAGGCGGCACCGACTACGCTTTCGGCGGAGCCTGGGTAACCGCGCCCCAGACGACGGCCGCGGGAACCATCCCTGATGTACCCGAGCAGGTTGGCCTCTACTTGAGCCAGCATGGCGGCAAGGCCGATCCCAACGCGCTCTACGTTCTGGAAGGCGGAGGCAACGACATCATCGGAAACCTTGCCAGCGGAGCATCAGCGCAACAACTTGGATTCCAGATCGCGCTGGGCATCTCGGAGAGCGAGTTATTGCTGCGCCGCGCCGGCGCCCGGAATTTCCTTGTGCCGGATCTGTTCAATGTGGGTTTGTTGCCGGCGGCGCAGGCCAATCCGAGCTTTGCCGACGCGGCGTCCGCGGCCACCAACCAGTCCCTGAACGATCTATTGGCCGTGGAAGGGCTCCTGGAAGGAATCAGGATCCGGCGCATCAATGTGTTCACGCTCTTCCAGGCGATTCAAACGGATGCAACCCATTTCGGATTCACCAATGTCACCACACCC
The DNA here is from genome assembly GCA_964571165.1 of uncultured Occallatibacter sp. Lineage (GTDB taxonomy): Bacteria > Acidobacteriota > Terriglobia > Terriglobales > Acidobacteriaceae > Telmatobacter. The sequence continues at coordinate 3,677 of CAZNAW010000001.1, read as the reverse complement.
TGCCTGAATACAGTCACTGAAACGGTTTGCGCCGACCCGGACCACACACTTTTTTGGGATACCTATCATCCCACGGTATTCGGGCACGCCTTCTTCGCGGTTACCGTGGAGTCTGTCTTGAGCCAGTGAAAGGGAACGTCCTGGAATACGAGGGACCGGAGTGCTTGCCTTCCCAGGTTTCGGAGGCGAGGCTTGGGGGCACCCGGCTACTCCGCTACGCCGTCATTGATTTGTGCGCAATCCATGCGCAGCGTTCCGTTGTCGTTGAAGACCAGCCCGTAGAAGCGCACGACGCTGCCTACGGCGATGGGGCTGGTGTTGAGCAACTGCGTATTGCTGTCCGCATAAACAACAACGCTACCTGGATTCGTCAGCAAAGTGGCTTGATCCACCTGCACCGCGAGGCTGGGGAACAGGTCGTAAGCCGCAAGCGTGACAGTGTAGGTGGTGAAGCCACCACTCGTGGAGACCGCGCCGACCGTACCGTTGATGGTCTGCGGCAGCAGTGTAATCGTGGCTGCGGGAAAGCCGTAGTCGCTGGGGGAGTAGTTGTTAGGCGCGTGAAATGTCAGCTCAATATTCTGGCCCGCGACCATATTCGCCCCGGTGAATTCTGCAGGAAACGGAAGAGTTGCCAGATTTGTCAGCTGTCCAGATATATTGAAGGCCGACTTGCTGAAATCAACTGGCGCACCATCGCCTAAAAGCAGGGGACCGATTCCCTCACGATCTCCGACGTTCACCTGCGGCCCGAAGGTGTTCATGCGAATCATCGGCACACTCCATAAGCTCACGTCTGTGGCATCGGTGTCATAGACTGCAATGCGCGTTGCCAGCAGCGAACCGTCCTCCTGAATTGAGGCATCCATATCCACGACCATGCCGGCGGCAAGCTGTGACGGGCCAGTGATGCCCTGATACACGGAACTGCCATTAAACGCAACCTGCCAGTTGTTCGAATTATCCACTGAATTCACAATCAAACTGCTCTCTGCGCTATTAATCGATGCGACCACTCCCTCCAGGCCATTTAGTTTCCCATCGCGGCTGCTTGTCGGTTGGGTGGAGATGGCCGATGGAGTTATAGAGAAGTTCGGCGTAAGCGTGAAGGGTTCAATGCCTGTGGTATAGCAGCTCGTGTAGCTCGCCGATAGTGACACCAGCAAATTGAGCGAAAGAACCATGCTCTTGCCGATGACCGTGATAGGGTCAGGCAGGCTGACGCTAACATCGTCGGCTGGCACTGGATCGTAGCTGAACTGGTCGGTGGCAATCGTACCGGTTGTCGGGCTGACAGTGGCGCATGTGAAGTCGGCAAGCCCCAGAGACGCGGTGGCGGAGGTGTAGGTGCCCTGAGGAATGTTCACCGTAACCAGAGGCTCCGCCGTGCCATTCACATGAATGAATTCAGGAGAGACGGGCGTGTTTAACAGGCTCACCGTCTTGCCTGACTGGCTGGTCAGTGTCAAAGTGTTCATGGTTGCACTAAATTGAAAAAACTTGTCATTCGCAGTGCTCGTCGACAAAACTGTGACGGCTGTGTTCCCGCCGGGATTCGTACCCGTTCCACCGCATCCGACTGAGGACGCTGTGGTCAGGGCAACGCAGAAAGCCCAAAGCAGGCAGGAAAGACTGGAGAGCGGTCTGCGGAAAGATAGTAACGCAAGGTCCATAGCTAGTCCTTAGTAGTTACCTCGAAAATACAACTGTCGGGGGCGGAAGGTTTGGGCTTCAGCCCCCGTTGCCTAGGAGCGGTTTGCGGTTAATAACAGCGAACATGAGCATCTCATATCCGCCCAGAAAAGTTAGTCGGGTACAGGGACGAACACAAACGTACCGAATGTGTTGTCCTGGTAGGCATTAAACTGGGTCGGTCCATCATACGTTGGCGGCGGATCAGGGGGGCCTGTAACTGACAATGCGTTTGTCAATGTGTTGGTTGTAGTGAGTGTGCTAAGCGTTGAGTAATTCCAAGTGAGAGTGTCAGATTGCTTTAGCGTGGTTGTGCTCGAAAATATATCAAAGAAGTTGGTCCCAAACTGCTCAGACACGCTGAAGGCCTGTTTGACTTGGCTCGTGTTGCCAGTGGATACGCTCTGAGTATTTGTTTGCACCAAGTTGTACTGCTCGTTCTCCCCGCCCACGTCATACCAAATTTGGTAGTATGGGGCGGGTTCCCTCGTGAACCTTCCGTCGGAGGTCGTGCCGGCTGGCAAGGAACTGAGCAATGTGTAATTGTTTGGCGTGGGGCATTGACTGGGAGTCACAGACAGGGGATCGAAGCTAAGAATCTGGCAAACGTCGTTGAATGTCAGGCCAGACTGCTCCCCTGCAGGCCATATATATCCATTGGCAGCGGATTGCCACCCGCGAGCGAGAGTGCCCGACGTGACATACGAGCCGGATCCCTCTACACCGTTCAACCATTCCAGGGTGCTCGGGCAGGAAATGTGGCCGTTGAGGCACCCGACTTGAACTGCGTAGATATCCGGCCCTGCAATGTACGGTCCGCTCGGCGGAGGCTGCCCCGTTTCCGGGTCATTCGGGTCCATGGCATATCCCGTCCACTGTAGACTAGCGGGGTTGCTTCCAGCGGGGGGTGTGTAGGTAACAAGCAGCTCAGGGTTTAGCCAGAGCAAGATAAAGTCGTTGTCGTTGGTCACAGGGGACAATGTGGGTGTTCCGGGAAACTTGTATGCGATCGTGGCTGTTTGGGAAATAGTATTGGTCGTGGAACTACTTGATCCCTGTGTATAATCTGTTGACTCGGTGAATGTAAGCTTCACGCCCCCGCCGGAAAGGCCGGCCGCGGGGATCCCTAGTCCTCCCTGCACTGAGACACTAAAGCCCACATCATTTTGGAATGAGTTGCTAAGTGTAGCAGTGTTGCCAATCGAAGTTGTGTCCGCGTATTGGACATAACTGCTGGCACCTGGCGGTGCGTAAATGACGCCCACGACAACATATTTTGGATTGATGAATCCGGGATAGGTTGGCGGAGGGGGATTAGCCACGGGCACTTGGACGGTCCCACTTAAAACGTTTGTGCTGCCGATGAGCACGCCGCACTGGACTGTATACGTTCCGACGGCCGTGGGTGTCCAAGCAGGGAGGCTCCAATACAGTTGCTGCGATGTATAGACGAAAGAGTTCTGATAAATCGTGGTTTGGGGGCCAACGCCCCACTCATAGCAAGTGATGCCTACCTGGGTACCGGGAGAGACGGAGCCGCTATAACTGGCCCATGCTCCAGTCAACTGGGCGCCCGGGGCGACTGTCGCTCCGGTAACACTGCCGCTGCTTGCACCCACTGTGTCGATGTACAGCATCAAGGAGCCCGCTTGCGCTTGGGCCGCGTGGGGTGCGAGCAGCATGGCGAGACATGCTGCGAGGACAGGGATCGATCTTCGTGCGAAAGGACGAATCATCTTGCGAATGTCCTTTAGGGACTGGGAATGGTGGTGCAGGGTCGCTGGCGCAAGCCCGAGAAGTGGGAGTGGCTCGCGGTTGGGTGAGGGAATCAGCGACTAGCTCAGAATGAGCCGATAAATCACTGGCTCGAAGTTTAGCCCTAACTTCGAGCCAGTCAAGTTAAAAGAACCGTTCGTCACACTAGCATGTATCGGCGGTCACGGGCAGGGCTGAGCGATCCGCGACGGCCGATTGGGTCGTTCATT